>JBBQVL010000100.1:0-13840 GCA_038211615.1 Hyphomicrobiales bacterium
GCGGCCGCCGCGATGGGCATGCCGCGCTGGCTGGTCATCCGCCGCGTCACCTACCGCGCGGCGCGCTCCGGCATCATCACCGGCGTGCTGCTGGCGGTAGCCCGCATCAGCGGCGAGACGGCGCCGCTGCTCTTTACGGCGCTCAACAACCAGTTCTGGAGCCTCAACCTCGACGCCCCGATGGCGAGCCTGCCGACGACCATCTTCCAGTTCGCGCTGAGCCCCTACGAGGAATGGCAGAACCTCGCCTGGACCGGCGCGCTCATCATCACCGCTACTGTGCTGGCGCTGAATGTCATCGCCCGCCTCCTCTCACGCTCAAGGGTAACCCAGTGAACGCAGTCGTGACCCAGGACCTTCCCGAAAAGGTCTCCATCCGCGATCTCCGCTTCTACTATGGCGAGACGCTGGCGCTGAAATCGGTGAGCGTGCCGCTCTACCGCAACCGGGTGACGGCCTTCATCGGGCCGTCGGGCTGCGGAAAGTCCACGCTACTCCGCGTCCTGAACCGCATCTACCAGCTCTATCCGAAGCAGCGGGCGGAGGGGCAGGTTATGCTCGACGGCAAGAACATCCTCGATGCGAAGGAGGACGTGAACAGCCTCCGCGCCCGTGTCGGCATGGTGTTCCAGAAGCCGACGCCGTTCCCGATGACGATCTACGAGAACATTGCCTTCGGCCTGCGCCTCTATGAAAAGCTCAGCCGCTCCGAGCTCGACGACCGCGTGGAAGCGGCGCTGACGCGGGCGGCGATCTGGGGCGAGGTGAAGGACAAGCTGCAATCGAGCGGGCTCAGCCTTTCCGGCGGCCAGCAGCAGCGGCTCTGCATCGCCCGCACCGTCGCCATCCGCCCGGAGGTGGTGCTGCTCGACGAACCCTGCTCGGCGCTCGACCCGATCTCCACCGCCAAGATCGAAGAGCTGATCGACGAGCTGAAGAGCGAGTACACGATCGCCATCGTCACCCACAACATGCAGCAGGCGGCGCGCGCCTCCGAGTTCACCGCCTTCATGTATCTCGGCGAGATGGTCGAGTTCGACGAGACCTCGAAGATCTTCACCGCGCCGCGCGACAAGCGCACGCAAGACTACATCACCGGCCGCTTCGGCTGAGAGGCAGGGCACGAATGGCACAGCACATCGTCACTTCGTTCGAGGACGACCTGCAGGGGCTCTCCCGCTCGATCGCCGAGATGGGCGGCCGCGCCGAGCAGATCGTCGAGCATTCCATCAGCGCGCTTCTCAACTCCGATGCGAACCTCGCCTACGAGGTCATCGAAGCGGACAAGAAGGTCGATGCGATGCATCGGCAGATCGAGGAGAGCGCCATCCTCGTCATCGCGCGCCGCCAGCCGATGGCGCAGGATCTGCGCGAGACCATCTCCGCGATCCGCATCGCGAGCGACCTCGAGCGGATCGGCGACCTCGGCAAGAACATCGCGAAGCGGGGGCTCGTCATCCAGAACGAGACGTTCTCGCAGAAGGTGCGGGTCGGCGTCGAGCATTTGTCCGATCTCGCGTTGGCGCAGGTGAAGAAGGTGCTCGACGCCTACGCCGCGCGCGACGTGGAGAAGGCGCGCGACGTCTGCGCCCAGGACCAGGAGATCGACGCGGTCTACACCTCGCTGTTCCGCGAGCTGCTGACCTACATGATGGAGGATCCGCGCAACATCACGATGTGCACGCACCTCCTCTTCTGCGCCAAGAACATCGAGCGGATCGGCGACCACGCGACCAACATCGCGGAAACCGTCTTCTACCTGATCACCGGGGAGCAGTGGGTCGAGCCGCGCCAGTCGAGCACGCGGGTCGAGGAATAGCTGGCGCGAGGGCGAGGGGAGCATGGCCAAGCCGCTGATCCTGATCGTCGAAGACGAAGAGCCGCTGACGCTGCTGCTTCGCTACAACCTCGAAGCGGAGGGCTACGAGGTCGAGGTTTCCGCGCGTGGCGACGAGGCGGAGATCAGGCTGCGCGAACGCATGCCGGATCTCCTGATCCTCGACTGGATGCTGCCCGGCCTCTCCGGCATCGAGCTCTGCCGGCGGCTCCGCACCCGCGACGACACCGCGAAGCTGCCCATCCTGATGCTGACGGCGCGCGGCGAGGAAGATGAGCGCATCCGTGGCCTCGCCACCGGCGCCGACGACTATGTGGTCAAGCCCTTCTCGGTGGCGGAGCTGATGGCGCGGGTGAAGGCGCTGCTGCGCCGCGCCCGCCCGGAGGCGATCTCCTCGCTCTTACGCGCCGGCGACCTGGAGCTCGACCGCGAGACGTTCCGCGTGCGCCGCGCGGGCCGCGAGGTGCATCTCGGGCCGACGGAATTCCGGCTGCTCGAATTCCTGATGAAGACCCCCGGCCGCGTCTTCACCCGCGAGCAGCTTCTCGACGGAGTCTGGGGGCATGACGTCTATGTCGACGAGCGCACCGTCGACGTCCACATCGGACGGCTGCGCCGGGCGCTGAACCGCGGCCGCAGCCGCGATCCGATCCGCACCGTGCGCGGCGCCGGCTACGCCTTCAACGAGCAGCTCGAACGGGCCTGATCGAAGCCGGCAAAGAAAAAGGCGGGGCCCGCCCCGCCATTTTGTTACGCCATTTCTTCGGGAGGAAGGGGGCTCTTCAGTCCGCCTAGCCCGAACGTCTCAGGCGTCGGCGCGGCTCCGGAGCCTGATACGCGACTCCGGCGTGATACTCGCAGTACGGGAGGTTTTCCAGCGAATCATGCCCGCAGAAGTGGAAATCTTCGTGTCCGGGGTCGCCGATCGGCCATTTGCAGGTCTTTTCGGTGAGCGCAAAGATCGACAGCCGCTTCGCGATCGGCACCACGACGTTGCGGCGCGGCCGCATGTCGGCCTCGGGAAGCTGATCCGACTTCAGCGCGAGATTGCCCACGGTGATCATCTGGCGCACGCGCCGGACACCGGTCGAATGCGTTCGGCGCTGGCGCTTGATCGAGGACGTCGGCTGCCCGCGTCCGGAAAGTCCGAGGCGGTGCACCTTGCCGATCACCGCGTTGCGGGTGACGCCGCCAAGTTCCGCCGCGATCTGGCTGGCGGACAGGCCGTCCTGCCAGAGCTTCTTCAACAGTTCGACCCGTTCGTCGGTCCAGGACATCAGCTCTCCTTGGGACCGCTTTCCTCCGCCGACGCTGCGTCGAATCCAATCGCGTTCGCGAAACGCTACGCGCTCACGTTGGACGCAATGACTAGATGGAAAACCGATCCGCCGCACAACATGTCGTGCGTGTTGACCGGGAAAGTATAGGCGCCGGGAATCGGCCACAAGAGTCCCCGCCCCTTTATCCAACGGCAATATCGCTGAATTGGGAAAAGTGAGTCGCGAATGTCACAGTCGGCGCGGGCGCCGGCGATAATCCGCTTAGTGGGCCTTGAGATAGGCGATGATCGCGGCGCGATCTTCCGCGGCGCTCATGCCTGCGTAGGGCTTCATGTTGGTTGCGGGGACAACTGCCTCCGGCTTCTCGATGAAGCGGTCGAGCGTCGCCTCATCCCAGACCATTCCGCTCTTCTTCATGCCCTCCGAGTAGGCGTAGCCGGGGAGCGAGCCCGCCTTGCGCCCGACGATCCCGGCGAGGCTCGGGCCGAGCCGGTTGTCGCCCTGCTCGACGGTGTGGCAGGTGCGGCAGGTGTTGTTGAAGAGGATCTGCCCTGGCTCGTCGGCGCTGGCGGCCGCCGCGAGCAGCGCCGAAGCAGCGAGGCTCACGGCCAGCACGGTGCGCAGGCCACTTCGAACGCCTGCCGGCGCGGATCCAGACTTCCGGGGAGCAAGCTGCTTCAAGGTCCGTCCCTCCTTGTGCGCGTCATGACGGCCGGTCGAACCCGAATGGTCCCACCCGTCCCCCAGCAAACCGCGCGGCGGACCGCGAGTTCCCGCCGCTTCGTCAGGATCCGCCGCTCCGCAGGCTTGCGCCCGCCCCTCCCAGCGGCGATATAGATCGCAGGGAGGTTGGCGGTGGACGTGCTACTCGCCAACCGGGTCAGGTCCGGAAGGAAGCAGCCCCAACGAGATTCGGCACGGGTTGCCAGTCCAGCCTCCCGCTTTCTCTCAACCTTTCGCTCGCGCGAGGCACCGCCGAAAGGCCAATGACCGAACCCGCTCCCGGCTATCAGGTGCTTGCGCGGAAATACCGCCCTGCCCGCTTCGACGACCTGATCGGCCAGGAGCCGATGGTGCGGACGCTGAAGAACGCGTTTGCCGCCGGCCGCATTCCGCATGCCTGGATGCTGACCGGCGTGCGCGGGGTGGGCAAGACCACCACAGCCCGCATCCTGGCGCGCGGGCTGAACTACGAGACGGAGGACGGCTCGGGAGCGCCCAACGTCGATCTTGCGGTCGAGGGCGTGCATTGCCGCGCCATCATGGAAGGCCGGCATCCCGATGTCATGGAGATGGACGCGGCCTCGCATACCGGCATCGACGACATCCGCGACATCATCGATTCGGCGCGCTACTCGCCGGTCTCGGCGCGCTTCAAGGTCTACATCATCGACGAGGTCCACATGCTCTCCAAGCAGGCCTTCAACGGCCTCTTGAAGACGCTGGAGGAGCCGCCGCCGCATGTGAAATTCATCTTCGCGACGACCGAGATCCGCAAGGTGCCGGTGACGGTGCTGTCGCGCTGCCAGCGTTTCGATCTCCGCCGCGTCGACGCCGCGGTTTTGGTGGCGCACCTCGCCGGCATCGCGGAAAAGGAGGGCATCGCGGTCGAGTCCAATGCGCTGCGCCAGATCGCGCGCGCGGCGGAAGGCTCGGTGCGCGATGCGCTGTCGATCCTCGACCAGGCGATCGCGCACGGCGCGGGCACGGTGGATGCCGAGACCGTCGAGGGCATGCTGGGGCTCGCCGACCGCACGCGCGTCGTCGATCTCTTCGAGCACACGATGCGCGGCGACGCCGCGGCGGCGCTTGCCGAGATGGACGCGCAGCACAATGCCGGCGCCGATCCGGCGATCGTGCTGACCGACCTTGCCGACTTCTGCCATTACGTCACGCGGCTGAAGCTTGCGCCGAGTGCTGCCGCGAACGCCGCGATCTCGGAGACGGAGCGGGTGCGCGGCGCGGCCTTCGCCGAGGCGCTGTCGCTCCGCGATCTCGCCCGCGCCTGGCAGATCCTGGTGAAGGGGCTGGAGGAAGTGGGAATTGCGGCGCGGCCGCGGGCGGCCGCCGAAATGGTACTCGTCCGCCTCTGCCATGCCGCCGACCTGCCGACGCCGGACGAGGCGATCCGCATGCTTTCCGCGAACGGCGTGGCCACGCCATCGCCGCCAGCTTCCGCGGCGCCGCGCGCCCCCGCCGCGGCGGCGTCCGCCGGTCCGCAAGCGGCGCGCGCAAGCACGGCGCCGCGGCTCGAAACGGCGGCGGTCGCGGCCCCCGCGGCGGCGCGCCCCGAGATCACGCTCCGGAGCTTCGACGACATCATCGCGAAGGCCAAAGCCGACCGCGACCGGCTGCTGGTGTTCGCGCTCGAGCGGCATGTTCGGCCGCTGCGCTTCGAGCAGGGGCGGATCGAGATCGCGCTCACCCCCGATGCCGAGCCGACCCTGCCGCAGAAGCTCGGGCAGATTCTGCGGACGTGGACCGGCGAGCGCTGGATGGTCACCGTCAGCAAGGAACAGGCCGGCGCGACCGTGCATGAAGTGCGCAAGAAGAGCGAGGCGTCGCTGCTCGACGAGGCGCGCGCCGATCCGCTTGTCCGCAAGCTGCTCGACCGCTTTCCCGGCGCCGAGATCGTCAGCGTGCGCGAGCGCGCGACGCAGGCGGAAGTCGAAGCCGCGCCAGCGGCGGGCGAATTCCTCGCGGACGTCGCCGAGGACAATGAGGGCGGGGACTGATGATGGATTTCCTTGGGATGATGAAGCAGGCGAAGGAGCTGCAGGGAAAGATGCAGGGCCTGCAGGCGGAGATCGCCGCGCTCGAGGCGACCGGCACGTCGGGCGGCGGGCTCGTCACCGTGATCGTCGACGGCAAGGGCGGCCTGAAGAGCATCCGCATCGATCCCTCGCTCGCCAAGCCGGAGGAGATCGAGATCCTCGAAGACCTCGTGGTCGCCGCCGCCACCGATGCGCGCGGCAAGGCCGAGGCGCTCGCGGCGGAGAAGATGAAGGCACTGACCGCCGGCCTCGGACTGCCGCCCGGCCTCGGCCTGCCTTTCTAGGGGAATTCCTTGGCGCGGTCGGTCGTCGGGCCGGAGATCGAGAAGCTCATCCAGTTGCTCGCGCGGCTGCCCGGGCTCGGGCCGCGCTCGGCGCGGCGCGCGGCGCTGGCGCTCCTGAAGAAGAAGGAAGCGCTGATGCAGCCGCTCGGCAAGGCGATCGCCGAGGCCGCGGCGGCGGTTTCCGTCTGCACGATCTGCGGCAACGTCGATACGCAGAATCCCTGCACGATCTGCCGCGATGCCGCCCGCGACGCCTCGATCCTCGTGGCGGTCGAGGATGTCGGCGACCTCTGGGCGCTGGAGCGCGCCGCGGCGACCAGGGGCCGCTACCATGTGCTCGGCGGCGTGCTGTCGCCGCTCGACGGGATCGGCCCCGACGATCTGAATATCGCCTCGCTCGTTGGCCGCGTGCGCGCCGGCCGTGAAGCGGGGGGCGGCATCTCCGAAGTGATCCTCGCCATGAACGCCACGGTCGAGGGGCAGACCACGGCCCACTACATCACCGACCAGCTCGCCGGCACGGGCGCGAAAATTACCCGGCTCGCGCACGGCGTCCCGGTCGGCGGCGAGCTCGACTATCTCGACGACGGCACCCTCGCGGCCGCCATGAAGAGCCGCACGCTCTTCTGAGCACTTAATTCGGAACATATAGCGAACGCATTAGTCATCGTGGTAAGGTTGGGGGCTTCTCAAGGAGACGTTCCGATGCCTGTCGCCGACAACGCCGATCTTGTTCTCTACTACGCGCCGCAGAGCCGGGCGGTCACGGCGCTCCGCCTCATGGAGGAGCTCGAGCGCCCCTACCGGCTCGAAGTCATCGACCTGAACAGGGGCGACCAGAAGAAGCCGGAGTTTCTCGCGCGCAATCCGATGGGCAAGGTGCCGCTGGTGCTCGACGGCGACATAGCGATCGCCGAGACCGGCGCGATCTTTGCCTATCTCGCCGACAAGTATGCGGCGGGGCGGCTTGCCCCGCTCGCCGGTGCGCCGGAGCGGGCCGACTATCTCCGCTGGCTGTTCTTCGCGGCCGGCGTGATGGAGCCGGCCTTCGGCGAGAAATTCTTCAAGTGGAACGTGCCGAGCCGGTCGGTCGGCTGGGGCTCGTTCGGCGACATGCTCTCGACCGTCACGAACGCGGTCGCGAGAAGCGAATGGCTCGCGGGCCGCTTCAGCGCCGCGGACATCTATGTCGCCTCGACGCTCCGCTACGGGATGCTCTTCGGCATCATCGAGAAGGGGGGCCCGCTCGCCGATTACGTCGCGCGATGGGTGGCGCGACCCGCCTCCGAGCGCGCCGCGGCAATCGACGCGCGCCACGCGCCGAAGCCCGAGAGATAAGCTCGCGCTGCGAACGGGCGGATGTTGCTTCGCCCCTGAAAACAGAAATATTCGAAGACATCCGCGCGAAACCCGCTGCCCCTATCGACCCGCCCACAGTCCGCGGAATTGCCGCGGCGCGGGAAGGAAACCATGAACAGATCGATGAAACTGGGCGCTATGCTCGCCCTGACGGCAACGCTTTGCGGCAGCGCCGCGGCGGCGCCGCTGAGCTACGAGGCACTTCAGCCACTGACCGGGTGGTCGATTTTCCCCAACACGCGCACTCCGGCGGCAGCCGTGGATTCCGCCGGTGTGGTGCATCTCAGGGGCGGGCTGCACGGCAAGGCCGGTATTTCTCTCAGCCCCTTCTCGATGCCGCTCGCCTATCGGCCGAACAAGATCATCTATGTGCCCGTCGACCTCAGTAACGGGCGGCCCGGCCGGCTCGACATCCGTCCCGACGGGTTCGTCGTCGTGCATGCCCCGCCGGGCGAGGATGCCCGATACTTCGTCTCCCTCGAAGGGGTCAGCTATCCGAGATCCGGAGCGCCGCTTCAATATAATGCGCTTGCGCTGATCAACGGCTGGCATGCCTATGACAACACGACGCGGACCCCGTCCGGCGCAATTGACGCCAACAATATCGTGCATCTGAAGGGTGCGATCCACCAGAGCCTCGGGGCCAACAGCCCACGCCCATTCGTGCTGCCGCCCGCGCTCCGCCCGGACAAGATCATCTTCGTGCCGATCGACTGCATCAACGGCAAGCCCGGCCGACTGATGATCAAGCCGGACGGCACAGTCACAGAGCGCGCCGCCGGCGATTTCATCAACGCCCAGCTCTTCACCTCGCTCGAAGGTGTGAGCTATCCGAAGTCGGCCGCGCCGCTGCAGTTCAAGGCCTTCGCGCTGATCAATGGCTGGAAGACATACAACGGCGCTACGCGGGCTCCCTCGGGCGCCCTCGATTCGGAGGGAATCGTGCACCTGCAGGGCACGATGTACGAGCCGACCGGCAACAGCGCATTGCCCTTCGCGCTGCCGCCGGCGCTGCGGCCGAACGGTAACATCTACGTTCGCGTCACGATGCTGAACGGAGCGACGGGACGGCTGGACATTCATCCCGACGGGTCGGTCGGGCTGCAATCCGACGGCCCGTTCAGCGTCGCCCGCAGCCTGACTTCGCTTGAGGGCGTCACCTACGCGAAGAACTGAAGGTCGGACGCAGCTTCGAAAGGCAGGGAGGGGCAATCCCCTCTCTTCACCTTCGCGGCTACGCGCTGATCTTGATGCAGTTCCGGCCGGCGCGCTTGGCTTCGTAAAGCGCGCCGTCGGCGAGGCGAAGCGCCGCGTCGATCTCGACAATACTCGGATCGACGAAGGTCACGCCGAAGCTCGCGGTCACCGAGACCTCGCCCTTGATCGCCGAAACCCTCTGCGCGGCGACGGCGTGACGAAGGCGGTTCGTCACCTCCTCGGCGGTGCCCGCCAGCCCGTCCGCGATGACGATGGCGAATTCCTCGCCGCCGAGCCGCCCGAGCAAATCCGTCTCGCGGAGCTGCGCGCGGCATTCCTCGGCGATCATCGCCAGCACGAGATCGCCCGCCGCGTGGCCGAACCGGTCGTTGATCGCCTTGAAGTAGTCGATGTCGAGCATGATGACGGCGATGTCGCCGCCGGCGCGACGCATGCGCTCGAACTCCCGCGCCGCCCGTTTCATGAAGCCGCGGCGATTGAGCAGGCCGGTGAGGAGATCGGTTTCCGACAGGAGCTCGAGCTGCGCCATCATCAGCTTGCGCTCGGTGATGTCGCGCAGGTGAATTACGATCCCCCCGATGCTCGGCACTGCCGTCAGGTCCTTCGCGATGATCTCGAAGTCCCGCCACGCGCCCGCTGAGTGGAGCAGCGGCAGCTCCGACCAAGTCTCCGCGCCGGGACGCGCAAGAGCGCTCGCCAGGAAACGGTCAATGTCGGCGGCGCGATCCGGCGGTGCGAACTCGGAAAGCCGCTTGCCAAGGAGTTCGCTTGTCGCGTAGCCGAGCACGTTCATTGCGCTGGAGCTCTCGTATATGAAGCTGCCATCGGGGCCGACGATCGCGATGATGTCGGAGGCGTTCTCGATCAGCGAGCGGTAGCGCTCCTCGCTCCGCCTCAGCGTCTCCGATTCGCGTTCCGCCAGTCTGGCAAGCTTGCGGTCGAATGACGCGCTCGCCAGCGCCAGGATCAGCATGATCGCGGTGACGCCGACAACGGCGACCGCGAGGCTCCCGGGCTGCAACGCCGTCGGATCGGCCGACATCGGGACATGGCCGTCCATGTGGAACGTCGCGGCCGCCATGCCGGTGTAATGCATGCCGGCGATCGCCAAGCCCATCAGGGCGGAGGCGGCAAACTGCTGCCAGGTGCGGTCGGTGTGGAACGCCAGGGCAAGGGCGGCGGTCGCGGCGACGATCGCGATCGCCACCGAAATCGCCACAAGCGCGTGGTCGTACGTTACCGAGACGCCGGGCATCCGCATGGCGGCCATGCCCGTGTAGTGCATGGTCACGACCGCCAGCCCGACGAGAGCGCCGCCGACGAGAACCGGAACGAGACGCGCGCCGAGCCTGCAGATTACATGAAGCCCGACCACCGTCGCCGCGACCGGCAGCACGAACGACACTGCCGTCAGCCGCAATTCATACGTGACGGGCACAGGCATGACGAAGGCAAGCATGCCGACGAAATGCATCGACCAGATGCCGCCGCCGAGCGCCAGGGCGGCCGCGAACAGCCACCAGCGACGCGCCCCTCCCCCCGCCACGACCAGCCGGCCGGTCAGGTTGAGCGCGGTGAACGACGCAAGCATCGCCACCCCGATCGAAAGCGCTACCAGGAAAAGATCGTAGTCGCCGTCCATAGGCATCCAGCCAGACTATCCGCCGGGCATGAACGTTGGCTTAAGCCACGGGGATTGCGGGAAGGCCGACTCACCTCGGCGCATGGATAACGATAGCTGAACGCCGCGAAAGTGGCGGTCAGCTCTCCTCGAACGGCAACGAGGGAAGCGGCTCGGGCTTCGGCGTCTCGAGGCCGATCAGGCCGATGTCGTGCCCGCGGCGGGTGACCTTGTCGCTCGACACGAGGATCTGGTCGATATCCTTGGTGACCGCGTTGAAATGCTTCTGCAGGTTCCGTGCGCGATCGTCGAGCCGGTCGACGTCGAGCATCATCTTCGCCACTTCGTCCTGGATCTCGTGCGCCTTTTCCCGCAGCCGCTGGTCACGCAGCACCTGCTGGATGACCTGGATGGAAAGGAGGAGAAGCGATGGCGAGACGATCATGACGCGCTCGCGATAGGCGCGCTGCACCACGTCGTCGAAGCTTTCGTGAATCTCGGCGAAGATTGACTCCGACGGCACGAACATGAAGGCGGTGTCGTGCGTCTCGCCGGGTATCAGGTATTTTTCGCGGATGTCCTTCACGTGCTTCTGCAGGTCGCCGCGATAGCGCGTCGCCGCCGCCTTCAGCGCCTCGGGATTGTCTGCGGCCTTCAGCGCGGTGTGCGCCTCGAGCGGGAATTTCGCATCGATGACGAGCGGCGCGGCGCCGTTCGGGAGATAGATCACGCAATCCGGCCGCGCCCCGGACTTCAACGTGAACTGGAACGCGAAGGCGCTGGCCGGCATGTTGTCGGAGACGATCGACTCCATCCGCCCCTGGCCGAACGCGCCGCGCGTCTGCTTGTTGCCGAGGATGCCGGAAAGCGTGGTGACCTGCCCGGTGAGGTCGGAGATGGTCGCCTGCGCGGCATCGATCACCGCCAGCCGCTCATGCAGCTTCTTCAGGTTGTCGTGGGTGTTCTTGCTCGACTCGCCCATCGACTGGTTGAGGCGGTCGGTCATGCCGTCGAGCCGTTCGGAGAGTGTCTTGTTGAGCTCCGCCTGACGGCCGCCGAGATGCTCCTGCATCGCCTGGATGCGGCCGCTCGTCTCCGACTGCGCCAGGAGCAGCGTCGCGATGCGGCCTTCAAGCTCCGCCGCCCGCGCCGACGCCTCCGCCCCCGCCTGCCGGCCGGCCTGACCGGCGCGCCAAAGCACCAGCAGGCATCCGGCGAGAAGCAGGGCGGCAACGAGCAGTACGGCGGCGACGAATGTTTCCATGCCGCGGGGGAATAGCTGATTCGTACGGAAGCCCCGAAGCGGGGGCTCCGGGGCTTCCGATGCGCCAGGACGAGCGGTTGGGGGGCTTGTGCCGCTCGCCCTGGAACCTGCGTCCGCCGGCTTCGTGCTAGTTGGCCGGCGGGCCGGCGTCCGGAGCGTTGTCGTCGGGACCCTGATCGTCCGGACCGCCGTCGGCCGGACCGTGATTCCACCAGTGGCGCCATCCTCCCGGCCCGCGCGGGCCGTGCGGGGGGCCGCGATGGTCGGCGCGCGACAGAACGCCGTCGCCATTGCGATCGAAATCAGCGACGACCGAGCCAAAGCGCGAGTCGATCTCGGCTTTGCTCAGGGCGGCGTCGCCATCGGGGTCGAGGAACTGGAAGGCGCGGACCGCCATCGGCTTGGTGATCTCCGCCCAGAGCGCCTCGAACTCCGTCAGCGAAAGGTTGCCGTTCTTGTCGGCGTCGAACTCGGAGAAACGGGCGTTGACGGCCGCGTTGATCTCGTCCTGCGACAGCGCGCCGTCCTTGTTGGTGTCGATCGCGCTCAGCATCTGGTTGCCAAGCCCGTCGCCCATCGGGCCGAGGCCGAGCGGACCGAAGCCGCGCTCCGCATAGCTCGATCCGACCATGAACAGCCCGCCCGCCACGGCGAGCGCACTGGTGGCCAGCGCAACCTTCACACTTCGTCTCATGAACCGTCTCCTTGGGTCTTCGATGACCGGAGATTGGGAGGCGAATGTCGCAAGACTATCCTCGCCGACACGCTGCTTTGTCGTCATTCGTGCCGGGACGGGTGCGGGACACAATCTGATACACTTTTCCGCAAGCGCCTCGGAAAGCTTGGGGTTAGTTCACCGGATGGAACGCACGCCGCACATCCTGATCGTCGACGACCATCGCGACATCCGCGATCTCCTGGCGCGCTTTCTGACGAAGCACGGGCTGCGCGCCAGCGTCGCGGAGAGCGCCGCGGCGGCGCGCAAGACGATGCAGGCCGCCGACATCGATCTCGTCGTGCTCGACATCATGATGCCGGGCGAGGATGGGCTGTCGCTGACGCGATCGCTGCGCGAGAACACCGACATTCCCGTCATCCTGCTCACCGCCATGGGCGAGGAGACCGACCGCATCATCGGGCTGGAGGTCGGCGCCGACGACTACGTGGCGAAGCCGTTCAATCCGCGCGAGCTCCTGGCGCGCATCAAGGCGGTGCTGCGCCGCGCGCAGACCGTCCCGGCGCCGCGCGAGAAAGGTCAGGGGCAGCTTCGCTTCGACCGCTGGATCCTCGATCTCGGACGGCGCGAACTGATCCGCGAGGACGATGTCGCGGTCCCGCTGTCGAGCGGCGAGTTCCGGCTCCTCACGGTGCTCCTCGACCGGCCCGGAATGGTGCTCTCCCGCGACCAGCTTCTCGACCTGACGCGCGGACGTTCGGCGCAACCGTTCGACCGCTCGATCGACAACCAGATCAGCCGGCTGCGCAAGAAGCTCGAGCGCGACCCGAGGACGCCCGAACTGATCAAGACCGCATGGGGCGACGGCTATAGTTTTTCCGGGGAGGTGATCCGGCCATGAGAGTGAGGCTCTTTCCCGAGAGCCTCGCGGGCCGGCTCGCGCTGCTCCTGATGCTCACCCTCTTCGTGGCGCAGGTGGTCACCTTCGCGCTGTTCGCGGGCGAGCGCGTGATGAGCTTTCGCAACTCCTTTCGCGAGGAGCTGTTCGTCCGGCTGGTTTCCATCATCGGCCTGATGGAGGATTCGCCGCCCGAGCTGCGCGACCGGCTGCTGGCCGCGACCAGCAGTCCGGGGCTGCGTGTCGGGCTGGACAGGATTCCGCTCGTGCGAGAGGACCGCGCCGCGGACGCCGAGCTGCGCGAAAGCCTCTCGGACGCGCTGGGCAAGCCCATCGAAGCCGTGCACGTCGTGGTCGGCGGACCTCCGCCGCCGCCGCAGGCCGCGCCGGGCAACCCGCCGGATCGAAACGCGCGGCGCCAGCCCCGCTGGCGCGGACCGCAGACGTGGCTGATGGCGTCCGTGCAAACGGCCGCGGGCGACTGGGTAAACGTCGCCGCCGACCGCCCGCCGGTGCCTCCGCTCGGGCGGGCCTTCCTCGCCTCCTTCCTGCTCTCCGCGGTGGCGGTGGCGGCGGTCGGCGCCTTCGGACTCCGCCGGGCGAGCCGCCCCCTGCGGCGGCTCGCCGAC
>JBBQVL010000101.1:0-13808 GCA_038211615.1 Hyphomicrobiales bacterium
CATGGGCATCGTCGGCCATCTCGACGCCGCCAACTTCACCGAGCGTCGCGACGGCTTCAACGAAGGCGTCAAGGGAACCAAGATCGAGCTGGTCGATACCCGCGATGACGGTGGCGACCAGACCGTTGCCAAGAAGAACGTCGAAGACATCCTCGTGGCCAACCCCGAGATCAACTGCTTCGTTGGCTTCTATTCCTACAGCACCCCGGCTATCTACCAGGCGCTCAAGAACGCCGACATGCTCGGCAAGATCACCGTCATCTCGTTCGACGACGATCCCATCACCCTCGGTGGTGTGAAGGAAGGCACGATTGCGGGCACCGTCGTGCAGCAGCCGTACCAGTGGGCCTACCAGGGCTTCAAGCTGATGGCCAAGTACCTTGAGGGTGACAAGTCGGGCATCCCGGCCGACAACGTCATCATCATCCCCGGCCAGATTCTGCATGCGGCCGACATCGATGCCTACTCCGCCAATCTGGCGAAGATGCAGGGCAAGTAAGAAGCATCGAGACGGTTCCGCTTCATAGCGGAACCGGCTTATTTTGCGGACGGGCGGCGGCCGTGTGCTTGCCGCCCGTAGAACCTTCTTGCCCAGGCCCGCCAACATGATCAGTGCTGCCGCCGTTGCGACGGCTACCGCCGACCCGTTCCTGGTGCTTGCGGACATACGCAAGAGCTATCCCGGCGTCGTCGCTCTGCAGGGCTTTTCGATGACCGTCCGCCCGGGCGAGGTCATCGGCCTCGTCGGCGAGAACGGGGCCGGCAAGTCCACACTGATGAAGATTCTCGGCGGGGTGATCGAGCCCGAGTCGGGAACGATCCTGCTCGATGGCGTGGAGCGTCGGTCGCTTTCCGTTGCTGCCAGCATGCACGCAGGTATCGCCTTCGTGCATCAGGAACTCAACCTGTTCGACAATCTCGACGTGGCCGCCAATATCTTCATCGGTCGTGAACCGAGCGCCGGTGGTTTCCTGCGGCTCGTCGACACCCAGAAACAACGCGCCATGGCCGCGCCGTTGCTGAATCGACTTGGCGCCGGCTTCAAGCCGTCCACACCGCTGGCAAATCTTTCGCTGGCACAGCGCCAGATGGTCGAGATCGCCAAGGCGCTGTCCATGAATGCGCGCCTGGTCATTCTCGATGAACCGACATCCAGCTTGCCGCTTTCCGAAACGGCGAAGCTGCTCGACGTGGTCGCGGCGCTCAAGCGCGACGGCATCAGCGTCATCTTCATTTCGCATCGCCTGCACGAGATCGAGCAGGCCGCCGACCGCGTCATCGTGCTGCGCGACGGGACCATCGCCGGCACCCTCGACAAGAGGGAGATCAATCACGACCGCATGGTCAAGCTGATGATCGGCCGCGACCTCAAGGCCATCCAGTCGGCGCCGGCGCAGGCCCGAGGCGCTGTTGCAATGCGCGCGCTGGAGGTCCGGACATCGACCTATCCGGCCAAGACGGTCGATCTCGACTTGTACAAAGGTGAGATTCTCGGCATGGCCGGGCTGGTCGGCTCGGGCCGGACGGAGCTGGCCCGGGCTGTCTTTGGCATCGATCCCATACATGGCGGCCGCTTCGAGATCGAGGGGGAGGCCTATGCGCCGCGCCAGGCCTCCCATGCGGTGGCGCGCGGCGTGTTCCTTGTTCCGGAGGACCGCAAGGTTGCGGGGCTGCTCCTCGATCTACCGATCTCCCAGAATATTTCGTTGCCCGACCTGCCGAGGCACTCGCGCAACTTCATAGTCGCTAAGAGCAGCGAGAATGCTGTTGCCGAAACGCAGCGCCGTAACCTCGATATCAGGACGCCGCTGGTGACGACGCTCGCCGGGTCACTTTCCGGCGGCAACCAGCAGAAGGTCGTGCTCGGCAAATGGCTCGCGATGCAGCCGAAAATCATGATCTTCGACGAGCCGACGCGGGGCATCGACGTTGGTTCCAAGTCTGAAATCTATCGTCTCATGCGCGCGCTCGCCGATTCCGGAGTTGCGGTCATGATGATATCGAGCGACATGGAAGAAGTGATCGGCGTATCCGACCGGATTGCCGTGATGCACGAGGGCAGCATTTCGGGCGTGCTGCAGCGCGATCAATTCAGCGAAGAGAACGTCATGCTGCTGGCCATCGGCAAGCCACTGCATACGGGGAGCACGGGATGACCAAGAAGGATATAGGCCTCCTTGTCCTGATCATCGTGGTGGGCGCGGTAGTCGCGTCCATCAATCCGCGCTTCCTCCTGCCGATCAACCTCGCCAACACGTCCAATCTGGTCGGCATGTTCGGGCTTTCGGCGATAGGGCAGGCGTTCGTCATCATCACGGGCGGCATTGAGCTGTCGGTCGGTTCGGTCATAGCCCTTACCGGCGTGCTGTTCGTAGACCTGATCGCCAACCGCGGCGTCGCGTGGCCGATTGCGCTGCTGCTCATGATTGGGCTCGGTGGGCTGATCGGGCTCGCGCACGGCCTGCTGATTACCAAGCTCAAGATGCAGCCATTCGTGGTGACGCTCTGCGGCCTGCTGATCTATCGCGGCTCGGCGCGCTTCTACACCCACGATTCCACGGCAGGCTTCGCTTTCGGGCAGAGCTTCCCGACTCTCGAGTTCCTTGCCGCGGGACGCAGCTACGGCGTCCCCAACTCGTTCATCGCCCTCATCATCGTGGCGTCGATCATGTGGGTCGTGCTGCACCGTTCGATCTTCGGCCGCTACCTTTACGCGGTGGGCAAGAACGAGGAAGCGGCGCGGTATTCCGGCATCAAGACCGGCGTGGTCATCATCGCCGCCTATGTCATCTGCCAGGTGCTGACGGTCATCTCGTCGGTGTATTTCGCGATGTATACCCGGTCGATCGCGCCATCGGCGCACGCGAACTTCTACGAGCTCTATGCCATCGCCGCGGCGGTGCTCGGCGGCTTCTCGCTGCGCGGCGGAGAAGGCTCGATCGTCGGCGTTGTGCTCGGCGTCATCCTGCTGCAGGAGCTTCAGAATCTCGTCAACCTGCTCGGCATTCCTTCGTCGCTCAACTTCGCGGTCATGGGCTCCGTCATCCTGATCGGCGTGCTCGCGGACCAGCAGTTCACCCGCTATCGCGAGAAGCGCGCGGGGCTTCGCTCGCATCTCCCGCTCGAGGGTGGCGACGCGGCGCGTGCGACCGCGCCGGGCGCGGCGGAATAGGCTGTAGCCGGGACGGCTTTCCCGGCCCCTGTCGCCGGGCCACCACTTTCGGCATGATTGTTCTCGTCGCCTGTCGAAATGCGGCCGCTTCGGCCGTCATTGTGCCGGCAGGGCCTGATGCCACGCCAGGCACAATCAGGGAGACGACGATGAAATACATGCTGCTGATCTACGGCAACGAAGCCGGCATGCTGAATGCCGACCGGAAGCAGGTCGACCAGATGATGGCCGCCTACGGGGCCTATACCGAGGCGATGAAGAAGGCCGGCGCCTATCTCGGCGGCGAGCGGCTGCGGCCGACCGCCGACGCGACGACGGTGCGCGCCGGCAACGGCAAGCCGCAGGTGCTGAACGGTCCCTACGCGGAGACCAAGGAGCAGCTCGGCGGCTATTACATGATCGAGGCGCCGGACCTCGATGCCGCGCTCTCCTGGGCCTCCCGCTGTCCCGGTGCGCAGTTCGGCGCGATCGAGGTGCGGCCGCTCTGGGCCATGTAAGCCGGCAATGCCGCACGAAGGCGACCTGGCGCGCGCCACCGCCGAAAGGGTGGCGCGCCAGAGCTACGGCAAGCTGGTCGCCTTCCTCGCCGCGCGCACCCGCGACGTCGCCGGCGCCGAGGATTCGTTGTCCGAGGCGTTCGCGGCAGCGCTCGACGACTGGCCCCGTTCCGGCGTCCCGCAAAATCCGGAGGCGTGGCTGCTGACGGTCGCGCGCCGCAAGCAGGTCGACGTGGCGCGAAGCCGCAGGACCCGGACTGATGCCTCCGACCACCTGCGTCTCGTTGCCGAAGAGGTGGAAGCCGCTGTGGCGGCGAGGGGCGACGTTCCCGACGATCGCCTGCAGCTCATGTTCGCCTGCGCCCATCCGGCGCTCGACCCGGGCATTCGCGCGCCGCTCATCTTGCAGACGATCCTCGGCTTCGACGCCGCCACCATCGCCTCCGCGTTTCTCGTCGCCCCCGCCGCGATGGGCCAGCGGCTGGTGCGCGCCAAGACCAAGATCAGGCTCGCCGGCATTCCCTTCCGCGTGCCGGAGCGTGCCGAGCTGGGCGAGCGACTGGAAGCGGTCCTTTCCGCCATCTACGCGGCGTTCTCGGAAGGCTGGTCGGATCCGGCGGGCCTTGAAGCGCGCCGCCGCAACCTTGCGGAGGAGGGGATTTGGCTCGGCCGGCTCGTGGTCTCGCTCCTGCCGGAGGAGCCGGAGGCGCTCGGCCTGCTCGCGCTGATGCTGCACGCGGAAGCGCGTCGCAGCGCGCGGCGGAGTGCGGAAGGCGAATACGTCCCGCTCGCCGAGCAGGACCCGGGAGCGTGGGACCAGGCCTTGATCGACGAGGCGGAGCGGCTCCTCTTCCGCGCCAGCGCGATGCGCGCCGTCGGCCGCTTCCAGCTCGAGGCGGCGGTGCAGTCGGCGCATGTGGTACGCCGTGTGACGGGTGCGACCGACTGGGCGGCGATCGGGAAGCTCTACGACGCGCTCTTCGGGATCACCGGCTCCCCCGTCGTGGCGATCAACCGCGCGATCGCAATCGCCGAGACGCGCGGCCCCGCCGCCGGCCTTGCCGCGCTCGATGCACTGGCGGACGATCCGCGCCTTGCCGAATATCAGCCCTACTGGGCGGCCCGCGCCGGGCTGCTGGCGCGCGCCGGTCAGGTCGCCGAGGCCGACCGGGCCTACGAACTGGCGATCGGGTTGGAGCCGGACCCGGCGGTCCGCCGCTTCCTGCAGGACCGGCGCGCCACGTTGGCGCATCCCGCCGCTCGCCGCTGACTGCCTCCGCAACAGGCACCCGAAACGTGCTGGCCAGAGGAACCTTTTGTGCCACTATGGCCTTTCACTCGCCTCTGATGGGAGCTGGGATCACTCGTGGCAAACAGGAAATCGCGCCGGGCCGGAAATCCTCTCTCGGCCCTCTCGGATGCTTTCGCCTTCACGCTCGATTGCCAGGAAGTGATGGGCCGGAGGCTGGCGCGCCTCGCCCGCGGCGACAGCGGCGCACTGCTTGAAGCGCAACGCATGGTCTCGGAGAAGGTCAACGTCGCCACCATGGCGAGCCTTGCCGCGGCATTCTCGTGGCCGCTCGGCATTGAGGTCGCGACGGCAAGGGCCGCCTCGCATTACACGAAAGCCGTAAGCGCCAACCGCCGGCGGTTGCGCGCGGGCTCCTGAGCCCCGCTACGCCTCGATCTTGTAGTCCGCCGCGTCGAGCGCCTCGCTCAATTCCGCATAGCCGATCTTCGCGTATTTGAGCGGGTTCGCCTTCTTCGGATCCTGCTCCGCCTCAACGACGAACCATCCCTCGTAGCCGATCTCGGCGCAGAGCCTCGCCACTTTTTTGAAGTCGATCATCCCGTCGCCGGGCACGGTGAACACGCCCATCAGCACCGCGTCGAGGAACGAAGTCGTCTGCGGATCGACCCGCGCGAGCACGTCCTTGCGGATGTCCTTGGTGTGCACGTGGTTGATGCGCTTGCCGTGCCGCTTCGCCATCCGCAAAGCGTCGCCGCCGGCGAACGTGATGTGTCCGGTGTCGAAGAGCAGGTGCACGGCCTCGCCGGAAAAATTCATCAGCCGGTTGACGTCGTCCTCCGTCTCGATCGCCGTCGCCATGTGGTGGTGGAAGGAGAGGGGCACCTTCTGGTCGTGGCAATGTTCCGCGAAGGACGTCAGCTTGCGGCCGTAGCCGCGCATCTGCTCGTCATCGAGACGCGGACGCTTGGCGAGCGGCACATGCCGCTGGTTCTGCACCGTGCCGGTCGTCTCGCCATAGACGAGCACGGCGGCGCCGTTCTCGCGGAACAGCTCGAGCTGTCCGTGCGCGCGATCCTTCTCCGCCGCGAGATCGTTTTCCAGCACGCGACCCGAGTACCATCCGGACACGAGCTTCAGGTCGTGCGCCGCCAGCACCTCCTTCAGCTCGCGCGAGGTCTTCGGAAATTTCCCCCCGGTCTCCGTGCCGGTAAAGCCAGCCTCCCGACTCTCGGAGAGGCAAACCTCGAGCGGCGTATCGCCGCCAAGCTCCGGCAGGTCGTCGTTCGACCAGGCGATGGGTGCGATGCCAAGACGCGCTTTCATTCTCAATCCTTCAGTCGTTTCTCCTCCTGGCGAAAGGAGGTTTGGGAAACCCCGGCGCCCTGTTATTCTTCAGTTGGGAAAAAGGGAAGCCGGCTGTCGCAGGGGAGCCTGTCAATCCGACGCTGGGGGGAGATCATGAAACAATCAAGGACTGGATCGGCCTTCGTTCTTCTAGGGATGATCATCGCATCTGCTGGGATTTTCGCTTCCTCGATTTCGCATGCCGCTACGCTGTCCAAGACTTCGTGCGGGGCGGTGGTCGGCACGATCTACAGGGACGACACGCAAGCGTTCGCCACCGGGTCTACCGTCTACGTCACTCTTCCCGGCACATCGGTAAATGCCGGCGTGCCAGCGGGGAAGAAGCGATGCGTGACGGTGCGCTTCTCCGCAACCGCATCCTGCGGCCCGAGCCCTCAGGCCGATCACTGTCAGGTTGAAGCGGTGCTGGCGGGCACGCACTTCGCCGGCCTGATGAGCCCGCAATCGGCACAGTTGAACTTCGTTTCGGAGGATTCCGGCCAGTCTGCGCATTCATTCACGTGGGTCTTGACCATCGACGAACCGTCTGCAGTCTCAATGCGGGTCAGGGTGGCCGCGCCCGGCACCATCTTCGTTCTCAGGGCGTGGACGATGGAAGTCCAGATCTCGGCGGCGCCTCCCTGACAAAGGCGCCGGCGGGTCGCAGGCCGGGAGCCCGGGGCTCACACCCCCACCCGCTGCTTCTTGCGCCCCTCGGCCTGTTCCTTGCGCGCCTTCTTGACCGCGGCGCGCGTCGAGACCTCCGGCACGCCGACGTCCCACCACGCGTCGCCCGGCGTCCACTGGTAGGCGTCGGTCTTCACCACCAGCACGGTGGTGCGGTCGGTGGTCTTCGCCCAGCGCACCGCGTTCTCGAGATCGGTCAGGCTCTCGACCCGGCGTGCGAGCGCGCCCATCGAGGCGGCGTGCGCGGCGAAGTCCACGTCCACCTTGTTGACGATCTTGCAGTCCTCGATCTGGTTGTTGAACGAGGGGACGCCCTTGGCGTTCTGCAGCCGGTTGATGACCGCGAAGCCGCCATTGTCGCAGAGCACGACGATGAGCTTGTGGCCGGTCAGCACCGTCGAATAGATGTCGGAGTTCATCATCAGGTAGGAGCCGTCGCCGATGAAGCAGAGCACGTCGCGCTCCTCGTCGGCCATCTTCGCGCCCCAGGCGCCGGCGATCTCGTAGCCCATGCAGGAGAAGCCGAACTCGCAGTCGAAGGTGCCGGGGTTCTTCACCTGCCAATTCTTGCAAAGCTCGCCCGGGAAACCGCCCGCGGCGGTGAGCGCGAGGTCGTTCGCATCGGCGACGCGGTTCACCACGCCCACGACCTGCGCGTAGCTCGGCACGTCGGTGTTGGTCGGCCGCGTCGCCTTGTCCACCATCGCGTTCCAGCCGGCATATTCCTTCGCCGCTCGGCGCATCCAGGCCGTGTCGGCCTGCCAGTCGCCGAGCGCGGCGCTGAGCTCCACGAGCGCCTCGCGGGCGTCCGCGACCACGGAAAGCGAACGGTGCTTGGTGGCGTCGAAGCGGCCGGCGTTGATCGCGATGATCTTCGCCTCCGGCGAAAATACCGTCCACGAGCCGGTGGTGAAATCCTGCAGCCGCGTGCCGATCGCCACGACCACGTCCGCATCGCCGGCGAGCGCATTCGCCGAAGCCGCGCCGATCACGCCGATCGGCCCGACATTGTTCGAATGCTCGTGTGTCATCGACGCGCGGCCGGCGATCGTCTCCGCCACCGGCAGCCGGTGCGTCTCGGCGAAATCGGTGAGCGCCGACTCGGCCAGCGAATAGCGCACGCCGCCGCCGGCGATGACGAGCGGCTTCCTCGCCTTCTTCAGGAGCGCCGCGGCGCGCGCGATTTCGCCGCGGTCGGGCCGCGCCCGCCGGATGCGGTGGATGCGCGTCTCGAAGAACGCCTCCGGATAGTCGAACGCCAGCTCCTGCGTATCCTGGCAGAGGCCGATGAACGCCGGCCCGCAATCCGCGGGGTCGAGCATGGTGGCGACCGCCTGCGGCAGCGAGGAGATGATCTGCTCGGGATGCGAGATGCGGTCCCAGTAGCGGCTGACGGCGCGGAACGCGTCGTTCACGGTGGTGGTCGGATTGTTGAAATGCTCGACCTGCTGCAGCACCGGATCGGGGCGGCGGTTGGCGAACACATCGCCGGCGAGGAAGAGCACCGGCAGCCGGTTCGCCATGGCGCAGCCAGCGGCTGTGATCATGTTGCCGGCGCCCGGCCCGATCGAGGAGAGCGCCACCATGATCTGCCGCCGGCGCTTGGCCTTGGCGAATCCGACCGCGGCAAGTGCCATCGATTGCTCGTTCTGCCCGCGCCAGGTCGGAAAATCGTCCTTCACCGCCTCCAGCGCCTCAGAGAGGCAGGTGACGTTGCCGTGCCCGAAAATGGCGAAAACGCCGGGGAACAGCGGCACCACATCCCCGTCGATCTCGGTTTTCTGGGCAATCAGGTAACGGACCAGGGCCTGCGCCATGGTCAGGCGGACCGTCTTCATGAACTCCTCCGGCACCAACGCGATTTTGGTCCCTTCTAACCAATCATTCGCCGCTCCGCGAGATGGATCGGAAGGGGGATCTGCTGCTTTGGGGAGTTCCGGGCCACAATCGGGAGCGGGGCGCAGTTCGCGCCTCGCTTCCCTTGACCAGGCGATGGCTTCAGGCGGCGCGGGCGATCGAGGCCGCATGTGCCGGCTCGGTGCGCGCCCACGGCCCGAGCTGGCCCATCCGGTCGAAGGCGCGGTTGATTGCGGGGTATGCCGACCAGTCGAAGGGAACGGCGTCGCGGTAACCCTCGAATGTGCTCATCGCATAGTCGGCGATCGTGATGCCCGGCCCGACCATCGTGTCGCGGCTTGCGAGATGCGCCTCCAGCACCGGCGCGAAGCGCGCGAGGTCCGCCTCTGCCTGCGCGACCAGCGAAGCGTCGGCAGGCCCGAAATCGAGCAACCGCTTGGCGACGGTCTCAAAGGCGAGGGCGCCGAACGCGCGGTTGAAATGCGCCTGCTCCCAGCATTGCCAGCGCACGATGTCGGCACGGCTCCACGGATCGCGCGGGAACAGCGCGTCGCTCCCCGCCTTGTCGGCCAGGTACTGCATGATGGCATTCGCCTCCCACAGCACGAAATCCCCGTCGACGAGCGTCGGGACCTTCCCGTTCGGGTTCAGCGCCAGATAGTTTGGCCGCCGCAGGTCGCCACCGGCGAAATCGTGAACCACGATCGCTGCTTCGAGCCCCAGGTGATCGATGACCGCCTCCACCTTGCGGCTGTTCGGCGAGCCTTTGAATGTGTGCAATTCCATGACCGATGCTCCTCTCCGGGCCGGGACCCGCATTGGGACCCTCGGCACCGAGACGAGCGGTCCGCCCCGAAGGATTCGCGAAAAGATTGTTTTCCTCCGCGAATCCTTTCGCGGCCGCCGAACGTCCCTGATCGAAGACGCGCGGAAGGAGGGCACATGAAAAAGACGCTGATACGCTACAAGACCGCTCCCGAGAGGGCGCAGGAGAACCAGGAGCTGATCGAGAAGGTCTTCGCGGAGTTGAAGGCGAAATCGCCCGACGGCGTTCGCTACATGGTGCTGCGGCTTGCGGACGGCACGTTTCTCCACTTTGTGGGCGCAGCGGAGGATCGCGGCAGCGCGATCACCGGGCTGGATGCGTTCAAATCCTTCCAGAGCGGCGTCAAGGCGCGATGCATCGACGGACCGCACGTGAGCGAGGCGTTCATCGTCGGCAACTATGGAATGCACAGGGAGTGATCCGACCGTGAGCGCAGCGCCCCGCGAGCCGAATTCGGAAGAGGCCTTCAGTCGCCTGCTCGGCGAGCTTCGCCCGAAGCTGCATCGCTATTGCGCGCGCATGAGCGGCTCGGTGATCGACGGCGAGGATATCGTCCAGGAGGCCTTGATGAAGGCCATAGACTCCTTTCCGGCCGCGGGGCCGCTCGCCAATCCGGAGGGCTGGCTCTTCCGCATCGCGCACAATTCCGCGCTGGATTTCCTTCGCCGGCGGGCTCGGCAGAACGCCGCCTATTCTGGCGAGGACCCGGACATGATCATCGACCCTCAGAACCTCGTGGAGCAACGGCAGGTCGCGGCGGCGAGCCTCAGGACCCTGATGCGGCTGCCCGTCGCGCAGCGCAGCACCGTCGTGCTAATGGACGTGCTCGGCTATTCGCTCGATGAGATCGCCGGGATGATGGAGACGACCGTCGCCGCGGTAAAGGCTGCGCTGCACCGCGGGCGCGCGAACCTCCGCGATCTGGCCGACGCGCCCGCCGATCTTTCGCCGCCGGTGATGGCCGAAGCGGATCGCGCACGCCTATCGGCCTACGTCGCTCGTTTCAATGCCCGTGACTTCGACGCGATCCGCGACATGCTGACCGACGACGTGCGGCTTGAGGTCGTGGCCACTACGCGGTTGCGCGGCAAGCGGGAGGCGAGCACCTATTTCACCAACTATTCGAGCCGGTCCGACTGGCAATTCTCACCCGGCCTTGTCGAAGGCCGGGCCGCGATCGTCGCGCGCGATCCCGGCGATCCCGCCGGCGCTCCGACCTATTTCGTCCTGCTGGAATGGGAAGGAGCCCGCGTCTCCGCCATCCGCGACTTCCGCCATGCGTGCTACGCGGTCGAGGCGGCCGACATCGTCGTTGCGGACTGAGCGCCTTTCGGGATTGCCCGGGCCAAGCACAGTCCCCTAAGAGACGCTCGGGCTAACGGGAGCGTCTTTCATCATGGTGCAGGAGTCTGGCCGCCTCGGGGTCGGCCTCGTCGGCAGCGGCTTCATGGGGAAGGCGCATGCCTTTGCCTTCCATGCTGCGTCGCAGATTTTCGATCTGCCGCTCAAGCCGGAACTCGCCGTGCTGGCGGACATCAACCAGCAGCAGGCGGACGAGGCCGCGCGCCGGCTCGGCTTCTCCAAGGCGGTGGCCGACTGGCGCGCGCTGATCGACGATCCGGCGGTCGGCGTGGTGGCGATCACCGCCCCGAATGCGCTGCACAAGCCGATCGCGCTCGCAGCCCTCGCGGCCGGGAAGCCGGTCTATTGCGAAAAGCCGCTCGCCGCGACGCTCGCCGACGCGAAGGAGATGATGGAGGCAGCGCGCGCCTCGGGCCTCGTGACCCTCACCGGATTCAACTACCTGAAAAATCCGATCATCGGCCTTGCCCGCGAGATCGTCCGCTCCGGCGAGATCGGCGAGCTGATCGCGTTCCGCGGCATCCACTCCGAGGACTACATGGTCGATCCCGCCGCGCCGCACAGCTTTCGCACCGATCCCGTCGGCGGCGGCGTGCTGATGGACCTTGGCAGCCACATCATCTCGCTCGCCCGCCATCTGGTCGGACCGATCGAGGAAGTTTCGGCCGCGACGAGCACCCTCCACAAGACGCGCCCGTCGAGAGAGGGGCCAAGGCCTGTCACGATCGACGACCACAGCCACATCGTCGCGCGCTTCGCGAACGGTGTGCAGGGCACGATCACCGCAAGCTGGGTCACGCCCGGCCGAAAGATGCAGCTTGAATTCGAGCTTGTCGGCTCGCGTGGCTCGATCGTCTTCAGCGCCGAGCGTTTCAACGAGCTGCATCTCTTCACCACCGACCAGAAGGAGAAGCGGCAGGGCTTCAAGACCCTGCTCGCGGGGCCGGACACGCCACCCTACGGGAACTTCTGTCCGGCGCCGGGCCACCAGCTCGGGTTCAACGACCTGAAGACCATCGAGGTCGCGCATCTCATTCAGGCGATCGCCGGCAAAGAACCGCCAAGCCCGGATTTTGAGGAGGCCTACGAAATTCAGCGCACCGTCGCCGCGGCGCTCCAGTCGAGCCGCGACAAGGCCTGGGTCGAGGTCGCGAGCCTCTGAGGCCCGAGCTCTGAGGATTGTTGCGCGCGACGATGGTTCACCGGCCGCCGCCCCGCGATACCGCGAAATTGGCAAGGCGCTTGCATCTCCCCGACCGAGGGCGGCGCTGCGCTGGAATTCGCGTCCCGGCGCGCGTCGATCACTCGGCGGCGCCGCCCTCCCCAATATCCCCTCGCATTGGGCCCGCAACTTACCGCAGGGCGGGCTTGCCGGTCGGGAGCGCTGCTCAAAGGATAGGCACACCGCGTATGAGATTAGGGCGTGACCAGATAAGCGGCAGTCTTTAACCTTCCTCGTGGAGAAGGGATGCCGTGAACGTCCAGAGTGAGCTTGCGCCGATGGATGCGTTCAACGAAATGTTGGACGTTGGGGGCGGAGTCCGCCGCAGCTATTCGCAGGTCGCCGAATGGCTTGCGGCGCAGTCGAAGGCCGGCCTGAAGCGCAAGCAGCAGGAAGCCGAGATCCTCTTCCGCCGCCTCGGAATCACCTTCTCCGTCTACGGCAGCGAGGACGCGCTCGAGCGCCTGATCCCCTTCGATCTGGTGCCGCGCATCATCTCCGCCGCCGAGTGGCGGCTGCTGGAGCGGGGCATCGAGCAGCGGGTGCGGGCGCTGAATGCCTTCCTCTACGACATCTACCACCGCCAGGAGATCATCCGCGCCGGCCGCATCCCGGCGGAGCTGGTGTTCGGAAACGAGGCCTACCTTCCGGAGATGATCGGCCACAATCCGCCGCTCAACGTCTACAGCCACATCATCGGCGTCGACATCGTCCGCACCAGCGAGAACGAATTCTACGTGCTGGAGGACAATCTCCGCACGCCCTCCGGCGTCTCCTACATGCTGGAGAATCGGGAGACGATGATGCACCTCTTCCCGGAGCTCTTCGCGAGCCACCGGGTCGCGCCGATCGGGCAATATCCGGAGCTGCTGCTCAGGACCCTGCAGGCGGTCGCGCCGCCCGCCTGCGAGGGCGATCCGAAGGTCGCGGTGCTTACCCCGGGCATCTACAATTCCGCCTTCTTCGAGCACTCCTTCCTCGCCGACCAGATGGGCGTCGAGCTGGTCGAGGGGCAGGACCTCTTCGTCGAGGACGGGTATCTCTACACGCGGACGACACAGGGCCGCGAGCGGCTCGATGTCGTCTACCGCCGCATCGACGACAACTATCTCGACCCGCTAACCTTCAATCCATCTTCGTCGCTCGGCGTGCCGGGCCTGATGGACCTTTATCGCGCCGGCCGCGTGACCATCGTCAACGCTCCGGGCAGCGGCATCGCCGACGACAAGGCGGTCTATGCCTACGTGCCCGAAATCATCCAGTTCTACACCGGCCAACGGCCGATTCTGCAGAACGTGCCGACCTGGCGCTGCTCCCTCGCGGACGAGCTCTCCTATGTCCTGGAGCATCTCTCAGAGCTTGTCGTGAAGGAGGTGCATGGCTCCGGCGGCTACGGGATGCTGGTCGGCCCAACCGCGAGCCGCAAGGAGATCGATGCCTTCCGCGACAAGCTCAAGGCGCGCCCGTCGAACTACATCGCGCAGCCGACTCTGGCGCTTTCCGCCGTTCCGTCTGTCACCCAGAGCGGCATCGCGCCCCGCCACGTCGATCTTCGCCCTTACGTGCTCGTCGGGGACCGCGTCCGCATC
>JBBQVL010000102.1:0-13744 GCA_038211615.1 Hyphomicrobiales bacterium
GCGAACATCAGCTCCTGCTTGCGGAGCGTGTTGGCGTTTTCGACCGCCTGCTCCTCGGCAAAGCTCAGGAGCTCGGTAGGCGATTTGGACTTCAGGTCCTGAAGTTTTACTTCACTCATGGATTAAGGCCCGGTGGGGAAAGAGTCGGGAGGAGGGGAGTTGTCGAACGCGGGCGCGTTTCGATCCGTCTCAGTGGCGGATACCGGCGTCCCAGCGCGTCTATGTCACGCTAGCGCAGCTGCGTAGATAGCCCCAGCGCCGGAGCGATACAAGCCCATTTCGTCAGAACGGCTTCACGACGACGAGGATCACGATCGCCACCATCATGAGCGCCGGCAGTTCGTTGACCATGCGAAAGAAGCGGGCCGAATGCACATTCCGGTCCTTCGCGAAGGCCCAAACCCAGCGGGCCACGAGCCCGTGAAACGCCGAGAGCGCCAGCACGAAGGCGAGCTTCAGGTGCAGCCAGGTTTCGCCCCAGGCGCCGATGAGCGTCGCATACCAGATGCCGAACACGAACGTCCCGATCATTGCGGGATTCGCGATGCCGCGAAGCAGCCGCCGCTCCATGATCTTGAAGGTCTCCGACTTCTCCGAGCCGACCGCCGCGTCCGCGTGGTAGACGAGGAGCCGCGGCAGGTAGAGCTGCGCGGCCATCCAGGCGATGACCGAGATGATGTGCGCCGCCTTCACCCACAGCATCAGACGCTCCCCCGGACGCGCGCGACCAGCCGCGCGACGTGCTCGACCGGCGTATCCGGCGTGATCCCGTGGCCGAGATTGAAGATGTGCGCGCGGCCGCGCATCGCTGCAAGGATCGCATCGACGCCCTCGTCGAGCGCCTTTCCGCCGGCGACCAGGCGGAGCGGGTCGAGGTTCCCCTGCAGAGCGGTGGAGCCGGGGACGAGATCGCGCGCCAGGCGCATCGGCGTCATCCAGTCGACGGCCACCGCATCGACGCCGGTCGCTTCCGCGAAACGGCCGAGCCGGGCGCCGGCGCCGCGCGGAAAGCCGATGATCGGCACATGCGGCGCAACAGCGCGCAGGCGCTCAACGATTGCCCGAATGGGCTGGATGCACCAGCGATCGAACCCCTCCTCGTCGAGCACGCCCGCCCAGCTGTCGAAAATCTTGATGGCATCGGCGCCCGCCGCGATCTGGCCAAGCAGGTAGCGCGCTGAAGCATCCACCAGAAGGTCGATGAGCTGCTGGAATTTCTCCGGGTTCTCAAGCGCCATCCGCCGAGCCGGAAGTTGCTCGGGCGTTCCGCGCCCGGCGATCATGTAGGTGGCGACGGTCCACGGCGCACCGCAGAACCCGATCAGCGCCTTGTCCGGCGCGAGCTCACGCCGCACCAGGCGCACCGTTTCAAGAATCGGCGCGAGACGGTCTTCGATCCCGCCCACGTCGAGCGATTCGATCCTGCCGTCGAGCGGCGGCAGCACCGGTCCCTGACCCTCCTCGAACGAAACCTCCTGCCCGAGCGCATGCGGCACGACGAGGATATCGGAGAACAGGATTGCGGCGTCGAAATCGAAACGGCGGATCGGCTGCAGCGTGACCTCCGCCGCCAGCTCCGGCGTCATGCAGAGCTGCAGGAAGGAACCCGCGATGGCCCGCGTGGCTTTATATTCCGGAAGATAACGGCCCGCCTGCCGCATGATCCAGATCGGCGGCGGTTCCAACGCCTCGCCGGCGAGAACGCGCAAAAGTCTTGAGCCTTCGCTCACGGGGAAGTGGTCCTTCCTGAAAGAGTCTTGATAGCACTACTGTTCTTACTGTTAGGGGGTGGATTGGGGGGATTGTCGAGTATCCACAATGGGCACGTCCAAAAGGCGCAATGGCGCGGCCCAAATGCGCAGTGGTAACTTCCGGGATAACCGGTCAGCGTGCCCCGGAGCCGGGCGCTTTCGTCCCGGCACAGCGCGCCGTTCCGCTGTGGAGGAATGAGCCTATCCACAACCGGCCAATATCTGCCATGAGATGTCCACAGCCGGCAGCGCTGTTGAAGGTTTTCGAGGAATCGGTAACGCACTGCGGCAAAGTTCGGCGCGAGGCCGGACTCGCATGAATCCTCCACAGGATGCGAACCGGTGGCAACGCAGCGTTACTTTCATCTGCACCTCGTGTCGGACGCGACCGGCGAGACGCTGGTCGCTGTCGGGCGCGCGGCCGCGGCGCAGTACAAGCACAGCCACGCGATCGAGCACATCCACTCGGTGGTGCGCACGCAGGCCCTCGTGGAGCGGGCGCTTTCGGAGATCGAGCAATCCCCGGGGATCGTGCTCTTCACGCTCGTCGATCATGCGCTTGCGACGATCCTCGAAGAGGGGTGCCGGGCGCTCGGCGTGCCCTGCCTGTCGATTCTCGATCCGGTGCTGACGGCCTTCCAGTCCTACCTCGGCACGAGATCGGAGGGTCGGATCGGCGCGCAGCATCAGCTCGACGCGGGATATTTCCGCCGTATCGAGGCGCTGAATTTCTCGCTTGCGCATGACGACGGCCAGCACATCGAGGCGATCGACGATGCCGATGTCATGCTGGTGGGGGTGAGCCGCACGTCAAAGACGCCGACCGCGATCTACCTAGCCAACCGCGGCATCAAGACCGCGAACTTTCCGCTGGTGCAGGGAGCGCCGGTTCCACCGGAACTGCTCGCCGCGCGAAAGCCGCTGGTCGTCGGCCTCGTCGCGAGCCCCGACCGCATCGTGCAGGTGCGGCAGCACCGCGTGCTTGCCATGAAGTCCGACGAGCTTACGGCTTCCTACGTGGACCGCGACCTCGTGACGGAGGAGATCACCTGGAGCAGGAAGCTTTGCGCCCGGCAGGCCTGGCCGGTGATCGACGTGACGCGCCGCTCGATCGAGGAGACGGCCGCGGCGGTAATGGCGCTGCTTGCCGCGCGGAAGCCCGCGTGAGGCTGAACCCATGAAGCTGATACTCGCATCGGGAAGCCGCTCGCGCCGGTCGCTGCTGGAAAACGCCGGCCTCGCCTTCGAGGTTCTCCCCGCGGATCTCGACGAGCGCGCCGCCGAGGAACCGCTGCTCAAGGCCGGCGCGCTCGTCGAGGACATCGCGCTGACGCTTGCCATGGCGAAGGCGACGCTCGTGAGCGAGGCGCATTCCGATGTGCTTGTCATCGGCGCGGACCAGATGCTCGAGCTCGACGGCGAACGGCTGAACAAGCCGGCGGACATGGAGGCGGCGCGTCGCCAGCTGCTGGCGCTCTCCGGCAGGACGCATGTTCTGCACTCCGCTGTGGTCTGCGCGCGGGCGGGCGAGATCGTCTGGCAACATGTCGAGCCGGCGCACATGACGATGCGGAAGCTCGCGCCGGAGTTCATCGGCCGCTACCTCGCCGCGGTCGGACCGGAGGCGCTGTCGAGCGTCGGCGCCTACCAGATCGAGGGTCGCGGCATCCAGCTCTTCGACAAGATCGACGGCGACTTCTTCGCGATCCTCGGCCTGCCCCTCCTTCCGCTCCTCGCCTTCCTCCGCTCGGAGGGAATCGTGCAATGACGCGGAATGCCTTCGTCGTCGGCTGGCCGATCGCCCATTCGCGCTCGCCGCTCATCCATGGATTCTGGCTGAAGCGCTACGGGATCGACGGCGACTATCTGCGTGAAGCCGTTCCGCCCGAGGCGATCGACGCTTTCCTTGGCAGCTTCGGGGAGAGGGGATATGTCGGCGGCAACGTGACGCTTCCTCACAAGGAAGCCGCGTTCCGGGCCTGCACGGTGACGACGCCGATCGCCGCGCGCCTGGCTGCTGTCAATACGCTCTGGCTCGAGAGCGGACGCCTCTGCGGCGACAACACCGACGCCTACGGATTTGCGGCCAATCTCGATGCCGGCGCGCCCGGCTGGCGCGGTGGCAGGACGGCGCTGGTCATCGGCGCCGGCGGCGCTTCGCGTGCCGTGCTGCAGGCGCTGATCGAAGCGGGTTTTCTGTCGGTCGTGGTCCTCAACCGCACGCTCGCGCGCGCCGAGGAGCTGGCGCGGCATTTCGGCGGCCCGGTCCGCGCCGGCGGGCTCGACCGGCTTCCCGGCGCGCTCGGCGAGGCCGATCTCATCGTCAACGCAACCTCCGCCGGCCTGCACGGCGGGGAGGGGCTGGCGATTCCCTGGGCGCTTGCCAGCCGGCGCGCCATCGCCACCGACCTTGTCTACGTGCCGCTCGTTACGCCGTTCCTGGCGGGGGCGGCCGACGCGGGTCTGCCGATCGTCGACGGGCTCGGCATGCTGCTGCATCAGGCCGTGCCGGGGTTCGAGCGCTGGTTCGGGCTGCGTCCGACAGTCGATGCCGAGCTCCGCGCGCACGTCGCGGCCGACATCGGGGGGTGAGGCGATGCGCGTCATCGGCCTCACCGGTTCGATCGGCATGGGAAAATCCACCACCGCCGCGATGTTCGCCGCCCGTGGCATTCCAGTCCACAGCTCGGATGCCGCCGTTCATCGTCTCTACCAGGGGCCCGCGGTTGCTTCGATCAAGGCGGCGTTCCCCGGCGTGACGGATACTGGAAGCGTCGACCGCGCGAAGCTCGCGGAGCGCGTCGTGGGCGATTCCTCTGCGCTGGCGCGGCTGGAGGCGATCGTGCATCCGCTCGTCCGCGAGAGCGAGGCGGCGTTTCGCGCCGCCACGCGGGCGGCCGGTCATCGCCTGGCGCTGGTCGATGTGCCGCTCCTCTTCGAGACCGGCGCCACGGCGCGCTTCGATGTCATCGTCGTCGTCACCGTCGGTGCGGAGGTTCAGCGCGCGCGCGTACTCGACCGCCCGGGCATGAGCGAAGCCAAACTCGCATCGCTCCTGGCGCGACAGACTCCCGATGCGGAGAAGCGGCGGCGGGCGCATTTTCTGATCGACACGGGCGGCGGGCTTGCCGCCGCCGGGCGCGAGGCCGATGCGATCCTGCGGGCGCTCGCCGCGCTCGCCTAGACCCATGACTTTCCGGGGGAGCGATCAAGCCCCATCTTGCGTCGCGCGCCGAACCGGACGAGAAGCCGAGTGATGCGGGAAATCGTCTTCGACACCGAAACGACCGGCCTCGATTGCCTGAACGGCGACCGGCTGATCGAGATCGGCTGCGTCGAGCTCCTGAACCACATCCCGACCGGCAAGACGCTGCACCGCTACGTCAACCCGAAGCGGCCGGTCGCCTACGAGGCGTCGCTGGTGCACGGGCTGACCGACGATTTTCTGCGCGGCCATCCGGGCTTCGAGGAGATCGTCGAGGAATTCTGCGATTTCGTCGGCGATAGCGTGCTCGTCGCGCACAATGCCGGCTTCGACCGCGGCTTCATCAACATGGAGTTCGGCCTTTGCGGGCGCCAGCCGCTCGAGGATCACCGCTTCGTCGATACGCTGGTGCTAGCGCGCAGGCGGCATCCGAACGCGCCGAACAGCCTCGATGCGCTCTGCGCGCGCTATTCCATCGACACCAGCAGCCGCGTGAAGCACGGCGCGCTGGTCGACGCGAAGATCCTGGCGCAGGTCTATCTGGAGCTGATGGGCGGGCGGCAGTCGAGCCTGCTGCTGAGCACGCTCCGGCCGGAGAGCACCGCGATCGCGTCGCTCGGCGCGGTCAGGGTGCGTCCGCGTCCGCTCGCCCCGCGCCTGACGCCACAGGACGCCGAGGCGCACCGCGCGTTCCTCGCGACCCTCGGCGGAGACCCGCTTTGGCTTCGCTATCGTCCGTCGGACCGGCCCGCCGCCTAGCGCGGAAAGTGCTTCAGCTCGGTTGCGCCGGCTGCGGCTGCTGGGCGCCGAGTTCCGCCAGGCGCCGGCGATAGAGCGCGGTGAAATCCACCGGGTCGATCATCAGCGGCGGAAACCCTCCCTGCCGCGTCGCGTCGGCGACGATCTGCCGCGCGAAGGGAAAGAGCAGCCGCGGGCATTCGATCAGCACCAGCGGCTGGATATGCTCCTGCGGCACGTTGCGGATCTGGAAGAGACCGGCATAGGTCACCTCGACGATGAAGAGCGTCTCTTCGCCGCGCGAAGCCCGCGCGTCGAGCTTCAGCTCGATCTCGAAGTCGGTCTGCGACTGCGGCCGCGCGTTGACATTGACGTTGACGTCAAGCGTCGGCGGCGTGTCGCTCGGCCGGAGCGAGCGCGGCGCGCTCGGATTCTCGAAGGAGAGGTCCTTGATGTACTGGCCGAGAACGTGGATTCCCGGCTGCTGCTGGGGCTGCGTCGCGTCGGGCGCAGCCTGCCCGCCATTGCTACCGGTATCGGCCATTGTGGCTCGCCTCTTTGTTCGGGCGTCCGCCTAGCATGGGCGAAAAGAACAATCTACGCCCGGACTATGCGTCGGGGCCTTGCGGCGGTCGCCATGGGCTGTCGATCCGCCTGCCGCCTGCCGCTCCGCGCCTCGCGCCATATTCGCTGCGATCGAGGTCGACCACCGCCGGCCGCGACGAAGCCCCGCCCCGCGCGAACTGCACCCGCCGGCGGACCGCCCGCCACAGCGCCTCGCGCACGGCCGGGACGAGGAGCGCGATCCCGGCGAGATCGGTCAAGAATCCGGGAACGATGATGAGCAGCGCCGCGAACGCCAGCACCGCGCCTTCCGCCAGGGGCCGCGCCGGAACCCTGCCGTCCGCAAGGTCGGCCTGCACCTTGGTGAGCGTCGCAAAACCCTGCCGGCGGAGCAGCATGCTGCCGGCGACCATGCCGAAGAGCACGAGCCCGAGCGTCGCCAGCACGCCGATGGCTTTTCCTACCAGGATGAAGCCGGCGATTTCCGCCAGCAGCAACCCGAGCAGGACCAGACGGACGGGGATTTTCATGCGGCGCATATGGGGAACGCGTAGCACAGTGCAAAGCATCCGGCCCGCCTTCGCTGGACATACCGGGAAAGGTGCTTACATTGCAGGCGAACCCCCGTGACCGCCGCGGCGGGGAGCTGTGAGCCATAATCCCGGATGAGCGGGTTTTTCGATATCTATTCGATCATCTTCCTGATCATTGCCGTGGTCATTTTCATGCGGCTCGGAAGCGTGCTCGGCCGCCGCACCGGCAACGAGCCGACGCCGCTCGACGCGCGCGTCAAGCCGCCGGCCGGCGCGCGGAACGACAATATCGTCGCCCTGCCGACGCGCGACCGCCCCGCCGCTCCGCCCGCCGACGCACCGGACCTGAAGCCGCTGTCGCGCTACGCGACCGCCGGCACTCCGCTTTACGATGGGCTCGCCGCGCTGATGAAGGCGGCGCCGGATTTCGATCCGGAGCATTTCCTTTCCGGCGCCAAGGCGGCCTACGAGATGATCGTCACCGCGTTTGCGCAGGGCGATCGTCCCGCGCTGAAGAGCCTCCTCGCCTCCGACGTCTATGACGGCTTCGTTACCGCCATCGCCGAGCGGGAGCGCAAGGAGCAGAAGGCGGAGCTGACCTTCGTCGGCATCGACGAGGTCAAGATGACCGGCGCCGAGCTCGACGGAAAGGTCGCGCGCCTCTCGCTCCGCTTCGTCGCCGAACTCATAAGCTGCACGCGCGACAAGGACGGCAAGGTCGTCGACGGCGACGCGACCGAGACGCAGACGATCCGCGACGCCTGGACCTTCGCGCGCGACATCGGCTCGCGCGATCCGAACTGGAAGCTCGTCGCCACCGAAGCGGTCTGATCGAAGATCCGACCGACGGAGCTGCCCGCATGGAAGACGTCGCGCCTTCCGGTGGGCGGATGCCCGGCGCGGAAGCTCCGCTTCTCAAAGAGATCAGCTTCTCCGACATCCATGGCTGGCCCGATGACGATCATTCGGCCGCGTTCGAGACTTTTCTCGCGGGCGCGCGGCTCATCGCGGCAACGCCGCCGAAGGTCCGCGCACTTGGCATAGACGGGGCCGGGCTGCAGCGCATTGCCCGCGCCGCGCTGGCGCTCCCGGGCGCGCTTTCCCGCGAAGCTGCGCGGCAATTCTTCGAGCGCTGGTTCGTGCCCCACCGGATCGCGGCGCGCGGCTTCGTCACCGGCTACTATGAGCCGGAAGTGGAGGCGAGCCGCGAGCCGACGCCGCGTTTCGCGGTTCCGCTTTATCGCCGTCCCGCCGATCTCGTCGATGTTGGCGAGGCGGATCGGCGGCCTGGCTGGGACCCGGAGATCCGTTTCGGCCGCAGGAGCGGAAGCGGCCTCGAACCCTACTTCGACCGCGCGGCGATAGAGGAGGGCGCGCTCGCCGGCCGCGGGCTCGAGCTCGCTTACATCGAAAGCCCGGTGGATGCCTTCTTCATCCATGTGCAGGGCTCGGCGCGGCTGAAGCTCGTGACGGGTCCCGGCGCGGGCCACACGCTGCGGATCGCGTTCGACGGCAAGGCCGGGCACGCCTACACCTCGATCGGGCGGCTCGCGGTCGAGCGCGGCATTCTTCCGCTCGACCGGGCCGACAGGGATGGGCTGTCGGCCTGGCTGAACGGCCACCCGGAGGAGGCGCGCATGCTGATGCGCGAGAACCGCTCCTTCATCTTCTTCCGCGAGACGAACCTGAAGGAATCCGAGGGGCCGATGGGCGCGGCGGGCGTGCCGCTCACCGCCTTCCGCAGCCTCGCAGTCGACCGGACGCTCCACACCTTTCACACCCCGGTCTTCGTCGAGGCGCCGGAGCTTCCCGATCCGGAAAACGAAAGCCGACGCTTCGCCCGGCTGATGATCGCCCAGGACACCGGCTCGGCGATTACGGGCGCGGCGCGCGGCGATATCTTCTTCGGTGCGGGCGACGCGGCCGGTTCGCATGCCGGCCGTGTGCGCCACGCCGCGACGATGATCGCGCTGCTCCCGGCAGGCGCGGCCGGCACTGCGGCGCGCGCATGACGCGCCGGCTGACCTCGGAGGACAAGGCAATCTGGGATCGCCTGCGCGAAACGGTCCGTCCGCTCCGCAAGCGGAAAGCCGCGAAGCCGGTCGAACCTTCTGCTCCGGTCGAAGCATCGCCCCCGCCGACAAAGACCGAAGCGAAGAAGGCGAAGCCCGCCCGAGCGTCCGCTGAAATTTCCGCGCCTGTCGCAAAGCCGAAAACGCCCGCTCCCCCGGCGCTCGCGCCCTTCGAGGAGAAGACGCTCCGCCGGCTTGGCCGCGGGCTGGTGGAGATCGACGCAAAGATCGACCTGCACGGGATGCGGCAGGAACGCGCGCACGCGGCGCTGCTCTCGTTTCTTCGCCACGCCCAGGCGCGCGGCAACCGCATCGTGCTGGTGGTGACCGGCAAGGGGCGGGCGGACGGGGAGGGACGCGGCGTGCTCCGCCAGTCGGTTCCCGGCTGGCTGACGCACCCGGATCTTCGCGCGCTCGTCGTCGGCTTCGAGCCGGCCGGCCGCCGGCATGGCGGCGAGGGCGCGCTCTATGTGCGGATCAGGCGGCGGCGAGCGGCGCCGCTTCCGGCTTCGGCGCTTCCCTGACGGCATGACGGCCGGCGTCGGCGCCGTAATGGCCGACATAGCGCGCGCTGATCGCCGCGACCGGCAGCACGATCGCCACGTCGATCGTGCCGAACTGGCGGTCGATGACCGCGCCATCGCCGATCGAGGCGCCGAGCCGGAGATATCCCTTGATGAGCGGCGGCAGGGCGCGAAGCGCGGCCTTCGCGTCGATCGCCTCCGCCGGGAGCAGGTCCATCTCCACGCGGCGATTGCCGTGCGGAGAAATCCGCCATTCCTGCGGCGCGCGGCAATGATGGTGCAGGAAGGCGAGCGGCAGCGCGAGCTTTTCCGGATCGGTGCCTTCGAGGCTGGCGCAGCCGAGCATCAGGTCGGAGCCGTGCCGCAGCACATAGGCCCAGATGCCGTGCCACAGAAGCTCGAGCGTCCGCTTGTTGCGATATTCAGGGAGCACGCACGAACGCCCGAGCTCGAGGATCTTCAGCTGCGGGCTGCGCCGCATCAGGGGCGCGAGATCGAACTCGCCGGCGCTGTAGAACCCGCCGGCCTCCTCGGCGACCTCGCGGCGCAGCAGCCGGTAGGTCCCGACGATCTCGGGCAGGCCGAAATAGGGGCGGCGCGTCCGCGCATGGTCGATGACGATGAGATGGTCGCAGACCCGGTCGAAGCGATCCGCGTCGCGCCGCGTCTGCCGCGTGCGGAAATCCGCGATCGCCGCCATCTCCTCGTAGAACACGCGGTAGCGGAGCGCCTGCGCGCGGCGGATCTCCAGCACGGAAGACGCAAGCCGCACTTCCAGGTCGCCGAGCCTTCCGAGCGGCGCTTCGCTCCGGCGCGGCCGCCAGAGCGGGCGGCGCTCGGGGCGGAGGAACGGCGTCAACACGGCGAGCCGCCGAATCGCTTCGCTTTTCATTCAGTCCGGATAGCCGGGGAAAATGTCGCTTGCACGACAGCGGTCGGCGGGCGCTTCGCGTCCTACGCCGCCGCGGCGAGCTCGACGGGCAGCGCGCGGTAGGAGAGCGCCTCGGCGATATGGATGCGCGCCACCGATTCCGCCCCGTCGAGATCGGCGAGCGTACGGGCGAGCTTCAGGACGCGATGGTAGCCGCGGGCGGAGAGCTTCATCGCCTGCGCGGCGTCTTCGAGGAGCCGCGTTCCCGCGCGGTCGGGCGCCGCGACCGCCTCGATCACGTCGGGGCCGGCCTGGGCGTTGCAGCGCGCCTTCGAGGCGATACCCGCATAGCGCTCGCTCTGCAGCGCGCGCGCCGCCGCCACCCGTTCCGCCACGACGGCGCTGGTCTCGCTCGGGCCGGGGCGGATGAGATCGGAGGCCGCAAGCGCCGGGACCTCGATGCGGATGTCGATGCGGTCAAGCAGCGGCCCGGAAATGCGCGACTGGTAATCGGCGGCGCAGCGCGGTCCGCGCCGGCAGACATGTCCCGGTTCGCCGGCGCTGCCGCAGCGGCAGGGGTTCATCGCGGCGATGAGCTGGATGCGTGAGGGGTATGTGATGCGGTGGTTGGCGCGCGCCACCATGCATTCCCCGGCCTCGAGCGGCTGGCGCAGCGAATCGAGCGCCTGCGGCGAGAATTCCGGGAACTCGTCGAGGAACAGCACGCCGTTATGCGCAAGCGACACCTCGCCCGGCCGGGCGCGCACGCCGCCGCCGACCATCGCCGCCATGGAGGCGGAATGGTGCGGCGCGCGGAACGGCCGCCGGTCGGTGAGCTTGCCGTCGGTGAGCTCGCCGGCGATCGAGGCGATCATCGAAATCTCCAGCAGCTCGCGCGGCGAGAGCGGTGGCAGGATCGAGGGGAGGCGGGCGGCGAGCATGGATTTTCCCGCGCCCGGCGGCCCGACCATCAGCATGTTGTGCCCGCCGGCGGCGGCGATCTCCAGCGCCCGCTTGGCGCTCTCCTGGCCCTTGATGTCCTTCATGTCGGGGATGTCGGCGCCGCCGGAGCGGATCGCGGGCTTCGGCCGCGCCAGCACTTGCGTCCCGCGGAAATGGTTGGCGAGCGCGATCAGGCTGTCGGGCGCGGTGACCGGAAGCGCCTCGCCCGCCCATGCCGCCTCCGGACCGCAGGCGGCCGGGCAGATGAGCCCGCGGTTCAGCGCATTCGCCCCGATGGCGGCCGGCAGCACGCCGGCCACCGGCGTGATGCGGCCGTCGAGCGCCAGCTCGCCCAGAACCACATGGTCGGCGACGGAATCGGAGGCGACCGCCCCCATCGCCACCATCAGGCCGAGCGCGATCGGCAGATCGTAATGGCTGCCCTCCTTCGGGAGGTCGGCGGGGGCGAGGTTGACGGTGATGCGCTTGGCGGGCAGCGCGAGCCCTGAGGCATGCAGCGCCGCGTGCACACGCTCGCGGCTCTCGGCGACCGCCTTGTCGGCGAGGCCGACGATGTTGAACACCGGCTTGCCCGGCGTCATCAGCACCTGCACGTCGACGGGAACCGCCTCGATTCCCTGAAAGGCGACGGTGGTGATGCGCGCGACCATCTGGGGCTCCCCCAAGCCGGAAGCGCCACCTTAGGTGCAACGCGCGCGCGCAGTCAAGAACGAAAGAGGAACGTCGGTCAGACTCCGCATAGCCCCGGGGAAACGGAGCTATGCGGACGGGTTCAGAGGCCGGTTGCGACTACCAGCAGCTCCAGACCATGTGGTGGTGGTGATGCACGAAGCCGCAATGCATGTGGTGGTGCTGATGATGATGGTGGCGATGATGATGGTGGTGATGATGCGCCGCCTGGGCGGTTCCGGAGAAGCCGAACACGGCGAGTGAAAGCCCGGCGGCAGTCGCGATCGTCCTGATTGCAAACATTGGAAGTCTCCTCTTGCGGGGCACGAAGCCCTCGCGATTGTCTTCCCCCAACCTCGACCGTATTCGCGACGCGTTTCACGCTCGTTTCGGAACCGGCGAAAAATCGTTTCAAGCCGAATGCTCGTCGAACGGTCGAGCCATCAACGCGCGCTCCGGCCCTTTCCGTCGCGCTGCGCTCTGCGGCGCTTTGGCGCGCCGCGACGAGGTATGGCGCGGCTCTGAACTCAGCCGGCGGCGACCCGCTGCTCCACCGCGTCCCAGAACATCGCCGCGATGTCGAGACCGCCGAACCGCTTCACTTCGCGGATGCCTGTCGGCGAGGTGACGTTGATCTCGGTCAGATAATCGCCGATCACGTCGATGCCGACGAAGACGAAGCCACGCCTCTTCAGTTCCGGGCCGATCGTCTCGCAGATCTCGTGCTCGCGCTTCGTCAGCACCGTCGGCTCGGGACGGCCGCCGACATGCATGTTGGAGCGCGCCTCGCCTTCCGCTGGCACGCGGTTGATCGCGCCCGCCACCATGCCGTCGATCAGGATGATGCGCTTGTCGCCCTTCCGCACTTCCGGAAGATAGCGCTGCACGACGTGCGCCTCGCGGAAGGCGGTGGCGAAGATTTCAAGGAGCGCCGTCAGGTTCTGGTCGCCCTCGGCGATGCGGAAGACGCCGGCGCCGCCATTGCCGTAGAGCGGCTTGATGATGATGTCGGCGTGCTCCTTCCAGAAGGCGCGGATCTCGGCGGGGTCGCGCGAAATCAGCGTCGGCGGCGTGAGCTCGGGATACTGCGTGACGAGCAGCTTTTCCGGCGCGTTGCGGACTTGCGCCGGGTCATTGACCACCAGCGTCGCGGGATGGATGCGCTCCAGGATATGCGTGGTGGTGATGTAGGACATGTCGAACGGCGGGTCCTGGCGCAGGAGCACCACGTCGAAGCCCGAGAGGTCCGCGACCTCGGGTGCCCCGAGCGTGAAATGATCGCCCTTCAGGTCGCGCACCTTGACCGGCTCGACGCGCGCCTCGACACGGCCGTCGCGCATCGCGAGGCGATCGGGCGTGTAGTGGGAGAGCGCGTGGCCGCGCCGCTCGGCCTCCAGCATCAGCGCGAAGGTCGAATCGCCGGCGATCGAGATTTTTGAGATGTGGTCCATCTGGACCGCGACGTTCAGCGTCATGCCTTCTGCCCTTGCGTTCTCTGGCGCCCCTGCGGCCCGTGCGTAGCGCGATCAGGAAACCTTGTCGAAGCCCGGACGGAAAGCGTCGGCGAGATGCACCGGCAACCGCCAGGGCACTACCACGACCATGTCGTAGCGGAGGTCAAGGCCGGCGGCGCCCGGATGCCGCGCGAGCCAGAGGTCGGCGGCGTCGACGATGCGGCGCTCCGACTGGCGGCCGACCGATTGCAGCGCATCGCTCTTCGAGGCGCGCGCCTTCACCTCGACGAAGGCGATCAGCCGTCCCCGCCGCGCGACGAGATCGATCTCGCCGAGCGGCGTGCGGTAGCGGCGGGCGATGAGCCGGTAGCCCTTGGCGAGGAGCAGGGCGGCGGCTGCC
>JBBQVL010000103.1:0-12972 GCA_038211615.1 Hyphomicrobiales bacterium
GGTGATGGCGGTGGTGCGTTCGAACTTCCGGCCGGAATTCCTGAACCGCGTCGACGAGGTGATCCTCTTCCACCGGCTGAAGCGCGAGCAGATGGAGACGATCGTCGAGATCCAGCTCGAGCGGCTGAAGAAGCTCCTCGAGGAGCGGAAGATCAGCATCGAGCTCGACGCCTCGGCGCGGAAATGGCTGGGCGAGAAGGGCTACGATCCCGCCTACGGCGCGCGGCCGCTGAAGCGCGTCATCCAGAAGCAGTTGCAGGACCCGCTGGCGGAGAAGATCCTGCTGGGCGAAGTGCGCGACGGCGACCTCGTGCGCGTCACGGCCGGCTCCGACCGCCTGCTGTTCCGCCCGAAGCACGAGCAGGCGGAAGCCGAAGCGGCGTAAAGTCGCGGACGCAGCGAAACAGGGCCCGGCCGCGTGCCGGGCCTTTTTCGTCAGGGTTCGATCGCGACGATCTCCGCGTCGCTCTGCCCCGCCTTCACCACGTCGCCGACTTCCTTGCCGATCAGCGCGCGGGCGAGCGGCGCGACGTAGGAGAGCGATCCCTTGGCCGGGTCGGCCTCGTCTTCCCCGACGATGCGAAATGTCTGCTTTCGCCCGTCGTCGCGCTCGATGGTCACGCGACAGCCGAAGCGCACGCTGTCGCAGTCGGCCGGCGGCGGCTGCAACTCGGCGGTGGCGCGGCGCGCCGTCCAGTAGCGGAGCTCGCGCGCCGCGCTGGCGATCTTCTCCTTGTCACCAGCCGCCAGCGCCTCGGCCTGCGCGTTCCGATGCCGCTCGACCTCTTGTTCGATCCTGTTCAGCCCGTGTTCCGTAACGAAATTCGGGTGTTCGCTTACCGGTCGATCCGGCAGTTCAGGGACCTCGTCGGTCTCCTTGACGAAGGCGCGGCTCATGGCGTGTTCAATACCCCGCCGTCAGTGCGACCGGGCTGCGCGGGTCGGAGGCGCCGAAGAGCACGCCGTCCTCGCGCCGCAGGATCGACTCGGTCGAGCCCATCGTCGGCTGCAGCTTGATCGTGTAGCCCATGCCTTCGAGCAGCTTCAGCGTATCGGGGCTGAAGCCCTCCTCGATACGGAGCTCGTCCGGCAGCCATTGGTGATGCATGCGCGGCGCGGCGCTCGCCTCGGCGATGTTCATGCCGTGGTCGATGACGTTCATCACGATCTGCAGCACGGTGGTGATGATGCGGCTGCCGCCCGGGCTGCCGGTGACGAGGAAGGTCTTGCCGTCCTTCAAGACGATGGTCGGGCTCATGGAGGAGAGCGGGCGCTTCGACGGCGCGACCGCGTTCGCGTCGCCACCGATCAGCCCGTAGGCGTTCGGCACGCCTGGCTTGGCGGAGAAATCGTCCATCTCGTTATTGAGGAGAATGCCTGTTCCTTCCGCCACCAGACCCGAGCCGAAGAGGAAGTTCAGCGTATAGGTGTTGGAGACGGCGTTGCCGTCCTTGTCGACCACCGAGAAGTGCGTGGTCTGGTCGCTCTCGTACGGGACGGGGTTGGCGGGCTTGATCGTCGCCGAGGGCGTCGCCTTGTCCTTTTCGATGAGCGCGCGGAGCGTTTCCGCGTAGGCTTTGCTGGTCAACCCCTTCAGCGGCACCTTCACGAAATCGCTGTCGCCGAGATATTCGCTGCGGTCGGCGTAGGCGCGCTTCATCGCCTCGGCCATCAGGTGCATCGTCTCCGCGCTGCCGAAGCCGAGGTCGCCGATCGGGAAGCCTTCAAGGATGTTCAAGATCTCGACCACATGCGCGCCACCGGAGGAGGGCGGCGGCATCGAGAAGATGTCGTAGCCGCGATACGTGCCTCTGACCGGCTGGCGCACGACCGCCTGGTAGGCGGCGAGGTCCTGCCCGGTGATCAGCCCGCCGGCCTGTGACACCGCCGCCGCGATGAGGTCGCCGACCCCGCCATGGTAGAAGACGTCCGGACCGTCGGCCGCGATCTGCTTCAAGGTGTTCGCGAGATCGTCCTGCACGAGGAGTTCGCCGGGCCGGTAGTCGCTGCCGTCGGGCTTCAGAAAGATGTCGGCGCTGCTGAAGTATTTCTGGAACGTCTCGTGGCTCGCGGCCAGCGCTTCGGCCAGTGCCGGTGTAACCGTCACGCCGTCGTCGGCGAGCGCGATCGCCGGCGCCATCACCTCGGCGAGGCTCATCGTGCCGTAGTTCTTCAAGGCCAGCGTCAGCCCGGCGACGGTGCCCGGCACGCCGACGCTGAGCCCGCTCCACTGCGAGAGTTTTGGATCGGCGTTGCCGCTCGCGTCGAGAAACATGTCGCGGGTCGCGGCGAGCGGCGCCTTCTCGCGATAGTCGATCGCGACGGTCTCGCCGGTCTTTGCGAGATGCACCAGCATGAAGCCGCCGCCGCCGAGATTGCCGGCTTCCGGCAGTGTGACCGCCAGCGCGAAGCCGACGGCGACCGCCGCATCCACGGCGTTACCGCCGCGCTTCAGGATATCGACGCCGATATTGGTCGCCAGCGCTTCCTGGCTCGCCACCATCCCGTGCGCTGCGTAGACCGGATGCAGCCGGTCCATGGCCGAATAGATCGGCTGCGAATCCTGCGGCAACCCCGGAGCGGTCGCACCGAAAAGCGCCAGTGCGGCGCCGAAGCCGAGTATCGTCCTGCGCGAAAAGTCCAACTTGACCTCCTGCTGCGACCCGACGCGATCATAGCCCCGATGGATGGCGGTCGCACGCGATTCACTTCGTCCGACGCGTTGCGAAACCGCAGCCGTTGCGTATGTTGCCGCCAAAGAAGTGGAGGATCGTCCGAAATGCCAGCAGCAGCGATCGTTGATAGAGCCCGTATCGGCCGGACCGGCCTGATGGTGCCACGAATCTGCTTCGGCACGTCGGGCCTCGGCAGCATGCCGGATACCTACGGTTACGCGGTGGACGAGGAGCGGGCGAAAGCGACGGTGCGGGCGGTGCTCGACAGCAGTGCGCCGTTCATCGACACATCGCGGAATTACGGCATGGGACGCTCCGAGGAGCGGATCGGCATGGTGATCCGCGAGCGCGGCGGGCTGCCGGAGGGGGCCGTCATCTCCACCAAGCTTGATCGCGACACGGACAACGACAACCGCTTCGACGCGGCGCGGGCGCGCCGCTCGCTCGAGACGAGCCTGAAGGTGCTGAATCTCGACCGCTTCCATATCCTCCACCTGCACGACCCGGAATACGTCTCCGACCTCTCCGAGGTGACCGGCCCGAGGGGAGCAATTTCCGAGCTTTTCAAGATCAAGGAAGAGGGGCTCTGCGATGCAGTCGGGCTCGCGGCGGGCCGCGTCGACATCATGATGCCGCTGCTGCGCGACTGGGATTTCGACGTGATCATCACGCACAACCGCTTCACGCTCGCGAACCGCAACGCCGAGGAAATGATGGACCTCGCGCAAAGCCGAGGCACCGCGGTACTGAACGCTGCGCCCTATGCCGGCGGCGTGCTCGCCAAGGGCTCCGATTCCTACAAGCGTTACGCCTATTCGCCGGCATCGCCCGAGATGCTCGACCCGATCCGACGCATCGAGGAGATCTGCTCCCGGCACGACGTTCCGCCCGGCGCCGCGGCCCTGCAATTCTCCATGCGCGACCCGCGGGTCGCCTCCACGATCTGCGGCGTTACCAAGCCGGAGCGCGTGAAGGAAACCCTCGACTGGGCGGCCTGGCCGATCCCCGAGGCGGCGTGGGAGGAGCTTCTCGCGCTTCCCTTCAGTCTCGAAGACCCGGAGGCCACACGCGACTACAAGCTCGGGTGAGCGCCCGTGGCGCCCATGGATGACGTTTCGCGGTTTTCCTGAACTGGACTAATGTCGGGGCAGGACGGTTCGGGGAAGCGCATCGCCAAGATGGGGCAGGTCGGGGAAGCCGGGGCATCCGCCGTCGAGCTTGAGCGGCAGGTCGCACTCCTTCGCGGGGAGCTTGGCGAATCGCGCGCCCAACAGGCCGCGACCGCCGAAGTGCTGAAGGTCATCAGCGGCTCCGGCTTCGATCTCGACGCTGTCCTGACCACGCTCATCCGCTCGGCGATAGATCTCTGCGACGCCGCGCGCGGTGTGATCTGGTTGCTGAAGCGCGAGCGACTGTTCCTGGCCGCGCACGTCGCCTATCCGGACGAGTGGGTGAAATTCGCGCAGGAGAATCCGATCGCTCCGGCAGCCGACTCGCAGACGGCCTCCGGTCTTGCCGCCTTCACGGGCGAGATCGTGAATATCGAAGACATCCTGACCGACCCGCGTTTCCGTTCGCTTGCCGGGCACGCGCTCGGCAACTACCGGGGCGGCCTCTCGGTACCGCTGAAGCGCGATGGCCGCGTCATCGGTGTTGTCTCGCTGTCGCGGCCGGAGGCGCGGCTCTTCACCGACCGGCAGGTGGCGCTGGTGCAGACCTTCGCCGACCAGGCGGTGATCGCAATCGAGAACGTTCGGCTGTTCGACGAGGTGCAGGCGCGGAACCGTGACTTGGCCGAATCGCTCGAGCAGCAGATTGCCATGAGCGCGATCCTGCGCGTCATCGCGGCTTCGCCCGGAGATATCCAGCCTGTGCTGAGCACGGTCGTGGAGAACGCGGCGAAACTCTGCGACGCCTATGACACCACGCTCCTCCTGCGGAGAGGCGATGCGTTATCCGTGGCGGCGCACAGCGGCGCGATTCCGATCGACTTCACCGAGCTGCCGCTCCGGCGCGACGTGGTGACATCGCGCGCCGTCATCGACCGGGCGCCGGTGCACGTGCACGATCTGCCGAGCGCCGGCGATGAATTCGGGGCGGGCCGGGCGCTTGCGCAGCGTCTGGGCTTCAGGACGATCCTCGCGACGCCGCTTCTGCGCGAGGGCGAGGCGATCGGCGCGATCCTCATTCGCCGGGCCGAGGTGCGGCCATTCAGCGAGGCGCAGATCGCGCTGCTGCAGACATTCGCCGACCAGGCGGTCATCGCCATCGAGAACGTGCGGCTGTTCGAGGAAGTGCAGGCGCGGACCGCCGAGCTCACCGACGCGCTGCAACAGCAGACCGCTACCGCCGATGTCCTCAAGGTGATCAGCCGCTCGGCTTTCGATCTTCAGCTGGTCCTTCAGGCGCTGGTCGATTCTGCGATGCGCCTGTGCGGCGCGGACATGGGCGCGATCACGCTGCTGCAGGGCAGCGACCTGCGGTTCATGGCCGGCGCCGGTCAGAGGCCGGAGCTCCGGGAGTACGAGGAGGCCAATCCGCACCCGATCGGGCGTGGCTCGTTTCAGGGCCGCGCGGCTGTCGAAGGCAGGACGGTCCACGTCCCCGACGTGTTCGAGGATACGGAGTATGAACGGCGCGAGGCGGCGATCATCGGCAATTTCCGGGCTGTCCTTTCGGTCCCCCTCAAGCGGGGTGCAGAAGTCATCGGTGTCTTCGGCCTGGCGAAAAGAGCCGTCGGGCTGTTCGCTCCGCGCCAGATCGAGCTTGTTGAGACGTTTGCGGACCAGGCGGTGATCGCCATCGAGAACGTGCGCCTGTTCGACGAGGTGGAGGCTCGAAACCGCGACCTTACGGAATCGCTCGAGCGCCAGACGGCGATGAGCGACATCCTGCGGGTGATCTCCCGTTCGCCCACCGATGTGCAGCCGGTGTTCGAAATGATCGCCGAGAGCGCGGCGCGGCTTTGCAGCGCCCGCTTCTGCTCCGTCTACCGGTTCGACGGAGAGCTCATCCATTTCGTTGCGCAGCATGGGATGCCGCCCGAAGGGGTTGAGGCGCAGGGCCGGACATTCCCGATGCGTCCCGGACGCGCAAGCCCAGCATCCCGGGCGATCCTCAATGCGGCGGTCGAACAGATCCCCGATGTCGATATCGATCCGGACTATCAGATCGGGGAAACGGCGCGGGCCACAAACGCCCGCAGTGTCCTTGCGGTCCCGATACTGCGCGACGGCCGTCCCGTCGGCTGCATCAACATCGGTCGGCAGGAGCTGGGCGAGTTCCCTCCGCGCCAGGTCGAATTGTTGCAGACTTTCGCGGATCAGGCGGCGATCGCCATCGAGAACGTGCGCCTGTTCGAGGAGGTACAGGCGCGGACGACCGAACTCAGCGAGTCGCTACAGCAGCAGACCGCGACCGCCGATGTGCTGAAGGTCATCAGCCGATCCGCCTTCGACCTGCAAACGGTTCTCGATACGCTGACCGCCTCGGCCTCGGTGCTTTGCGCCGCGGACCAGGGGATCATCTACCTGCTGGAGGCAGACAGCTTTCACGCGCATTCGCTTTATCCCGCCGACCCGGAGTTCCTGGAATTTCTGCGCGCCAATCCGAGGCGTCTCACCGACAGGTCTCTTGCCCCGCGGGTGGCGCGCTCCGGCAGGGTCGAGCACATTCCCGACAAATGGCTCGATCCCGACTACCAGACGATTCCCGGTGCGACTTCCTTCAGCGATACCCGAACGCTGCTCGGTGTACCGCTGCTGCGGGAAGGCAAGGTCGCGGGCGTGTTCACCCTGTCGCGTTTCGCGCAGAACCCCTTCACGTCGCGCCAGATAGAGATCGTCCAGAGCTTTGCCGACCAGGCCGTGATCGCGATCGAGAACGTGCGGCTTTTCGAGGAGGTGCAGGCGCGGAACCGGGCCTTGGCGGAATCGCTCGAGCAGCAGACTGCAATGAGCGAGATCCTGCGTGTGATCTCGAGGTCGCCGACCGATGTGCAGCCGGTGTTCGAGACGATTGCGGAGAGTGCCGCCCGCCTCTGCAACGCGCAGTTCTGCTTCGTCCACCGGTTCGATGGAACGCTTCTCCATTTCATGGCCTACCATGGTCTGACGCCCGAAGCGGTTCGCGCGGTGCACAAGCTCTTTCCGATGGCGCCCGGCCAGGGCAGCGTCGGGGCGCGCGCGGTTCTGAGCGGAGCTGTGGAGCAGATTCCCGATCTCACGGCGGATCCCGACTATGCGCTCGGCACTCTCTCGGAGGCGCTTAATTCGCGCAGTACCGTGGCCGTCCCGATGCTGCGCGACGGCGTCCCGATCGGCGTCATCGCGCTCGACCGCACGGAGGTCGGATACTTTCCACAAAGGCAGGTCGAGCTGCTCAAGACCTTCGCCGACCAGGCCGTGATCGCCATCGAGAACGTACGGCTTTTCGAGGAGGTGCAGGCGCGCACGACCGAGCTGAGCGAATCGCTGCGGCAGCAGATCGCCACCGCCGACGTGCTCAAGGTGATCAGCCGTTCCGCTTTCGATCTGGAAGCGGTTCTGCAGACGCTTGTGCAATCGGCCGCCCGGCTCTGCGACGCCGACATCGCCACAATCACGCGCCAAATCGACGGCGTATTTTTTGATGCGGAAACCTATGGACTCCCTCCCGAACTGACGGAACTCATCAGGACCATCCCGATCAATCCGGATCGCGGCTCGGTTGCCGGGCGCGCCCTGCTCGAAAGCAAAGTGGTCCAAATTGCCGACGTGCTTTCCGATCCGGAATACACCTTCTCGAAGGACGCTCGGGACGTCGCCGGCTACCGGACCTTGCTGGGCGTACCGATGATCCGAGAGGGAATTGCCATCGGCGTCCTGACTTTGGGGCGTCGTGACGTGCGGCCGTTCGCCGGAAAGCAGATCGAACTTGTATCGACCTTTGCCGATCAGGCCGCGATCGCAATCGAGAACGCCCGCCTTTTTGAGGAGGTGCAGGCCAAGACCCGCGATCTCTCCGAGGCGCTGGTCTATCAGACCGGAAGCGGCAACATCTTGCGGGTGATCGCATCCTCGCCGACCGATGTCGGGCCGGTCCTCAAGGCCATCGTCGACAGCTCCTGCGAGCTTTGCGACGCATACGATGCGGCCGTTCTGCTGAAGGACGGCAATGATCTAGTCTTCCGTGCGCATCATGGGACGATCCCGATCGGTCTCGAAAGGTGGCCGATCAACCGGGACTGGGTTGTCGGACGCGCGGCGGTCGACAAGGTGCCGGTGCATTTTGTGCACGACCTCGACTTCGCCGAACAAAGTGACTTCAGCGACGGCCGGGAAATGGCCCGGCGCATGGGCCACCGCAGCATACTGAGTGTCCCGCTGCTGCGGGAGGGAGAAAGCATCGGCGCAATCGTGGTTCGCCGCACCGAGGCGAATCCATTCAGCGACAAGCAGATCGCCTTGCTGCAAACCTTTGCCGATCAGGCGGTGATCGCCATCGGCAATGTCCGACTGTTCGAGCAGGTGCAAGAACGCACCGAGGAGCTGTCGCGCTCATTGCAAGACCTACGCGCCGCGCAGGATCGGCTGGTGCAGACCGAGAAACTCGCCTCGCTCGGCCAGCTCACTGCCGGCATCGCACACGAGATCAAGAACCCGCTGAACTTCGTCAACAATTTCTCGTCGCTCTCCGGCGAACTCATCGACGAGCTGCGCGAAGCGCTGCAGGGCGTGGCGCTCGACGAGAAGCGGCGCGCCGAGGTCACCGAGCTCACCGACATGCTGCGGGGAAATCTCGACAAGGTGGTGCAGCACGGCAAGCGCGCCGACTCGATTGTCAAGAACATGCTGCTCCACTCACGCGAGGGATCCGGCGAGCACCGGCCGACCAGCATTAACGCCATCGTCGAGGAGGCGCTGAACCTCGCCTATCACGGCGCGCGCGCCGAGAAGCAGGGCTTCAACATCACCATGGAGAAGAGCCTCGATCCGGCCGCCGGCGAGATCGACCTCTACCCGCAGGAGGTCACGCGGGTGCTGCTGAACCTCGTCGCGAACGGCTTCTATGCCACGACGAAGCGCAAGACCGAGGCCGACGGTGTCTATGAACCGATCCTCGCGGCGACCACGAAGGACCTCGGCGACAGCGTTGAAATCCGAATACGCGACAACGGCACCGGCATTCCGCCGGAGGTGAAGGAGAGAATGTTCAACCCGTTCTTCACCACCAAGCCGGCCGGCGAAGGGACCGGCCTCGGCCTCTCGCTCAGCCATGACATCGTCGTGAAACAGCACGCCGGTACGATTGAAGTGGAGACCGAGCCGGGCGCGTTCACGGAATTCCGCATCGTGCTGCCGCGGCGCGCGGCGGCGCTCGGCGAATCGGGAGGTCGCGGGTGAGCCTGCTCATACTCGTGGTCGACGACGAGCCGGACGTGGAGGCGCTCTTCCGGCAGCAGTTCCGCCGCGACCTGCGCGCTGGAACGTTCAACATGGACTTCGCCCGGTCGGCGGCCGACGCGCTCGCCAGCATTGCAAGCGTCGCGGAGGCCTCGCTGATCCTGATCCTCTCCGACATCAACATGCCCGGAATGAGCGGCCTCGAACTGCTGCCCAGGGCCAAGGCCCTGCGCCCCGAAGTGCCGGTGATCATGATCACCGCCTATGGCGATGCCGAGACGCGGCGCAGGGCCTTCGAGAACGGCGCCGAGGCGCTTCTCACCAAGCCGATCGACTTCCCCGCGCTGCGCGGCGAGATCGAAGCGCGCATCGGGCTTGCCGCGTGACCGCCCGCATCCTCGTGGTTGACGACGAGGCGGACCTCGAAACCCTCGTGCTGCAGAAATTCCGCCGCCAGATCCGCGATGGCGTGGTGAGCTTCCTGTTCGCGCACGATGGTGTCGAGGCTCTCGCCATCCTCGCGGCGAATCGCGATGTCGACATGGTCGTCTCCGACATCAACATGCCGCGGATGGATGGGCTGACGCTCCTGCAGAACCTGCAGGAGGCCGAGGAGCGGCTTTCCACCATCATCGTCTCGGCCTATGGCGACATCGCCAACATCCGCACGGCGATGAACCGCGGCGCCTTCGATTTCCTCACAAAGCCCATCGATTTCCTCGACCTCGAGACGACGATCGCCAAGACGCTGCGGCATCTGGAGGTGCTGCGCGAGGCGCGGCGGCGGCAGGCGGCGGCGGAGCGGGCGCACGCCTCGCTGTCGCGCTATTTCTCGCCGAACCTTGCGGAGCGGCTCATCGGCGACACGGATGGCATCGAACTTGCCGGCCAGCGCCGCGAGGTGGCGTCGCTCTTCACCGACATCGCCGGCTTCACCTCGCTGGTCGAGACGCTCGAGCCGGGGCTGCTCGGGACGCTGCTCAACGAATACCTCGCCGGCATGACCGACATCGTCTTCGCGCACGAGGGCACGGTGGCGAAGATCGTCGGCGATGCGCTGCACGTGCTCTTCGGCGCGCCCGGCGATCAGCCGGACCATGCACGCCGCGCCATCGCCTGCGCGCTGGAGCTTGACGCCTTCGCCGAGATGTTCCGCGCCCGCCAGCGCAGTGCGGGCCTTGACCTCGGGCCGACCCGCATCGGCGTGCATGCCGGTCCGGCGATCGTCGGCAATTTCGGCGGTGGCCGTTTCTTCGACTACACGGCCTATGGCGACACGATCAATATCGCGGCACGGCTCGAAGTCGCCAACAAGCAGCTCGGCACGCGCATCTGCGTCAGCGAGAGTGCTGCGAAGCGGGCGGGGGATTTCCGTGGCCGGCCGGTCGGCGATCTCGTGCTTCGCGGTCGGAGCGAGCCGCTCCGCGCTTTCGAGCCGCTGACGCCCGGGCGATACGCCGACCCTTCGACGCAGGCCTACCTCGACGCCTTCGCCAAACTTGAATCCGCCGACCCCGGTGCCCTCGCCGCCTTCGCGGCGGAAGTCGGAAAGCATTCGCAGGACCAGCTCGCCAACTTCCACCTGAAACGCCTCCTGAACGGCGCTTCGGGGACGAGAATCGCGATGGAGTGAGAGCAGGCCCGCGACCAGTGCCGCACTCCGATAACGGGTCTGCGTCCGCCTACCTGGCGCGGGAGCAGAACCCGCTGCCCTATTTCAGTGCCTTGATCGCGGCGTTCACTTCGGCTGCCTTCTCGAGATGAGGGATGTGACCGGCGCCGGAAATCGTCGTCACCTTCACGGAGGCAGGCAGGCCTTCGGCGTGCTTCGCCGGCAGGATGCGGTCGGCCTCGCCCCAGACCACCTGCACGGGGATGCCGAGCGTCGCCAGTGTGTCGCGCAGCGCGATCCGCTGCGTGTTGCCCTTGAAGTTCGCGTCGGCGATGGCGCGGAGCGCCGCGATTGCCCCGTCGAGGCGTTTGAACTTCAGCACGTCCTCGACCATGTCGGCGGTCACGAGCGCCGGGTTGGCGACGAGCATCTCGATCACCGGCCGGAGCGTTCGGGCGCGGCTCTCGCCGATGAAGCCCTCGATGAATTCCTGCGAGATCTCGGTGCCGAGACCCGCCGGAGCGATAAGCGTCACCGCCGTCGCCCGGTCGGGATTGCCCGCGGCGATCTCGATCGCAATCGCGCCGCCGAGCGAGTGGCCGACGAGATGCGCCGAAGCAACGCCGAGCGCGTCCATCGTGGCGAGCACGGAAGCCGCAAGCGTCGCGAGCGAGCCCTCGGCGACCTGCTTGGTCGAGCCGCCATGGCCGGGAAGGTCGATCGCCACCACGCGACGGTCCTCGGCGAGGTCCGCCTGGTTAAACATCCAGCCGCCGAGATCGGCGCCGAATCCGTGGATCAGCACGATCGGCGTGCCCGCCTCGACACCGGAGCTGGGCGCGACGTCGAGATAGCGGATGGTGCGGCCACCGGCCTCCAGCGTCTGTGGCTGCGGTCCGCCGCCTTCGCCCTTCTCCGGCGGCTTGAAGCTCTCGAGGAATTTTCCGACGAAGGCTTCCACCTCCGCTTCCGGAACGTCCACCCCGGACACGACGCCGAGAAGCGCGCCGACCGGCACCGTTTCGCCCTCCGCCACCACCTTCTTGCGCAGCACGCCGGCGACAGGGCTCTCGAAGACGTTGGCGATCTTCGTCGTCTCGATGTCCATGATCTCCTGGCCGAGCGCGATCTCCGCGCCGATCTCCACGGCCCAGCGCGCCAGCGCGCCCTCCTCCATGGCGAGGCCCCATTTCGGCATGGTGATCGGCTTTATCGAGGACATGTTCGCTCTCTTCTCACGCGCGGCATCGGGGGCGGCGGCGCTGTCGCCCCACAGGGAGAAGCTGTCGCCGGAACTCACTCGGCCGCCTGCTTCGCTCCGTAGTCCATCGTCTCGATCACCGCCGCCTCGATCTTCGCGACGCTCGGGATGTAGAGGTCCTCGAGCGCCGGCGAGAACGGCACGGGCGCATGCGGCGCGGTGACCAGCCTGATCGGCGCGCGCAGCGCCCCAAAGGCCTTCTCCGCCACCAGCCCGGCGATGTCGCTCGCCATGCCGCAGCGCGGATGCGCCTCGTCGACGACGACGAGCCGCCCCGTCTCCTCCACCGTCTCCAGGATCGTCGCGGCGTCGAGCGGCGAGGTGGTGCGCGGGTCGACCACCGTGCAGGAGATGCCCTTCTTCGCGAGATTGTCCGCCGCCTCGTTGGCAAAATTCACCATGCGGCCGAAGGCGACGATGGTGACGTCATCGCCTTCGCGCGTGACGTTCGCCTCGCCGAAGGGGATGGCGTAGGCCTCGTCAGGCACTTCCATCTCCATGTCGTACATGGCCTTGTGCTCGAAGAAGATGACCGGGTCGTCGTCGCGGATCGCCTGGATCAGCAGGCCCTTCGCCTCGTAGGCGTTCGACGGCAGCACGACCTTCAGCCCGGGGATGTGGGTGAAGATCGGGTAGAGGCACTGCGAGTGCTGCGAGGCGGCGCGGAAGCCCGCGCCGTACATCGTGCGCACCACCAGCGGCGTCACCGCCTTGCCGCCAAACATGTAGCGGAATTTGGCCGCCTGGTTGAAGATCTGGTCAAAGCAGACGCCCATGAAATCCACGAACATCAGCTCCACCACGGGGCGGAGGCCGGTGGCGGCGGCGCCCGCCGCGGCGCCGACGAAGCTGATTTCGGCGAGGTGCGTGTCGAGCACGCGCTCCGGGCCGAATTCCGGCCGGAGGCCCTTCGTCACGCCGAGCGGGCCGCCCCAGGCGTCCTGGTCGCCGGCCGTGCCGGTGCCGCCGGAAATATCCTCGCCCATGATGATGACGCGCGGATCGCGCCGCATCTCCTGCCGCAGCGCCTCGTTGATCGCC
>JBBQVL010000104.1:0-12714 GCA_038211615.1 Hyphomicrobiales bacterium
TGCATGGGCTGGGACCGCGGAGAACGCCAGCAGCGCCGCGAGGGCCGCCGTCCGGATGCCGAATGCAACCGGGATCGAAGACTTGCGCATGAATGTCATTGAAAACCTCGTCCTGGCCGGCCCGATTGCCGGGCGGCGCCCCTAGCCCCCGGCCCTCTGACGGCCAATTTTGGCGACAGAGTGACCCTGTTGCCGGTCTCATTACCCGGCATTTGCGAAAGATGCCAGATTATCGCAGAGTGCTGCCGCATTTCACTGCCAGGATTCGCGCCAACCTGAGCGGGAAAGGACACATCGCCGTGACATCCCGGGCCTTCAATCCGCGCGCGCAGGCGGGCGGCGGGCGCGCCGCCGTCAAAATCGCTCTCGCCGCCCTGTTCGCGCTGGCGGCAGGCGTCTGCCTCGCGGAGCCGAAGCACGGAATCGCCATGCACGGCGACCCCGCCCTCCCCGCCGATTTCGACCATCTCGCCTACGCCAATCCCGACGCGCCGAAGGGCGGACGCATCACCTACGGCTTCGTCGGCACCTTCGACAGCCTGAACCCCTTCATCGTGAAGGGCACCTCGCCGCGTGGCCTGTGGGACGAGACGCTCGGCCGGAACCTCTGGGAGAGCCTCCTCACCCGCAACCGCGACGAGCCTTTCTCGCTCTACGGCCTGCTGTCGGAATCGGTCGACGTCGCGCCCGACCGCTCCTGGGTGGAGTTCACGCTCCGCCCCGAGGCGAAGTGGGCGGATGGCGAGCCGGTGACCCCGGAGGACGTGATCTTCACCTACGATCTGCTGAAGGAGAAATTCCGCCAGCCGTCGACCCGCAAGATGCTGACCGACGCGGTGGTCAGCGTCGAGAAGACCGGCGAGCGGGGCGTCCGCTATACCTTCAAGGACGGGAGCAACCGCGAGCTGCCGATGATCATCGGCCTGCTGGTCGTGCTGCCGAAGCACGCCGTTGACCCGGCCACCTTCGACCAGACCTCCCTCACCCCGCTGCTCGGCTCCGGACCTTACGCCGTCGCCGACGTGAACGCGGGGCACACGGTAACCCTCAAGCGCCGCGCCGATTATTGGGGGCGCGATCTCCCGATCAAGCGGGGCTTCGACAATTTCGACGAGATCAGGATCGAGTACTACCGCAACGACGACACGTATTTCGAAGCCTTCAAGAAGGGGCTCGTGGACGTCAACCGCGAGTCGGATCCGGCGCGCTGGGCGACGCAATACGATTTTCCCGCGGTCGCCGACGGGCGGGTCGTGAAGGACGGCTTCGCGTCCAAGATCCCGAAGCCGATGACCGGCTTCGTCTTTAACAGTGAACGCCCGGTCTTCGCCGACCGCCGCGTGCGCGAGGCGCTCACCTACTGCATCGACTTCGAGTGGCTGAACCGGTCGCTCTACCATGGCCTCTACAAGCGCGCCGCCAGCTACTTCCAGGACTCCGAGCTCTCGGCGCTCGGGTTACCGGCAAGCGAAGCCGAGAAGGCGCTGCTGGCGAAATTTCCCGATGTGGTCACCGCCGCGGCGATGGATGGAACCTATGCGCCTCCAGTGACCGATGGCAGCGGAGCGGACCGCACAGCGCTCCGCAAGGCGTTCGAGCTGCTGAAGACGGCCGGCTACGAGCGCAAGGGCGATACGCTCGTCAATGCCGCCAGCGGCCAGCCGCTCGCGTTCGAAGTTCTGGTGCGCGTGGCGGAGGACGAGAATTTGGCGCTCTCCATGCAGCGCACCTGCGCGCTGCTCGGCGTCAAGATCGACGTGCGGCGCGTCGAGTCGGGGGAGTTTGAAGCGCGGATCAAGGATTTCGACTACGACATGATCCGCTTCTCCTACGTCTCCTCGCTCTCCCCGGGCAACGAGCAGTACAATCGCTGGTCGTCGTCGAGTGTCCACAATCCAGGCGCCTTCAATTTCGCCGCCGTGCACGAGCCGGCCGTCGATGGAATGATCGACGCGCTCTTGGCGGCGACCGGCCAAGAGGATTTCGTCACCGCGGTGCATGCGTTCGACCGGGTGTTGATGTCCGGCTACTATCTCATCCCGCTTTTCTACGCGCCGGAGGACTGGTGGGCGCTCTGGTCGCGGGTCAAGCATCCGGCCGAGCCGTCCCTCTACGGCGCCGAGCCGACAACCTGGTGGATCGAGGAATGAGCGCTGAAAACCTGCCGCTGACCGTGGACGTCGTCTCCGATGTCGTCTGCCCCTGGTGCTTTCTCGGCAAGAAGCGGCTGGAGAAGGCGATCGCGCTTTCCGGCCGGCCGGTCACGATCAGCTGGCGGCCGTTCCAGCTCGACGGGACCATTCCTGCCGAGGGCATGGACCGAAAAGTCTACATGGAGCGGAAGTTCGGCCCGGGCGACCGCATCGCCAAGGCGCACGAGCACCTGACCGAACTCGGCGCGGTGGAGGGAATTCCCTTCGCCTTCGACCGCATCAAGGTCTCGCCGAACACGCTCGACGCACATCGGCTGATCCGCTGGGCGGGAGAGCCGGCCTTGCAGGAGAAGATCGTGGAGGCGCTCTTCAGCGCCTACTTCATCGACGGCCGCGACATCGGCGACCGCGCGGTGCTCGCCGCTGTCGCAAATGCGGCCGGCATGGATGGGGCGGACATCGCACGACGCCTTGCTTCGGACGAGGACCGCGCCGAGGTACAGGCCGACATCCGCTCGGCGCAGCAGATCGGCGTGACCGGCGTCCCGACCTTCATCGTCGACAACCGCTACGGCCTGGTCGGCGCACAGCCGGCCGAAGAGCTTGCGCGGGCGTTCGAGCAGGTTGCGGCAGAGGCCGCGGGCACGGCGGCGGCGGAATAGTCTTTCGCCAAAGAAAACGCCGCCGGATTTGGGTCCGGCGGCGCGAAGCTCGTATCTTGAAGGCGATCAGCTACCCGGAGGGCACTGGATGACCACGGTCTGGCCGTACTGGTCGCGCGCGTAGCAATAGCCCGGACGGTCGGTCACGTGGCCGATGATGGCGCCGGCAACCGCGCCAGCCGCCGCTCCAAGCACAGCACCTTCGGCGTTATGCGTGATCAGCGCTCCGGTGATGGCTCCCGCGCCGGCGCCGAGCCCCGCGCCAGTCCCGACGCGCTGGTCGTGCGCCGAGCACGCAGTCAAGGCAAGAGCGGCAGCGCCCGCCAGCGCTAAATTCCTCAGCATGAAGTCCCCACTTTTTTTGCTGTCGCGCCAGAGGACGCGACCGGTTGTCGTTAACGAGTGAAACAAAGCTCCGTTCCGATGCGGAGCCGACTGACCAATTCGGATATGGAGCAAATTCGGCGCTTTTGAGGAGCAAAGGCAAGCTCCGTTGCAACCGGACCGCAGCGTTTCCCCGCTTTTCATACGCCCCCGCCCGGGCCGGCAGACCGGATTTCAAGGTCTTCCGGACATCCGCTCAACTCTCGGCAAGCAATCCGAAATCGGCGAACTCTTCTTTCATGGCATCCGAAGCCGTGTCTGAACCGGGCAAGCTGAGGGAACGAAATGCATTGAGGGCGACTTACTTCGATGACGCTTACTTGTTGAAAGGTCTTAAGAAATGTTAACCGGCAGCAAAGCGAAGATCAGCGCGAGGCATTACGTGGCCGCCGCACTTCTGTGCGCGTCGGCTGCTACACTTGCCGTCACCACGCAGACCATCGCCCGCCCGAGCCAGGAAGACACACTGGGCGTGGCGTTCGAGAACGTGCCCGAAGGCCGGTCCGATCGGACCGCGGTCGCCAAGGCCGTCGAAGGCTTTGTGCAGGGGATGGTTTCGCACGACGACAAGAAGGTCTGGATGTTCGCCTCCGAGGAGGATCAGGACGCCTTCGCTACCGAGCGCGCGGTCTATGCCGCCTACGCGGAGACCTTTCCCGAATTCGCGAAGGCCAGGGAAGTCACCTTCACGCGCTTCTGGCAGGAGGGCGACACGCCCTTCGTGCAGGCCCTGGTGAGCGACGCGACGGGAATGGCCGAGATGGCGACGATGGGGTTCTGGCTCGACGATGCCGGCGACTGGAAGCTGGTGAGCTGTGACGTAAAGCCCGTCTCAAACCTCATGGCCGGACTGTAGCCTAGAGGGTAGCGTCCCCCCGCTCCCAGCCGGTCTTCACCCCGGCGACGTACTCTCCGTAACTGCCGGATGCGATGGCGGCGCGCGCGCCCGCCATCAGCGACTGGTAGTAGGCAAGGTTGTTCCAGGTGAGGAGCATCATCCCGAGCGCCTCGCCGGCCCGGATGAGGTGGTGAATGTAGGCGCGGCCATAGTCGCGCGCCGCCGGGCAATCGCTCATCTCGTCAATCGGACGCGGATCGTCCGCATGTCGCGCGTTCTTCATGTTGAGTTTTCCGAAGCGCGTGTAGGCGAGGCCGTGGCGGCCGGCGCGCGTCGGGAGCACGCAGTCGAACATGTCGATCCCCCGCGCCACGCTTTGCAGAATATCGTCGGGCGTGCCGACGCCCATCAGGTAGCGTGGGCGGTCCGCGGGGAGCGCCGGAACGGTTTCCTCGAGGATTCCCAGCATCGTCGCCTGCGGCTCGCCGACCGCGAGTCCTCCCACCGCGTAGCCGTCGAAGCCGATTTCCCTGAGGCCGGCGGCCGAACGCAGGCGGATGGCGGGAACATCGCCCCCCTGCACGATGCCGAAGAGCGCCCTGCCCTCGCCCGTTCCGAATGCCGCCTTCGACCGCTCGGCCCAGGCGAGCGAGAGCAGCATCGCGCGCTCGATCTCGGCGCCTTCCGCCGGCAGCTTCAGGCATTCGTCGAGCTGCATGACAATGTCGGAACCGAGCAGAAGCTGGATCTCGATGGAGCGCTCCGGCGTCAGCCTGTGGGCTGAGCCGTCGATGTGCGAGCGGAAGCTCACGCCGTCGGCGTCGAGCTTTCGGAGGCTCGCGAGCGACATGACCTGGAAGCCGCCGGAATCCGTCAGGATCGGATGCGGCCAGCGCATGAAGGCGTGCAGCCCGCCGAGCCGCGCCACGCGCTCCGCCCCCGGCCGCAGCATGAGATGGTAGGTGTTGCCGAGCACGATGTCGGAGCCGAGGTGCCGCACCTGATCCGGATACATCGTCTTCACCGTCGCCTGCGTGCCGACCGGCATGAAGGCGGGCGTGCGGATTTTCCCGCGCGGCGTCTCGATGACGCCTGTGCGCGCCGCCCCGTCGATCGCCGCAATGGTGAAAGGAAAGCCGCTCAAGCGCCCCGCTCCGGATAGAGCAGCGAGGCGTCGCCGTAGGAATAGAAGCGGTAGCCGCTGTCGATGGCGTGCGCATAGGCCGCTTTCATCGTCTCGAGCCCGGAGAAGGCGGCGACCAGCATGAAGAGCGTCGAGCGCGGCAGGTGGAAATTGGTCATCAGGACATCGACGGCGCGAAAACGATAACCCGGCGTGATGAAGATGTCGGTCGCGCCGTCGAAAGCATGCAGCGCGCCGGTCTCGTCGGCAGCGGATTCGAGCAATCGGAGCGCTGTCGTGCCGACAGCAACGATGCGGCCGCCGGCACGCCGCGCGCGGTTCAGGCGATCGGCGACATCGGCCGCGAGCACGCCGCGCTCGGCGTGCATGGTGTGCGCGGCCGTATCGTCCGTCTTCACCGGCAGGAAGGTGCCGGGTCCGACGTGCAGCGTGAGGAATTCCCGTGAAATGCCGGTGGTTTCGAGCCTTTCCATAAGCTGCGGCGTGAAGTGCAGGCCGGCGGTCGGGGCCGCGACCGCGCCTTCTTCCGCCGCGAAGACCGTCTGGTAGTCCTCGCGGTCGCGCTCGTCGGCGGGCCGCCGCGCGGCGATGTAGGGCGGAAGCGGCGCATCGCCGACCGCGTGCAGCGCCTCGTCGAGATAGGCGCCATGAAAGCCGAACGCGAGGCGGATCGGACCGTCCGGCTGCTTCTCCTCCACGGTCGCCTGGAGCGTTCCGAGCAGGCAGACGCGGCCTTCGTGCCCGAAGCGGATCCGGTCACCGACGGCGAGCTTCCGCCCCGGCTTCGCGAGTGCCCACCAAGCCGCCGCGTCTATCCGCTCGATCAACGTCACGGCAACATCGGCGGACCTGCCGTCCCGCTCTCGCACCCCGTGAAGCTGCGCCGGTATCACCTTGGTGTCGTTGAAGACCAGCACATCTCCGGCGCGGAGCAGCCGAGGCAGGTCGGCGACCGCGCGGTCATCGAGTCTGGCGTTCGGCTTGACCACGAGCAGTCGCGCCGCGTCGCGCGGGCTGGCGGGCCGCAGCGCAATCCTTTCCTCGGGCAAGTGGAAGTCGAAGTCCGCGACGCGCATGGGGAGGGGCTTATCACGCGCGGCCAAAAGCCCGTAGCGCCGACGACGTGTGTCGCCTTCGCGCTGGGGGCCAGAGCCGCGTCAGTCCGTAAGGCGGCCCAGCGGAACGAAGAGCCGGATGACCAGGCCGTCTGCCTCCCAGTCGCGCTCGATCCTGCCGCCGAGTTGCGCGGCAGTGGCGTCGGTGAGGATGCTGCCGAAGCCACGCGCTTCTGGCCCGCCGGCGAGCGCCGGCCCCCCCGCTTCCTTCCAAACCAGCCGGACCTCGCCATCCACGATGGACCAGTCGATCGCAAGACGGCCGTCGCTCTCCGAAAGCGCGCCGTATTTGGCCGCGTTGGTGGTGAATTCGTGCAGCAGCAGCGCCATTCCGGTGAGCGCGTGCCCGCGCACCGCGACCTCGGGTCCGGCGATGTCGATCTGCTGCGCCGTTTCCGGGTCGAGATACGGATCGACCATCGCGCGAAGCAGAGCCTCAAGGTTCGTGGACGGATTGACGATCTCTCCGGCGCGCATGTCCGGAAGCGTGAGTTCGTGGGCGCGCGACAGGGCGCCCAGCCTTTCGCGCACCGCCTCGGCCATCTCCTCCGGCGTTCCCGCGTGGCGCGCGCTGATCGAGACGATGCTCCCGGCGAGCGAGAACAGGTTCTTCACCCGATGGCTCATCTCTTTCAGCAGCAGGCGCTGCTGTTCCTCGGCGCGCTTCCGGTCGGTGATGTCCCGGGCGATCTTCGAAGCGCCGATGATGCGTCCCGCCGCATCCTTCACAGGCGACACGGTGAGCGAGATATCGACCAGGCTCCCGTCCTTCCGGACCCGCACTGTCTCGTAATGCTCGATGCGTTCGCCGCGGCGAATTCGTCCGATGATTTCCGGTTCCTCGTTGTGCCGGCCGGGAGGAATGAGCATCATCACCGGCTGGCCTACAGCCTCTTCGGCCGTATATCCGAAGAGCCGTTCTGCACTCCGGTTCCAGGTGGCGATGATCCCGTCCAAACCCTTGCTGACGATCGCGTCCTCCGAGGATTCGACGATCGCCGCATGCACTTGCGCGGCGTGCTCGACGAGCTTCCGCTCGCTGATGTCGACCAGCATGTTCACCGCTCCGACCAGCGTGCCGGCTGCATCCCTCAGGGGCGTGGGATAGGCGAGGAACGGCACGCGGGTGCCGTCCGGGCGGATGGCGATCGCCTCGGTGCCGGCGCTCGCCTTGCCCTCCCGCAACGCCACCGCCATCGGGCACTCGTTGTGAGCCAGAGGCGTCCCGTCGGGCCATGCCATCCGCCACGAGCCGCAGAACTCGCTTTTCCCGATCTCGGGGCTGATGCCCCACAGGTCGGCGGCGGCCTGGTTGTAGAAGGTGATCCGTCCTTCCGCATCGGTGGTATAGACCGCCGCCTGCAGCGCCTCGAGCACTTCAGAGGACGGGAGCGGCAGGTACGGCGCCGTCTCCCCATCCCGGCCAGGAGCGGAATCGGGTCTTTGATGCTGAGATTGCGCGCTCCCAAGGGTGAGAACGTTCATCCGAAATCCCCATCAGCCCAGGGCCTAGGCAGGCCCCCGCCGGTGCAAAGATACATAAAGCCGGAGCGACCCAACAGGTCCCACCAGCAAGTCCTGGGATCAATGAGCCGACGAACCTGTCAGTTCCGTGAACAGCTCCCGGCGGGACAGCTAGGCGGCGTCCGCCGCGACCTGCATGGACACGATCGTGTCGGGCTCGCGGGGTGGCTCACCCTTGTTGATCGCGTCGATATTCTCCATGCCCTCAATGACATGGCCCCAGACCGTGTACTGCTTGTTGAGGAACGGCGCGTCGGCGAAGCAGATGAAGAACTGGCTGTCGCCGGAATTCGGGTCCTGCGCGCGCGCCATCGAGACCGTGCCGCGCACGTGCTTTTCGGCGTTGAACTCCGCCTTCAGCTTCTTGCCCGAACCGCCGGTCCCGGTGCCCTGCGGGCATCCCGTCTGCGCCATGAAGCCCGCGATGACGCGGTGGAACTTGATCCCGTCGTAGAAACCCTTGCGCGCAAGCGCCTTGATCTGCGCGACGTGACCGGGTGCGAGATCCGGGCGCATTTCGATGACGACGGGGCCCTTGCTCGTCTCGAGCAGCAGGGTGTTCTCCGGGTCCTTGATATCGGCCATTCCTGTCTCTCCTGAAATGCTACTGCGCGTCCGCCGCGACTTTCATGCTGATGATCTTGTCGGGGCCGTCGACCATGCCGTTGTCGGAGGCCGAGCCCTTCTTGATCTTGTCGACGAATTCCATCCCGCTCACGACTTCGCCGAGCACGGTATACTGGCCATCGAGGTTCGGCGCATCGTCGAACATGATGAAGAACTGCGAGTTGGCGCTGTTCGGGTCGTCGGTGCGGGCCATCCCGATTACGCCGCGCTTGAAGGGGGTGCTGGTGAATTCGGCCTTCAGGTCGGGAAGGTCGGAACCGCCCGAGCCGGTGCCGGTCGGGTCTCCGGTCTGCGCCATGAAGCCGTCGATGACGCGGTGGAAGACGATCCCGTCATAAAAGCCCTTGCGGGCGAGTTCCTTCAGCCGCGCGACGTGGTTCGGCGCGAGATCGGGCCGGAGCTTGATGGTGACGACGCCGTCCTTCAGCTGCAGGAGGAGCGTGTTTTCCGGATCGGTCGTCCCGGCCGCCAGAGCAGGCGCGGAAAGGAAGATGAAGGCGGCCGCGAAGGCGGCTACGAGCTTGCCGATGAGCATGGAAATCCTTCCGGTGTTTGTCTTTGCGTAGAGGCAGAAACTATCGCGTGAGGCGCAGTCTGATGCGGGCCGCCACCGCCGGCGGCACGAAGGGCCCGATATCTCCGCCCATTTGCGCGATCTGCCGGACAAGCGTGGCGGTGATGTGGCGCGCTTCGGGGCTCGCGGGCAGGAAAACCGTCTGCAGCCAGGGCGCCATCGTCGCGTTCATGCCGGCCATCTGCATCTCGTAATCGAGGTCGGTCCCGTCGCGCAGTCCGCGGATCAGGAGCGTGGCGCCCACCTCGCGCGCGAAATCGACCACCAGATTGTCGAAGGTACAGGCCTCGACCGCCACCCCCGCCGCCTCGCCGAGCGGCGCGCCGACCGTCTCGATCAGCTCCAGCCGGTCGTCGACGGAGAGCATCGGCTCCTTGGAGGGGTGCACCCCGATCGCCACGACCAGCCGGTCGCAGAGCCGGAAAGCGCCTTCCAGCATATCGACGTGGCCGTTCGTCAGCGGGTCGAAGGTGCCCGGATAGAGCGCGGTTCGGTCCATTTCGAGGGCTTACCCGCTTCCCCGATTCGGCGCAACGCGCCTCGAGGCGCCGGTTCGCGCGGGGCGATGTGCGGGGCCGGTCAACTCGTCTTGAACAGGAACCAGCCACCGCTGATCGGCTCCAGCCAAATGTACTCGCCGTTGTTAATCGGAGGGACAATCTCAGTCGGCGACCAGACGAAACCGACTGTGTTGTCCACCATTCCGCCGATCGTCACGACGGTCGCGCCCGTCGCTGTTTGCATGACCCCCGAGACGGCCAGTTCTTCTGCAATTCCAGACGCCGCCTTCGTATCTACAATCCACCATTCGTCGAGAGCCAGCGACGAACTCTTGGATTCAGAGGCGACCTCATGCAGACGATCCAATGTAGGTCTGTTGTTCTGAAACCACGTCGTGAGGGCGCGATCCGTGGACAGCGTGAGGTTCATTTGCCGAAGCTCAAGTTCGTCCTTCTGAGTGCGAATGGGCTGTTTCAGTAGTTCGTCGCGGGCCAATACGATCATTTGCGATAAGGCGAGAACGCGATACGCCTCAAGCGACCATGAGCCATCGCCCGCTTGATCGAGATTGAAATAGATATCTGGTCGCACGCCCTCCTCGCCAGGAACACGCGCGACGACTGTGCCTTCTGGTAAAATGACCAACTTGTCAGGCGGAGGAAGCCTGCCTGCCGATGTCTGATCGAATGCGGCAAGTTCCCCTGACAGTAACGCTCGTCCCTCAGGTGTCTGCAACTGATCGGCATTGTTCAGGACGACAAACCGCTCAACTGCGCTCTTGGCCGAAACCAGATCCTTCTGGGCAGCAGCACCGAGAGCTGGCTGGATCCCCGCGGCAACGGCAAGCAGAAGGCTTATCTTCCAGAGACGTCTCAACAAAAGCCTCTTTCGCGGGGGTTACTTTTCGGCTTCGAGCCCGTCGCCCTCTTCCGTCTCGCCGCCGCCATTCTCCTCCTCGCCCGTCTCCGAGATCCGCTCCACCGAAACGACGTGCTCGCCCTCCTCCGTATCGAAGAGGATCACGCCCTGCGTCGAGCGGCCGGCGATGCGGATCGGCTTGTCGCCCTCGACCGGCATGCGGATGGTCTTGCCGGCGTCGGTGACGAGCATCACTTCGTCCTCGGGATCGACGGGGAAGGAAGCGATCAGCTTGCCATTCCGCTCGTTCACCACCATCGCGACGATGCCTTTGCCGCCGCGCCGGGTGGTGCGGTACTCGAACGAAGACGTGCGCTTGCCGTAGCCGTTTTCGGAGACGGTCAGGATGAACTGCTCCGCCGCGCTCATCTCGACGTAGCGCTGCTGCGAGAGCTCGCCGTTCGTCTCCGCGGCGCTCTCCTCCTCGGTATCGACGACCGGCTCCTCCGGCTCGCCCTCGCCGCGCACCGCGCGGCTCATCTTGATGTAGGCGGAGCGTTCGGCCGGATTTGCGTCGAAGTGGTGGATGATCGCCATGGAGATGAGGCTGTCGCCCGCCTCCATGTTGACGCCGCGCACGCCGATGGAGTTGCGTCCGGCGAAGACGCGCACCTCCGGCACGGGGAAGCGGATGCACTGGCCCTGCGCCGTGGTGAGCACCACGTCGTCGGCCTCGGTGCAGGTCTCGACGCCGAGGATCCCCTCCCCCTCGCCGAGCTTCATGGCGATGATGCCGGAGCGGCGCACGTCGACGAAGTCGGAGAGCTTGTTGCGCCGGACCGTGCCGCCGGTCGTCGCGAACATCACGTCGAGCGCCCTCCAGCTCGCCTCGTCCTCCGGCAGCGGCATGATCGTGGTGATCCGCTCGCCGTCTTCCAGCGGCAGCAGATTGATCAGCGCCTTGCCGCGCGCCTGCGGCGCCGCGAGCGGCAGCCGCCAGACCTTTTCCTTGTAGACCTGCCCGCGCGAGGAGAAGAACAGCACCGGCGTGTGGGTGTTCGCCACGAAGATCTTGGTGACGAAATCCTCCTCGCGCGTCGTCATGCCCGAGCGGCCCTTGCCGCCGCGCTTCTGCGCGCGGTACTCGGAGAGCGCCACGCGCTTGATGTAGCCGGCGTGGCTGACGGTGACGACCATGTCCTCGCGCTGGATCAGGTCCTCGTCCTCGAGGTCGGCTCCGCCATCGACGATCTCGCTCTTGCGCGGCGTCGCGAACTCGTCGCGGATCGCGGTCAGTTCGTCCTTCACGATGCTCTGGATGCGGGCGCGCGAGGCGAGGATGTCGAGGTAGTCGCGGATTTCAGCGGCGAGCTTCTCCAACTCCTCCGCGATCTCGTCGCGGCCAAGCGCGGTGAGCCGCGCGAGGCGCAACTCGAGGATGGCGCGCGCCTGCTCGTCGGAGAGCCGGTAGGTGCCGTCGGCCGCCATCGTATGGCGCGGATCGGCGATGAGCAGGATGAGCGATTCGATGTCCTTCGCCGGCCAGTGCCGCTCCATCAGCCGGTCGCGCGCGGTCTGCGGATCGGACGAGGAGCGGATGACCGCTATCACCTCGTCGATATTGCTGACGGCGGTCGCGAGGCCCACCAGGACATGGGCGCGGTCCCGCGCCTTGCCGAGCAGGAATTTGGTCCGCCGCCCGACCACCTCCTCGCGGAACGCGATGAAGGCGGTGAGGATATCCTTCAGGCCGAGCAGCTCCGGCCGGCCGCCGTTCAGCGCCACCATGTTGACGCCGAAGCTCGTCTGCAGCTGCGTGAAGCGGTAGAGCTGGTTCAGCACCACATCGCCGATGGCGTCGCGCTTCAGCTCGATGACGACGCGGATGCCGTCGCGATCAGATTCGTCTCGGATATCCGCGATACCCTCGATCCGCTTCTCGCGGACGAGCTCGGCCATCTTCTCCTGCATGGCCGCCTTGTTCACCTGATACGGAATCTCGGTGATGACGATGGCCTCGCGCTCCTTGCGCACGGTCTCGAAATGCACGCGAGCGCGCATGACGACGGACCCGCGCCCGGTCTCGAACGCCGATCGGATGCCGGCGCGGCCGAGGATCAGCCCGCCGGTCGGAAAATCCGGCCCATGCATGAATTGCATCAGCTCGGCGACGCCAAGCCTCGGGTCGTCCATCAGCGCGATGGTGGCGTCGATCACCTCGCCGAGATTGTGCGGCGGGATATTGGTCGCCATGCCGACGGCGATGCCGCCGCCGCCGTTCACCAGAAGATTCGGGAACTTCGCCGGAAGGACCGTCGGCTCTTGAATGGAATC
>JBBQVL010000105.1:0-12662 GCA_038211615.1 Hyphomicrobiales bacterium
CCGTCGCCGCGACGACCGGCATCCTCAGCCGGCTGACGCGCGAGGAGCTCGCCGGCGTCATCGGCCACGAGCTGACGCATGTGAAGAACCGCGACACGCTGACCATGACCATCGCCGCGACCATCGCGGGCGCGGTGTCGATGCTGGCGAATTTCGCCTTCTTCTTCGGCGGCAACCGCAACAACCCGCTGGGCTTCGTCGGCGTGCTCCTCGCGGCGATCACCGCGCCGATCGCCGCCATGCTGATCCAGATGGCGATCAGCCGGACGCGCGAATATTCCGCTGACCGGGGCGGCGCGGAGCTTTGCGGCAACCCGCTGTGGCTCGCCTCAGCGCTCGCCAAGATCGCCGGCGCCGCCGGGCGCGTGCCGATGGCGGCGGCGGAGCGCAACCCCGCGACCGCACCGCTCTTCATCGTCAATCCGCTGACCGGGGCGGGAATGGACAACCTCTTCTCGACCCATCCGGCGACCGAGAACCGCATCGCGGCGCTTGAGGAGCTGGCGGGCGCCGAAGGCCGCGCCGCTTCCGGGTTCGACGCTGGCGCAACGGCTCCGATGCGGCCGGCGGCTCCCGCATCGGCTGTCGGCCCCTGGTCGCGCGCTGGAGCCGGCGTCAGGCGTGGCCCTTGGGGTTGATACCGAGGGCGAAAGCCCGCAAAGGCCCGCCGCGCGAGAAAGTTGAAGCTGCGCTTCCGGGGCTCGCGGTCCGCCTGACTGCCACCTCGATGCTGCGGCAGGTGATCGAGCATCGCGTTCCGATCGACTCCATCCTCGACGAGCATTCCGGCAACCCGCATTTCCTCGAGCTCGACCAGCGCGACCGCGCGCTCGTCCGCGCCATCCTGGGCGTGGCGCTCCGCCGGCGCGGCGAGATCGAGGCGGCGCTCGCCGCAGCGCTCGACAAGCCGCTGCCGGAAAATACCGGCGCGCTCTCCGCGCTGCTGCATGTCGCGGCGGCGCAGATTCTGTTCCTCGATGTCCCCGACCACGCCGCCGTCAACCTCGCCGTCGCGCAGGCGGGCGGCAACCATCGCACCGGCCGCGCCCGCGGGCTGGTCAACGCAGCGCTCAGGGAGCTTGTCCGCCAGCGCGCGGCGGGCGGGCCTGCTCCCGAACCTGGCCGCCTGAACACACCGGCCTGGCTCTTCACACGCTGGATTGCGGCCTATGGCGAAGAGATCGCGGCAAGGATAGCGGCGGCGCATCTGGAAATGCCCGGGCTCGACCTGTCCCCCAAGGGAGACGCGGCACTCTGGGCCGGGCGTCTCGGCGGCACGCTGCTGCCGACCGGCTCGATCCGGCTGACCGGCGCGCACCGCATCCCCGACCTGCACGGCTTCGAGGAAGGCGCGTGGTGGGTGCAGGATGCCGCGGCGGCGTTGCCGGCAAGACTTCTGGGCGATGTGAGCGGCAGGAACGTCGCCGACCTCTGCGCCGCGCCGGGCGGCAAGACGGCGGAGCTTGCGGCCGGCGGCGCGCGGGTCACCGCGGTCGATATTTCAGCGAGCCGCATGCGCCGCCTCGGAGAAAACCTTCGCCGCCTCGGCCTGGAGGCGCGTCTGGAGGCGGCCGACATCCTGAAATGGCAGCCGGGGCAATCGTTCGACGCAGTCCTCCTCGACGCGCCCTGCTCCGCCACCGGCACCATCCGCCGGCATCCCGACATCCTGTGGCTGAAGGAGCCGAAGGACATCGCGACGCTTGCCATCCTGCAGACGAAGATGCTCGACCGCGCCGCGGCACTGGTCAGCCCCGGCGGACTGCTGATCTACTGCGTCTGCTCGCTCGAGCCGGAGGAAGGCGAGGCGCAGGTTGCGCCATTCCTCGAACGCCACCCCGAATTCGCGCTCGTTCCCGTGGAGCCCGGGGAAATCGCCGGGCTCGCGCATCTCATCTCGCCGCAGGGCGCGCTTCGCACGCTGCCGTGCCACGGCTTCGGGGAGGAACCCGCGCTGCAGGGCATGGACGGCTTCTTCGCCGTGCGCTTCCGCCGCCGCTGAGCGCTTTTGCACACCACCGGTTCGCTTGCCAATGACGTCAAACGGGGCTACCCGCTACCCATGTCAGCGATTGCCCCGGTCGACCAGCTGCGGCTTGCCCTGCACCGCGCTGGACGGCTTACCCGGCGCCTGCGTCTCGGTGCGGTTTCCGGGCCGATCGGAAGGCTCCGCGCCTCCGGTGGCGGGCGCTCGCAACTCCTCATCGCACCTCCGGACCTCCGAACCGCCGACCCGACCATCGCCACGGAGATCTATGGCGGGCGCTTCTCCTTTGCCGGCCACATGGTGGAGGCTGGCGGGGAATCGCCGTTCGACGTCGGACCGCCCTCCGAGGACTGGCTGCGCGAGCTGCATTCGTTTGGCTGGCTGCGGCATCTCCGCGCCGCCGACACCCCGCTCGCCCGCTCCAACGCGCGCGCCACGGTCGAGGATTGGCTGGCGCTGCACCGCCGGCCGGGCGGCGAGACGGTGTGGGACACCGACGTCACCTCGCGCCGCGCCCTCTCCTTCCTCGCCCAGTCGCCGCTCATCCTGCATGACGCCGACCACGACCTCTATCGCGACTTCGTCCGCTCGCTGCTGCGCCATGCAAGCGTGCTGCGCGCCGCGATCAGCTCCAGCGAGCCGGGGCTTCTCCGCATCCACGCGGCCATCGCCATCGCGCTGATCGGCCTGTCGCTGTCGCAGCAGGAACGTCTGGCGCGCATCGGGCTCGACCGGATCGACGCCGAGCTGCAGGCGCAGATCCTGCCCGACGGCGGGCACATCTCCCGCAATCCGGCGGCGCTGGTGGAGATCCTCGTCGACCTGCTGCCGCTCCGGCAGGCGCTGATCGCGCGTGGCCTCGTGCCTTCCGAGACGCTGATGAATTCGATCGACCGGATGATGCCGATGCTGCGCTTCTTCCGGCACGGCGACGGCGCCTTCGCGCATTTCAATGGCGTCGCGGCCTCCGCCGGCGGACTGGTGGCGACCGTCATCTCCTATGACGAGACGCTTGGGGCGCCGGCGCAGAGCGCGGAATATTCCGGCTACGAGCGCGTCGAGTTCGGCGATTCGCTGCTCCTCGTCGACACCGGCACACCGCCGCCCATCGCCTATTCGAGCGAGGCGCACGCCGGCACGCTGTCCTTCGAGTTCTCGCGCGGCACGCAGCGGATCATCATCAATTGCGGCGCGCCGGCGTCCCGCCACCATCACCTCCGCCGCGCCGCAAGGCGCACGGCCGCGCATTCGACCGCCGTGCTGAACGAAGAATCCTCCAGCCGCTTCTCCAGTCCCGAGGTCGACGCGCAGATCATGTCCGGCCCGCGCCAGGTGACGGCGCGGCGCAACGATCCCGGCGACAATTCCATCGTGCTGCAGACGAGCCATGACGGCTATGTCCGCCGCTTCGGCCTGGTGCACGAGCGGAGCTTCCGGCTGGCGAACGACGGGCGGCTGCTGGAGGGCATGGATCGCTTCAGCGGCCCATCCGGCCCGCCGCTCACCTTTGCCGTCCGCTTCCACCTGCACCACGCGGTCGTCGTCCATTCGACCGACCGGCGGACCGCGCTCGACCTCCGCCTGCCGGACGGGAGCGTCTGGCGGTTTGAGGCAAACGGCCCCGCCGAGCTGGAGGAAAGCGTCCACCTCTCCGACGTCTTCGGCAGCCGCCCGACGCACCAGATCGTGCTCTCCAGCAACGCCCGCTCCGAAGTTCCGGTGAAGTGGCGGCTGACGCAGATCGCGTGATCCCTGCGGTCCGGTTCTTGCACGATCTCGTCTGCCGCATCTGAAGGTCCCTGCCGATGCCTCTCGAATCCGCCGGCCCCGAGCTCCTCGAAATCAGGCGGGCGCTGATCTCCGTCTACGACAAGTCCGGAATCGTCGACCTCGCGCAGGCGCTCGCCGGGCACGGGGTCGAGATCCTGTCGACCGGCGGCACGGCGAAGGCGCTGGTCGAGGCGGGCCTTAAAGTCACCGATATCGGCGCCGTCACCGGCATGCCGGAAATGATGGACGGCCGCGTGAAGACGCTGCATCCGCGTATCCACGGCGGCCTACTGGCGCTGCGTGACGACCCGGGGCACCGCGCCTCGATGCTGAGCTTCGGCATCGAGCCGATCGACTGCCTGATCTCCAACCTCTATCCCTTCGAGGCGACGATCGCGCGCGGCGCGGACGCCGGCGAGGCGATCGAGAACATCGACATCGGCGGGCCGGCGATGATCCGCGCCGCCGCCAAGAACGCCGCCTGGGTGGCGGTGGTCACCGACCCCGCCGATTACGAGGCGCTGCTCGCGGCGCTGCGCGAGGGTGGCCTGTCCCGCGCGGCGCGCGCGCGCCTCGCCGCGCGCGCCTTCGCCCGCACCGCCGCCTACGATGCCACGATCGCGAGCTGGTATGCGCGCCAGGTCGAGGACGAGCTTCCGGAGCGGCTGGTCGTCGCGGGAAAGCTGCGCGAGCGGCTCCGCTACGGCGAGAACCCGCATCAGTCCGCCGCGCTCTACCTGACGAACGAGCCGCCGCCGAACGTCGCCACGGCGCGGCAGGTACAGGGCAAGGAGCTCTCCTACAACAACATCAACGACGCCGACGCGGCGTTCGAGCTCGTCTCCGATCTGCCGGCGGAAGAAGTGGCGGTCGTCATCGTCAAGCACGCCAACCCCTGCGGCGCGGCGCTCGGCGGCGATCTCGTCGAGGCTTATTACAAGGCGCTGCTCTGCGACCCGGTTTCCGCCTATGGCGGCATCGTTGCGGTCAACCGGCGGCTGGATGAAGCCGCGGCGGTGGCGATCACCGACATCTTCACCGAGGTCGTTGTAGCGCCCGACGCCGACGCGGCGGCGATGGCGGTCTTCGCCAGAAAGCCGAACCTTCGTCTGCTGCTGACCGGCGGCATGGCGGACGCGCGCGGCAAGCCGCTACGGGTGAAGAGCGTGGCGGGCGGGCTCTTGGTGCAGGAGCGCGATCGCGGTGAGATCGACCGCAAGCAATGCCGCGTCGTCACGCAGCGCGCCCCGAGCGAGCGCGAGTGGAGCGATCTGCTCTTCGCTTTCCGTATCGCGAAGCACGTGAAGTCGAATGCCATCGTCTATGTGCGCGATGGCGCGACGGTCGGCGTCGGCGCGGGGCAGATGAGCCGGGTCGATTCGGCGCGCATCGCAGCGATCAAGGCGGGCGAAGCGGCGAAGGCAGCCGGCCTCGAACGGCCGCTCACCGAAGGCTCGGTGGTCGCCTCCGACGCGTTCTTCCCGTTCGCCGACGGGCTGCTTGCCGCGGCCGAAGCGGGGGCGACTGCCGTGATCCAGCCCGGCGGCTCGCTCCGCGACCAGGAGGTGATCGCCGCGGCGAACGAGAAGGGCCTCGCCATGGTGTTCACCGACATCCGGCACTTCCGGCACTGACCGCCGGATGCGGTCCTGCGCGCCGGCCTGCGCTCAGTAGGTGAACTCGGCGATCGCCACGTGACCCTGCGGCCAGTTCCTGAGGCCGAGAACCTCGTTCTGATAGCGCGCGACGTGCGACTTCACCGCGAAAGGCACACGCAGCGTGACGCTTGCCTCGTTCGGGACGGGATCGGTCGAGAAAGGCGGGCGCGCGCCATCGAAACGCAGGGTGTCGTCGATGTCGAAATAGCCGCGCGGACGGGAAAGGATCACCACGCTTCCGTCGGTCGGGTTGGTCACTGTCTCGGCCGGCCGCAGGTGTATGACGGACGATCCGCGCGGAAAGGGCGAACGGTAGATGTGCGTCACGGGCTGACCCGCAACCGTGACTTCAAACTCATAATAGGCATTCGGGTCGGCCGCGAAGGGTCCCCACGCGCCGGCTGCGCCGGTGGACTTGACGTAGACCGCTCCGCCAGTCCGCGCACCGGTAGCGTGATTCACGCGGTAGATCGCGAGCTTCGCGCCGTCGACCCCGATATTGTTGTAGGCGCCGGCGGTGAGCCCGGTGATGCGTCCGCTCAGCACCGGCCGATCTTCGCGCCGGATCGCAATTGTTGCGGGCTTGTGTCCGGTGATGAACTCGTAGGTGAGGGCGAAGGCGGCGGGCGAGTACGACGCCTCGCGATGGTCGACGCCCGGCAGAACGACGTTGCGGATCGCCCCCTTCAACGCCGGACCGTCATATGTGACGCCGGTCGCGAACCCGGGGAGACCCAGGAAGCGCCCGTCGGGCTGCGCATACTTGTCGTAGCGGTCGGAGCGCAGCGTGTAGAATTTCACGCCGGCGACCACCTCGTTCGGGCCGGCGTTGAGCTGCTGCATGAACGCGCTCGCTCCGTTGAACTCGCTGTCGGGCAGAAGCGCCGGGTTGTTGAAGACACCGTGGTTGACGCCGCCGCCGAGCACGACGATCGATACCTCGCTGGCGCCGCCGCCATTCTTGACGAAATTGCGGATGGTATTGGCGCCGCGCGAATTGCCGACCAGCACGACCTTCGGCGCACCCGTGAACTGCCGCACCTGGGCAACGAAGTTTGCGAGCTGGTTCTTGACCTCGGCCGCTGATGACTTGCCGGGTTCCGGCACCGAATTTTCCGTCCGCGCGGTCGGGTTAGCGAGGTCGATCGCGAACAGGCGATTGCGGGGATAGAGATTTGATTCGAACCGCCAGATGGCCACCTGCCACAGCGCGGCGGTATCGCCGTTGCCGTGCACAAAGACGATCGGGACAGGGTCCTTCGCCAGCGTCGGGGTCGGGGCTGCTGCGAGCGACAGTCCGAGAAGAGCGGCGCCGAGCGCCATCACTCCGCGACGCGACAGCTTGAGCTTGTGCATGACTTCCCCCCTGGGCCGCAGAAGACATCTGCCAGCCATGAAGAGCTTCAGACGCCTTCAATTCTCAGCCGGCTTGAAAAACGTGAAGCGGGGAAATCCGTTCCGCAGGTGGGCAGGATCGCAGGCAAAGGGGTGCCGTGGGGCGGAAAGCCGCGGCCAGGATCGAACTGACACCTGGCGCCTCCACCACTGACGCCGGCTCCCGAAATGCGAAGCGGCGCGGAGGCATCCCCCCGCGCCGCTGATTCTGATCCGGCCGGCTGCTTCGGGCAGCCGGAATGCGGGTGCTGCTAAGACTTGTTGACGACCTCGCAATTGCCCGGCGCGGCGGTGATCGGGTCGTTCGGCGTCAAATCGGCATTGACGATGTCGCTGTCGCCGGAATTCTCGCCGCAGGTGAACTCCAGATCGACGTCGTCGTTCTTGGCGTTGATCGTGTCGTTGCCGGCGCCGCCGCGGAATCTGTCCCCGCCCGGCCCACCGATCAGGATATCGCCCTTCGTCCCCCCGATCAGGGTGTCATTGCCCGGGCCGCCGTTCAGCGTGACCGGAATGGCGAGCGTGGTGGCATTCAGCGTGTCGTTGAGATCGCCGCCGTTGACGACGACGCGGGTGATGCCGGCGGCCGGGCAATCCGAGACGTTGTCGTTGACGCGCGTGCAGCCGGCGCCGGGGATGATGCGCGAGCCCGACTGGATCGCGGTGGTGCTCGTCGAGAAAGGGTCGCTGAAGCGAAACTTGTCGACGCCCCCGACATTCACTTTCGTCACGGTGACATTATTGGTTTCGCCCGCGCCGGCCGTGAACGTCGCCACGTGATTGCTGACGCTCACCGCGGACTCCGCCGCCGCCCTGTAGAGATTGAGTCGGCCGCCGGTGACGAGCTTGCCGTTGAGGACGGCCTTCTTGTCGACGCTGCGGAGGATCCGGTCCTTGATCTGCGCCGCGGTGGCTGTCGGAAATTTCGTGAACAGGAACGCCGCTGCGCCCGCGACATGCGGCGTGGCCATCGAGGTGCCGTTGAAATAGGCGTAGCCGGTCGCGCCCTTGTAGCAGGACACCGAGACGTTATCGACAAACGCGCCGTCGGACTGGTTTGAGGCGTCGCTGTCCAGGCGCAGCCGGAAGAAGACGCCGGTCTGCCCGTCAAAGCCGATGATATTGTCGAAGTCGGCGTTTCCGGTTCCCGTCCAGGACGTGGTGTTCGCCCAGCTCGCAGCATTCGCAGGAGTCTTTGTCGACTGGATATAGAGGTAGTCGTGACCGTACTCTGTCGCGAGATAGAACGGGCCGACGACACGGCAACCGACGCCGCCGGTCAGGTTCAGGCTGGTCTTGTTGCGGGCCCAGTTGTTCTGGTTCGCGGCATAATTGCCGGCCGGCGAGTCCGCGAACGAGTGGGTGGCGCTGACGGCATGCGCGGTGGAGAGGCCCCAGCGCGGGCTGCCGGCAGGCGTCTGCCCGGCATCATTGGTCACCCATTTTCCAAGCCCGGATTCAAACGTGTCCGAGAAGACCGAGGTCAGCACCGGCACCGAGCTCAGGATGTTGACCCCGGGCGCGGCGAGATCGACGTTCTTCACGCCGAAGTTGGAGAAGCTCGCGAGCTGGTCGTTGTTGTCGGTCGCCGCGACGCAGATCTTGTTTGGCGCATCCGGCAGGCTCGCCGGCGCGCACGGTGTGTGCCCGAAGGTATCGTTGTTCGTGCCGTCGTTGCCCGCGGCAACCACGAACAGCACCTTCGGATTGGCCTTGATCGTATCGTCCATGAACTGCGAAGTGCCCGCGCCGCCGAGGCTCATGTTGGCGACCTTGGCGCCGATCTTTCCGGCGTAGTTCATGCCGGCCGCGATCTGCGTGAAGCTGCCGCTACCCGCGGCGTTCAGCACCTTGATCTCGACGATCTTCGGTCCGAGCCACTGGCCGGACGCAGTCGGGAAGCTCGCGACGCCGGCGACGCCGACGCCGTTGTTCGAGCGTCCGGCGATCGTGCCCGTCACGTGCGAGCCGTGGGAATTGTCGTCGAGCGCGACGTTGTCGTTGTTGACGAAGTCCCAGCCCGAGACGTCATCGACGAAGCCGTTGTGGTCGTCGTCGACGTGGTTCGTCTCCTTGCCGCCGCCGCTCTCGCCCGGATTGACGAAGATGTTCTGCAGAAAGTCCGGATGCGTCGTGCCGCCCGTATCGATGACCGCGACGCGCACGTTGGAAGTCAGCCCGCGGCCGATTTCCCACGCCTCGACCGCGTCGATATCGGCGTCGGCCGTCCCGCCGGCTCCGCCGTTGATCGACTGCCCGGTGTTCCGGAGACCCCAGAGCTGGGTGAAGCTCGGGTCGTTCGGGACCGCATCGGCGTGCAGGATGCGGTTCGGCTCGGCATAGAGGATGTTCGGATCGCTCGCGAGGCTGAGCGCAGCGCTTGCCTCGGTTCCGCTCGGCACCTTGATGAGCACCGTGTTCGGCAGCTCGAGGGGCCGGACAAGAGTGGCGCCGACCGCGGCGAGCGTCGCCGCCTGCGTGCTGAGCCCCGCGCTCGCCTTGAAGCGGACGATGAGCTCGCCCGGAACGGCGTTCTGGCCGAAGGTGCTGTCCGCGACCAAGGGCGCGTGCTGCCCCGGCGCAGGTGCGCCCTGCACCGATTGAGCGGCGGCCTGCCCGGCAGTGAATGCAATGGCTGTGGCGCACACGCCGCCAAGGCACGCGCGCCGGAAAGAACTGAGACTGGTCATGACACCCCCTTTGAAGGATAGTGGTTCGTGTCGCTCTGCAGAGGGAAACCGGCGCGCGACAGCACAAATACTGTGGCGGCTTAGGTTTTTCCGGGCGGAACAGCGCCTTGGATAGGACAACTCTTCGGGTGCGCACCAGCACGCTCCGCGTGCAGGACACGAAAAGTTCGTATGTAGGTAAATATCGCCGATGATCTTCGCTGCCCTGCTGCGCGGCATCAATGTCGGTGGCAACAAGACCGTCGGAATGGCGGAACTGAAGGCGCTCCTCGAGGCGCAAGGGCTTCAGTCCGTGCGAACGCTGTTGAACAGCGGCAACGTCGTCTTCTCAGCCGGCGATCAAGATGGCGTGAAGGTGGGGAAAGCGATCGAGGACGCGATCGCCGCGGCGCTCGGCTTCCGCCCGGCGGTCATTGTCAGGAGCGCCGGGGAGCTTGAGCTTATCGTCAGGAAGAACCCCTTCCCGGCCATGGCGAAGGACGATCCCGGCCACCTCGTCGTCATGTGCCTTTCCGGGAAGCCCGGAAAGGACGCCCTGACGCGGCTCGCAAAGGCCTACGCCGGACCGGAGCAGATCCGCGTCGCGGGCGAGAATGTCTATCTCACCTACCCGAACGGCATCGGAAAATCGAAACTGACGAACGTGCTGCTCGAAAGGCACCTTGGCGTGACCGGCACCGCGCGCAACTGGAATACCGTGCTCAAGCTTCGGGCGGCCGCGGCGGGCGGTTGACCGCAGCAGGCATCTCCGAAACCCTGGGCTCGGATGACCGGCACGGCGTGGAACAGCGTTGCCGAGCCCGCGCTTCTCCGACCCAACCTGAGGTGCCCGTCGGTCTTTGGCTCGTCGGCCTTGCGCCGTGCTGCTTGGAGCCGCACACTCACGCGACTGCCCGGGCCAAGCCGGCCTGGGCGGCAAGCGGCAGATCCCAAGCCCGCCCGTGAGAGGCGGACCGTTCGGCCGTGGCTTCAACCCAAAGATGAAGCGGAGGAAACGATGAGAGAGCAATTACCCACCCCGCGGGGGGCGGCGCATCTCCTGCGCCGGACAATGATGGCGGCCGCGCTGGCCGGAACGCTGGCGCTGGCCGCGCCGGCCATGGCGGCCGGCAACGGCAACTGGGTCGGCACATGGACGGCGAGCGCGCAGCCCGTATGGACGCCCGAATTCGCCGTCGGGACCGGCCTGCCGAGCAATTACTGGAATCAGACCATCCGGCAATATGCGCGCCTGAGCATCGGCGGGAGCCGCGTGCGCATCGTGATCTCGAACGAGTATGGCACGCTGCCGATGACGGTGGGGGAGGCACACGTGGCCCTGGCCGCCGACGCAGGAAAGATCCAGGAAGGCACCGACCACGCGCTGACCTTCAGCGGCAGCGCCTCGGTCACGATCCCGCCGGGCGCTCCCGCGATCAGCGATCCGGTGGATCTCGCGGTGGACCCGCTCGCCAAGGTCGCCGTGAGCCTGTTCCTGCCGAAGGTCGCCCCCGCGACCACCATGCACTGGGACGGCCACACCACCGCCTACGTCGCGGCGGGCAACAAGAGCGGCGAGACCGACATGCAGGCTTCGTCCACGCAGACGCAGCGCGTGTTCCTGTCGGAGATCATGGTGGACGCTCCGGAGGGCGCGCGCGCCGTCGTGCTGTTCGGCGATTCCATCACGGACGGCGACGGGTCGACGGTCGATGGCAACGACCGCTGGCCGGACCATCTCGCGGAGCGGCTTGTCGCGGCCGGCGGCGCGCCGGTCGCGGTGCTGAACCAGGGCATCTCGGGAGACAAGGTCCTGTCGGACCGGATGGGCGTCAATGCGCTCGCCCGCTTCGACCGCGACGTCCTGAGCCAGCCAAAGGCGGACACGGTGGTGCTGATGATGGGGATCAACGACATCGGCTGGCCGGGCTGCGGCCTCGCGCCGGACGACCGCGAGCCGACGGCCGACGAGATCATCGGCGGCTACAAGCAGATGATCGAGCGCGCCCATGCGCACGGCTTCCGGATTCTCGGCGCGACCCTCACGCCGTTCGGCGATGCCTTCGGGGGAACCCCGTTCGACGGCTACTACACGCCGGAGAAGGAGAAGATCCGGCTGGCGGTGAACGATTTCATCAGGAGTGGCGCGTTCGACGGCGTGATCGACTTCGACCAGGTCGTCGTCGATCCGCAGAAGCCCGGCTACATCAAGGCCGACTTCGACAAGGGCGACCATCTCCACCCGAACCCGGCCGGCTACAAGGCGATGGGCGAGTCGATCGACCTCGGGCTGCTCGCAGCGCATTAGCCCGGACCAGGACGAACATCGGCGCCTTCTCGCGGAGGCGCCGATTGGTCTCAGGCCGCCCGCTCGCTCTTGCGCATGCGCTCGCTGGCGCTCTTCAGTTGCCCGCATGCCGCAAAGATGTCGCGGCCGCGCGGGGTGCGGATCGGCGAGGCGTAGCCGGCGCGATTGACCACTTCGGCGAAAGCCTCGATCCGCCCCCAGTCGGAGCATTCGTAGGGCGAGCCCGGCCAGGGGTTGAACGGGATCAGGTTGATCTTTGCGGGACTGCCGGCAAGCAGCCGCACCAGCTCGCGCGCCTCGGGCAGGGAATCGTTCACGCCTTTCAGCATCACGTATTCGAAGGTGATGCGGCGTGCATTCGAGAGGCCCGGATAGGCGCGGCACGCATCGAGCAGCGCGGCGATCGGATATTTTTTGTTGATCGGCACCAGCTCGTCGCGGAGCTCGTCGCGCACGGCATGCAGCGAGATGGCGAGCATCGTGCCAATCTCGGCGCCGGCGCGGGGGATTTCCGGCACGACGCCCGAAGTGGAAAGTGTGATGCGGCGCTTGGAGAGGGCGATGCCGTCGCCGTCGGCGGCGATCAGCAGCGCTTGCCTGACGTTGTCGAAATTGTAGAGCGGTTCGCCCATCCCCATCATGACGACGTTGGAGACCAGCCGGCCCTCGCTCGGCACCGCGGCGCCGGGCGTCCCCGCCGCGTCGGGGAAGTCGCCCAGCCGGTCGCGGGCCAGCAGCACCTGCCCGATGATCTCCTCGGCGGTGAGGTTGCGGACCAGCTTCTGGGTGCCGGTGTGGCAGAAGGAGCAGGTCAGCGTGCAGCCGACCTGGCTCGACACGCACAGCGTGCCGCGGCCCTCTTCGGGGATGTAGAC
>JBBQVL010000106.1:0-12631 GCA_038211615.1 Hyphomicrobiales bacterium
CGCGCGCCATCCGGTCGCAGGCAGGGCCGAGGCTGCGCTCAAGCCCGCCGACAATCGCGCGCAGCTCCTCAGCCATCGTGTGAGCCCTGTCGGCGCGCGCTGCGACTACGGGGACCTGCCCCTTGCCGACGCGCGCCGCAAGCTGAGCGGTGAGAAGCTCAGCCAGATGTCCGGCCCGCTCCACCGCCTCGGACGTCTTGCGCAGGGCGTTCAGCTTGGCAAAGGCTTCAGATACGCCATCGACCAGCGTGTCGATTTCCTCGACCTCCGTGCGGACTGTACGGAAGCTCTCCTCCTCGCGCGGTGCGACAGCGTCAACGCGTGGAACGCCAACCTCCGCGACTGCCTTCGGTTCGGCCGGCGACAGCGCGCCAATACCTTCGGCGATCTGGTCGAGGTGCCTCAGAATGTCGTCGATCGCGTCGGCCTGGACCTCGGCAGCGGTATCCCGGAACGGTTGAAGCACCCCCTCGATCGCGTGCGCGTGCTCGGCGATCGCAGGCTGCTTCACCACCCGCGCCGCACCTTTCAGCGTATGCGCGAGGCGCAGCAACTGCGTCACCATCTCGCGCGGGCGTTCTCCCTTCTCCAGGTCGAGCAGCCCTTTGCCGAGCTGATCGAGGAGCTCGCGCGCCTCGACGCGGAAATATCGGTAGGGGTCCTTCACGTCGTCAGGCCGCCCGGACGAGCCGCAGCAGATCCTTCGACAGCGACGCCAGCTGCGAGGCCGTCTGCAGCGTCTGACCTGTGCTGGCCTCGCTCTCCTTGGCGGCCTGCGCGACGTTGGAGATGGCGATGTTCACCTGCTCCACAGCCGTGCTCTGCTGCTTGGTGGAGAGCTCGATCTCGCGCGCCGCCTCGGTGGTCGTCGCCACGAGCCGTGCGATCGCCTTGAACGACGCGGCGACGTCGCCGAACTGCTGCGATCCCGCGTCGACCGCCTTCGATCCGGTCTCGGTCGCCATCACCGTCGTGTTGACCGAGGCGCGCACGTCGTCGATCAGCGTGCGGATCTCCTTCGCCGAATCCGCGACCCGGTCGGCGAGCTTGCGGATCTCGTCGGCGACCACGGCGAAGCGCCTCCCTGCCTCCCCCGCTCCGGCCGCCTCGATCGTCGCGTTGATCGACAGGATGTTCGTCTGCTCGGCGAGTTCGGAAACGATGTCGAGCACCGAACCGATCTCCTGCGACTTCTTCCCGAGCGCCAGCATGTGGTTCACGATCATGTCGACCTGCCGCCGGATGGCGCCGATCGAATCGTGCGCGATGCCAACGGTGCCATCCCCGGAGTGCGCCGACGTGGCGGTCTGGTCGGCGATCTGCGAGACACGCTGTGCGCTCTCGGCGATCTGCCGCGCCGTCGCCAGAAGCTCGGTTATCGTCGTCGTGATCTCCGTCATCGACGTCGCCTGCTCCTTGATGCCTGTGGCCTGTTGATTGGCGGCGGCCTGCAACTCTGCCGACGAGCTCTGCACCTGACTGACGGCCGTGCTGATCTGCCGGCCGAGCGAAACGGTGATGAACCATCCGATGAGACCGACAATGATTACGCCGAACAACCCGCCCCACATGATTACGTTCATCGCAAGGCCGGCGCTGGCATGCGCTGCATTGTTGCGCGTTTCGAGCAACGCGCTCTCGTCCTTGTCAGCGTCAGCAAAGATCACGCGCATCTGATCCATACTCGTTTTGCCGGAACTGCTCGAGACAACCGGCAACGCCGCATCGAAGCCCTGCGTCCGGCGCAGGTCGATCGTCTGCCTGAGTTCCGCCAGCTTGGAATCGATCAGCGGCTTCAACTCTGCGAAGCGCTCCTGCTGCCGGGAGTTATCCGAAGTGAGCGACTGCACTTCGTTGAATATGCGGGGAATCTCGGTGAGCGCCGACTGGTAAGGCGCGAGATAGCTGTCGTCGCCTGTGATGATGTAGCCCCGCTGGCCGGTCTCTGCGTCGGTGATCCTGGAGAGGAGCGCCGCGAGATCGTTGCGCACCTGATGCGTATGGCTGCGCCAGTCGGCATTCTCTATGAGCGTTTGCGTGCTGTAATATGCGACGGCCACGATGACCAGCAGCGTGAGCCCGGCAAATCCGAATGCCGCGGCGAGGCGCCTGCCAAACGTCCAGTTGGCGAACATCGTTAGTGCTCCTTCTTCGGGGCGGCCTCAGGAACCTGGTTCCTGATTGCGGCAATGACAGACGGGAGATGGATGATCGAGCGGATCCCGCCGTCGGCGCGTACGATCTGGCGGATATGGTCCTGAGAGTTCGACTCGGGGCGCGACGCGATCGCAGCCAGCGGGAATCGAAAGTGTCCGTCGAACGCGTCGAACGCCAGGGCGACCCGGGCGGTTGCGGCCATCACCATCCAGCGCGTTGCTTTTGACGGCGAATAGCCGAGCAGCGGGGCGAGGTCGTAGACCGGCACCATTGCACCGCGAAATGCGGCGACGCCTCTCAATTCCGCGACGCGGGTCGGCAACTCGGTGACCTTCTTGTCGACGAAGAGGCCGGCGATCTCGGTCAGGCGCAACACATAGGGCTCGCCGCCGACATGGATCGAGAGAAAATCCTCGGTTGCGACCGGCTCGAAGCGCTGTAGCTCGACAAAGCTGCGGTCGAACGCGCGTCGGAGTTCCACGGCCTGTTCCGAGATATGGAAGTCGGAAGCGCTCATGATCTGCCGTCCGTTGATGATAGCTCCGCCTTGCACAGGGCAATGAGGCCGTCGCGGGTGAAACCGCCGCCGAAGAGCAGCAGCCGCGAAGCTTCCTCGCGTTGCAGCAGGAGCAGCGCCTGGCTGAGCTCGGATCGCGCCACGGCGCGATCGCCCGATCGCTTGGCGAGGAGCCCGAGATGCAGCCGCGGCATTGCGAACTCGGGATCGAGATAGATGGCGAAACGGTGATGATGGACAGCCTTGACGCTGTCGCCGGCTCCCTCATGGCAGAGCGCCAGCACATAGTGCCCGCCGGCATTCAGCTCGTCGGCGGCGAGGAGCCGCGAAGCCATCTCCGCCGCGGCGGCCATCTGTCCCGAATGCGCCAGCAGCACCGCCGTCAGCAGCAGCACGTCGCGATCCTGTGCAGCCTCGGCAGGCATGGCGCGGACCAGTTCGAGCGCCTCCGCGTAGCGCTCCAGCTGCAGCAGATCGAGAACCTGCGCCACGTTCCACCCGGCCGACGCGCCGGCGAGCTGGCGGGCGACTGCCGGAGGCGTCGTGTCGAGCGCGCGGATGCGCTCCGCCGCCTGTGCGATCGTATCGACCCACGATGTCGAGCTGTCGGCCGGGGCGGGCGGCGAGCCGCCGGGCCCCTCGGTCCTGAAGATCAGCGGCGGCGGCTCGGGCTCTCCTTCGCGCCGGCGCTGGTAGTAGAAGGTGTCGTGCGTGTGCACGAGATGGAAATCCTGCGAGAGACCGCGCAGCGTCTCCGCGTGCCCGAGAAACAGATAGCCGCCGGGAGTGAGCGAGCTTGCGATGCGCGCGACGACCGCGCGCATCTTCTCGGGCGAGAAATACATGATGACGTTGCGGCAGAAGATGACGTCGTAGAAATTCGGCCGCCAAAGATCAGGATCGTCGGCCGTCAGATTGTGCTGCCCGAAACTCACGGCGGCGCGGATTTCGTCCGCCAGCACGAAGTCTCGGCCGGCCGGGCGGAACCACCTGTCCCGCACATGGGCCGGTGTCTCTCTCAGCGCCCAGGTGCTGAAATGGCCGTTTGCCGCACGCTCCAGCACCGCCGGGTTGATGTCGACCGCGCGTATCGCGACATCCCAGGATGGGTCGGGGATCGCTTCACGAAGGACAATTGCAAGCGTGTAGGCTTCCTCGCCCGATGCGCAGCCAGCCGAAAGGACCCTCAGACGCTTGTCCAGCCGGCGCTCGCGCATGCTCGCCGGCAGCACGAGCTCGGCGAAGGCCCGGAACTGGTCGTTGTTGCGGAAGAAGTAGGTCTCGCCGACCGTCAGCTCCCGCGCCAGTGCCCCAGCCTCCGCATCGATGCGGGGAGAGCCCTCCAGATGCTGGAGATAGCGCCGACTGTCATGCCCGCCTGCCTCCAGCCGCTTGCGCAGGACCTCGGCGAGGAAGCCGAGACGGGAATCGTCAAACTGGAGACCGAGCTGCGTGGCAACGATGCCACGGAATCTTTCCAGATCGCCTGCATCGAAGTGCGCCATCATGATGCGAGCGCTTCCTTCTGCAGGCTTGCGAGGAGCTCCCCCGGAACGATCCGCGCGGCGCTGAGGACCAGGAGCAGGCCAGCATCAAGCGCGCCGATGGCCGACACGACCTCGGCATCGGCGCCGCGCATCAGCGGCGGCAGTTCTCCTAGCGCGACCGAGCCGACCGAGCGAACGCCAAGGACGGAATCGACCGCCAGGCCGACCCGGCGCTCGCCCACCCTCAGCATCACGAACCGCGTGGGCGAAGATCGCGCGCCGCTGAGCAACCGTCCGGCATCCACGATTGGCACGGCCGAGCCGCGGATGATGGAGAGGCCGAGGACGAAATCCGCCGTCCCGGCAACCGGCTTCACAGGCAGGGGCCGCGTCGTCTCGATCACGCACTCCAACGGCAAAGCGCAGAGCAGCGTGTCCACTCGGCAGATCAGTGACAAGCCACCACTTGTCTGCACCGGTTCTTGCATGTTCCGATCCCGCACCCGCGCGCACTGGCCGAAACGCCAATCCAAGAATATGGAACTCGGCTAAGCTTTCGCCTTACCTGATTCACAGCATCACCAGTTAAGATTTCGGTGAACGCCACACCCAGCAAATTGCACAAAGTGGGCAGTCTTCAAGCAAGGCAGATTTGTCAAAAATCTTATGCGTCTCATGGTGATGCGCAAAAGAGAGACCGGCCTCTCCAGAGTCGCCAGATCTGGTCTGCTTGCCGATTCTCGCCGCGCAGGCGGTGGGCGAGCGACATTCCAAGTCCGGCGGACCAGCCCGAACCGCAGTCGAAAAGGGCGCCGACGGATTCCCCATCGAGTTGCCGCCGCGCGTCGGGGAGCTCCCCGAGCAGGCGACGAAGTTCGCCAAGCGCGCGTCGCCGCCAGATATATTCGCGATAGCACTTGCGCAGATAGGCGCGACGATGCGCTGCCGAGAGTTCGCGCGGCAGGCCTGACCGCCACCGGCGAGCGCCCATCACGTTTCCGGCGTGCTGCGTATAATCGACCAGCGGCGTTTCGATGAAACGGATCCCGCCGAGCAACACAGCAACGAGCGCCGTCCAGTAGTCGTGCAGGACGTAGCGGCAGCCCGAGAGCGGAAACGGCGCCGCCGCGGCCGCCACGTCGCGCCGGAAGATCGCGCTCATTCCGCTTACAGAATTCATGATCAGCAGGTCGGCGAAGGATGTCGCCCGCGGGCGAGCCTCATGCTCGAAGAGGGACGCGACCAGGACCTCGCCGCGCTCCGATACGATCCGTGCATCGGAATGGCAGAGGCTCGTCGCGGAATCGGCAAAGCAGGTGAGCTGCCGCTGCAGCTTGTCCGGATGCCAGAAATCATCCTGGTCGCAGAAGGCAAAGAGATCGCTGTCGCTTCCACTGGCGGCGACCGCCGCCCGCATCCCACGGGCAAAATTGGCGTGAATGCCCACGCGCTCATCGAAACCCAGCACATGAATCGGAGAGCCGGCGAAGCCGGCGACCACCGCCCGGCTCGCGGGATCCAGCTCCCCATCGGCGCAAACGAGGATCTGCAAATTCCGATGCGTCTGACTCACCAGCGACTGAATCTGCCGCGACAGGAGGACCGGATCCGGTCGGTAGAGACCGAGGACGATGAAGACCTGCCGATGCTCGTTTTCGGTCACAAGCGCGGGCCGCGGTCCGCGACCGTCTCGAATGCGCGCATCGCCCTGCGCAGCTTGACGATTTCGGTTCGTATGGGGGCGATAATCCGCGCGGCGGTATCGTCCTTCACGTCATTCCGATCGTATTTGGTCCAATAGCTCGCGGGGCGGTACTTCGATTCCGATCCGCTCGGCTTCGGCCTGCCACGCGCGATCTTTCTCAGGCACTGCGCATGCGACTTGGTGATGTAGTGATGAATGGCGAAACCCTGCGTAAACGAAGGCTTCTGTGTGACCCCCATGAAGTCCGGCGCCGCCTCGGTGTTGTCATCCAGCAGGTAGGGACCGGCGACGCGGAAATAGTGCTGATTGACCATCGCCTTCACCGCCGCCATCCGCACGATCGATTTGACGTGGCGGTTCGGACGAAACATGTCCCCGGCCCTGCGGACGAAACTGGTGGTGACAAGTCCCTTCGGCCGCTCTTCGTGGCCGGAGGAGCCGAATATCCGCCAATGGATTCCGAAGCCATCGACGCCGCGCGCGTCGATCTCCGCAAGCTTGTCGAGCAGAGAACCCTCGCCGAGCGGCACGATGAACTCGTCGCCGTCGATGAAGGCGACCCAGTCGAGCTCGTCCCGGTAGCGTCTGATGGCGTCCGTGAAGGCCGCCTTCTGCGCCGATTCATCGGCGACGCGGTGCACGACAATTTCATCCCTGAACGGCACCGCGGCGAGAATGCTCGCCGTCGCGTCGCTCGACAGATTGTCATAGATCACGAAGCGGGAAACACCGATTTGCCGATGGAAGCACAGCCATTCGACCAGATCCTCGCCCTCGTTCTTGATGCAGGTGACGATCGCGAGGCTCGGCGCCTGACCCGTGCCCCGCCTGCCGTTCCGTTGCCGGGAGCCTAGCCCAAAAGGCGCAAATCGCATGTCCGCGCGGACCTGTTAGAAAATTGCGCCGTTGATGCCCCACATTGACACCGGTCCGCAAGCATGTCCCCGGGGCGCCCGGCTCAGGCGCCGCATTGCACCGCCCGCCCGGGCTGACTAGTCATCGTCCGAAAGGGATGATCATGAAACTGAACAAAGTCTCAGAAGCGATTGCCGCGATCGCGGCGGGCGAGCTCGTCGTGGTGGTCGACGACGACGACCGCGAAAACGAAGGCGACCTCATCATGGCTGCCTCAAAGGCGACCGTCGAGCAGATCGCCTTCATGATCCGGCACACGAGCGGGATCATCTGTGCCCCGATCGGCCAGGACCGGGCGGAGCGGCTGAACCTCGAACCGATGGTGGCGACGAACCGCGACCCGAAGCGGACCGCCTTCACCGTTTCGGTGGACTACCGCGTCGGGCTGACGACCGGAATCGCCGCCGACGAACGCACCAACACGTTGAACGCGCTCTCCAACGATAATTGCATCGGCGCGGATTTCCTGCGCCCCGGCCACGTCTTCCCGCTCATCAGCAAGACCGGCGGCGTGCTGATCCGCTCCGGCCACACGGAAGCCGCGACCGATCTCGCCCGGCTCGCCGGGGTGCCCGAGGTTGGCGTGCTGGCGGAGATCGTCAACGACGACGGAACGGTGAAGCGTCTGCCGGAGCTGATCGCGTTCGCCAGCGAACACAAGCTGAAGATCGTGTCGATCGCCGATCTGATCGAGCACCGCATCCGCACCGAATCCTTCGTGCAGCGGATCGAGAGCTTCGCGATAGCGACGCCGGTCGGCGAGGCGACCACGCACATCTACACCACGCCGTTCGACGACACGCAGCACCTCGCCGTGGTCTTCGGCGACGTCGCCGGCAAGGCCGGCGTGCCCTGCCGGATCCATCACGAGCAGCCGCTGCGCGACCTCTTCGAGGGCGAGCGCTCGCAGCGCTGGCTCGATGTCGCGCTGGCAAAATTCAAGGCCGGCGGCCGCGGCGTCCTGATCTACGTCCGCGACCCCACCATCACCACGATCGAGAGCACCAAGGGTACGGCGGAGGGAGCGGGCGACGGCACTGACCGTCACCAGAGCTCGCGCATCCGCCGCGAGCGCTGGCGGGAGATCGGCCTCGGCGCGCAGATCCTTCGCGATCTCAAGGTGTCGTCGATCACCCTGATCGCCACACAGCACCGGCAATATGTGGGTCTCGCCGGTTTCGGGATCGAGATCGCCGGGACTGAAATCGTGGAGTGCTAAGGCGGCCAGTTACCGGTTCTTCAACGGATTTTCCCAGCGCAGACCTGGAAAGCGGGCAAAGTCACTGTCGGTCGAGCAGAGCGTCAGCCCATATTCGATTGCCAGGGCCGCGAGATGTGCATCGGGGACAAGGTCGCCATGCACGCCCGGCGCTGCGAGCAGCGGACCGAGCACTTCGGCGTGACGATTGGTCGGCTGCGGAATCCAGACCGGATCGGCCGACTGCCAGAGCTGCACCCGCTCCCACGCCGTCGCAATGGTCATCGGAGCTTTAAAGACGCGTGGGTTCGTAGCCACTCGCAAAAAGCCGAGCAGGGAAGCCCACGGCAACCCTACTGACGCCGTCCCTCCCAGTTTGTCCTCGAGCCATCCTCGCGCATCGGTATGTTCAGGAAATTGCCGTATAGTTGCATACAGTAAGAGGTTGACGTCGACGAGAATCACTTGTGATTATCACCCTCGACGATAGAGAGGACTTCGGCGATGTTGTCGATGTTCGGAAGAAGGACTTCCCCAACATCGATCGGCTTCATGCGAAATGGGACACGCTTCTTACGCGGCTCCTTAACATCTTGCAGTCTCTCGCGAAGCAGCTCGTTGACGACATCCTTCAAAGTCGCGTCGCGTTCGCGGCGGAGTCGCTCGATCTGCATCGCGACATCGTCATCAAGGGTCAGTGTAGTGCGCATGCATCAAGACATAAGAATTTTGATGTCTTGATGCAAGGCAGCAGAGCACCGCGCGCGCCTTTGGGCCTCTCCTGCGGTTACCCTCGCCCGACAAACGGCATCTGGTTGGCCATCACGGTGAGGAACAGGATGTTCGCGTCGAGCGGCAGGGAATCCATGTAAAGCACCGTGTTCGCCACGAGCTGCACGTCCATAAGCGGTTCCTTGGCGGTGGTGCCATTCGCCTGCAGCACGCCGGTCTGCATCTTCGCCGCCATCTCGGTGAGCGCGTTGCCGATGTCGACCTGACCGGCGCAGATGTCATAGGCGCGGCAATCGAGCGAGATCGACTTGGTGAGGCCGCTGACGGCATGCTTAGTGGCGGTGTAGGGCGCCGAGCGCGGGCGCGGCGCGTGCGCCGAGATCGAGCCGTTATTGATGATGCGGCCGCCCTGCGGCTTCTGTGCCTTCATGAGGCGCACCGCGGCGCGGGCGCAGTAGAACATGCCGGTCAGGTTGACGTCGACCACGCCCTTCCACTGCTCGTCCGAAAGCTCTTCGAACGGAATCGGCGGCGTGTTCGTGCCAGCGTTGTTGAAGAGAAAATCGAGGCGGCCGAATTTCTCCTGTGCGGCCGCGAAGAGCGCGTCGACCGACGACGATTTCGCCACGTCGGTCGGGACCACGAGCGCCGCCGCCGAACCCGCCGCGGTCTCTTCGAGCTGCTCGCGCCGGCGCCCGGCAAGCGCTACGTTGTAGCCGGCCTTGAGCAGCGTCTTCGCCACCGCCCGCCCGATGCCGCTGCCGGCGCCCGTTACGATCGCATTCTTGGCCATGCCTGTCCCTCTTCAAAGAGCTGTCGTTGTTTCGGCGGCGGCTTTCGCACGGATCGCCGCGGGCGTCACGAGGCTTCGTCCGCGCCTCCCCAGGCGAGATCGGCAAGCACATCCGCAGTGTCGCCGCCAAGCTCCGGCGAGGGGCGCAATGCCACCGCCGGCGCGCCGTCGAAGACGATCGGAGACCGGATGCCGGGGACAGTGCCCCCCTTCACCGCCGGGTCCGCGAGATCGAGGCGCATGCCGCGGGCGATGACCTGCGGGTCGGCGAAGACGTCCGCCACGTCGTTGATCGGCCCGGCGGGGACGCCTTCCTTCTCCAGCGCCGAAAGCAGCGCATCGCGCGTGAAGGCGACGCTGAGCGTCTCCAGGATCGCCGTCAGCGCAGCGCGGTTTGCCACGCGCAGGGGGTTGCGGAGGAAGCGCGGGTCGTTCGCGAGCTCCGGCGCTCCCAGCACTTTCACGAACCGCGCGAACTGCGAGTCGTTTCCAACCGCGACGATCATGTGCCCGTCGGAAACCGGCAGCACCTGGTAGGGCACGATGGTTGGATGGGCGTTACCGATCCGGTGCGGCGTCACGCCTGAGACGAGATGGATCATGCCCTGGTTGGCGAGCACACTGACCTGCGTGTCGAGCAACGCCATGTCGATGTGCGACCCCTCCCCCGTCTCATCCCGGCGCCTGAGCGCCGCGAGGATTCCGACGGTCGAATAAAGCCCGGTGAAGATATCGGCGTAGGCGATGCCGATCTTCTGCGGCTCGCGATCCGGCTCGCCGGTCAGATCCATGATGCCGCCCATCCCCTGGATCATCAGGTCGTAACCGGCGCGGTGCGCATAGGGGCCGTCCTGCCCGAAGCCCGTGATCGAGCAATAGACCAGCCGCGGATTGACTGCCCGGAGGCTGTCGTAATCGAGGCCGTGCTTCTTCAGGCCGCCGACCTTGAAGTTCTCGATGACGACGTCGGCGTGCGATGCGAGCCGCCGGACGAGCGTGCGCCCCTCGTCCGTCTCGAAGTCGGCGGTGATCGACCGCTTGCCACGGTTGGTCGCGTGGAAATAGGCGGCCGAGAGCGTACCGTCGTTCGCCTCGACGAATGGCGGGCCCCAGGCGCGCGTATCGTCGCCGGCGCCGGGTCTCTCGACCTTCACGACGTCCGCGCCGAGGTCGGCAAGAAGCTGCCCCGCCCAGGGGCCCGCGAGGACCCGCGCAAGTTCCAGGATGCGAAGACCGTGAAGCGGCGGAAGCATGGCGCAAGGTGAAATCAGGCTTGCACGATCCGCGCAAGGCCGGACAATGCGCCGCTGCAGCTTCCGCCAAAGCGCCGCACGGCCGTTACCGCGCAGTCAGGAGAGTATCATGGATTACGTCAATCTTGGCGCGACCGGCCTCAAGGTCTCGCGCATCTGTCTCGGCTGCATGAGCTATGGGTCGAAGGCGCGCGGCACGCATGGCTGGGTGCTGGAGGAAGAGGCGAGCCGGCCCTTCTTCCGCCAGGCGCTGGAGGCCGGCATCAACTTCTTCGACACAGCCAACGTCTATTCGCTCGGCGCAAGCGAGGAGATCACCGGGCGCGCGCTGAAGGATTTCGCGAGACGCGACGAGGTGGTGCTCGCCACCAAGGTGCACGGAAAGATGCGCGACGACCCGAACGGAAAGGGCCTGTCGCGCAAGGCGATCATGAGTGAGATCGACGCCAGCCTGAAGCGGCTCGGGACCGACTATGTCGATCTCTATCAGACGCACCGGTGGGATGACGCCACGCCGATCGAGGAAACTCTCGAGGCGCTCCACGACGTCGTGAAGGCCGGCAAGGCCCGCTACATCGGCGCTTCCTCCATGTGGGCGTGGCAATTCATGAAGGCGCTGGCACTGCAAAAGGCCAACGGCTGGAGCCGTTTCGTCTCCATGCAGGACCACCTGAACCTGCTCTACCGCGAGGAGGAGCGCGAAATGCTGCCGCTCTGCCGCTCCGAAGGTATCGGGGTCATTCCCTGGTCGCCGCACGCGCGCGGCCGGCTCGCTCGGCCCTACGAGGAAGCGGTAAGCACGGAGCGCGGCGGCTCGGACGCGTTCGGCAGCTCGCTCTACGACCGTAGCCGTGACGCGGACCGCGCCGTAATCGAGAGCGTGCAGAAGATCGGAAAGGCACGCGGCCTGCCCGCGGCGCAGATCGCGCTCGCCTGGCTGCTGCGGAAGCCCGGCGTGACCGCACCGATCGTCGGCGCGACCAAACCGAAGCATCTGGAGGATGCGGTGGCGGCTGTCGCCATCGCGCTATCCGGGGAGGAGATAAAGGCGCTGGAGGCGGCTTATGTGCCGCACGCGGTGGTCGGCTTCTCCTGAGGCCGACGGCCGCTCGCCATTGCGCGGCAGCGATACTGCCGTCCTGCAATTTTCGGGCGCATCCGACCAGCGCGCCGGAAGAGCAGGAGAACCCCGCCCTATACGATGCCGCCGCCGGCGCTGCTGACACGCGGGCGGACGTCGCCGATCTTCAGCCGGTAGCCGGAGGCGCGGTAGGTGGCGACCGGGTCGACAGAGGCCCCCTTGTCGTGCCGCGCCATGGCAAGGATCGGCTCGACGTCGGTGCGGAAAGCTTGCTTCAGCGTCTCGCTCGCCATCAGCGCGTCGTTCTGCTCCTGGTAGGTGGCGAGCGCGACGCGGTCGACGAGGTGCGCCTGGATATAGGCGCGCTCGATCTCCATGGCCGAGACCATCAGGCTTTCGATCGGGTCGGTGACGTTGTGCGACTGGTCGATCATGTGCGCCGGATTGAAATCCGGCGCGCTGCCAAGCTCAGCATCCACCAGCTCGTTGAAGATCAGGAAGAGCTGGTAGGGATTGATCGCGCCGGAATCGAGGTCGTCGTCGCCGTACTTCGAGTCGTTGAAGTGGAAGCCGCCGAGCTTCTTGAACTGGATGAGCCGCGCCACGATCATCTCGATGTTGGTGTTCGGCGCGTGGTGCCCGAGATCGACCAGGCAGTAGGCGCGCCCGCCTAGCGCGTTGGCGATCAGGTAGTTGGTGCCCCAGTCCTGCACGACGGTCGAGTAGAAGGCCGGCTCGTAGAGCTTGTGCTCGGTGAAGAGCCGCCAGTCGATCGGCAGTGCCTCGTAGATCT
>JBBQVL010000107.1:0-12456 GCA_038211615.1 Hyphomicrobiales bacterium
CGGGACATCAACGACAAGCAGGCGAAGCTCGACCTGGCGCTCGCGGTGGAGCGTGTCGCGGAAGTCGTGCAGCGCACCGGCGACACCGCGGCGGCGTTGGCGGCTTTCGAGGAAGGACTCGGCCTGCTGCACGCCCTTGTCGCGCAGGACCCCGGCAATACCGAGTGGCAGCGCGATCTTTCCGTATGCATCCAGGCGATCGCCGACCTCAAGCTTCGGTCGGGCGACAGCGCGGGAGCGATGGCTTCCTACCAGGAGGCGCTCGCGATCAGCCGCGGCCTTGCGCGGGCTGACACGGAGAACGTCCAGTGGCAGCGGGATGTCTCGCTGCTGCTGGAACGCGTGGGGGAAATCAATCTGCGCGCCGGCGACATCCTCGCGGCGCTGGCGGTCAACGAGGAAAGCCTCGGAATCCGCCGCCGGCTGGCGGCGAGCGATCCGCAGAGCGTCGACCGTCAGACCGACGTCTCGATCAGCCTCGAGAAGATCGGAGAGATGAGGCTCTACAACGGCGACACGCAAGGGGCGCTCGCCGCCTACGAAGAGATGCTTCCGATCCGCCGGCGGCTGGCGGAGGCCGAGCCCGGAAATGCCGAACTGGCGCGCGGCGTTGCGGCCGGGCTCGACAGGATCGGTGATGTGGACCTGCCGGAGGGGGATGTCGATGGCGCCCAGGCGGTCTACGAGGAGAGCCTCGCGATCCGCCGGCATCTGGCGGAGCTCGATCCGGACAGCGTCGATCGGCAGCGCGATCTCTCGCTGAGCCTTGGCCGGGTTGGCGACATCAAGCTGCGCAAGGGCGATTCCGCCGGCGCGGCCGCGCTCTACGACGAGGCCCTCGGGATCGCCCGCACGCTGGCGGCGAAGGATCCGAACAACGCCGACCTGCAACGCGACGTCGCGCTGAGCCTCGATACGATAGGCGGCATGCATTTCAGCGCCGGCCAGACCGAGCCCGCGCTGGCGAGCTACAAGGAGGCGCTTGGCATTTCCCGCAGCCTCGCGAAGCTCGATCCGGACAACGTCCAGTGGAAGGTGGATCTCGTCGTCAGCCTCTACAAGGTCGCCTCCGCCTCGCTCGGACCGCCGCGCAAGGTGGCGCTGATCGAGGCGCTGCGCATTGCCGAGCGGCTGGAGCGGGACGGGCGTCTTTCCGGCGACCAGAAGACGATTCCGGACGATCTTCGTGCGATGCTGGCGCGAACCCAGCAGGTTTCACAATAACTGGCCGTCATCCGGGGCTTGGCCCGGCTGCCAGTTTCCGCCACAATTTTAGGCGACCGCTGTAACCCCGCCGTTCGGCCGCCCCGGATCCGATGCGAACCTATCTCGATTTCGAAAAGCCGGTTTCCGACCTTGAAGGCCAGATCCAGGAGCTCAGGCGGCTGGATACGGCCGACACCGTCTCGGTCACCGATGAGATCGCAACGCTGGAGGGCAAGGCGCGCGACCAGCTCGCCGCGCTCTACGCCAAGCTCACACCCTGGCAGAAGACGCAGGTCGCCCGCCACCCGGACCGGCCGCACGCCAAGCACTACATCTCCCGCCTCCTCACCGATTTCGAGCCGCTCTCCGGCGACCGGAAGTTCGGCGAGGACCTCGCGATCGTCGCGGGACTGGGCCGTTTCCGCGGCGATCCCGTCGCGGTTCTGGCGCAGGAGAAGGGCGAGGACACGCAGACGCGCGTGAAGCACAATTTCGGCATGGCCCGGCCGGAAGGCTACCGGAAGGCGGTGCGGGTAATGGAGCTTGCCGACCGCTTCGGCCTGCCGGTGCTCTCGCTCGTGGATACTGCCGGCGCCTATCCCGGCGTCGATGCGGAGGCGCGCGGCCAGGCGGAGGCGATTGCGCGGTCCACCGACGCGTGCCTGCGGCTCGGCGTGCCGAACGTCTCCGTCATCATCGGGGAGGGCGGGTCGGGCGGCGCCATCGCGGTCGCCACCGCCAACCGCGTCTACATGCTCGAGCACGCCATCTACAGCGTGATCTCCCCAGAGGGCGCCGCGTCAATTCTCTGGCGCGACCCCGTGCGTGCTCAGGACGCCGCGACCGCCATGAAGATCACCGCGACCGACCTCGTGAATCTCAAGATCATCGACGGAATCGTCGAGGAGCCGCTCGGCGGCGCGCACCGCGATCCCGAGAAGGTGATCGACCGTGCCGGCGAGGTTATTGCTTCGGCCCTGAAGGAGCTTGCGGGCCACGGACGGGACGATATCCTCAGGCTGAGACGCGAGAAATTCCTCGCCATCGGCAGGTCGATTCAGTAGAAAATGGCCGTGCGCCCAGAGCCTTCTGCGGGAGGGAGCATGCGTCGACGCGATTCTGTTAACGAATCGATTACCATCGCGTACCCAGAGTCGTGGCCGGGGGTGGCTGCGTCCATCCTCGTCAGAAGCGTATAGCGGGAACAGGTATGGTTCGCTTCCTTCGCATCGGGCGGTCGGCCCTCATCCTGGCGGCCGGCCTGCTGATGCTCGGGCTCGGCGGCTGCTCGGACTTCGAGGGCGTGCTGCCGAAGGCCAATCGCCCGCTCGACGCCAAGACCCGCGACATGGTCGACCGCAAGGGGATGAACCAGCAGGCCCCGATCCTCATTCGCATTTTCAAGGAGGAGGCGAAGCTTGAGGTCTGGAAGCAGCAGACGTCGACCGGAAAATACGCCTTCCTGAAGGATTACGACATCTGCGCGTGGTCGGGCGTGCTCGGACCCAAGGTCCGCGAGGGGGACCGTCAGGCGCCGGAGGGCTTCTACACCATCCGCCCGGCGCAGATGAATCCGAACTCCGACTACTACCTCTCCTTCAACATCGGCTACCCGAACGAGTTCGACCGGTCGCTCGGACGCACTGGCTCGGAGCTGATGGTGCACGGCGCATGCTCCTCGCGTGGCTGCTATTCCATGACGGACGACAGCATCCAGGAGATCTACACGCTCGGCCGGCTGGCCTTCCAGGGCGGGCAGCGCGAGTTCCAGGTGCAGGCGTTTCCGTTCCGCATGACGCCGGAGAATATCGCCAAGCACCGCAACGATCCGAACATGCCCTTCTGGCTGATGCTGAAGGAGGGCTACGATCATTTCGAGGCGACCGGACAGCCGCCGAAGGTCGATGTCTGCGAACACCGCTACATCTTCAACGCGGTGCCGGGCTCCGGCCGAAGCTTCATCCCGAGCGCGCAATGCCCGCCGATGTCGATGCCTGAGCCGATCCGCATCGCGCTCGCCGACAAGGAGGCGAAGGACAACGCGCGGATGCTCGACCTGGCGTCCCGTCTCGATGGCAAGGAGGACAGTTCCGGCGCGGCCGCGATGCGTCTCGCGCTGGCGACCCCGACGAGCGTCGATCGCTCCGAGCCCTTGCCGATGTCGGTTGCCGCTGTGCCTGTTTCGCTCGACCCGACGACGACCGCCAGCGTCGGATCGGCGGGCGTCGTGTCGCAGCCCGCCGCCCCGGTCGATCTCACGTCCCCGCCGCCCGCGGTCGCCACCGCTACCGCAGCGGTCGAACCTGTCCCCTCCGTGGCGGAGGTTGTTGCGCCGGATCCGGTCCATACGCCACGGCCGCGGCCTGCCGCTGTTGCCGCTGCCCCAGCCGCGGAGCCTGCGCCGGCGCTGGCGTCCGAGGAGCCCGGCTTCCTGCCGGTGCCGGACATCGGATCGAACGAGGTCGCGGCTGCGCCGCCCCCGGCTGCAGCGCCGGCGCAGGCCTCGCCCGATGCCGCGACGCTGGAGGAGCGGATGCTCGCCGGCAGCACGCCCGCCGATGCGAGCGTCGCCAATTCCTACGCCTCCGCCTCGCAGGAAGACGAGGGCATGACCGGCATGGTGCTGAAGCTGATCCGCAAGCAGCAGGACGACTACGCGCCTGCCCAGTAGCGATCGCGCGCCCGATCAGACGCCGAACAATTCAGCCGGACCTTCGCAGACGCTGTCCACCGCCGGCCCGGAAAGCGGCGGCTTCGCCGTCGAGCGCGATCCTCGCCTCCGCCTGATCATCCCGGGCGTTGTGGCCGTCGCGTTCCTGATGGAACAGCTCGATTCGACTGTCATCATCACCGCCGTGCCGGACATGGCGCGAAGCCTTGCGACGACCCCGCTGCGGATGAATCTCGCGGTCACCGCCTACATCCTGACGCTCGCCATGTTCATTCCGGTCAGCGGCTGGTTCGCCGACCGTTTTGGCGCGCGCAGGATCTTCGCGCTGGCACTCCTCATCTTCACCCTCGGCTCGGTGCTCTGCGGGCTGGCGGCGAGCTTTCCCATGCTGGTGGCGACGCGCGTGCTGCAAGGTTTTGGCGGGGCGATGATGACCCCGGTCGGCCGCCTCATCCTGATCCGCAGCTTTCCGCGCAGCCAGCTCGTCAGCGCCATGACCTACATGACTTTGCCGGCGATCCTCGGGCCGATGATCGGACCGCTCGTCGGCGGGTTCCTCACCACGTATCTGTCCTGGCGCTGGATCTTCTACGTCAACATTCCCTTCGGCGTCGTGGGCATCGTGATGGCGTTGCGCTTCGTGGACGATTTCCGCGGCGGCGCCCCCGAGCGCTTCGATTTTCCCGGCTTCCTCATGGTCGGGATCGGCCTGACGCTGCTGCATTTCGGGATCGAGAACGTCGGCCGCCCGGCTATTCCCGTAACCGCCATCCTCAGCGTGCTCTTCGCGGCGTCGCTGCTGCTCGCGGGCTTCGTGCGCTATGCGCGCACGGCGAAGTCGCCCGCCGTCGACCTGACCCTCTTCCGCCTGCGCACGTTTCGCGTCGGCACGCTTGCGGGGGGAATCTGCCGACTTGGCCTGAATGGCGTTCCCTTTCTGCTGCCGCTGATGCTGCAGGTGGGTTTCGGCGTGAGCCCGATCGTATCGGGCACGCTGACCTTCGTTAGCGCCATCAGCGCTATCGCAGTGCGCCCGGTCATCTCGTATCTTCTGCGGACGTTTGGCTTCGCGCGCCTGCTCGTCTGGAGCGCCGTCGCGGGCTCGGCGATGGTCGCCGGCTTCGCCCTGCTCGGACCCTCGACTCCGCACTGGCTGATTATGGTCTACGTCTTCGTGTTCGGCCTCACCCGGTCGACGCAGTTCATGACCTCCAACACGCTGTCCTATTCCGACACGCCGACGGAAAAGCTCAGCCGCGCGACGAGCCTTGGCGGCGTTCTGCAGCAGCTAAGCGTGAGCTTCGGCGTCTCGGTCGGGGCGATGCTGCTCGGGCTCGTCACGCTCGACGGATCGCCGCTGACGCCGGCGCGGTTCCATGAGGTATTCCTCGTGATGGCGGTGATCCCGCTCATCGCCATCCCGGGATTTCTGCAGCTTCGTCCGGAAGACGGCGCGCAGGTCAGCGGGCACGTCCGCGTCTAGCAAAAGCCCCGATGCCAGTATGCTGCGGCGGCGCGACGCTGTTCGTCGCGCTACCCGTTGTCAGGCAATCACCATGCCATGGCACTGCTTGTATTTCTTGCCGGACCCGCAAGGGCAGGGCTCGTTGCGGCCGACCTTGCCCCAGCTCGAAGGATTGCGGGCATCGCGCTTCGCCCGCACCGGCGCCGGCGCTGCGGCCGCCGCGCTCGGAGGCAGGGCGGCCAGCGCCGCTTCGTCCTCGCCGGTCGTCGCGTCGATATGGTGGGCCTCGGTCACCAGCGGGGGAGGCGGCTCGGGCGGCCGCTGCTGGATCTCGACGTGCGCAAGCTGGCCGGTGACGGCGCGCCTGAGGCTGCCGATAAGGACCTGGAAGAGCTCGAATCCCTCGGTCTTGTATTCGTTCAGCGGATCGCGCTGCGCGTAGCCGCGGAAGCCGATCACCGAGCGGAGATGATCGAGCGTCGCAAGGTGCTCGCGCCACAGATGGTCGAGCGTCTGCAGCAGCACCTGCTTCTCGACCGCGCGCATGAGTTCCGGTCCGAACCGCGCGGCCTTCCTGGCCATCAGCTCGTCGCTCGCCTTGTCGATGCGCTTGCGGATCTCTTCCTCGGCGATGCCTTCCTCTGCCGCCCATTCCTTGATCGGGAGATCGAGGCCGAGCTGCGCCTGTACTGCCTGCTTCAGGCCATCGGCGTCCCACTGCTCGGCATAGGCGCGCTCGGGGATGAACTTGGCGACGATCTCGTCGACCACTTCGTGCCGCATGTCGCGCACCGTCTCGGCGGCATGATCGTCGCTCATCAGCTCGATGCGCTGCTCGAAGATGACCTTCCGCTGGTCGTTCATCACGTTGTCGTATTTGAGCAGGTTCTTGCGGATGTCGAAATTGTGCGCCTCGACCTTGCCCTGCGCGCGCTCCAGCGCCTTGTTGATCCACGGATGCACGATCGCCTCGTCCTCCTTGAGGCCGAGCTTCTTCAGCATGCCATCCATGCGGTCGGACCCGAAGATGCGCATCAGGTCGTCCTGCAAGGACAGGAAGAACTTCGAGCGTCCCGGATCGCCCTGGCGGCCGGAGCGACCGCGAAGCTGGTTGTCGATGCGGCGGCTTTCGTGCCGCTCCGTGCCGATGATGCAAAGCCCGCCGGCGGCGAGCGCCACCGCCTTCAGCCGCTCCACCTCGGCGCGGATCGCCTTGTCGCGCGCCACGCGCTCCTCGCCTTCCGGCACGTCCTTCAGCTCGTGCAGCACCCGCATGTCGGCGTTGCCGCCGAGCTGGATGTCGGTGCCGCGGCCGGCCATGTTGGTGGCGATCGTCACCGCGCCGGGAACCCCGGCCTGCGCGACGATATAGGCTTCCTGCTCGTGGTAGCGGGCGTTCAGGATGGTGAAGATCTTGGCCTTCGTCTCGTTCACCTTGAAGAGCGCCGCGAGGTCCTGCGGGTTGGAGAAATCGCGCTGCTGCCAGCCGCGCTTGCGCAGCAGCTCGGCGAGCAGCTCCGACTTCTCGATCGAGGTCGTGCCGACGAGAACCGGCTGGCCGCGCGAGCGGCAATCGTCGATCAGCTCGAGGATCGCCTTGTACTTCTCGTCGACCGAACGGTAGACCTCGTCGTGCTCGTCGATGCGGACCATCGACTGGTTGGTCGGGACCTCGACCACATCGAGATTGTAGATGTCGCCGAACTCCTCCGCCTCGGTCGTGGCGGTTCCGGTCATGCCGGCGAGCTTCTTGTAGAGGCGGAAATAGTTCTGGAAGGTGATCGACGCGAGCGTCTGGTTCTCCGGCTGGATGCGGGCCTTTTCCTTCGCCTCCAGCGCCTGGTGCAGGCCGTCGGAATAACGCCGGCCTTCCATCATGCGGCCGGTGAACTCGTCGATGATGATCACCTGGCCGTTCTTGACGATGTAGTCCTTGTCGCGCTGGAAGAGCTTGTGGGCGCGGAGCGCGTTGTTCAGGTGGTGGACGATTGCGACGTTCTCGACGTCGTAGAGCGACTCGCCCTTGAAGAGGTCCATCGAAGCGAGGATCTTCTCGATCTTCTCCGTGCCTTCCTCGGTGAAGTTCGCGGTGCGCGCCTTCTCGTCGAGCTCGAAATCCTCGGCTGTGAGCATCGGGATCAGCGCGTCGATCTTGGTGTAGAGCTCCGAACGATCCTCGGTCGGGCCGGAGATGATGAGCGGCGTCCGCGCTTCGTCGACGAGGATCGAATCCACTTCGTCGACGATGGCGTAGAAGTGCCCGCGCTGCACCATGTTCGCGGTGTTGTATTCCATGTTGTCGCGCAGATAGTCGAAGCCGAACTCGTTGTTCGTCCCGTAGGTCACGTCGGCGGCGTAGGCCTGACGCCGCTGGTTGGGATCGAGGCCGTGGACGATCACGCCGACGCTCAGGCCGAGGAAATTGTAGACCCGCCCCATCCACTCGGAATCGCGGCGGGCGAGGTAATCGTTGACCGTCACGACGTGCACGCCCTTGCCGGCGAGCGCGTTCAGGTAGACGGGGAGGGTGGCGACGAGGGTCTTGCCCTCGCCGGTCTTCATTTCGGCGATGGAGCCTTCGTGCAGGACCATGCCGCCGATGAGCTGCACGTCAAAATGCCGCTGCCCGAGCACGCGCTTCGCCGCCTCGCGCACGGTGGCGAAAGCCTCGGGGAGCAGGTCGTCGAGATCCGCGCCGTCCGCGACCCGCTTGCGGAACGTCTCCGTTCTCGCCTGCAGGTCGGAATCGCTAAGCGCGGCGACCTCCGCCTCTAGCCCGTTGATCTCATCGACGATCGGCTGATAGCGCTTGATCCGCCGGTCGTTGGCCGACCCGAATACCATCCGGCCCAGATTGCCCAAGCGCAGCATGAATTTCCTTCCTGAACAGTAAGGCAACCGGTGGGTTTTCGCCCAACGCGCACGTCACGAAAGCCCGCCGGAACCAACCTGAGAACTGCGGCTTTGCCGCGCACCAACGCCGCCCGGCAGTGGACTGCGGGACCCGCGACAGATAAGAACGGGCCAAAGCTCTGTCAACGCTGGCGAATGGGCCGCTGGTCCGCGCCTGATGCCCCTGAAAGACGCGAAAAAGGAGTTGCGATGTCTCGCATGAACAAATTGCTGACGGCCGTATCGGCGGCCCTCCTCATGTCCGCCGCGGTCACGGTCGCCGTGCATGCCCAGGATGCGCCGGCGCCGGCCGACGCCGCCCAGCCCGCCGACGCGGCCGCGCCGGGCGATGCGGCGGCGGCGCCCGCATCTCCCGCCGAGCCGCCTCGCGATCCCGCGACCGTGGTCGCGAAGGCCGGCAGCGCGGAGATCACCGAGGCCGACATTACCCTCGCCCAGGAGGCGTTTTCGAGCGAGCTCGCCAATGTCCCGAAGGAGCAATGGCGCAGCGTTCTCGTAGACGCGGTGGTGAACATGCAATTGATGGCGCAGGGCGCCCATGACGCAGGCCTCGACACCGGTCCGGAATTCGAACGGCGCGTCGCATTCCTCAAGCTGCAGGCGATGCGGAACGTCTATGTCGAGCACGAAGTCGTGAAGACCGTGCCGGATTCCGAGCTGCAGGAAGCCTACCAGTCCCTGGTCGTCGCCCAGCACAAGCCGGAACAGCAGGTGCACGCGCGGCATATCCTCGTCGACACGAAGGAGGAGGCGGACAAGATCATCGCCGACCTGAAGGCCGGGAAGTCGTTCGAGGAGCTTGCCAAGCAGTCGAAGGACCCGAGCGGCCAGAACGGCGGCGATCTGGGCTTCTTCGGCCCGGGGCAGATGGTGCCTCCGTTCGAGGCCGCGGCGTTCGCGCTGGAGGTAGGTCAATACACGCAGGAGCCGGTGAAGACCGAGTTCGGCTGGCACGTCATCAAGGTCGAAGAGAAGCGGATGAGCCAGCCGCCGAGCTTTGACGAGGTCAAGGACCAGCTCAAGAACTACGTCCTGCGGCAGAAGTTCGAGCAGGTGACGGCGATCCTCCGCGCGAAATATCCGATCGAGATCCTCGATCCGACCGCCATGCCACCGGCTCCGCCCGCACCGGGCGATGCAGCCCCGGGCGCCGACCAGCCGGCGCCCTCGATGGAGGAACCGGCACCGGCGACCGAGGAACCCGCGCCGGCGCCCGCGCCCGCCAACTAGCCGCGCCGATTTAGCGTCATGGCGGGCTACGTCTCGCCCTTTGCGCCGGCGGCCTATCCGGAAATTCCGGAGGTCGCCGGCGTTCGTCTCGCAACCGCCGAGGCAGGGATTCGCTACAAGGGTCGGACCGACCTGCTGCTTGTCCGCTTCGATCCCGGGGCAACGGTTGCCGGGGTTTTCACCACGTCGCGCTGTGCCTCGGCGCCCGTCGAATGGGATCGCGCCAGGCTTCCCGGCGGCAAGGCGCGTGTGCTGGTGGTCAATTCCGGCAACGCCAATGCCTTCACCGGCATGAAAGGCCGCCACGCCGTGGAGGCGAGCGCCGCCGCCGCCGCGGCCGCGGTCGGTTGCCGGCCGGACGAAGTGTTTTTGGCATCAACGGGTGTCATCGGCGAGCCGCTGGACCCGGCGCCTTTCGCCGCGCATCTCGGGCGGCTCGCGGCCGAGGCGAAGCCGGGAGGATTCCTCGGCGCGGCACGCGCCATCATGACCACCGACACGTTTCCCAAGGTCGCCACCCGCCGCTTCAAGGTCAGCGGCGAGGAAATCGTCCTTGTCGGCATGGCCAAGGGCGCCGGAATGATCGCGCCCGACATGGCCACCATGCTTTCCTTCGTCTTCACCGACGCGCCGATCGGGGCGGCGCCCCTTCAGGCGTGCCTGAAGACGGCGGTGGAGAAGAGCTTCAACTGCGTCACGATCGACGGCGACACGTCGACGTCCGACACCCTGCTCGCCTTTGCGACCGGCGCTGCTGCCGCGCGCGGCGTCGCGGCACTTGAGAAGAGCAGTGCAGCGCTGGCGCTTTTCCAGACGGCGCTCTCCGAGCTTTGCCGCGATCTCGCGCAGCAGGTTGCGCGCGACGGGGAGGGACTGACGAAGTTCGTCGAGATCGAGGTCAACGGCGCGGAATCCGATTCTTCCGCCAGGAAGATCGCGCTTTCGATCGGCAACTCGCCTCTGGTGAAGACCGCGCTTGCCGGCGAGGATGCGAACTGGGGACGCGTTGTCATGGCGGTCGGAAAGGCAGGCGAGCCGGCCGACCGGGACCGTATTGCGATCTGGTTCGGCGACCACCGCGTCGCCTTCGATGGCGAGCGCGATCCGTCCTATTCGGAAGAGGCTGTCTCCGACTACATGAAGAACGCCGACCTTCGTATCGGCGTTGATCTTGGGCTCGGCGAGGGACGGGCGACGATCTGGACCTGCGACCTCACCGCCGAATACATCGCCATTAACGCCGACTACCGGAGCTAGAGCCTCGGAGACACTGGGGGAGGGACGCCGGGCGCGGGCATTGCGGCGTGAATCCGGCCCCATTGCGCCGGCCACAAGGTTCGGTCTTGTCAAAGCGCGCGCGCGGCGGCAATCTTGGTTTCAGACGAACCGTCCATCGGGGGAATGTCGGTGATCGAGGGACGGGGTTCCATTTAATATCCGTCGGAACAGCAACCTCGAGATGCAGATGTCGGCGACCATGGCCGAGCGAGCGGTTGACGCTTTCATCAACCGCGTCGGCTCAAGTTCAACGCCTTTTTCCATCGAAATGCCGGACGGCAAAGTGCGCAAGGCGGGGGACGGCGAACCCGTGTTCCGCGCGGCGCTCCGCAACGCGCAGGGCGTGAAGGCAATACACAGCCTCGATGAGGGCAACATCGCCGAGGCCTATATGCGCGGCGACCTCGATCTCGACGGTGACCTGCTGCAGGCGTTCGCGCTGCGCGCCTCGCTCAACGACTGGCATCCGCTCGCCAACGCCTGGCGCTTCCTGCAGCCGCTGCTGTTCGGTCAGGTCTACACCAACAAGCAGGCGATCAAGTCCCACTACGATGCCGATCCGCGCCTGTTCCTGAGCTTCCTCGACGAAACCCACCCGGCCTACAGCCAGGGCATCTACGAACGCGACGACGAGAGCCTCGCGACCGCGCTGCAGCGGAAGTTCGACTATGCGCTCGAGCGTTGCGAGCTCGGACCGGGCAAGCGGGTGCTGGAGGTCGGTCCCGGATGGGGCGCCTTCGCCGACTATGCACTCCAGTCGGACGTCGATTTCACCGGCATCACCATCTCGGCAGTTTCGCAGGACTATCTCACCAAGAAGCTCGCCTCGGTGTCGGACCGCTTCCGCATCCTCTTCACCGATTTCCTGACCTACCAGCCGAAGGAAAAGTTCGACGCGATCGTGATCATGGGCGTCATCGAACACCTGCCGCAATATCAGCGCGTGCTGAACAAGATGTATGAGCTTCTGAAGCCCGGCGGCGTCGCATTTCTCGACGGCAGTGCCTCGCGCGAGAAATACGAATTCTCCTCGTTCATGGCCCGCTACATCTATCCGGGCAACCACTCCTATCTCGTCCTCGACGACCTCCTCAACAAGCTGACCAAGACGAAGCTCGACCTCGTCGAGGTGTTCAACGACGCCTGGAGCTATTTCCTCACTTTCCGGCAATGGGCCCGGAATCTCGAGAAGAACCAGGAGTTCATCGTCAAGGAGTTCGGCGACTTCGAATACCGGAAGTTCCGCCTCTATCTGTGGGCGCTGACCTACCAGTTTTATGCGCGCCACATGGAGTGCTACCGGATGACGCTCTACAAGCCGAAGGCGGCCTGACGCTGAGGGGGTAGTGGCGGGACCGTTGCGATGGACCGCCGCCTCGCTTCCCGGGCCGGACGGGGTCACGGATGACTAACTGAAGCACGCCGGTTTCGACGCCACTGGCGGCACACGCGGATCACGCAGGGCCGCCCGTCCATAGCGGTGCCGACGGGCGTATCGGGGCCGACCGCGGGCGTCGTCCGCGGCTGCTTCATTTGCGCAACGTGATACCGGCGACGGTCTACTTCTTTGGGCAATGTTCGAGGCGGCGCCGCGGCGATACCCGCGGAGGCTTGCGGTTTCGACGCCAGCGCGCGACTGTTTGCTCAGTGCCGGAAGCGCCTGCCGCACGGAACGCCGGAATCCGGCAATGAG
>JBBQVL010000108.1:0-12226 GCA_038211615.1 Hyphomicrobiales bacterium
TGGCGAGACCGGCGCGACCGGCGCCCCTGGCGCGCCTGGTGAAATCGGCCCGGCAGGTCCGAATGGCGAGACCGGCGCGACCGGCGCCCCTGGCGCGCCTGGTGAAATCGGCCCGGCAGGTCCGAATGGCGAGACCGGTGCGACGGGCGCTCCTGGCGCCCCTGGAGAAATCGGCCCGGCAGGACCGAATGGCGAGACCGGGGCGACGGGCGCTCCTGGCGCCCCTGGTGAAATCGGCCCGGCAGGTCCGCATGGCGCGCCCGGTGCGACCGGCGCCCCTGGTAACACCGGCGCAACCGGTCCGACCGGCAACACCGGCGCGACGGGCGCAACCGGCGAGGCGGGCGGTATTTCACAATACGGTTCTGTCTCCGCCTTCGGCTCACAGGAAGTGGAAAGCAACGGTTCCGTCACCTTCAGCTCATCCACGATGTTCGGAGGGATGTCGCTGGAAGCAGCTTCGACGATCACCGTGGCGGAAACTGCAGCTTACCTCGTCGAATTCACCGTTACTGCCCAGGATGCCAACCAGTTCGCCGTTTCCGTCAACGGCGTTGTGGTCGGGTCGAGCATCTTCGGGTCGGGTGCGGGCACACAGCAGACTCACGGTCAGGTCGTGATCTTGCTGCAGGCCGGCGATCAGCTGGAGCTGGTCAACGTCTCTGGTGTCAGTGTCACGCTGCAGACGCTGGCGGGAGGCTCGAACTCAAACAACGTCGCAGCGCTGACAGTCATAAAGCTCTCGGCTACTCCGGATTGATCGGGCGGGCTTGATTCAACCCCCGACCCGCGGGAGTTGAGAAGCCTCTGACCCGAAGGTCCGCCGGGGCTCTTCTGAGGAGGAACCTGTCGGATGAGGCGTCGCGGTTTGGTGGAGAAGCAGATCGCAGGCAGACGCCTCATGCGGGAAAACTGGCCGGTCGCCGACATGGCGGCCGGCTTCCGCTTAAGCGACAGGAAGCGTGCAATTGGCAGCGACCGCTTCCGCGCGAAGCGCGGTCCGGACCCTTCTGCAGGCAATTTTCACGCAAGGGGTAATCCGCAGCATTCGGACGATCAGCGATGCTGATCTGACACCAACGCCCGCTGCTCCCGCTCTCCGCCTTGACGCCGCCGCCGCGCCGCGCGAGCACGGCGGGATGATCGCCCGCACCTCAGCGCTGCCCGATGCGCCGCCGAAGAACTGGCTCGACCGCTTCGCGCCGGACTGGCTGAAGCCCTATGGCAGGCTGGCGCGCTGGGACCGGCCGATCGGCTGGTGGCTGCTCCTCTGGCCCTGCTGGTGGTCGGCGGCGCTGATCGCGATTGCCGGGGAGCGCGGCGCGCCGAACGTCTGGCATCTTCTCCTGTTCATGGTCGGGGCGATCGCGATGCGCGGCGCCGGCTGCACCTACAACGACCTGATCGACCGCGACCTCGATGCGCAGGTGGAGCGCACGCGCAACCGCCCGCTGCCTTCAGGCGCGGTGACATCGGGGCAGGCGCTGGTCTTCCTGCTGCTGCAGGCGCTCGTCGGTGCGCTCGTGCTGCTGCAATTCAATCGCTTTACGATTCTCCTCGGCCTCGCCTCGCTCCTCGTCGTCGCAATCTATCCCTTCGCGAAGCGCGTAACCGACTGGCCGCAATTCGTGCTCGGGCTGGCGTTCTCCTGGGGCGCGCTGGTCGGCTGGTCGGCGACGGCGGGAAGACTGGCGGCGGCGCCGATCGCCCTCTATTGCGGCGCTGTGCTCTGGACGATCGCCTACGACACGATCTACGCGCTGCAGGACCGGGAGGACGATGCGCTGATTGGCGTGCGCTCCACCGCGCGGCTCTTCGGGCGCCGCTCGCGGCTCGGCATCGCAGCGTTCTACATCGCCGCCTTTGCGCTGATCGGGCTAGCCTGCGTGCTCGCCGACGCGGGGCTCTTCGCATTCGCAGCGCTCGGCTGTGCGCTGATCCATGTGATCTGGATGGTCGTGACGCTCGATCCCGGGGACCCGGCAAGCTGCCTGCGGCGCTTCCGCGCCAACAGCACGACGGGGTGGATCGTGTTCGCGGGCCTCGTTGCCGACGCGATGTTCCGGTTCTAGCGGGGGTAACGTCCCTGCGCGCTCAGTGGCGGGCGATGATCTCGCGGCCTTCGACCTTGCGGATCGTCACGGCGTTGCCGGAATGGCGGCGGCTGAGGAAGCGCGGACGGCGCGCCTTGACCGTGCGGCTGCGGCGCCCGCCGGGGGTTGCCGCGCTGAGCGGCTCGTCGCGCGCCGGCGCGCCGGCGGCGATGACGGAGGGCAGTCCGAGGAAGCCGGCGAGCCGGTCGCTATACTCTTCGGCGGTCGCAAAGCTCTCGAATTCCTCGATGTCGAGCGAGAGCCCGGCGTCGCGATGCATGAGGCGGATCACATGGCCCTGTTCGCGCACGAGCAGCGCCACGGCCTCGTACTGGCGGACGGGGACGCGGATGCGGCAGGCGAGGCCGGCGACTGGGCGTGACATCAGAACCGTGCTCCGATCGAATGTTACTAGACAATCCGCTCCGTCCTCAGAAATGCACCTGTAGAGGAGCACATCAGGGAAGGTGACGGACCGCTCTGACGAGCGGCCCGTCAAGTCTTCGTGGAGGTCATCCATATCTGTTCGACGCGAGTTGTTTTTATTGTTCGGGCCGGTTCGGCCTCTTGCTAACGGAGAGATTAGACACGATTTTTCCTAAACTGCTTAATCTCTGTGGTTAATGGTTTTTCGCCCTAAATCACGGTAATCGAAAGCTAAATCGAAGGGCTACCAAGCGGGGAAACGGCCTGAAATGCGCTCAGACGAGGCAGACCTGGACCTCTTGAAGGCCGCGGCGAGCGAAGCCGGCGCGCTGGCGATGACGTTCTTCCGCAAGCAGCCCGCTGCCTGGGCGAAGGCAGGCGGCTCGCCGGTCACCGAGGCCGACCTGGCGGTCGACACGTTCCTGCGCGACCGGCTGCTCGCCGAGCGACCGGGTTACGGCTGGCTTTCGGAGGAAACGGCGGATGACCCGGCGCGGCTCGGCCGCGCGGCGACCTTCGTCGTCGATCCGATCGATGGGACCCGCGGCTTCATCGAGGGCGACGAACGCTGGAGCGTAAGCCTCGCGGTGGTGCGGGGGGCCCGGCCGGTCGTTGCAGCGCTTGCCGTGCCGGCACGCGGAGAACTCTATGCGGCAACCCTTGGCGGCGGAGCGCGCCTCGGCGAAACGCCGCTCAGCGTCTCGGATCGCGCCACCATTGCCGGCGCGCGTCTTGCCGGTCCGCGCGGCTGGCTGAAGACGGCCACGATTCAGGGTCTCGGCGCCGAACTGGAGCCGCACATACCCTCGCTCGCCTATCGTCTCGCCCTGGTTGCCGCCGGCCGGATCGACGCCGCCTTTGCCAGCCCGCGCGCCAATGACTGGGACCTTGCGGCCTCCGACCTTTTGGTGCACGAAGCGGGCGGCCGGCTGACCGGGCTCGACGGGGCGGCGCTCCGTTACAATCAGGAAATTCCCCGCCACGGGGTGCTGGCGGCAAGCAACAATCAGCTTCACCCCGCCATTCTGGCGACGGTGGCACGGGCAGGGCAGGAAATCGCGCAGCGGCGGGGGTGACGAAGCTCTTCGAGAGGCTGGCATGAGCGGACGGCGGGTAGGGGGCGACCAGCTCCTGCACCTGGTCTTCGGCGGTGAACTGGAATCGCTCGACAAAGTGCGCTTCCGCGACCTCACCGCGCTGGATATTGTGGGAATCTACCCGAACTACGCCGAGGCCTATGCGGCCTGGAAGGAAAAGGCGCAGATGTCGGTGGACAACGCGCAGATGCGCTATTTTGTCGTGCACCTGCACAGGCTGCTCGAACCAGAACCGGACGATGGCAATAGCTGACGAGAAGACCGGCCCGAAGCGTCCGGGCTTCACCTTCGACGCCCTGCTCGAGCAGGATCACTCGCGCCGGGCGGTCTTCGTCCGTCTCGCGCGCGAGTGCATCATCCCGCATTGGCGGAACGTGGCGATCTCCGTCGCCAGCATGGTGGTGGCGGCCGCCACGGCGGGGGTGGTGCCGTTCGTCCTGCAGAAGGTGGGGGACGACGTGTTCGTGTCGAAGAACGCGACCTATGTCTTCGTCCTGCCGGCGCTCCTGGTGCTGGTGGTGCTGGTGCGGGCCGTGTTCGACTGGATATCGACCGTCGCCGAGGCCTCGCTCGGCTCCAAGATCGTGGCCGAGCTTCGCTACCGGATGTTCGACACCATCGCAGCCGCCGACCTCGCGTGGATCCAGGGCAATCATTCGGGCCGCTTCATCTCCGCCTTCGTCAACGACGCGGCCACCATCGACCGGGCGGCGACGCGGGTGATGGTCGGCCTGTTCCGCAATGCGATGAGCGCGGTCTTCCTGATGGGCGCCATGTTCTACATGGACTGGCGGCTGAGCCTCTTCGTCATGATCGGGGCGCCGCTGGCAGTGATCAATCTCGGCAAGCAGCGGTCTCGGATAAGGCGCGCCTCGGGTCGCGGCATCCGGGAATACAGCGAGTTGAGCAGCATGCTGACGCAGACCCTGCAGAGCATGCGCGTGGTCAAGGCCTACGGCCAGGAGGCCAACGAGACGCGGCGCTTCCGTCAGATCGTCCACAACATCCGCAAATACCTGATGAAGGCGACGCGCACGCGCGCGGCGGTCGGCCCGGTCTGGGAGATCATGTCCGGGCTCGGTTTCGCCGCCGCGATCTTCTACGGCGGGTGGCAGGGGATCTACGGCCACGTCACGCTCGGCGCGTTCATGGGCTTCATGACCGCCGCGCTGCTCGCCTTCCAGCCGCTGAAGCAGCTGGCGAGCATCCACGCCACGCTGAGCGAGGGGCTGCTCGCCGCCGAGCGCGTGTTCAGCGTGATCGACTACGCCTCGCACGTAACCGAGAAGCGGGGCGCCGCGCCTCTGCGGGCCACCGCCGGCGCCATCAGCTTCCGCAATGTGGACTTCTCCTACGAAAGCGGCGGCCCGATCCTGACGAACTTCAGTCTGGACATCGCGGCGGGAGAGAAGCTGGCGCTGGTCGGCCCGAGCGGCGCCGGCAAGAGCACGGTGATGAACCTTGCGCTGCGCTTCTTCGATCCGCAGGCCGGCGCGATCCTGATCGACGGTCAGGACCTGAAGGACGTCACCATCGCCAGCGTGCGCGCCTGTTCGGCTCTCCTCACCCAGGATCCGGTTCTCTTCGACGATACGGTCGGCGCGAACATCAGCTACGGCTCGGAAGGCGCAAGCGAGGAAGCGGTGATCGCCGCGGCGGAAGCGGCGGCCGCGCACGATTTCATCAGCCGGCTGGACGAAGGCTACCAGACGCTGGTGGGCGAGGCGGGCAACCGCTTCTCCGGCGGCGAGCGCCAGCGCATCGCCTTTGCCCGCGCCATGCTGCGCAACACGCCGATCCTGCTGCTCGACGAGCCGACCAGCTCGCTCGACGCGGAATCGGAAGCCAAGGTGCAGGCGGCGATGAACCGGCTATTGGTTGGGCGCACCGTCATCATGATCGCGCACCGCCTCTCCACCGTGCAGAAGGCGGACCGCATCTGCTACATGGAGGGCGGGCGGATCGTGGAATCGGGCACGCACGCCGAACTCGTGGCGCGGCGCGGCAGGTATGCGCGCATGGTCCAGACGCAGCTTCTCGGCGGCGAGCCCGAGCTTGCTGTCGCCGAAGGCTGACATCCCTGCGAAGAGCAGCCCCGGCGGCCTCCTCGGAGAGGGCGCCCTGTCGCTCTATGGGGCCGCGGGCCGCTTCGGCGCGCCCGTCGCCGGCGCCCTGCTGCGCTGGAGGGAGCGGGGCGGCAAGGAGGACATCGCGCGGCGCGGCGAACGCTGGGGCGTCGCCGGGCAGAAACGGCCGGAGGGGCCGCTCGTCTGGGTGCATTGCGCAAGCGTCGGGGAGACGAACGCGGCGCTGCCGCTGATCGACCGCCTCGCAGCGCGCGGGCCGGCCCTGCTCCTGACGACGGGCACCGTGACAGCGGCGGAGGTGGCGCGGCCACGGCTGCCGCCCGGAGCGATCCACCAGTTCGTGCCGATCGACACGCCGGGCGCCGTGGAGAGCTTTCTCGATCACTGGCGCCCCGGCCTCGCGCTTTTCGCCGAGTCGGAGCTTTGGCCGACGATGCTGCGGACGCTCCGCCAGCGCGCCCTGCCGCTGGCGGTGGTCAATGCGCGGATGTCGGAAAAGTCCTTTCGCGCATGGCGGGCTTTCGCGCCGCTGGCGCGCGCCGTGCTCGGCCGCGCCGACCTCTTCCTGGCGCAGACGCCGGCCGACGCGGAGCGGCTCCGCGCTCTCGGCGCGGAAAGCGTCGTGGTCTGCGGCAACCTGAAATTCGACGTGCCGCCCCCCTCCGCCGACCCGACCGCGGTCGCCTCCATGCGCCGCAAGATCGCCGGGCGCCCGGTGCTTGTCGCGGCAAGCACGCATCCGGGCGAGGAGGCGGTGGTCATCGCGGCGCACAAGGCGCTGCTCGCGGGCGGAACGCGGCTCCTTACGATCATCGCCCCGCGCCACAGGGAACGCGGCGACGCCGTCGCGGCGCTGGTCCTTGGCGCCGGCCTGTCGCTCGGGCGGCGCTCGCGAGGCGACGAGATCGGGGCGGGCACCGACGTCTATCTCGCCGATACGATCGGCGAGATGGGAATGTGGTACCGTGTGGCGGACATCGCATTCATGGGGGGGTCGATGGTGCCGCGCGGCGGGCAGAATCCGATCGAGCCGGCGAAGCTCGGGGTTCCGATTATTCACGGCGGCCAGGTCGGCAATTTCCGCGCCATCTACGACGCGCTGGAGAGCGCCAACGCGGTCGCCACGGCGGCCGACGCGGCGATGCTGACCGGGATCGTGAAACACCTGATCGACGATCCCGGCGAGCGCGACCGGCTTGCCCGCGACGCGCTCGCCTGCGTCGGCCGCCTGACCGGTGCCCTCGACCGCACCCTTGAGGCGCTCGAGCCTTATCTCCTGCCGTTAAGCCAGGCGCATGAAGCTTCCCCGCGCGCCTGAATTCTGGTGGCATCGCCACGCTCCCGCCGGCTACGCGCTGGCCGCAATCGGTGCGATCTATGGGGAGATCGTCGGCCGCGTGATGGAGAGGCAGGGCGTCTCCGTCAGCGTGCCGGTGATCTGCGTCGGCAACCTCGTCGTCGGGGGAGCGGGCAAGACCCCGACCGCGCTTGAGGTCGCCAACGTCTGCCGCAGCCTGCAGCGCAAGCCGGGCTTCCTCACGCGCGGCTATCGCGGCCAGGAAAAGGGTCCGCTGTTTGTGTCGCCGGCGCTCCACACCGCCGCCGATGTCGGCGACGAGGCGCTGCTGCTCGCGCAATTCGCGCCGACGGTGGTCTCCGCCGACCGGCCGAGCGGAGCCAAGCTCCTCGCGAGCCTCGGGGCGGACGTGGTCATCATGGATGACGGCTTCCAGAATCCGTCGTTGAACAAGGATCTGACGCTCGTCGTGGTGGACGGGGCGCGCGGGGTCGGGAACGGCTTCGTGTTCCCGGCGGGTCCGCTTCGCGCCCCGCTCGCGGTGCAGATGCGCAGCGCCGATGCGCTGGTCATCCTCGGCGAAGGGTCAGGCGGCAAGGGCGTCAGGGTCGCGGCCCGCGCCGGCCGCCCGGCGCTCCGCGCACAGACCGAGCCGGTGCGCCGCCGCGGCCTGAAGCGCCGGCCTTACCTAGCCTTCGCCGGCATCGCCGATCCGGCGAAGTTCTACGCCTCGCTCGCCGAAGCCGGCGCCGTCGTCGGGCACACGATGAGCTTCCCGGACCATCACCTCTTCTCCGATGCCGATTGCGAGTCGATACTCGCCGAGGCGCGGAGCCGTGACCTTGTCCCGATCACCACGGAGAAGGACCGGGTGCGTCTCAACCGCGGCAGCGAGACGGCCGCGAGGCTTGCCGCCACGACGGAGATGTTTCCGGTGCGCATCCGCTTCGAGGAGCCGCGCCGGCTGTCGATCCTGATCGCCGACGCGATCGCAGCGCACGGCAGCGCCTACCGGCGCCAGCCGGTCATTTCGCGCGGCGGAGCGACAGTTCCCGCTTGAGCGAGGCAGCGGCGTCGGCATACGCCTCCTGGCGATCGACGCTCCAGTAGCGCAGGTCCGAGAGCGGGATGCGCCGGCCGGTCACCGCGCAGGTCACGTAGGCGCCGGGCACCACTACCTGGAAGTCGCTGTCGAGGTATCTGAGCCGCGCCTCGCCGTTGCGGCCGCTGAATTCGTGCTTGTTCATCGATCCTTCTTAGCCAGCGTGCGGGCGTCGGCCAAGTCCCGCGGATAACGAGACGGAAAGCCGCTTCCGCGCAGCGAGGCGGGAAGGCGGGTCATTCGGCGGCCTCGCGTTCGGTCTCGGCCTGTGCGGCTCCCTCGCCCCGCCGCAGCGGCTTTGAAAGCGGTTCCGGCGTCACTTCCTTCGGCTTCGTCGCCGCGACGCCGGTGACGGCATCTCCGCTCAGCTGCAGCGCCAGCCGCTCCGCGTCGCGACGCCGGACGTCCGCGACGATGCCGTCGGCCTCGTCGGCGGAGACGCCGATGCCCCGAAGCGTTTGCGCCCCGAAGGCGAGCGCCGATTCGTATGTCTCGCGCAGCTCGTAGTCGACGCCCTTGCCCATGAGCTCGAGCGAGTGGCCGCGATCCCAGGACCGCACGTAGACCTTGGCAGCGGGGAACTCGCGCATCACGAGGTCGACGATGCGGTTGGCGACATCCTGCTTGTCGACGCAGATGCAGATGATGGCGGCCTGCTCGGCTCCCGCCGCGCGCAGCACGTCGCGCCGCGCGCCGTCGCCGAAATAGATGCGGAAGCCGAAGCGGCCCGCCTGCCGCACGCGCTCGGCGCTGGCGTCGAGGATGGTGGCGTTGACGTTTCTCGCGAGCAGCACCTGCGCGAGGATCTGCCCGAAGCGCCCGAAGCCGACGACGAGAACGCTGCTGCCGGCGCCCTCGAAATCCTCCTCCAGGTCGTCGTCCGGCTCCTCCTTCAGGAAGTAGCGGCCGAGCATCACCGAGAACGGCGTCAGCGCCATCGTGACCGTGACGATGCTGGCGACGAAGGCGGTCTCCGAGGGCCACAGCGCCCGCACCGCCGAGGCGGAGGCGAAGAGCACGAAGGCGAATTCGCCGGCCTGCGGCAGCAGCAGCGCGATCCTTACCGCATCGTTGTGGCTTGAGCGGAAGAAGCGCGCCAGCCCGTAGAGAACGGCAGCCTTCACCAGCATCACCACCGCCGCCGCGAGCAGGATGCGCGGCCAGCTGTAGAGGAAATTGTCGACGTTGATCGCCATGCCGACGGCGATGAAGAACAGGCCGAAGAGGATCGAGCGGAACGGCTCGATGTCGGCTTCGAGCTCGTGGCGGAAGCCGGAATCCGCCAGCATCAGTCCGGCGAGAAAGGCGCCCATCGCCATCGACAGGCCGGCGAATTCCATCAGCGCCGCCGCGCCGAGCACGACGAGGAGCGCCGCCGCCGTCATCACCTCGCGCGCCCGGGTGAGGGCGAGGATGCGGAAGAAGGGGTTCAGCAGGTAGCGGCCACTCAGCAGCAGCACGGCGAGCGCCGCCACCGCCTTGCCGATCTCCCATGGCCCGCCCGATCCGAACGGCGTCCCGCCGGGGGCGACGAGCGGCACCACGGCGAGAAGCGGCACGATGGCGAGATCCTGGAACAGCAGCACCGCCGTCGATTTCTGCCCGTAGCTCGTGACGAGTTCGCCGCGCTCGGTCAGCGCCTGTATGCCGAAGGCGGTGGACGACATCGCGAGGCCGAAGCCGACGATGACGGCCGGACCCGGTCGCCAGCCGACCAGGATGAAGGCGGCGGTCAGGATCGCGCCCGTCACCACCACCTGCGCCATGCCGAAGCCGAAGATGTCGGTGCGCATCGACCAGAGCCGTGCCGGCTTCAGCTCCAGCCCGATCAGGAACAGGAACATCACGATGCCGAGTTCGGCGACCTGCATGATCTGTTCGGCGCCCGTGATGAGCTGCGCCACCGGTCCGATCACCACGCCCGCCGCGAGGTAGCCGAGCACCGAGCCGAGGCCGAGACGCCGCGAGAGGGCGACGCCGGCGACCGAGGCGAAAAGCAGGACCAGCGGCTCGGAGAAGACGAAGCCGTGGCTGGCGGATGCGGATGCGTCAAGCATGCTGTCGCGGTCCCCGGCGCGCTCTGCGCCGAATCACTACGGATGCGTACAGTCTGTCTCCCCGCGGCCTGTCTCCCCCCGGCGTGCGCCGCCGGGAGAGGTCAGGGGAGGGCGTCAAAACCCTCGCCGAAGCCGGCCAGCGATATCGGCACGCCGATGCCCTCTTCCGGCGTCTGGAAGATGATGAACATCGCCTGCTTGCCGGACCGGAGCTGCTTGATCAGCGTATCGTCCATCAGCACCTCCGACACGCAGCCGTTCGGCAGGCAGCGGATGAAGCCCGTCGTGCCCATGTCGGTGTTGTCGATGCGCAGGCCGAGGCCCCGCGGCAGCAGCACGCCGAGCGGCGCCAGCACGCGCAGGATGCGCGCCTGCTTGTCCGCCGTCTTCATGACGACGACGGAGAGCCCGACATTCTCGCGGTCCTGAGCGGTCACGAACTGCATGATGACGCATTGCTGATTCGTGGCGCCTGCCGGCGTGTCGCAGCGCAGATCCCAGTCCCCGTGTTTCGACTTCACCTCACCCTGCGCGAAAGCCTGGGCCGGCGCGAGAACCAGCAGTGTCAGCAAGAGGACGAAGCGATGCACTTTGAATGCCTCCGGGAGAGGTCGGCCATTCTGCGACGAAATTGCCGATGAAGGCGCGACGAAGCCCTAGCAGAGCGGTTCAGCGTGTCAAGAAAGAGGCCGAAAACGGCGACCCGCAGGGTCCTGTCCGCGCGCAAATATGCCGCATAAATCTGCGCAGTTGCGCGTTGCGCGCTGCCGCCGACTGTGGTTACTCCGACGATGTGCGGGGGTGCGCCGGATAGATGGCCGGAAGGCCCATCCGGGGGCGCTCGATCCGCGAGGCGGAGTAAGGAATCGATGGCGGTTGCGGCGCGACTGATCGCGGCTTTCACGGCGCTGGCGGTCCCCGGCCTGGCAGAGGCCCAGGAACGTCCCGAGGGCGCCTTCGACTGGCAGATGGACTTCCAGCACCCGGCCACGCAGGTGATGGATTATATCCACTGGTTCAGCTGGTACACTCTGATCATCGTCGCGCTGATCACGGCGCTGGTGGTGGTTCTGCTCGGCTGGTGCGCGCTGCGCTTCAACGAGAAGGCCAATCCGGTTCCCTCGCGCGTCACGCACAACACCATGATCGAGGTGCTGTGGACGGTGCTGCCGGTGCTGATCCTGGTGGCGATCGCCATCCCCTCGTTCAAGCTCCTCTACGGGGAGTACGACCCCTCCAAGCTTTACAAGGACTACGATCCGGCGACGACGAAGTGGCTGACCCTGAAGTTCACCGGGGTGCAGTGGGCGTGGGACGTCTCCTATCCGACCGGTGACGACAACGCCACGTTCGGCGTGGCCGCGCCGATCGACGTCTACATGCTGCCGGTGCCCGCCGATCAGCTGGCCGAGGGGCAGAAGCGCAACCTCTCTGTCGACAACCCGGTCATCGTGCCGGTGAACACCTTCGTGCGGGTGCAGGTGACCGCCGAGGGCGACGCGATCCACTCCTTCGCCATGCCGGCCTTCGGCATGAAGGAGGACGGTGTCCCCGGGCGCCTGAACGAGACCTACTTCAAGGCCGAGCGCGAGGGCGTGTTCTACGGCCAGTGCTCGGAGCTCTGCGGCAAGGACCATGCGTTCATGCCGCTCGAGATCCATGTCGTCTCGGCGGACAAGTTCCGCGCCTGGGCGACGCAGGCGGCGTCCGACCTTCCGGGCGCCAACAAGACGCTCGCCGCATCGAACCGCGACGACAAGAACGAGAAGCTCGCCGCCCGCTAAGGGGCGGCGGAAGAAATGGCCAGGAGCTGACGATGGCAACCGCAGCAACCCACGATGCGCACGCCGCCCATCCGACCGGCTGGAAGCGCTATGTCTACGCGACCAACCACAAGGACATCGGCACGATGTACCTGATCTTCGCGATCATCGCGGGGATCATCGGCGGCTCGCTGTCGATCATGATGCGCATGGAGCTGCAGCAGCCCGGCATCCAGATTTTCCACGGGCTCGCGCAGATGGTCTACGGCGTCTCGGAAGGCGAGGCGCTCGACTACGGCAAGCA
>JBBQVL010000109.1:0-12223 GCA_038211615.1 Hyphomicrobiales bacterium
GTCGATCTCGCGGCCCTGGAAGAACTCGGCGATCTGCTTCAACTGGTCATAGGTGGCGGGCGGGCCGAGATCCCAGCCGTATTTGTCCTTGAATTCCTTCTGCAGCTCGGGCTTCTCGAACCAGTCCTTGCGGTAGGTCCAGCCGACGACGTCGCCCATCGCCGGAAGCGCCCAGTAGTTCGGCGTGTTCTTCGGCCACTCGGAATACCCCACTACCGTCGCCGGCATGAAGTCTTCCATCTTGATGCCGTTCTTGTCGAAGAAGTCGTTCAGCTTGACGTAATAGCCGTTCTCCGCCGAGCCGCCGATCCACTGGCTGTCGCCAATGATGAGATCGCAGAGCGTGCCGTGCGAATTCAGTTCGTTGAGGAACTTGGCGGCGTAGTTCGTCCACGACTCGAACTCGAACTTCATTGTCGTGCCGGTCTCGGCGGTGAAGTCCTTCGACAGCTCGACCAGCGCGTTGGCCGGATCCCACGCAGCCCAGCAGAGCGTCAGTTCGCCGGCCTGCGCGGCGTTGAGCGCCGCTCCCGAAAGAAGCGCCGCCGAAGCCAGCGCGAGCGCTCCCCGATGCAATCTCTTCATGATTTCCCTCCAGCGTTTCCATGCGGAATTCTGCCCGCATGCCTCCGGCCGCGACGCGGCCATCCGATCCCGGCTCGATGAGCCGATGTTTAGTTATTTTGTTTAGTTATGCGGAATTCACTAAACGCAGCAAGCGGAATCTTATGCTGCAATGCAGCAGAGAACAGCCATATTGGTGACTCATCCGTCGAACGCGCATGTTCAGCGCCGCAGGTGCCTCGGCAGCACTTCCGCATTCGGCGCAGCGATTTGACGCCGACCAGCAGGTCGCAGCGTGGCACCTCCGCACGTTGCAACGGCGTCTGCGCGTGAGCTAGCCTCTGGCGTGCGTGGCGGCGCGGCGAGGCCTGGTTGCGATGCTGGACGAGCTTGCCAATCTCAGCAAGACCATCGACGGGTTCATCTCGGGCATCATCGAATTCGCCTATTCGATATTGTCCACGGTCGTCCGGATTTATGTAAATCCGCTGCGCGGGGCGCTGCGGCCGCGGATCATCGAAAACAACGTCAGCTCCAAGACGCTGCTGTTCCTGGTCTGCAGTGCGGTCATCGCGTACATCAGCTACGGCGAGAACGCCGCGCGGACGCTGATGAAGGCCTCGTCGCCGAGCCTCTTCGCCTACATCCTGATCGTTATCCTCTTCTACGTCACGGCGGACCTCTGCGTGCTCCTGCTGTCGCTCGCCTGCGCGCGCCGCAAGCGCAGGCGGCGGGCGCGCGAGCTGTTGCGCTTCACGCTGGCCGCCGTCCTCGGCGGGTGGGGCTTCGTCGTGCCAATGCTGTTCTACGTCGACGAGAAGCTCATCTCACCCGGCAAGGTTTTCGGGAACTTCTTCCTGATCATCGAGTCGCTCCCCTTCGTCGCTGCGCTGCTTGCCTATCCGCTGTTCGTCCTGGTGTTCATCCTCATCCGCAATCGCGGCTTGCGGCGAGTTCCAGGTCTCGCGGCGAGCGGCGTGCTGGGCATGGGAGCGCTGGCGCTGCTGGTCGCCGTGCTGTTCCTGCAGCCGCGCGACTATGTGGATTCGCTCTTCGGTGAAGGGGGAGATCAGGCGGCCGAAGATGATTCGCCGCGGCTCGTCGGCATCTCCTGCGAGGAGCATCGCGATTCCGCCCGGCTCGAGATCCGCGCCGCGGTCTACAATCCCGCGGATGCGCCGGTCGTTCTCGGCCGCAGGGCTCTCAAGGCCAGCGTCGGGCCGGGGGGAGAGACGCCGCCCACCTTCTCGATCGCGTTCCCGCGCGCTGGCGAGCCGCTCGCGGTTATCGAAGCGAAGGCGGTCAACGTCGTCGCCTTTGACCAGCCGATCGACGCGCCGCTTCGGAAGTCACTGGCGGGGCCTCAAACCTGCACGATATCGCTCTACGGCGACGAGGATTCCGCTCAGGCGGCGTCTGTCGAGGCCTATCCGGAGGACGGCGCGACGGTGCAGTACGGGAGCGGCTCGTGAGCCCAGCCGCTCCTAATGCGACAGGCCGCCGGCGGTCTCGATGAATGCGACGATCCGGTCGAGGCCCTTGCGGCGGAGCGTGTCGGCGAAGACGTAGGGACGCCCCTCGCGCACGCGTTTCGTGTCGGCCTCCATCACGTCGAGATTGGCGCCGACATAGGGCGCGAGGTCGATCTTGTTGACGATCAGCAGGTCGGAGCGGGTGATCGCCGGCCCACCCTTGCGCGGCACTTTCTCGCCGCCCGCCACGTCGATGACGTAGAGCGTGAGGTCGGCGAGCTCGGGCGAGAACGTGGCCGCAAGATTGTCGCCGCCGGATTCGATGAAGATCACGTCGAGATCGGGGAAGCGCGAGCGCATCTCGGCGATCGCCTGAAGATTGATCGAGGCATCCTCGCGGATGGCGGTGTGCGGGCAGCCGCCGGTCTCCACGCCGAGGATGCGCTCCTCGGGGAGCGCCTGCACACGGTTCAGGATCAGCGCGTCTTCCTTGGTGTAGATGTCGTTGGTGACGACGGCGACCGAGTAGCGGTCGCGCATCGCCTTGCAGAGCATCTCCGTCAGCGTCGTCTTGCCGGCGCCGACCGGGCCGCCGATGCCGACGCGCAAGGGGCCGTTCGGCGATCGGTTCGCGCTCATGTGCGGAACACCCTCGAATACTGTTCTTCGTGACGCATCGATGCGATGTCGGAGAGGATCGCAGACGCGCCGAGGTCGTCGAGCGAGGATCTTTCCGCGCGCTCTGCGATGTGGGCGATCAAGGGGTGCAGCGCGGCGAGCACGCCGAGGCCGGCGTTCTGCCCGATCGGGATGAGCCGCACGCCGACCGACACAAGGTTGGCGGTGAAGGCGTTCAGAAAAGCGGGGAGGGCGCTCGCGAGGGCGATGCCGTGGTCGGCGGCAACGGCCCCGACCGCGACCGGGTAGGGCACACTCTCGACGCCCCGGAGATGCCGAGGGGCGGCGCAAGGCCATGTCGCATCGACGGCGTCGAGGAACGCGCGCCCCTGCGCCGTCGATTCCAGATGGCGCTCGCGCGATGGCGACAGCGCGGCGGCGTGCTCGGTGACCGCGGAGAGCCGATCCCAATCCTGCACCAGAGCGGCGTGGTGCGCCTCGGCGAACAGCACCGCGTCGTTCCACCCGCTGCCCAGCGCGAGGACATCTAGAAGCCATGACTGAAGCGCCTTGGCGCTGGCGATCGCACGGGAGTCGATTTGCCATTCCAGCCCGTGCGAATAGGAAAACGCGCCGACCGGGAAGGCCGGAGAGAGGAAGGTCACCAGCTTCAAAAGCTCGGCAGCTCCCATGCCGGGTCGACCGGCGACCTCGACCTTGTTCTCGCCGGCTCTCGCCGGATGCAAGGCCAGATCAGTGATGGTCATGGTGATGGTCGTGATGCTCGCGGTCGTGCCCGTGATGGTCGTGAGCGTGTGAGCCGCCACCCTGCGCATAAGCGCCGCCTTCGGGATCGAATGGCGCTTCGATGGCCGCGACCTCCGCGCCGAGGCCCGCGAGCATTTCGGCGAGGACATGGTCCGGGCGGATCAGGATTCGACCCGCCTCGATCGCTGCCGGCACATGGCGGTTTCCGAGATGCCAGGCGAGCCGCGCGAGATGATGCGTATCCTTCGCGCTCACGACGAGCAGCGGCTCGGGCTTGGCGCGCACCTCGATCATGCGCCCGTCATTGAGGGCGAGGCCGTCGCCATGTCTGAGCGCGGCAGCCTCGGGAAGATCGAGCAGGAATTCCAGCCCGCGCTCGCCCTGCATCGCGAGGCGGCGACGATGGCGATCGTCAAACGCCAACACCACCGCATCTGCCGCGACGCCGTTCCAGCGCCCGGCGTGAATGACTTTCGTGGCGCGGATCAATCTACTCCCTCCCGTCAATCATAGAAGAACCAGAGTGGCTTCATCCCGCTTGGCACAAAAGCCGCCTCAGCGAACTCTCCACTCTCCGCCCAACTATCGGAGGTAAATTCCGTTGGACGGACGGCGGGGGGAAACCCTTCGGTGACGTCGGCAGGATCGGCACTCGTAATGATGACGACGTGATCGCAATCCATCCAGCAATCACTGTCAAAGGGCCGCTCGCGAAACGATAGCTGGGTCAAGCTGAACAATACATCCCAGACATCTTCGCGGTCCCGGATGCCTCGCCAAATGGCGATCTCCTCCGCTTGAGTGAAGCCATGAGATTGGTTGACCCACAACGATGCTTCGCCGCCTGAGCCCTTGAAGAACTGCTCGATGGAAACCAATGGTCTTACCTTCGGCGCTAGTACGCCAAGTAGCCCGTCCTTGGTCTCTCCCATTCGTTCGACGAGCGCCTTCAAGTGGGAGATCGAGACCCTTGAACCAGACATTGCCTGCCTCGATGCGGCGACCCGCAAGCGCCGACACTATCATTGCAATAACTGCGGCCTGTCATCGCTAGAACAGGAAATACCGCTGCGCCATTGGCAGCACCGTCGCCGGCTCGCACGTCAGCAGCTCGCCGTCGGCGCGCACCTCGTAGGTCTCGGGATCGACTTCGACGTGCGGCGTGGCCGAGTTGAGCACCATGGACGCCTTGGAGATGCCGCCGCGCGTGTTCTTCACCGCGACTAGCTGCTTGGCCACACCGAGTCTCGCCGCGATGCCCTTGTCCAGCGACGCCTGGCTGACGAAGGTGACCGAGGAGTTGGTGAGCGATTTTCCGTAGGCGCCGAACATCGGGCGATAGTGCATCGGTTGGGGCGTCGGGATGGAGGCGTTCGGGTCACCCATCGGCGCGGCGGCGATCGTGCCGCCGATCAGCACCATCTCCGGCTTCACGCCGAAGAAGGCCGGGTTCCAGAGCACCAGGTCGGCGCGTTTGCCGACCTCCACCGAGCCGATCTCCTTCGAAAGCCCGTGCGCGATCGCCGGATTGATCGTGACCTTGGCCATGTAGCGGCGGACACGGAAATTGTCGTTGTCGCCTCTTTCCTCGGGCAGCCGTCCGCGCTGCTGCTTCATCTTGTGCGCCGTCTGCAGCGTGCGGATCAGCACCTCGCCGACGCGGCCCATGGCCTGGCTGTCGGAGGAGATGATGGAGAAGGCGCCGATGTCGTGCAGTATGTCCTCGGCCGCGATCGTCTCCTTGCGGATGCGGCTTTCGGCGAAGGCCACGTCCTCCGGGATCGACGGCGACAGATGGTGGCAGACCATGAGCATGTCGAGATGCTCGTCGAGCGTGTTACGCGTATAGGGGCGCGTCGGGTTAGTCGAGGAGGGGATGACGTTCGGCAGCCCGCAGACCTTGATGATGTCGGGCGCGTGGCCGCCGCCGGCGCCCTCAGTGTGGAAGGCGTGGATGGTGCGGCCCTTGAAGGCCGCGATCGTATCCTCGACGAAGCCGGATTCGTTCAGCGTGTCGGTGTGGATCATCACCTGCACGTCGTAATCGTCGGCGACGGAAAGGCAGTTGTCGATCGCGGCCGGCGTGGTGCCCCAGTCCTCGTGCAGCTTCAGCGACGACGCGCCGGCTTCCACCATCTCGATGAGCGGCTTCGGCAGCGAGGCATTTCCCTTGCCGGCGAGGGCGATGTTCATCGGAAAGGCGTCCATCGCCTCGATCATGCGCGCCATGTGCCACGGCCCCGGCGTGCAGGTGGTGGCGAGCGTGCCGTGCGCCGGCCCGGTGCCGCCGCCGAGCATCGTCGTGATGCCGGAATAGAGCGCCTCGTCGATCTGCTGGGGGCAGATGAAGTGGATGTGCGCGTCCATGGCGCCGGCGGTGACGATCTTGCCCTCCGCGGCGATCGCCTCGGTGCCCGGGCCGATGATGATGTCGACGCCCGGCTGCGTATCGGGATTGCCCGCCTTGCCGATCGCGACGATGCGGCCGTCCCTCAGGCCGATGTCGGCCTTCACGATCCCCCAGTGATCGACGATCAGCGCGTTGGTGATGACGGTGTCGACGGCGCCGTCGGCCCGCGACACCTGGCTCTGGCCCATGCCGTCGCGGATCACCTTGCCGCCGCCGAATTTCACCTCCTCGCCATAAGTGGTGAAATCCTTCTCCACCTCGATGATGAGGTCGGTGTCGGCGAGGCGCACCTTGTCGCCAACCGTCGGCCCGAACATCTGGGCATAGGAGGCGCGGGTTATGCGGGCGGGCATCAGAGGTCACCCATCACTTTCTGGTTGAAGCCGAACACACGCCGCCCACCGCTGTATGGGACAAGCGTGACATCCCGCGTCTGCCCCGGCTCGAACCGGACGGCGGTGCCGGCGGCGATGTCGAGGCGCATGCCGCGCGCCTTGGCGCGGTCGAACTGCAGCGCGCCGTTCGTCTCGAAGAAATGGTAGTGCGAGCCGACCTGGATCGGCCGGTCGCCGGTGTTGGCGACCGTGAGCGTGACGGTCGGCGCGCCGGCGTTCAGCTCGATGTCGCCTCTCGCAGCAATAACTTCGCCTGGTATCATGTTGATCCCCGGATCTCTTGGCGGTGCTCAGCCACAAATTGATATAGGAGCGATGTCAGGTCGTCCGGATAGCCAAAGAATCGCTGATCCAGAGCTTGTAGCTGCTCCTCAGCTTCATGCGACAAAGACGACAAAGCTGATTGGCGCTCGTCACGATCCGATAACATCAAGTCTGGTCTGAAGATCGCAACCGCTGCGTCGACAACCGCCGCCATGGCGGGCGCACCGATCGTCCGCAATGCATTGGCTGCAAACGGCGCAAGGTCGCCGCTGGCGTTGAAGAAATATTGATCGAATCCACCGTTGTTGACCTGGCTCTCCAGTTCCCAGACGCTCTTGAACACCCGCTCCGGCTCAGACAATTCCTCATACGGCACGTCCGCCGCTTGCGTGTAGAAAGCCTCAGACGTACCGATCAGATAATCGTTCATCCCCGATGTGGACGGCATCTCCTGCTCACCTGATCGGTTGGTGGACGGTGACGAGTTTCGTCCCGTCCGGGAAGGTCGCCTCGACCTGCACGTCGTGGATCATCTCGGCGACGCCCTCCATCACCTGCGCCCGCGTGACGACATGCGCGCCGGCCGCCATCAGCTCCGCTACCGGCCGGCCATCGCGCGCGCCTTCCACCACGAAATCGCTGATGAGGGCGATCGCTTCCGGGTGGTTGAGCTTCACACCGCGCTCCAGCCGCTTTCGCGCGACGATCGCGGCCATGGAGATGAGCAGCTTGTCCTTTTCGCGAGGCGTCAAATTCATGGATCAGATCCGCCAGAATTTCGGGAGGCCCGCGCCATCGCGCAAGACAGAGAGGGCCGGGATGAGGGTTTGTCGAAGAGCCGCGCCGGTCGGCGCGACGATGCGGGCGATCAGCCTGCCGTTCCAGGCGCTCACCCCGCCGTTCGCGCCGATGACCTCGCGCAGCGCAGGGAGGTGCCGTGCCGGCTCCTCCACCATGAAGAGGATCGTGGCCATTGCGGCGGCGCCTGCGAGCACCGCGGGGCGGCGGACAAGCTCCGGATCGGACCAGTCGAAGCGGAGGTCGTCGGCGAAGACGAGTCTGTTCTCGCGCCGGATGCGCCAGCGATCTGTGAAGAGCCCGGAGCGCACCGCCTCGCCGCGCGCGGAGCGGCCGAAGATCGTCGCCTCGACCAGCAGCAGCGTCGCGCCGGGCGCAAGCTCCGCGTCGAGCCTCCGCGTGAGGCGCGCGCCGTCAAAGAGGATCGTCTCCTGCGGCAGCCAGTCCAGCCGTGCGTTTTCGCCGACGATCAGGCGCGTCACGATCCCGGCGCTGCCAGCGGACGCGCGGTAGATCTTCTCGCAGGCCTGCGTGGTGACGATCGCGTGGCAGTTTTCTCCAAGCGTCGCTTCGGTGGACATGCGGTCGCCACCGGTCAGGCCGCCGGAGCTGTTGATCAGCACCGCCTGAGGCGGCTCTCCCGCCTCGACCAGCGGCAGCCGGACCTTCGCCGCGCCCTGCTGGTAGAGTTCGGCGAGCCGCGTGCCGCTGCGCTCGAACTTGAACGCGATGCGCGCCGCGCCTTCGCTCCGCTGCATGCGCGGCGGAGCGGGATCGGCGAGCGGCTCAGACGGTAAGGTGGCGGCGAACGGAAGAGTCATCGAGATCCGCGGCGGTGCCCGAGAAGACGACCTCGCCACGATCCATGATCGCGACCCTGTCCGCAAGTTCTCTGGCGAAATCGAGATATTGCTCGACCAGTACGATGGCGAGGCCGGCCTTTTCCTTCAGGTAGACGATGGCGCGCCCGATGTCCTTGATGATGGAGGGCTGGATACCCTCGGTCGGCTCGTCGAGCACCAGCATCTTCGGACGCATGACCAGCGCGCGGCCGATCGCGAGCTGCTGCTGCTGGCCGCCGGAAAGATCGCCGCCGCGCCGCCCGAGCATGCTCTTCAGCACCGGGAAGAGCTCGAATACCTCGTCGGGGACGTGCCGGTCGGAGCGGCGAAGAGGCGCGAATCCGGTCTCGAGGTTCTCGCGCACGGTGAGCAGCGGAAAGATCTCGCGCCCCTGCGGCACGTAACCGATGCCGGCGCGTGCGCGCGAATAGGGCGAACCGGTGAGGGGGGCGCCATCGAAGATGATCGCGCCGCCGGAGGTCGGCTGCTGGCCGACGATGGCGCGGAGCAAGCTGGTCTTGCCGACGCCGTTGCGGCCGAGGACGCAGGTGACCTTGCCCGCCTCGGCGGTAACGCTGACGCCGCGCAGCGCCTGCGCCGCGCCGTAGTGGAGATCGAGATTCTCTACGCTCAGCATGTCACCGCCCCAGATAGACTTCGATGACGCGCGGGTCGGCGCTGACGTGGTCGAGCGAGCCTTCGGCCAGCACCGAGCCTTCGTGCAGCACCGTCACCTTCACACCGAGGTCGCGGACGAAGGTCATGTCGTGCTCGACCACGATGACGGAATGGGTCTCGGCAATGCGCTTAAGGAGTTTTGCGGTCTCTGCCGTCTCCTCGTCGGTCATGCCGGCGGCCGGTTCGTCGACGAGCAGCAGCTTCGGGTCCTGCGCCAGCAGCATGCCGATCTCCAGCCACTGCCGCTGGCCGTGGCTCAGGCTGCCGGCGAGTTCATGGCGGATGTGCCCGAGGCGGATCGTCTCCAGGATTTCCTCGATCCGCGCCGAATCGGAAGCGCTCAGGCGATGAAACAGCGTCGCGAAGACGCCGCGCTCTCCCTTCAGCGCCAGCTCCAGATTGTCAGAGATCGTATGGAACTCGAAGACGGTCGGCTTCTGGAATTTCCGGCCGATCCCGAGCTGCGCGATGTCCGCCTCGTCATGCTTGGTGAGGTCGATCTTGCCCTCGAAGAAGACCTCGCCCTCGTCGGGCCGCGTCTTGCCGGTGATGACGTCCATCATCGTCGTCTTGCCGGCGCCGTTCGGTCCGATGATGGCGCGCATCTCGCCGGCTTCGACCGCCAGCGACAGCGCGTTCAGCGCCCGGAACCCGTCGAACGAGACCGTCACGTTGTTCAGGTAGAGGAGGGTGGAGGTGAGCTCGGCCATCTGACCTACTCCGCCGCCGCGGGCTGGAACTGCGGGTGCATTGCCGCCTCACGCGGCTGAACGTGGGCGGTCGGTTCCGGCGTGTCGCCCGGCGGCGGGCTCATGCCCTTTTCGGCGAACACCGCCCGGTGGCGCGCGGCCACGACGTCCCAGCCCTTGGTGAAGGTGCCGACGATTCCCTTCGGCAGGAAGAGCGTGACGAAGACGAAGAGGCCGCCGAGCATGAAGAGCCAGCCGTTCGGCATCGCGCCGGTGAAGATCGTCTTGGCGAAGTTGACCAGCACCGCGCCGAGGATCGGCCCGAAGAGCGTGGCGCGACCGCCGACGGCGGTCCAGATCACGACTTCGATGGAGTTCGCCGGTGCGAACTCGCTCGGATTGATGATGCCGACCTGCGGAACGTAGAGAGCGCCCGCGACTCCCGCCATGCAGGCGGAGACGACGAAGGCGAAGAGCTTCATGTGTTCAACGCGGTAGCCGAGGAAACGGGTTCTGCTTTCCGCGTCGCGCACCGCGATCAGGACTTTTCCGTATTTCGAGCGCACGATGGCGGAGGTGATGAGCACCGCGATCGCCAGCGCGATCGCCGTGAACGCGAAGAGGGTGGAGCGGGTGGCGTCCGACTGGATGTCGTAGCCGAGGATGTCCTTGAAGTCGGTCAACCCGTTATTGCCGCCGAATCCCATGTTGTTGCGGAAGAAGGCGAGGAGCAGCGCATAGGTGAGCGCCTGCGTGATGATCGAGAGATAGACGCCTGTGACGCGGCTGCGGAAGGCGAACCAGCCGAAGACCAGCGCCAGCAGGCCGGGCACCAGCACCACCATGAGCGCGGCGTAGAAGAAGCTGTCGAATCCGTACCAGAACCACGGCAGCTCGTGCCAGTTCAGGAACACCATGAAATCGGGGAGGATCGGGTTGGCGTAGACGCCGCGCGATCCGATCTGGCGCATCAGGTACATGCCCATGGCGTATCCGCCGAGGGAGAAGAAGGCGCCATGTCCGAGCGAAAGGATGCCGCAATAGCCCCAGACCAGATTGAGCGCGACGGCGAGCAGCGCGTAGCAGAGATATTTGCCGAAGAGCGCCACGAGGTAGGTTGGAATATGGAACGCGCTCTCCGGCGGCACAGCCAGGTGCAGCACGGGCACGATCGCCGCTACCGCCAGGAGCAGCACGACGATCGGCAGCGCGCGCCGTTCGAGCGCCCTTGGAACCGCGCCGGACATCAGGATTCCACCGCCCGGCCGCGCAGCGCGAAGAGGCCGCGCGGGCGCTTCTGGATGAAGAGGATGATGAAGACCAGCACCACGATCTTCCCGAGCACCGCGCCCGCATAGGGCTCGAGGAACTTGTTCGCGACACCGAGCGTGAGGGCGCCGGCGAGCGTGCCCCAGAGATTGCCGACGCCGCCGAAGACGACGACCATGAAGCTGTCGATGATGTAGCCCTGGCCGAGGTTGGGCGAGACGTTGTCGATCTGCGACAGCGCGACGCCGGCCATGCCGGCGATGCCGGATCCGAGCGCGAAGGTGAACGCGTCCACCCAGGGCGTGCGAATGCCCATGGAGGCAGCCATCCGGCGGTTCTGCGTCACCGCCCGCATCTGCAGGCCGAAGGGCGTGGCCTTCAGCACCAGGTTCAGCACGACGAAGACCAGCAGCGCGAAGACGATGATCCACATGCGGTTGTAGGTGATGGTCAGATGTCCGACGTCGAAGGCGCCCGACATCCACGAGGGGTTGCCGACCTGCCGGTTGTTGGCGCCGAAGATCGAGCGCACCGCCTGCTGCAGGATGAGCGACAGGCCCCACGTCGCGAGAAGGGTCTCGAGCGGCCGGCCGTAGAGCCAGCGGATGACCGCGCGCTCGATCGCAAAGCCCGCCGCGCCCGAAACGAGGAAGGCGAGGGGGATGGCGATCGCCAGCGAATAGTCGAAGAGGCCTGGCGCGTGGTTGCGGATCGTTTCCTGCACCACGAAGGTCGTGTAGGCGCCGAGCATCACCATCTCGCCGTGCGCCATGTTGATGACGCCCATGACGCCGAAGGTGATCGCGAGGCCGATTGCGGCGAGCAGCAGCACCGAGCCGAGCGACAGGCCGTACCAGACGTTCTGCGCCGCGTTCCACATCGCGAGGTTCTGCTGGATGTAGGCGGTCGCCGCGTTGGCGGCGTCCGTGACCGCGGCTGGAGTATCGGCCGGCAATGTGCGCAGGATCGCCATGGCTTCGTCGTCGCCGCGCGCCGCGACGACGGCCACGGCGGCAACGCGGTCGGCTTCGGCCGCATCGCCGTCCACGACGAGCACGGCCGCGCGCGCCTGCTCGAGAACCTTCTTGATCGCCGGATCGGTCTCCTTCGCGATCGCCGCCTCGACGAGCGGCAGGGAGCCGGTCTCGCGCGACTTGAACACAGCCTCGGCGGCAGCGAGTCGCTTCGCGGGGTCGGCGGCGAGCAGGCTGAGCGAGCCGAGTGCGGCCTCGATGGCGCCGCGCACACGATTGTTGACCCGCGCCTTCTTCAGTCCGAACGGCTTGTCGCCCGGCACCGGCGCGCCAGTGGCGGCATCGAGGAGTGCGCCGGAGGCATCCTGAAGGTAGACCTTGTGGTCGGCCTTGGTGAAATAGAGGTTGCCGTCCTTCAGCGCCTGGATGATGTCGAGCGATCGCTCCGAGCCGCTTGCGGCTACCGCGGTGATGGCGTCGAG
>JBBQVL010000110.1:0-11984 GCA_038211615.1 Hyphomicrobiales bacterium
AAGAAGACCCTCACCAACGTGCTGACCTATCACGTCGTGCCGGGCCGCATCACCGCCAAGGACCTGATGGAAAAGGTCAAGGAAGGTAACGGCAAGGCTGAACTGACCACCGTCGAGGGCGCCAAGCTCACCGTCGCCGAAAAGGACGGCAAGCTCTGGATCACCGACGCCAAGGGCGACCATGCCAAGGTCACCATCGGCAATGTGATGCAGTCGAACGGCGTCATCCACGTCATCGACACGGTGCTGCTGCCGAGCTAGTTCCCCCTCTCAGCTTTGCACAGCCAGCCCGTCGCGCTCGTGCGCGGCGGGTCATCTCTGTTGTCGCGATTGCCGGGCCGGCGGCCAGCGATGTTCGTCCCGATTATGTCACAAAGCCGACATCGATTTCCAGGCTGAGCATGTCTGCTTTGAATTTAGACGAATGCTGAAGGGGCGCCGCCCGCAATGGCCGGCGCCCCTAATTACAGACGGCGGCCTGTGAGCTTGCGCCGCGTTCTGCGCTTCCGCCGATCTGCCTCCGTCTTAAACCCGGAAGCCAATGATGTGTTCCCAGAGGTCTTAGGCTCACCAGCTTTAGATGGCTAAAGCTGGACCTGGTCTTCGAGCCATTGGAAGATGGTCCAGCAGACGGCTGCCCATGCGGCACCTGCACACCAGCCAGCCAATACGTCGGTTGGATAGTGGACGCCGAGATAGACCCGGCTGATGCCGACGAGGATCGTGAGAAGAACGGCGATGGTCATGAAGTAGAGCTTCATCGCGTGGGAGGCGGCGGTGCTGGCGAGAAGCGCGCCGAGCGTGAGGTAGGCGACGGCGGAGAGCGCCGCGTGGCCGCTCGGGAAGCTCATGGTGAAGACACGCACCGCATGCGCGACGATGTCGGGCCGCGGCCGGTCGAAGCCGATCTTGAGCAGCGTGCTGAGCGCTGCGCCGCCGACCACGGAAGCAAGCAGCCAGAGCGCGGTCCTCCGCCTGCGGATGAGGACGAGGTAGATCGCCGCCGCGCCGACCATCAGCGAGAGGACGGCGTAGCTTCCAAGCGACGTTACGTCGCGCGCCGCCTCCTCCAGCCAGGGCGGGCCGAGCGGATCGGCAAGGTCGGCCGGATTGCGCAGCGCCAGAAGAATTGTGCGGTCGAAGGCGGTTGAATCGCCTTCCAAAACTTCTTCGGCGATATGGCCGAAGGCGAGCACGAGCGCCGCCGCCACGGTCAGGGCGGCGAGCATCAGGAGTTGCGGCCGGTCAAGGCGCATGCGCCAAGCCGGAAATCGCGTTCCTGTGTGCCGGTGCATTCTCAAGGCTTTTCCCTTGCATGGAGGCGCAGGCGGGACAACGCTCCGGGACGGAATTCGGTGCCGCCCGCGGCAACGCGGCCGAATTGCCGGCCGGTTAGCTGAAAAGGTGGTCAGTCGGCGCGTGTTCGCAGGCGCCGGCGCACCGGAAAGATCTGCAGGTCGAAGCGCTGCGCGACGAAGCCCCAGAGGCCGCCGGGGGAGACGAGCATGATGGCGATGGCGAGCCCGCCAAGCATCATCAGATACCAGGGGCCGAGGCTCGCGAGGTAGTTCTGCATCAGATACAGCACGATCGCGCCGATGATCGGGCCCTCGATCGTGCCGATCCCGCCGATGACGACGATGAAGACGACATAGGCGGTCCAGTCGAGCACCGAGAAGGCGGCGTCGGGGGAGATGCGCGCCTTCTGCAGATAGATCAGCGCACCGACGAGGCCGGTGCCGAAGGCGGTCAGCACGTAGACGACGAGCTTGGTGCGGAAGCCGTCGACGCCGAGGCTGTCGGCGGCGGCCTCCGAATCGCGGATCGCGGCAAGCGCCAGGCCGCGGCGTGAACGAAGCAGGAAGAAGACCAGCGCCAGCGTTCCCGCCAGCAGCGCCAGCGCCAGCCAGTAATTGGCGATGTCGCGCGCCGCGGAGATCCGCACGCCGAAGGTCGCCGCGATCCATTTCAGGCCCGCCATCTCGTTGGTGATGTCGGGGCCGAGCGACGTGCCGGTGCCGCCGCCGAGCTGCTTCACCTGCGCGAGGATGAGACGGAAGACTTCCGCGGCCACCCAGGTGCCGATGGCGAAGTAGGCGCCGCGCAGGCGAAAGACGACGAACGCCGTCGGCAGCGCCAGAAGCATCGCGACGCCGCCGCCGATCAGGATCGCGATCAGCGGATCGAGATGGCCGATCAGCGTCGCCGCGAACAGCGCATAGGCGCCGAGGCCGATGAAGGCCTGCTGGCCGATCGAGACGAGACCTGCGTAGCCGGCAAGGAGATTCCAGTACTGGGCGAGCGCGAGCATCGTGAAGACGAAGAAGAGATCCTGCAGCGCCGCACGGCCGGCGAAAGCCGGGACAGCGGCAAGCACCACAACGAGCGCGGCGAGGATCGCGATGCGCGGAGCGCGCCCGTCGCCCTCCACCACGAAGCGGTGTGCGCGGGGCGTGGTCTCGGTGTTGTCCGTCATTTCCCCGCTCAGTCGAACGCGCGCGGGAAGAATCCGCGCGGACGGAGCACGAGCACGACGAGGAAGGCGAGATGGCCGGCGAGGATCTGCCATTCCGGATTGATGCGCGCCCCGATCGTCTGCGCGATGCCGACCACCATGCCGCCGGCAAGCGTGCCCCACAGGCTGCCGAGCCCGCCGATGATCACGGCCTCGAAGGCATAGATCAGCCGCGCCGGGCCGATGGTCGGATCGAAGGTGGCGCGGCTGCCCAGGAAGAAGGCCGCGACGGCGCAGACCGCCATCGCGAGCCCCATCGCGGTGGCGTAGATGCGGTTGTTGTCGATGCCCATGAGCTGCGCGGTCTCGGAATCGTCGGAGGTGGCGCGGAAGGCGCGGCCGAGGGCAGTGCGGTAGAAAAGCTGGTTCAGCAGCACCACGACGAGGATGGCGGCGACAAGGCTGAGCAGCGGCATGATGCCGACCGCGATGCCGCCGCCGAGCGGCAGCGAGATTCCGGCGATCTCGCCGATCGGCAGCCGGCGCGTATCGGCCGAGAACCCCTCCAGCAATCCGTTCTGGACGATGATCGACAGCCCGAAGGTGACGAGCAGCGGCGGCAGGATATCGCTGCCGAGCGTCCGGTTCAGCAGCACATACTGCAGCGCGTAGCCGAGCACGAACATGATCGGCACGGCAATCAGGAAGGCGATGAAGGTGTCGAGGCCGAGCGCCGATGTGATCGCAAGGATCACGAACGCCGCGAAGATGATCAGGTCGCCATGCGCGAGGTTCACCAGCCGCATGATGCCGAAGATCAGCGACAGCCCCGTGGCGAAGAGCGCGTAAAGCCCGCCCAGCAGAATGCCCTGGATCAGCGTGTCGAGCGCCGCGGTCATCGGGGCTTGCCGCAGGTGAATGCGGCCGGTGCTTGACGCCGCATCTCACACCCCGAAATACGCGGCGTGGATCGCGTCGCGTGTCAGTTCCGTCGGGCGGCCGGAGAGCGTCATGCGGCCTTCCTGGAAGCAGTAGACGCGGTCGGCGACAGCGAGCGCCTGCACGATGTCCTGCTCGACCACGACGATCGCCGTGCCTTCCGCCTTGATGACCGGGAACACCGCATAGATGTCGCGCACCACGATCGGGGCAAGGCCGAGGCTGATCTCGTCGCAGAGGAGCACGCGCGGGTCGGCCATCAACGCCCGGCCGATGGCGCACATCTGCTGCTGGCCGCCGGAGAGCGTAGTGGCCGGGAGGGCCCGCCGCTCGGAAAGGACGGGGAAGAGCTCGTAGATGCGCGGCAGCGTCCAGCGCCCGCTGCGGCCATATCCGCCGATCAGGAGGTTCTCCTCGACGCTGAGCGAGGGGAAGAGCCGGCGTCCCTCGGGGACCAGCACGATGCCGCGCCGCACATTCGCGAAGGCGCGCGCCCCGCCGATTTTCTCGCCCTCGAAGAGGACGGCTTCCGGCGGAGAGGGCAGGAGGCCCGCGATGGTTTTCAGGAAGGTGGATTTCCCCGCGCCATTCGCACCGATGATGGCGATGGTCTCGCGCTCATCGAGCGAGAGGCTGATGCCGAAGAGCGCCTGGAAGTCGCCGTAGGATGCGGTGAGGTCGCGGGTCTCAAGGAGCGGCATCAGCAATGCCCCCGGCACGCTTGGATCAAGGTCGGTGCGTCCTTCGAGGCTCGGGCTCCGCCCTCGCACCTCAGGATGAGGGAGGGGGTTTGGCTCCGCAGAGCGGAGCGTGCCGGTCGCCCCTTGTGGCAACCACCAACTTCCTCATCCTGAGGTGCGAGGCCGCGCAAGCGGCGGAGCCTCGAAGGACGCACCTTGGTTGGACCGCAGCTCACGCTTCGATGCCGAGGTAGATTTCGCGCACCTGCGGGGAAGCGATCACCATGCGCGGGTCGCCGTCCGCGACCTTCCGGCCAAAGTTCAGCACCATGAGGCGGTCCACGACGGCGAGGAGAGCGTGTACGACGTGTTCGATCCAGACGATGGTGACGCCGGTCGCGCGCACGCCGCGGATCGTTTCGACCAGCACGGCGCATTCGCGCTCCGTCAGGCCGCCGGCGATCTCGTCGAGGAGCAGCAGCCGGGGGCCGGCAGCCAGGGCCCGGGCAAGCTCGAGCCGCTTGCGCTCGAGCAGCGTCAGCGTGCCGGCGCGGCGGTTGGCAAGCGGCAGCAGGCCGGTCTGCTCCAGCACTGCCCCGCAGGCATCCGTGACGTCGGCGACACCGCGCTCACTGCAATGCGTCGCGCCGACCAGCAGGTTCTCGAAGACGGTGAGGTTGGAGAAGGGCTGCGGGATCTGAAAGGAGCGCGCGATGCCGGAGCGGGCCCGCGCCTGCGGCGGCGCCCCCGTCACATCGTCGCCGGCGAGGCGAATCTTTCCCGAATCCGGCTTCAGCGATCCGGCGATCAGATTGAAGAGCGATGACTTTCCCGCGCCGTTCGGCCCGATGATCCCAAGCGCCTCGCCTGCATCGATCTCAAGGTCGATCCCGTCCGCGACGATCACCGAGCCGAAGGCTTTGCTGAGGCTTTGCAGCTCGAGGATCACGGCGCGACCCACTCCAGTGTCGTCATGCCCGCGCTCGAGCCGGGCATCCATTCCGTAACGGTCACGGTTTCACCAGCGTCACGCAATGGATTGCCGGGTCAAGCCCGGCAATGACGACCGTTCTGATGAGTGCGCCAACGCGTCGTCAGCCGATCGGCTCCATCTTGCCGCCGGTCGGAATGTTCGGCGCGTTCTGATTGTCGACGATGACGAGATCGAACTTTCCGTCGCTCTTGCGCCGCCACTGGCCGCTGACGAGCGGCGTCTTGGCGACGTTCTTCGCCGCGAAGGGCGGCAGGCCGGCGCCATCCCATTTCACCGGGCCGACGACGGTGTCGACGTTTGTCGCGGCGATCGCGGCGAGGAGCGCCGCGGAGTCCTTCGGGTCGCCGGCTCGCTTCAGCACGTCGAGCGCGACTTCGAAGAGGGAATGGACGAAGCCGATCGGCTGCGTCCATTGCCGGTTCGCGGCCTTCTCGAAGGCCTGGGCGAGTTCGGCCGAGGACTGGCCGGTGAGCGACGACTTGAAGGGATGGCTGGGTGACCACCAGACCTCCGACGACAGATTGTTGCCGGCCTCGCCGAGCACTTCCACCGATTCGGGGAAGAGGATCGCCTTGCCGACGGAGACCGCCTTCGGCTTGAAGCCCTGCTGGTTCGCCTGGTTCCAGAAGGTGGTGAAGTCGGGCGGCAGCACCACGCCGGTGACGATCTCCGCGCCCGCTGTCTTGAAGGCGGCGATCTGCGCGGAGAAGTCGTCGGTCAGGTCCTGGTAGCGGCCCGGATCGACGGTCTTGTAGCCGGCGTTGGTGAAGGCGGGCGGCACCCCGTTCACGGGATCGCCCCAGGCATTGCCATCAGCGTCGTTCGGGAAGAGGCCGCCGACGACCTTGTTGGTGTCGAGCTGGTTCCACATGTTGACGAAGACGCCGATTATGTCTTCGAGGCCCCAGAAGTAGTGGAAGGTGTAGTCGAACGGCTTCCACGCGGGCGGGCCGCCTGCGGGGTCTGCCTGCCGGCCGATGAACCACGGCTGCCACGGCGCCATGGTGGAGATCGTCGGCATCTGCTCGATCTCGGCCTGGGTGGAGACCGGGTTGGTGGTCTCCGGCGTCGAGGCGACCAGCATCAGGTCGATCTCGTCGGAGACGATCAGCTCCTTGGCGACTTCGGCGGCGCGGTTCGGATTGGACTGGCTGTCCTTGACCACGACCTCGAGGTCGAAGGTCTTGCCACCGGCCTCGACGACGCCCTTGGTCGCCTCCATGAAGCCCTTGATGTTGAAGTCGTCGGAGGCCGCGAAGGCGGCGAGCGGCCCGGTCTGCGGCGTCACGTAGCCGAGCTTGATCTTTGCGTTCGCGGCATGCACGGCGGGTGCGAAGAGCGGCGATGCCGCGACGACCGCGCCGGCAGCGGCCGACGTCTTCAGGAAACGACGGCGGTCGATGGTGATGTTCTTCGGATGCTTCATGTGTCCCTCCCAACCCTCGTCTTTCGCCTCCGGATGATCCCGCCGGCACCGCCGGGAGACGTGCTTGACGCACTGTCCAGAGTTGTTCGATAATCGAACAGACGTTCGTTTATCGACCATTGTCAGGCAGAGCTTTCACGGTGTCAACGAAGACTTCGCCGGCCCGCGCGCCTTCGAAACGGCCACCTTCGAAGGCTCGCAGGGCCACTCCACCGGCTTCGAAAAGTGCGCCGGAAAGCACGGACCGCGAGTTCATGATGACGCTCGCAAAGGGCCTCACCGTCATGCGCGCCTTCAGCGGCGAGCGCGCGACGATGACGCTGTCGGAGACAGCGGCCGTCGCCGACCTGACGCGCGCTACCGCGCGGCGAATCCTGCGGACGCTCGCGGCGCTCGGCTATGTGGCGCAGGACGGCCGGCAGTTCTCGCTGACCCCGCGCGTGCTGGAACTCGGCTTCGGTTATCTCTCCTCGCAGAGCTGGATCGACCAGGCGCTGCCGCTCCTGAAAGAGCTTTCCGCCAGCGTGCGGGAATCCTGCTCGGCCGCCATCCTGCAAGACACCGACATCGTCTACGTGGCGCGCATCCCGGCGAGCCGCATCATGAGCGCGGCGCTGACCGTCGGCTCCCGGCTGCCGGCGTTCCACACCTCGCTCGGCCGCGCACAGCTCGGCTTCGTCGAGGACGGCGCTCTCTGGCAGCGCATCATGTCGCTGCGCCTGGAACCCTACACGACGCAGACCATCACCGAGCCGCGGGCGCTGTTCGAGAGGATCAAGGCCGACAGAGCCCAGGGATTCTCGATCGTCGACGAGGAGCTGGAGCGCGGGCTCCGCTCGATCGCCGTGCCGATCGTCGACCGGCGCGGAGCGGCGGTCGCCGGGCTGAACCTCTCCACAAACTCGACACGGCTCACGCGCAACCACATGCGCGAGCAGTTCCTGCCACGGCTCCGCGCGGCTTCGGGGGAGATTTCGAGCTTTATCGCCTGACTGCCTGATCCCGTCAGATTGTTGTCGGCGCACCGCTGCCGGCGAAGAACAGGAGGTAGACAGCGCCGATCACGATCAGGGCGTCCACCACCCAGATGACCTTGTCCATCGTCTTCTCGCGCTGCGGCTTGTTGAAGGTCACCGTCAAACCGAGGATGCCGATGGCCGACAGGATCAGCGTTGCCCAGAGCGCGTAAGGCCACGCGAAAAACACCGCGGCCGCCAGCGCCAGGTCCACGATGGCGTAGATCAGGAACGGCATGTTGTTCCGGTCGTTCAGTCCGAAGCGATAGATCACAAGCGCATGAAGCGCGGCGTCAAGAAGCAGCACAGCCGCAAGAACAATCATCGCTTCCTCCCCCGAAAGAGCTGCCTCGAGCCCCTGAGGGAGCGATACCACTGCGCCGAGGCCGGCGGAAGGCGCGTGGCCGGGCCGCCTTCAGGAGACAGCCCGCGTCGATGCGGTCCGCTTGTCATCCGCCGACGTTGCTCCTATCGTCGACGTTCGCAAATCGCACATGCGTTCGATAATCGAACAAAGATTCGGGCATGGCAGGGCGGGGAGGGAACGATGGACAATCCGAAGACGGCCACGCGGAAGAGCACCCCCGGGGCGCACAAGCCGGAGGCGACGGGCGACGTCAAAGTCACCCGGCCGATGAACGGCAAGGAATATCTGGAATCGCTCCGCGACGACCGCAGCATCTTCATCTACGGCGAGAAGGTGAAGGACGTCACGGAGCACCCGGCGTTCCGCAACACCTCGCGCATGATCGCCCGCTGCTACGACGCGCTGCACGATCCGAAGACCAAGGACAAGCTCACCATCCCGACGGATACCGGGAACGGCAGCTACACGCATGCCTATTTCCGCGCCCCGAAGACTCTTGACGAGATGATCGCCGGCCGCGACGCGATCGCCGAATGGGCGCGCGTCGGCTACGGTTTCATCGGCCGCGCGCCGGACTACAAGGCGGCCTTCCTCGGCACGCTCGGCGCCAATTCCGATTTCTACGATCCCTACCAGGACAACGCCAAGCGCTGGTACAAGTACAGCCAGGAGCGCGTGCCGTTCGTCAACCACGCCATCATCCATCCGCCGGTCGATCGCGACCGCCCCCCGAACGAGGTGGCGGATGTCTGCGTGCATATCGAGAAGGAGACGGATGCGGGCATCATCGTCTCCGGCGCGAAGGTCGTGGCGACCGGCTCGGTGCTCACCAACTACACCTTCGTCGCGCACCACGGCCTGACGCCGCTCGGCGACAAGAACTTCGCCGTGGTGTTCATGCTCCCGACCAATGCGCCGGGGGTAAAGCTCATCTGCCGCACCTCATTCGAGATGACGGCGACGGCGATGGGGAGCCCGTTCGACTATCCGCTGTCCTCGCGGCTCGACGAGAACGATGCAGTGTTCATCCTCGACAAGGTGCTGGTCCCCTGGGAGAACGTCTTCGTCTACCAGGACGTGGAGAAGGCCAACAACTTCTTCCCGCGCACCGGCTTCCTGCCGCGCGCGCTGCTGCATGGCTGCACGCGGCTGGCGGTGAAGCTCGACTTCATCTGCGGCCTGTTCATCAAGGCGGTGGAGGCCGGCGGCACGAAGGATTTCCGTGGCGTGCAGGCGAAGGTCGGCGAGGTGATCGGCTGGCGCAACCTCTTCTGGGGGCTCTCCGACGCCATGGCGCGCGATCCCAAACCGTGGATCGGCGAATATCTGCTGCCGAGCATGGACCCCGCCGCCGCCTACCAGATTTTCTGCACCTACGCCTATTCGGAGATCAAATACATCATCGAGGAGACGGTGGCCTCGGGACTGATCTACCTGAATTCCTCGCGCCTCGATTTCGGCAACGAGGAGATCCGTCCCTACCTCGACCGCTATCTGCGCGGCTCGCACGGCTACAAGGCCGACGAGCGGGTGAAGCTGCTGAAGCTTCTCTGGGATGCGCTCGGCACCGAGTTCGGTGGCCGCAGCGAGCTCTACGAGATCAACTGGTCCGGCTCGACCGAGGAAATCCGCCGCTACTGCCTGTTCGGCGCGATGGCCTCGGGCGGGACGGAGAAGATGGTGGGCTTCGCCGAGCAGTGCATGGCGGAATACGACATCAACGGCTGGACCGTGCCCGACATGCAGGACCCGGGCGAGCTCAGCTATCATGTGATGCGGGCGAAGAACCGCTAGCGGTTGGGGTCCTTTTGGTGCGGGCGTTCGTCATCCTCGGGCTCGCGCAGCGCGACCCGAGGACCCAGAGGAAGCGCTGAGGCTGGGTTCTCGGGTCTCCGCTTCGCTCCGCCCGAGAATGACGGCGGCCGTGACTGACGCAAAGGCGGAGGGAGCCGCTTGGCCGGAAAGGGAGGAGGCGATGGGCGAGGCAGGAACCGTCGAGCCCTTTGTCTATGAGGGGCGGCCGCAGCGGATCATTTTCGGACCGGGGCGGCTGGCCGAGGCGCCCGACGCGCTGCGGGCGATCGGCGGGTCACGCGCGCTGGTGCTTTCGACACCGGAGCAGAAGGCCACCGGCGAGCGGGTCGCGGCAATCCTTGGCCCCTTGCGCGCGGCGTTCTTCCCCGGCGCGGTCATGCACACGCCGGTCGAGGTCACCGAGCGGGCGGTTGCGATCTACGAGGAGCACGGCGCCGACTGCGTCGTCTCCGTCGGCGGCGGCTCGACCACCGGACTGGGCAAGGCGATCGCGCTGCGCACCGACGCGCCGCAGCTCGTCATCCCGACCACCTATGCCGGCTCGGAGGTGACCAATCTTCTGGGGGAGACCGCCGGCGGGGAGAAGAAGACGCAACGCTCGCCAAAAATCCTGCCCGAGGCGGTGATCTACGACGTCGATCTGACGCTCTCACTGCCCCCAAGGCTCTCGGCGACGAGCGGCATGAATGCCATGGCGCATGCGGTGGAGGCGCTCTACGCCCGCGACCGCAATCCGGTCACCTCGTGGATGGCGGAGGAGGGCATCCGCGCCTTCGCCGCGAGCCTCCCGGCGATCATGAGCAGTCCGGTCGACCGGCAAGCGCGGACCGATGCGCAATACGGCGCCTGGCTCTGCGGGATGTGCCTCGCCTCCACCACCATCGCGTTGCACCACAAGCTTTGCCATGTGCTCGGCGGCGCGTTCGACCTGCCGCATGCAGAGACGCACGCGATCGTGCTGCCGCACACGACCGCCTACAACGCGCCCGCCACGCCGGAGGCGATGGTGCGAATCGCGCGGGCGCTCGGGAGCGAAGACGCGCCGACGGGGCTCTACGAACTCGCCCGCGCGCTGCAGATACCGCTCGGGCTGAGGGAGATCGGCATGCCGGCGGACGGGATCGACCGGGTGGTCGAGCTGGCGCTCAAGGACCCCTACTGGAATCCGCGGCCGCTCAAGGCGGAGCCGATCCGCAACCTCCTGCGCCGCGCCTATGAAGGGGCTCGGCCGGAATAGCGGCGCGGCGCGTCCGCGTTATTTCGCCTTCTTCGCCGCCGCTTTCTTCTTCACCGCCGGCTTCTTCGCCGGCTTCTTGTCGATCACGGCGAGGCCGGCCTCCGCTTCTTTTTCGAGGCGAAGCTTGCGGAGCTGCGCTGTTTTCTTGCGGGTGGCGTCGCGCTCGAGGTCGATGATCGACCGTGCCTCTTCGTTGGTCTTCCGCGCCCGGTCGAAGCGCTCCTCCGCCTGCGAGCGGTCCTTGTCGTTTCTGGCCATGCTTCGCCCCTTGCTGAGTCGTCTCCCCGGTCAAGCCTAATGGAGAGTCGGGGCGCTATATACCCCATCTGAGGGCCGGAGTGTGCACCGGCGCGTCCCACAACCTGGTCGATTCGCCGTCGAGGAGCGAAACCGTGAGCGAGCAGCCGGCCATGTCGAGCGAGGTGACATAATTGCCGACGAGCGAGCGGGCGGCCCGGAAACCGCGCTTTTCCAGCTGTTTACGGGCCGATTCGTAGACGAGGTAGAGCTCCATCAGCGGCGTTCCGCCGAAGCCGTTGACGAGCAGCAGGGCATCGCCCTTCCGCTCGCCGAAATCGTCAAGGATGGCGCCCATCATCTCCTCCACGATCGCGTCGGCGGACTTCAGCCTGACCCGCCGGCGTCCGGGCTCGCCGTGGATTCCGACCCCCATCTCCATCTCGTCAGCGCCGATATCGAAGGTCGGCTTGCCGGCGGCCGGGACGGTGCAGCTTGTCAGCGCCACGCCCATCGAGCGGGTGCGCTGGTTGACGCTGTCGCCGAGGGTCTTCAGTCCGGCGAGGTTGGTGCCGGTCTCGGCCGCCGCGCCGACGATCTTCTCCACGATCATCGTGCCGGCGACGCCGCGGCGGCCGGTGGTGAAGAGCGAATCCTCCACCGCCACGTCGTCGTTGGTCCTGACCGACATCGCCTCAACCTCGAGCTCGGCCGCCATCTCCGCCGCCATGTCGAAGTTCATGACGTCGCCTTCGTAGTTCTTCACGATGAAGAGGATGCCGGCCCCGCCGTCGACCGCCTGCGCCGCGTCCAGCATC
>JBBQVL010000111.1:0-11968 GCA_038211615.1 Hyphomicrobiales bacterium
TAGGCCCCGGCGAGAATCTTGATAAGCGTGGACTTGCCCGCGCCGTTCTCGCCCATGACCGCGTGAATCTCGCCGGCCGCGGCGGTCAGGTGCGCGTTGGCGAGGGCCTTCAGCCCGCCAAAGCTCTTGGAGATATGCCGCATTTCGAGCAGCGGGGCAGCGTCGGCCGCCCCGCCTGAGCCTTGCAGCGGGCGATCATCCCTCATCGCTGATGCGGTATCGATCGGCATCCGGGGACAGCGCCGCACAACGCCAGACGGTAGCGTTGTGCGGCCGTTGTAGCGAGCGGATTTCGCTAGTTCGACTTCCAGCCCTTGTACTGGGCGATGTTGTCGCGATTGACGATGGTCGGCGAGATCAGGATCAGGTCCGACGCCGGCTTGTTGCCCTGGAAGATGTCGTAGCCGACCTTGAGCGACTGGGCCCCGACGTCATAGGGCGACTGCGCCGCGGAGCCGACGAACTGGGTGTCGCCCTTCAACGCTTCCTCTGCCTCCGGCGAGCCGTCGATGCCGGTGATGGCGACCTTGCGGCCAAGCTGCTTGGCGGCAAGATCCGCGCCGATTGCCATCTGGTCGTTGATCGAGAAGACGCCGTCGACTTCGGCGAAGCGCGTCAGCAGCGTCTGCATCACTTTAAGGCCGGAATCGCGGGAGCCGTCGCCGCGCTGGTCGGAGGAGATGACCTCCATGTCGGGATACTGGGCGATCGCCGCCTTGCACCCGTCGACGCGCTGCGCGATCGCGACCATCGGCACGCTGTCGATGATGACGATCTTGCCCTTGTGCTGGAGATAATCGGCAAGATACTGGCACGAGACCTTGCCGGCCGCCGTGTTGTCGACCGTAAGGTTGACCTGGGCTCCCTTGGCGCCGGCGTCCACGCCGACCACCGTGATGCCGGCGTCGAGCGCCTTCTTCACGGAAGGCGCGATCGCCTCGGAGTCCGCGGCGTCGATGAAGATGATGTCAGTGCCCGACGCGATGAAGGTCTCCATCGCCGTGACGTCCTTGTTCAGGTCATAGTCGTTGGAGACAGTGGTGACCTTGGCGTTCGGATTGATGCCCTTGACGCCCGCTTCCATTCCCTTCGCGAGCGCGACGTAGAACGGATTGCCGAGCGGACCGACGATGATACCGACGGAGTTCAGGTCCTTGGCCTGTACCTCGGCGGCCGATAGTGAAACGACCAATGCGGCCGTGGTCGAAAGAAGTGCCTTCAGCATTTGACGTCCTCCCTGTTTGCAGATCGCTTCGTGGCGATGTTCTTTTGCTTGCGATGGTCATCGGGCCTTCTGACCCGAGGATCACCGGTAGGCTGCGGTCGGAATTCCCTCGCGCAGATTTCCAATGGTCTTCCGGATGCGCCCATCGCGGCCGGCGACATTCCCGCCGACAGTCGATGCGCGAATACGATAAAACGATTTAAGAACAACGGGTGCGCGGTTGTCAACAGCGCTCGATATAGGGCGCCCTGAACTCCTTGAGGGAAGCCGCGCGCGTCTTGTTGCAGCGCGGAAAATGGCCGCTTCCAACAAATGCGCGGGGTTGCGGCAAAGCGGTTGATCGCTCGGCACAACGGTATATAAAACGGTTTAGCCAAGCTAGGGAGCGTCGGCCAATCCGCGTCTTCAGCTAAACGCGAATAAGTCGTGCACACCAAGGGAAGCGGGTTGTGGAAACAGCCGCTTCACGTCGCCGCGAACGCGGCTGCGTAAGGCCGAGCAAGGAACGTCACTCCAACCGGATGAAGGAAGGAAATCCCGGATGAGCGAAGTGGAAAGCAGCCATTTCAAGATAAAGGCCGATGAGGTGAAATCCGACAGCACGCTCAAGGAAGAGCGCGGCTGGCACAAGATGGATGTCCGCTGGCTTGTCACCAACAAGAACCAGGACACCAAGCAGACCGTGGTCGGGCGCACCATCATGCCGCCGGGCGTGAAGTCCAAGCATGCCATTCACCGGCACCCGAACGCCGAGGAGTGGGAGTACATCATCTCCGGCGTGGCGTTGAAGCATGTCGGCGGGGAGACGTTCACGCTGCGGGCGGGCGAACTCGCCTTCATTCCGCGCAATGTCTACCACGGCCTGGAGAATGCCTCCGACACGGAGCCGCTGGTGACGCTCTGGGGATATTGCGGCGCTTCCAGCCTGGAAGAGGCGGGCTACGTCATTCCCTCGGACGGCAAGGACTAGCCGGCAGCCTCCCTCCGTCCAGTCCCGCGCGCGGTTCTGGCCGGGCGCGCCGCTTCGAGTGAAGAAGGGCTGATGCGATCTGCGCATCAGCCCTTTGCATTTGAACTAGGTTCCGCGATCCAGGAGGTCGGCGATCGAGCCGAAGTCGCCGGCATGCCGGTGCCGGATCTCGTCGTGCTTCAGGTGGATATGATGCGCCGGCCGGATCTCGAAGCCGACGCGCGCTGCGATATGGTCGCGCGATTCCTTCACCATGGTGCGGAGCGCGTTGAGATCGGCGCCGAGCACCTTGCCCTGCCACTTCCGCAGGCTGCCGGCGACGAAAACCATGTCGATATTCGCATTCTCGGTCGAGGAGACGATCGTGCCGGTCGCATTGTTGACCGGCATGTTGTTCAGGTCCTCGGCGCGGATGGCGATGAGGTCGGCGTACTTGCCCGGCGTGAGCGTGCCGACGCTGTCTCCGAGGCCGACCGCCTCGGCCGCGTTGCGGGTGGTGTAAGTGATAACGTCGCGGTGGCTGATCAGGGCCGGCGCGTCGTTTTCGCCGCGGTATTTCCGCGCCTTGGCGAGCATCCGCTGCGTGTTCAGCGTCACGCGCATCTGCGTGAACATGTCGCCGGCAAGGCATACCTCGACGTCGCCGCTGAGGCAGGGCTGAATGCCATGGTCGAGCGCCTCCTGGATGACCGGCACGCCGTCGCCCAGGCCGAGCTGCTGCTCCGACGTGGTTGCGAGCGTGATCTTGGTGCCGGCTTCGGCGATCAGCCGCCAGCCTTCCTCCGGCATGGCGTTGCAATGGATCAGCGTCAGGTCCGGGCCCAGCAGCCCGGCGCGACCCATCTCGACGATCTCGTCGCAGCGCTGGCCCATCACCCCGTCCATGGTGACGCCGAAGCCATGCTCGCGCGCGAAGGCGAAATACTCCGCGTTGGACATGACGCGCCGCATGTCGATCAGCATCCGCACCGACGTCAGCGAATCCGCGCCGGAGCAGTAGACGTCGCGGAGGCGGATCAGGTCCTGCGGCAGGTGCTCTTCCCAGACGCCGGTGTTGCAGGGCCCGCCAGCGTGCACGGCGCGGATGCCGGAATCCGCGTAGGATTTGAACACCGCCTCCGAATGCGCGCGGGTGCGCGTGTTGTGCGAGCAATCGGTGATGCAGGTGACGCCGGAATCGAGCAGCGACAGCATGGTCAGGTAGTTGCCCACATACATGTCGTGCGGGCGATACTCGACGGCGAAGTCGCCGTGCAGCGTCTTCACGTATTCGTGCAGGTCGGCATCGGGGATGACGCGACGGAACTGGTTCTGCCAGCAATGGCGATGGCCGTCGATGAGGCCGGGCATGACGATCATCCCGCCCATCTCGATGACCAGCGCGCCGCCATCTTCCGCAACTGGCGAGAGGTCGGCGCCGACCGCCTCGATCCGCTTGCCGCGGAGCAGGACGTCGCCCGCGTCGAAATCTCCGATCTGCGGGTCGATGGTGACCACGGTCGCGCCCTTGAGCAGCACGCGATCGTGTGGCCCCGCGCGGTCGAGGCGGGCCTTGATTGCCGCCCATTCCGCCGGGCTCTGCTCGTAATAGGCGCGCGCCCTCGATGCCGGCATTTCCCACCCCCTTGTTTACGTGCCCTTTGCTGGAGCCGTTTGCGCGGGCCTCACACCAGCATGCGCAGCGGATTCTCGATCAGGGATCTGAAGCTTCCAAGCAGCTCTGCGCCGAGCACACCGTCGACAACGCGGTGGTCGCAGGAGAGCGTAGCGGTGACGCGGTCGACGAAGGCGATTCCATCCGGACCTTCGATCGCATGCCGATGCGCAGCGCCGATCGCGAGGATGGTTGCCTGCGGCGGATTGATGATCGCCGAGAACTCCGCCACGCCGTGCATGCCGAGATTGGAGATCGTCGTGCTTCCGCCCTGATATTCCTCAGGCCGCAGCGCGCGATCGCGAGCACGCCGCGCGAGATCCCTGGCTTCCGCCGAAATGGCGGCGACCGACTTCGTCTCGGCGTCCGCGATCACGGGGGTGTAGAGTCCGCCGGGAACCGCAACCGCCACCGCGACGTCGGAGTGCTCGAACTCGAGGATGCCGTCGGAGGACCAGATGGCATTCGCCCGCGGCACGTCCCGCAGCGCGAGCGCCAGTGCCCTGATCATGAAGTCGTTCAGCGAAAGCTTGTAGGCGGGCTCGCCACGCGCGTTCGTCGGCGTCCCCTCGTTCACCTCCGCACGGACGCGCATGAGCCGGCCGACCTCGATGTGGGAAGCGAGGTAGAAGTGCGGGATCGTGGATTTCGCGCGGCTGAGACGCGCGGCGATGGTGCGGCGCATGCCGTCGACCGGCACAAGCTTGTGCGGGCGGCGGAGGTAAAGGGCGGAGGCCGGTTCGTCGGTTTCCCCCGGCTGCGCCCGCGGCGCAATCGACGCGCCGCGCGCTGCGACCGCGCCTTCGACATCGCGTCCGGTTATGCGTCCGCGCGGCCCGGTCCCCGTGATGCGGCCGAGATCGAGAGCCGCCGCGCCCGCGAGCCGCCTTGCAAGGGGCGTCGTCAGGATGCCGTTCGCGAGCTTCGCCGGCCCGAAGTTCCCGCGCGGCGTATCGACCTCGCGGAACGGGTCGAGCGGTCCGCGCGGGCCCGCCGCCTGTTGCGCCGGGGCGGAGGGCGCGTGAGGCGGGGAGGGTGAAGACGCCTTCGCGGCAGCGGGCACCGGCGCTGCCGCCTTGGCCACGGGGCTCGCCGCCTCCACCGATCCGTCGGAAACGACCGCGATCACCGTGCCGACCGGTGCGACCGTTCCAACGTCCGCGTTGATCGCAGTCAGAAAACCCGAGGAGATGGCCGGCACCTCGACGGTCACCTTGTCCGTCTCGATCTCGCAGAGATTGTCGCCGGGCGCGACGGGCTCGCCGAGCGCCTTGAACCACCTTGTGATCTTCCCTTCGGCGACCGTTTCGCCGAGCTGGGGCATGAGCACGTCCATTTGCAGCTTCTCGCCTACCAGCTCACGGAGACGTACTGCGTCTCAAGGAATTCCATGATGCCTTCGTGCGCGCCCTCGCGCCCGATGCCGCTCTGCTTCATTCCGCCGAACGGTGCAGCCGGATCGGACACGAGGCCGCGGTTCAAACCGATCATCCCGAAATCCAGCGCCTCCGAGATGCGCATGCCGCGGCTGAGATCGCCGGTGTAGAGGTAGGCGACGAGGCCATATTCGGTGTCGTTCGCCTTCGCCACGACCTCCTCAGCGTCGGTGAATTTCTGGATGGCGGCGACCGGCCCGAATATTTCTTCGCGCATCAGCTCCGCGCTGTCCGGCACGTCGGTCAGCACGGTCGCCGGGTAGAAATAGCCCGTGCCCTGCATCGTCTCGCCGCCGACGAGGATCTTCGCGCCCTTCTTCACCGCGTCCTCGACCAGGGCAGTGACCTTGTCGCGGCTCTCGGCGTTGACCAGCGGGCCGACCGCGACGCCGTCTTCCAGTCCGTGCCCCACCTTCAGCGCGCGCATGCGGTCGGCGAATTTTTTCGCGAACTCGTCGTGCACGCCCTTCTGCACGTAGAAGCGGTTCGCCGCCGTGCAGGCTTCGCCCATGTTGCGCATCTTCGCGATCATTGCCCCCTCGACCGCGGCGTCGATGTCGGCATCGTCGAAGACGATGAAAGGCGCGTTGCCGCCGAGCTCCATCACCGGCTTGATGACGGTGTCGGCCGCGGAATGGAGCAGGCGGCGGCCGACTTCCGTCGAGCCGGTGAAGGAGATGACCCGCACGCGCGGATCGCCGAGCATCGCGCCGACGACCGCGCCCGAGCGGCGCGACGGCAACGCATTCACGACGCCGGCCGGAACGCCGGCCTCCTCGAGCACCGTCATCAGGGCGAGCGCCGTCAGCGGAGTTTCGGAGGCGGGCTTCAGGACGATCGTGCAGCCGGCGGCGAGCGCGGGACCGATCTTGCGGGTCGCCATCGCCGCGGGGAAATTCCACGGCGTGACAAGGACCGCAATCCCGGCCGGCTTGTGCTGGACGAGAATGCGGGCGCCGGAGGAGGGCGCGCGCGACATCTCGCCGATATTGCGCACCGCCTCCTCTGCGTACCAGCGGAAGAACTCCGCCGCGTAGGCGACCTCGCCGCGTGCGTCGGTGAGCGACTTGCCGTTCTCGATGGTGATGAGCCCGGCGAAACGCTCGCCCTCGCGGACCATCAGCTCGTAGGCCTTGCGCAGGATTTCGCCGCGTTCGCGCGGCTTGCGGGCCGCCCAGCCGGCAGCGGCACCTGCGGCGGCCTCAACGGCCGCCTTCGCATCGTCGACGGAGGCGCTCGCCACCGACGCAACGGCCTGCTCCGTCGCGGGATCGATGACATCGATGCGCGTTCCGTCGGAGGCGGGACGCCACTTGCCGCCGATGTAAAGATCGGTCGGCACGCCGGCGAGGACATTGTCGTAGCGCGAAGGGGTCATGTCAGCCTTCCAGCGATTCTCTCACCCGCGCGGCGATACGCTCGACGGTGGGCAGGACCATGTCCTCAAGAATGTCGGCGGCGGGGAGGGGGAGATGCGGCGTGGTGATCCTGACGGGGGGACCGTCGAGATCGTAGAAGGCTTCGTCGGCGACGATCGACACGATCTCCGCGCCCCATCCGCAAAGCCGCGGATTCTCCTCCACCGTGAAGAGGCGATGGGTGCGTCCGACCGAGCCCAGGATCGTCTGCGTGTCGAGCGGCACGAGTGACCGGACGTCGACCACCTCGCAGTCGATGCCGGCTTCCGCCTGCAGGCGTTCCGCCGCGGCAAGCGCGCGCGGCACCATCAGCGCCAGTGCCAGGATCGTCGCGTCCTTGCCGGGCCGGACGATCTTAGCCGTGCCGAGCGTATCGACGATCTCGCCGTCCGGAACTTCGCCCTTCGTGGCGTAAAGCGACTTGTGCTCGAAGAAGATCACCGGGTCGGGATCGCGCACCGCGGCGGCCAGAAGCCCGATCACGTCGCGCGGGCTGGAGGGCGCCACGACCTTCAGGCCGGGGATCATCATGCACCAGTTCTCGACGCTCTGGCTGTGCTGCGCGCCGAAGCGGGAGCCGGCGCCATTACCGGTGCGCACGACCAGCGGGCATTTGAGCTGGCCGTTCGACATGTAGCGGCTCTTCGGGAACTCGTTGGCGATGTAGTCGAAGCAGACCGCGAAGAAGTCGGAGAACATGATCTCGGCGATCGGCTTCAGGCCGGTCATCGCGGCGCCCATCGCGGCGCCGAGGATCGCCTGCTCGGAGATCGGGCAGTCGCGCACCCGCAACGGGCCGAACTGCTCGTAGAGGCCAACCGTCGCCTTGAACACGCCGCCGGCCTTCGCCACGTCCTCGCCGAGAAACACCACATCGTTGTCGCGCGACATTTCCTGCGCGATGCCGCGGATGACCGCGTCGCGATAGCTCAGTTCCGCCATGCCCAGCCTCCATCGGCGTAGACGTCCGTCGTCAGGATTTCGGCGGTCGGCATCGGGGCGGCCTTGCAGGCCTCCGTCGCGTCGTCGACTTCCTTGCGCACGCTCGCGTCGATCGCCTGCATCGCGGATTCGCTCACGCCGAACTGCTTCAGCCGCTCGCGATAGATCTTGATCGGATCGCGCTCCTTCCATCGCTCCAGCTCGCCCTCGGGGCGATATTTCCCCGGGTCGGCGCGCGAATGGCCGCTGTGCCGGTAGGTCATGCATTCGATCAGCGAGGGGCCGTCGCCGGCGCGCGCTTTGGCAAAGGCCTTCTGCGCCGTGCGGTAGACCTCGTCGGCGTCGTTGCCGTCGATCACGATGCGCTCGAGGCCGTAGGCCGAGGCGCGGTCGGCGGCGGGATGCTCGACAGCGGTCACGTCGCCGATCGGCGTATATTCCATGTAGAGGTTGTTCTCGCAGACGAAGACCACCGGCAGCTTCCAGACCGCTGAAAAATTCAGCGCCTCGTGGAAGGCGCCGATGTTGGTGGTGCCGTCGCCGAAGAAGCAGACCGAGACGTCCTTGTCGCCCCGGTACTGCGCCCGCCAGGCCGCGCCGCAGGCGATGGGCAGATGCGCACCGATGATGGCGTAGGAGCCCATGACGCCATGCTCGGCGGAAGTGAGGTGCATCGACCCGCCCTTGCCGCGCATCAAGCCGTTATCGCGCTGCATGAGTTCGCCGAGCACCTTCTCGACCGGCACGCCGCGCGCCAGCGTATGCGCGTGGCCGCGATAGGTGCAGAAGGAGAGGTCGCCCTTCTGCATCGCCTCACCGAACCCGGCGGCGATCGCCTCCTGTCCGAGTGAGAGGTGGCTCGTGCCCTTGACGAGGTTCTGCAGGAACAGATCGTAGGCGCGCTGCTCCGCCTCGCGCAGCCGCACTTGCGAACGGTAGAGCGCAAGCCGCACCGCTTCGCCGATATCGTCATTGCGGACGACGTCGATTGCCGCCTCCGCCATTTTCCGGCCCGCTGTCCTGCTCATGCCAAATCCCTCAAAGAACCTGCCGCGCGCCGTCGTTCTGCGACGATGTGACGATCGCCTCGAACAGCCGGATGTTGTCGATCAGCTCCGCGTCGGTGAAGCGGTATTTTCCCCGGCCCTCGACGGCGTCCGCCCACGCCTCGAAGTTCTGGGTCACGGTGTCGGTCGGCTCGTAGGAGATGCTGCTGCGGCCGCCATGGTCGCCGTGCGTGAGGATCGTGGGCTTTCCCTGGTCGATGTTGGCGATGCTGACGATCTCCACCCAGCCCTTGTCGCCGTAGAGCGTGAAGCGGCTGTGGAACGGGGTTATGGACAGCGAGGAGAGGGAGGCGCGCATCCCCGACTCGAAGCGGATGCTGACGGCGACGAAATCCACCGCCGGGGGCTCGAAGATCATGCTCGCGGACTGCGCGCGCACCTCCGCCGGGGGGCCGGCGATGTTGATGAAGAGGTCGGTGTGGTGGATGCCGACGGCGGTCATCATGCCGGCCGGCGCGCTTGTGGTGCTGAGCCGCCAGTTGTCCTTCGCGAGGCGGCGAAAATTGTCGTGGCTGGCGTTGGTCTCGAAGAACGACAGCTTGCCGAGCGTGCCGGCGTCGACCATCCGCTTCAGCTCCTCGAAGGCCGGCTCCCACCGCCGTTCGTGCCCGACGCCCAGAACCTTGCCGGCCTTGCGTGCGGCTTCCACCACACGCTTCGCGCCGGCGCCCGTCATCGTCAGCGGCTTCTCGCAGAAGAGGTTCTTGCCGGACGCGATGACCCTGAGCGCCTGCTCCTCGTGCAGCTCATGCGGAATTGCGAGCACCACGCCCTCGACGTTCGGATCGGCCAGCGCCTTGTCGAGCGACGTATCGAGCGTGAACCTGTGCGTCTTGCGAAACTCCTCGATGTCCGCCGGCGGCTTTGGGTCGATGCCGTAGAGCACATCGAAACGCGGGCTCTTCTGGAGGCAGGAGATGATCTGCTTGCCCCACCATCCAAGCCCGGCAACTGCGACCTTCATCAAATCTGCTCCCCGCTGAAATGCAGCGTTCGTGTCGTGGAAAGGATCACGGCTTTTCCGGCTCGAGCCCGTCCGAGATCTGCATGTTCTCGCTGACCGGCTTCATGCCGGAAAGCTGCGCCAGCGTGTCGAACAGCGCCGCGAAGTCCAGCGCGACATAGGCGTCCGGATCCGGTTTGCTCTTCGCCATGCCGATATGGCTCTGCAGGAGTTCGCGCGTCGCCGCGGTGACCGGCATCGGAACCTCCAGCTGCCGCGCGATCGAAAGGCCGAGATCCATGTCCTTGCGCTGACCGGTCGGCGGGAAGGTGGTCGTCCAGTCGAGATTGACGAGGGCGGGCGTCTTGTAGCGCGTGAACGTGGAACCCATGACGCTGTTGTTCAGGAACTCGAGGAACGCATGGCGTTTCACGCCGGCCTTCTCGGCGAGCAGGGTGACCTCGGCCATGTTCGCGTTGACGACGGCGAGCATCAAATTGACGGCGATCTTGCACATGCGCGCGAGCTCGCCCTCGCCGGCATAGGCAGCGCCACGCGGTGCGATGGCGAGGAGGAGGGGCTTCACCAACTCGAACGCATCCTGCGGGCCGGATACGACGCAGGAGAATTTCCCCGCCCGCACGCATTTCGGGTTGCCGCTGACGGGGGCCGCGAGGAACTTCACGCCCACCTTGTCGAGGCCTTTCCGGACCTCGGCCGATTCGTCCATGCCGATCGTGGAGCAATCGACAAGCATCTTCGGCCGCGTCTTCAAGCCGTCGCGAAACATGCCGTCGGCGCCGAAGCACACGTCGTGCAGGTCCTTGCCGGTCGAGAGCATCGTGAAGAGCACGTCGAGATCGGCCAGCTCGGAGCGCGAGCCCACGACTTTCGCGCCCTTCAACTCCTCGGTTTCGGCCTTGGCGCGCGTGCGGTTCCAGATCGAAACCTCATATCCTGCCTTCAGCAGCCGCGCCGCCATCGGCGCGCCCATGCGTCCGACGCCGATCCATCCAATCTTCATGCTCGTGCCTCTCCGATGTCGGAAGCTCTCATGCGACCATTCTCGCGCGGCTCGTATCCGCCTGCGGTCTCGCAGCGGCTGCGGAAAGCGCCGCGGCGATTTCCGCCACGGCCGGTTCCGCGTTCCGCTCGCCGATGACGACGATCTTCGTTCCCGGCGCGGATTTCCAGCGGTGCAGCCTGACCGGCGGGTGAAACATCCGCTGCACGCCGTGGATCACGATCGGGCGTGGATCGTCGCTGGCGTGGATGACACCCTTGACGCGGAGGAGCGCTTCGCCGTGCCGGCCGATGATGCTCCCGAGCCTCTCCAGAAATCGCTGCCAGTCCACCGGTGCATCCTCTTCGAGCAGCCAGGTCGCGATGGCGTGGAGGTGGCCGTGGTGGTGATGGTGATGGTGATGGTCATCCATGTGACCCTGATGCGCCTCGGCATTCAGCCAGCGGTCCACGTCGGCAAGGCCTGCCTTCGCGTCATAGAGCGAGGCGCTGAGCAGCGCATCCGCGTCCGTCGCTCCGTGATCGACATGCAGGATCTCGGCGCCGGGGTTGAGCGCGCGCAGCCGCTGCGTCAGCCGCGCGACCTCCCGCGGATCGCCGATGTCGGATTTCGTGATGATGCGCCGGTCGGCCAGTGCACACTGGCGCGCCGCGACGGGGTGTTCGTCGAGGTTATGGACGCCGCTCAACGCGTCGATCGTCGCCACGACGGTATCGAGGCGGGTCGCCTGCGCGAGCCGCGGGTCGCCCATCAGGCGGCGGAGCACGGGTGCCGGGTCGGCAAGACCCGTCGTCTCGATCACGATTCTTCGCGGAGGCTCGGCGCGGCGCGCGAGCGACCAGACCGTGGCCGCGAGGTCGTCGCCGGCCGTGCAGCAGAGGCATCCGTTGGCGAGGAGCAAGACATCCTCGGCATCGGCGGACTGCGCGAAGATCGCGTCGTCGATCCCGACCGCGCCGAACTCGTTGACGATGACAGCGGCGCCCTCCATCGCCGGCTGCCTGAGCAGCGCAGCGATGAGCGTGGTCTTGCCGCTTCCGAGGAAGCCGGTGACCAGCGAGACCGGGATGCGGTCACGGGCCGTTTCGACTGTCATCGACTCTCCTTCGCGGCGTGCCGCGGAAACCAAAACCGTCGCCTCCGGCAAAACCGGGCGGCTAGAACTGCAGGTTCTTTTCTTCCTGATAGGGCTTGACGATCCACGATCCGTCGGTCGGCGCGCCGGCCCGCTCGAAGAGCGCGTCGCGGGTGGCGTCGACGCGTTTACGGAAGGCCGGGAAATCGACCCC
>JBBQVL010000112.1:0-11967 GCA_038211615.1 Hyphomicrobiales bacterium
CGCGTCATCGAGGTGGCGCTGCACAAGGCGCACGCGCTGAAGTTCCCGCTTGCACGCATCCTCGATGCGGTCGGGACGGCGCCGCTCAGTCCGCCGCACCCGGATCTGGTGACGGGGATGGGCCGCACCAACGACGCGATCATCTTCGGTGGGCGGGTGCAGCTCTTCGTGAGTGGCCCGGCCGCCGACGCCGCGCGCCTCGCCGAGCAGCTCCCGAGCTCCGCCTCGCACCATCACGGCGCGCCCTTCGCGGAAATCTTCAAGCGCTTCGGCGGCGATTTCTACGCCATCGACCCTATGCTCTTCAGCCCGGCGGCCGTAGCGGTGATGGCGATCGAAAGCGGCGAGACATTTCGCGCCGGCAGCGTCTCGCCAAAGCTCCTCGATGCTTCGTTCCCCTGACCCCGCCCGGCCGGGGCGCAAGATCTGGCTGGCCCGGGTCGTGGTCTTCACCGCCGCGCGCGACTGGCATGCGCGGCAGCTCAAGGCCGCATTCGCCCGCCGCGGCATCGAGACGGTTCTCGTTCCGCTCGAAGCCTGCGATTTCGACACGCGCTCGCCGGTTGGGCTGCATTTGGGCAAGCTTCGCGCGCTGCCGGCCGGCGCGATTGTCCGCGGGGTTTCCGCGGGGAGCTTCGAGGCCGTCACCCGCCGTCTCGGCATTCTCCACGCTTTGCAGGCGCTCGGCGTGCCGGTGTGGAACAATGCGACGGCGATCGAGCGCTGCGTCGACAAGTCGACGACCACATTTCTGCTGGCGCAGGCCGGCGTGCCGGTCCCGCCGACCTGGACGGTGGAGGGCGCCGAGGCCGCCCGAAAGATCGTCGCGGCGGAAGCCGCCGCCGGTCCGCTTGTGCTGAAGCCGCTCTTCGGGTCGCAGGGGCGCGGCCTGATGCTGATCCGGCATCCCGATGATCTTCCGCCGCCGGAAGAGGTCGGCGATGTCTTCTACCTGCAGCGTTTCGTCGGGGACGATGGCCCGGCCTTCCGCGACTTCCGGGTGCTGGTGATCGAAGGCGAGCCGGTGGCGGCCATGCTCCGCCACGCCGAGAGCTGGATCACCAACGTGAAGCAAGGCGGCCGTCCCCTGCCGACGCCGCTTGACCGCGAGCTGGCCGACCTCGCCGTCGCTGCCGCCCGCGCCGTCGGCGCATCGTTCTGCGGCGTCGACATCATCCGCGGCCGGGACCGTGAGCCCTATGTGCTGGAGGTGAATTCCATGCCCGCCTGGTCAGGCCTGCAGACGGTTTCCACCGTCGCCATAGCAGACCTTCTGGCGGAGCGCTTCACGGCCGCCCTGCAACGACCGACCGCGCGCCGGGTCGCATAGATGGGCCTTCCGCCGGACGTGATCGCCGAGGCCTATCGCCTCGCCTGCCTCGACGAGCTTCGCGCGCCGAAGGCCGGCAACGTGCACGATTTCTCCGCCGGCCACGGCATGACGGTGGGGGATTTCGAGGTTTCGGCGGAGGTCACCAGGGACTGGATCGCGCGCCCGGGCGCGGGCGTCGGCGCGCGCGTGCGCGGCGCCATCGCGGCGACGCGGAAGGCCGTCGACACCAACACCAACCTCGGCATCGTGCTGATGTCGGCCCCGCTCGCCCGCGCCGCGGAGCGCGAGGGGGGCGGCGATCTGCGGGGGGCGGTCGGCCGCGTTCTCGCGACGCTCGACGTTGCGGACGCCGCCGAAGTATTTCAGGCGATCATGCTCGCCGACCCCGCCGGGCTGGGCGAGGCATCGGAGAACGACGTGCGCGCGCCGGCCGCCGTCACGCTGCTCGAAGCGATGCGGAGCGCCGAGGATCGTGACCGGATCGCCTGGAACTATGCACATGGCTTCGCCGATGTGTTCGAGATCGGTGTCCCGACCTTCCGTCAGGCGCTGGCGCGCTGGAACGACTGGCGCTGGGCGACCGCCGCCGTGCATTTCGCCATGATGGCCGCCTTCTTCGACACCCACATCTTTCGTCAGTTCGGAGCGGATGCGGCGGGGCCGGCGCAGCAGGCGGCGGCCGTGATCCATTCCCGGCTCACCGGGGCAGGCGATCCCTCCGATCTGATGGGTGAAATTCTCGCCCTGGACCGCCGCCTGAAGGAACTCGGGCACAATCCCGGAACGAGTGCGGACCTGACCGTCGCGACGGTCTTCGCCGTTCGTCTGTCCGGCACGGAATCGCCTGAAAAGACGCGCTGAAAAAGCCCGCGCCCATCACTCAAGTCTCTCCCGAAGCTTGCGGTTCGCCGCCAACGATGGTTGAGTGACGACTGGCGGGGCGACCCGTCGCTATCTGGCCAACCGGTCCGGCGAATCCGGACGCTGAAAACAAGGATAGCCTTTAGAAAAAGGCGCCTGATTGGATCAGGATAGGGGAGGTTAAGTGGCCATGGCAAAGATCAACAAGGTAATGGTGGGCGAGTCGCTGGTAGGCGACGGAAACGAGGTTGCGCACGTCGATCTTCTGATCGGACCGCGCGGCTCGGCGGTGGAAGCGGCGTTCTGCAATGCGCTGACCAACAACAAGGACGGGTTCACCTCGCTCCTCGCTGTGGTCGCGCCGAACCTGCTCGCCAAGCCGAACACGATCCTGTTCAACAAGGTGACCATCAAGGGGGCCAAGCAGGCCGTGCAGATGTTCGGACCGGCGCAGTACGCCGTCGCCAAGGCGGTGGCCGACAGCGTCGCCGATGGCACGATTCCCGCGGCCGAGGCAGACGATCTCTTCATCTGCGTGGGCGTGTTCATCCATTGGCTCGCGACCGACGACAAGAAGATCCAGGACTTCAACTACCGCGCCACCAAGGAAGCCCTCGAGCGCGCCGTATCCGGCAAGCCGACGGCGGCCGAAGTGACGGCGCAGCGCAACACCGCGAAGCACCCCTTCGCCGCTGCCACTTAGATAGGCGGCAGTCCCGGGGGGAATAAGCCGGCAGTAGAGCAGCAAGGCCTCCTGCGGCGACTGGCGAAGGCGCTCGGCCTCTAAGGCTTGCGCCGACACACGATAAGGAACGGGGCCCCGCTGGCCGGGGCTCCGCTGTCGCACGCCGGCCTACGCGGCCCGGGCGGCTACTTTATGAGATCGGCGGAGACGATCCGCCCGTCGTGCAGCGCCGAGGCAACCAGAATGCCCGCCGCGCCGCTCGCCCGCACCGCGGCAAGATCGTCGCGGTTCCGCAACCCTCCGGCCAGATAGATCGCACGGCCTCCGGCGCGCGCCTTGATGCCGGCGTGCCGCTCAAAATCCGGTCCCGCGTCGCTCCCGACGCGTGCGAGCGTCATCACCACAATGCTGGCGGGCCAGAGGTCGGCTTCCGACAAGAGCCTCCCCGGACCGACGAACGTATCGCCGCGAAAGTCGAGCGAGAGGAGGATGCGCGGATCGTTCCTGAGCGCTGCGACAAGCGCGCAGTCGCGCTGCGATTCCGACCCGAGCACGAGGGAAGCGGCATGGAAACGCGCAAGGAAATCGCGCGCCGCGGCTTCGTCTGCGCAGCCATTGTCCACCCACAGCGAAACGTCGGGGAACTGCTCGGCAATGCGCGCGAGTTGAGCGCCGGAATCCCCCCGTCCTTCGATCGCATCGAGATCGGCGACGTAGAGCGTGCGGAAGGGATGCACGGAGAGAAGACCGGCGACCACGTCGATCGGATCGCTGGTCGGGCTGAGCGGCGTCTCGATCGGTCGATAGGTGGCGCGGTCGCCATGGCGCGCCCGGACCACTCTTCCGCCCTTGAGATCAATGACCGGCACCACTTCCATTTTCATCGTCTCCAGCGCCCGCTTATAGGTGAGACGCTTCGGGAGATGAAACGGCGATGACTGTCCTGGGATGGGACGTGGGCGGGGCGCATCTGAAGGCGGCGCGGATCGAGGCCGGCCGCGTGACCGGCGCGGTCGAGATCGCCTGCCCGCTATGGCAGGGGATAGATCGCCTCGACGCTGCGTTCGCGGAGGCGCGCTCCGCGCTCGGCGATGCGCCGCTCAACGCCGTCACCATGACCGGCGAGCTTTGCGACATCTTTCCGACCCGCGCCGGAGGCGTCGCGAAGCTCTGCGCGAGGCTCGCATCGCTGCTGCCCGGCGAAATCCGCTTCTATGGCGGTGGAGAAGGCTGGCTGGACGAGGTCGGCGCGGTGGCGAGGGCGGAGGCCGTCGCCTCCGCCAACTGGCACGCGACGGCCTCGCTCACGGCGCGGCTACGGCCCGATGCGCTCTTCATCGACATGGGCTCGACGACGACCGACATCGTTCCGATCGTCGCCGGCAGGGTCGCGGCACGCGGCGTGAGCGATGCCGCGCGCCTCGGGGCGGGGGAGCTGGTCTACGCCGGCGCGACCCGAACCTTCCTGATGGCGGTCGCGCAGCGCGTTCCATTCCGCGGCGAATGGACGCCGGTGATGAACGAATATTTCGCCTCGATCGCGGACGTGCACCGGGTGCTTGGCGCGCTTCCGCCGGGCGCCGATCTGCACGCGACCGCGGACGGACGCGAGAAGACCGAATCCGCGTCGGCCGCAAGGCTCGCACGGATGATCGGCCGCGACGCGGGCGAGGCGGAGTTCTGGGAATGGCGAAGTCTCGCGGCGTTCTTCGCCGAGGCGCAGCTCAGGCCGATGCAGGACGCCGCGCTGCAGGTTCTTTCAGCGGCGGAGCTGCCCGCGGCCGCGCCGGTGGTCGCGGCGGGGACGGGGAGTTTCGTCGTTGAAGAATTGGCGGCGCGCCTCGGCCGATCCTGCGAGAAATGGGAATCGCTGATCCCGGCCGAGGGAGCGCTCGCCGCCTCCCTCAGCGCCTGCGCCCCCGCCGTTGCGGTGGGGTTGCTGCTTGCTTCCGATCACGGATCGCCGCCGTAGAACGCGCGAACCTTCTCCATGAGCCAGTCCCAGGCTTCCGCCTCGCGCGGCCCGGCGGTCTTCTCGATGGCGATCGCGAGATAGGCCGTCTCGCGCGCCACCTTTTCGCGCGGCAGAAAGGAGAGGCGGGTCGAAAGAATCGCGAGCTCGATCACCGCCGCCTGCGCCCGGTTGAAGCCGGAAGCGGGTGCGTGCGAGACCGCGCGGACGAGCTTCGTGCGAAAGCGCGGCCGTTGATCGTCTTCCGCGACGCTTTCCACCGCCAGCTCCCAGTGGGAGACTGCGGCCGCCAGCCGCGGAACCGGCCCTTCGGTCGCGACGAGCGGCCAGTCGTGCCGCCCGGTGAGGCAGCCGGCGAAGATGCGCACGTCGTCGACGTGGCTCGCGACCGCGTGGGGCACTTCGCCGAGATTGTCGAGCGTGCGCGAGGGGCGGAAGGGCGCGATGATCCAGTGCTCGCCGTCGGCGATGATCCCGAGCGGCGCGATGTGCACCGCGCCGGCCCGGTCGATCGTGGTGACGATGGTCTCGCGGATCATCGGCATGGCTCAGCCGCCATCCTTCCTGGCGCGCAGCGTGTGGCCGGCCTTGGCGAGCCGCGTGCGGTCCTCCTCCGGCCGGTCGGCGGCGACGCCCCAGTCGAGCGGCTCGTCCTGCACATAGCGCTTGCCGAGGCTGAAGGCAGTCTCCGCCTTCGCCAGTTCGGTGCCGAGGTAGAAGGCGTGCGCGCCGTCACTCTCGACGCCGAGCTTCGGGAAAAGCGACAGCGCGTCCCGTCCGGTGTGGTGGCCGTCGCGGTTGTAGACGTGGATTCCGTCCGAAGCCGCCTCGATGCGGAAATTCGCGTCGCGCACCTCGGCGGCGAGCGCGGCGATCTCTTCCGGCGCGACCGGAAACGGCTTCTTGTCGTGCAGCGAAAGCAGCCTGTTGCCATAGCCTTTCGGCAGGCTCTGGTCCTCGCGCGCGGCAAACATCAGCCGCCGCGCGGCATCGTGTTCCTCGATGGTGCGGCGCGTATGGGGACTGACCTGCACCGCAAGAATGTTGCGGATGCCGAGCTCGGAGGCGATTCCGAGGAGCACCGCGGTCACGCCGGCCGAATCAGCATCGGTCAGCTCGGTGAGATTGCCCGTGCCCATCAGGATTTCGACTTCCGGCTTGCGGCGGCGCAGCTCGGCGTAGCGGATGAGCGAGGCGGTGAAGCCGAAATGGATCGGGTCGAGCACCGGGTCGGCGATGATCTTCAGGCCGCGCGCCTCGGCAGCGTCGATCGCCGCGATGAGCGAATCAAGGTCGCCGGGCGTTTCCGGAACGAGGATCGGAACCGCATCGCCCTCGGCCGCGATCGCAAGGGTCGACCCGGTCAGGCTCAGCAAAAAATCCGCCCCGGCGCGGTTGCCGCGCGTCAGCTCGTCGGGATCGGCGGAATCGACGCTGACCTGGAAGCCGGCGCGCTTCAGGGCGCGCACCGAGTCCTCCAGGTGCGGGAAGGGCGTATCGGGCAGGCAGCCTAGGTCGATCACATCGGCGCCTGAGGCCTTCAGCCGATCGGCCTTGGCGAGGATCGCCTCGACGCTCAAATCCGAGGCGTCGACGATCTCCGCAAAAATCCGGATGTCGGTGCGCGACAGGTCTGGCGGCACGCCGCCCCGGCCGAGGAAGGCGGGGAGGTCGGAAATCTCGTCCGGGCCCGCGACGATCGGAACGCCGAATTCGGCGGAGAGCTTTGCGAGATCGGCGCGGCAGCGTCCGGGAACGATGACGCGATCCGCCGGAACCGGACGCGGCAGCCGCCGGCGGATGATCGCCTCCGTCATCAGCGCCGCGACCTTCACGCCGATATCGAGCACCCGCCATTCGAACGGCGTGGCCCCGAGGCTCCGCAGCGTGCGCAGCAGCCGCGGCTCGGCGAGATGGCCCGTCAGGAAAAGAATGCGCTCAGCCGGCATGCGGATCGGGTTCCGTCGTGGCGACGGAGTCTAGAGCATTTTCGGCACAAGCGGGGCGCCGCTGTCTCCGCCGGTCAATCGACCTCGATGGGTCGGCCGATATCCGTGCCGTCAGCGAGCGCACGGCCGAGGTGTGCGATCTGGCGCGTCGTGCAGATCCAGGCCTCGGTCTTCGCCGCGGCGAGAAAGCGGGGGGCGAGCGGATCGAGGACGCCCGCCGCGACGAGGCCGGAAAGCGAGTCCTTCGCCGGCGCGGCGCGCTTCAAGAAGATCAGCCGCGATGCGGAGAGCCGCTCCGCGAGCCACGCCGCGAGGCTGTCGGAGGTCATGTTCCAGCTTTCTGGGACATCTGCATGGCCCTCCAGCAGGTCGAGCGGCAGCCACACCGGCACCGCGCCGCCCGCGAGCGCGCCCCTGATCTCCGCAAGGCTCGCGGCGGGCTTCAGGGCCGGCGAAAGGCTCGCGAGCGCCGTTCCGAACGCCGCCATTGCAAGGAGCGCCATGCGGTGCGCTGCGGGATCGTCGAAGCCGATCCGCGGCTGCTCGCGGCGGACGCAATCCGCGAACGGCCCGCCACCCGGCACGACGACGGTGCGTCCGGCGCCCATCGCGAGCGCCGCCGCAAGATCGCGGAGCCGGGGGTAACGTGCGAAGCTGCCGCCGACCTTGACGACCGTCGGCCTCAACTCGTCTCCCGCCCGCCGTGATCGAGCATGGCGAGGACCGGGTTCTGCTCGGCCGCCCGGTCGGGCCGCTCCATGGTCAGCTCGACGCCGACGCCACCAGGGCCGATCTCGAGCTTCTCCACCTTCACCGTCACGCGATCGACGCGAACGTCGCGGAGCACCTCCGCGCCGATGCGCTCCGCCAGCTTTTCCACGAAGTCGATGTGCTCCTCCGCGATGATGCGCGAAATCGCGTCGGTGATCAGATCGTAGGAATAGACCTGTCCCATCCCCTGCGTCTCGCCGCGCGGACGCTTCGTGTCGACGGAGACGTCGAAGCGCACCTTCTGCGGCGCGTCGCGCTCGTGGCTGTAGGCGCCGATCCGGACGGCGAGCACCAGGTCGCGCACGAAGATGCGCGCCGTCTGCGACGGATCGCTGTTGTCCGGATGAAACCCGCGCGCCGAGAGCAGCCGGTAGTCGACGTTGCCGGCGGCCTCGCCGCGCTCCTGCGGAATCAGCCGGCGGATCGCTGCCACGGCCTGCGCGTCGAGGCCGGCCTCGCGCCTGCCCGCCGCGCAGAGCGCGCCACGGAATCCGAGAAAGTCGGGCTTCAGCGAAAGGAGACGCGGAACGTCCGGGGCCTCGAGCCCGCCGGCGAGGCCGACCATCAGGCCATGCTCCTTCGCCGCGTGGACGAAGGCGGAGAGGGCGGGAATGCCGGCATGCGCGAGAAGCCGGCCGCCGGTCTTGTCCGCCGTGTCGAGCATTACGCCGGTGAACCCGGCCTCGGCGAGCGGCGCGACGAGGCGGACGGGATCGCTGTCGCGGTCCGCGAAGAGACAGCCGACGAGCCGCGTCGCGGATGCCGCGTCGGACAGGGCGTCGATAGCGGCGCGCTGATCCCTGTCGGGCGGGAAAAGCCCGACCTTCACATAATCGACTCCGGTCGCGGTGATCGCCTGCACGGCGGCGACGATGGCGTCCGTCCGCATCGAGGGATCGCCCGTCACAGCGCTGGTCGGGCGGCGGAGATCTATGGCGGCGAGCGCTTCCTTCAGCCGCGCGATCGGCAGCGCGCCGAATGCGCCGGCCGACGGGTCCTTCATGTCGACGATGTCGGCGCCGCCCGCAATGGCGATCTCCGCCTCGTCGGGGCTTCTGACGCTCGCCAGCATCGCGGTCATTGCGCGGTGTCCCCCGGCTGCCGGGACAGCGCTTTCCTAGTGATCATCATGCGCGTTTGTAGCGCAGGCGGGGTTAAGCGGAAAGCCGGGCGGGGTCTGCAGGGATGAGCGAGGCGCGGGTCGGACCGCGCCTCGCCGAGCGCGCTAGTTGATGCGCACCAAGTCGGCAACGAACGCCTGCGTGGAGGAGGCCTGCGTGAACGTGCCGACGCCCTTCGCCGTCAGGTGGTCGTCGGACAGCGTGATGCTGCTCGCCGTATAGGTGGTCGCGGGGGCCGGCGCGACGGTGATCTTGAAGGTCGCGCTGAAGGTGCAGTTCGGACCGGAAGCCAGCGTGAGCTTCGCGGCGGACAAGGTTGCGCTCACACCGAGCGAGGTGGCGCAGGTGGTGGTACCGGTCTGCGTTCCGGCGTCGTTGAACGTCACCTTGCAGGACGCCCAGCCAAGTCCCGCCGGCGCGGGCGCGCTCTTGTAGAAGGTGACGTAGGACTGGTACGTTCCTCCGAAATTGGGGAGCGCGCAGTCGGCCCAGGCCGCTCCGGTCGACCCGAATGCCGCCAGGGCAACAGTGGCACAACCGAGATATCGCTGAATTCGTCCCATGATCCACCCTCGCAATTTTCGCCTAAGCTCCCCCGCGGGGAGCTTTTCTAGGCGAGCGCTTCTACAGCCGAGGGGCGTTATTTCGTCAAGCGCCGCAAAGCCGCAGTAGACGAAGTTAAAGCGGAATAACTACGCCGGCTTCATTCATTTGTCATGAAGTGCTGCTGGGGAAATGCCATTTCTGGTTGGTTGCGCCCTGCCGCCGGACATTCCCCCCGAGGCTCCCCTGTGGGAACAGTCTCAGGTCCTGTCCGATGTCTCCGCCGCGATCTTGTATCCCACGCCGCGCACCGTGTGGATCAGCGGCGGTTCGGCGCCTTCCTCGATCTTCTGGCGCAGATAGCGGATGTAGACGTCGACCACCTTGGTGCCCGGCTCGAAGCTGTAGCCCCAGACATTGCTGAGCAGCCGGGTGCGGCTCAGCACCTTGCCGGGATGGCTCATCAAATAGCTGAGGAGCGCGAACTCCTTTGCGGTCAGCGCGATTTCGCGCCCGCCGCGTTTCACGCTGTGGTCGCCCGGGTCGAGCACGAGATCGCCGACGCGGAGCGCTGCCGCCTCGTCCTGGTAAGGGCCGCGGCGGAGCAGGGCTTTCATGCGCGCCAGCAGCTCGTCGAAGGCGAAGGGCTTTGTGAGATAGTCGTCGGCGCCGCTGCCCAGTCCGTCGAGCTTGTCCTGCAGGCTGTCCTTGGCGGTCAGCATCAGGATCATGCTGCCGCTGCCGGACGCGCGGAGCGCGCGGCAGATGTCGAGGCCGTCGAGGCCGGGAAGCATGCGGTCGAGAATGATGAGCGGGTAGGCGTTATCGCTCGCGAGCGCCAGGGCCTCGCGCCCGCCTTCGGCGAGGTCGACGAAATAGCCCTCCGCCTCCAGGCCGCGACTGACGAAGCTCGCGATCCGCGCATCGTCCTCAACGAGCAGGACTTTGGTCACGACGTCTCCGATGCGAGCACGGCTTGCGCCGTGGGTTTCTCTCCCGTCTGCGACGTGGGAGGAACTGCCGGAGCCGCACCCGTCATGATCAGCGGAAACCCGATCGCCACCTTGATCGCATCGGGGCCGTCGCGTTCGAGCGCGATCGTGCCGCCCTGCTTCTCCACCATCCAGCGGGCGATGGCGAGGCCGAGTCCGCTGCCGGTCGAGGCGAGCATGGCGGCGTCGCGGCCGCGGTAGAAGCGATCGAAGAGCCGCGGCAGCTCGCCGGCGTCGATCGCGCCATGCCGGTTGCGGACCGTCACGATTGCCGCTCCCTCGCGCGCCGCCGCTTCGAGCCGCACCGCGCCGCCGCGTTCGGAATATTTGACCGCGTTGTCGAGCACGATCATCAGCACCTGCTTCATGCGCTGCGGATCGCCTTCGACCTCGAGTGCGGCCCCGATCGCGGTGTCGATCCGGATGCCGCGCGCCCGGCCGAGGATGTTTGCCTCGCGCGCGGCCTCCGCGGCGACCTCGCCGAGATCGAGCGAAACGTTCTCGAAGCGGATATCGTCGGTCTCGGAGCGGGCCAGGGTCAGGAGGTCCTCCACCAGCCGCGCCATCTCCTGCGCCTGTTCCACGACGCGCTCGAGCGTCTCGCGATAGGCGGCGAGGCTCGACGCCTTTCCGCGCAGCGTCACCTCAGCCTCGCCGCGCAGCACCGTCAGCGGCGTGCGCAGCTCATGGCTGATGTCGGCGAGGAAGCGGACACGCGAACGGTCGCGGTCGCGCAGCGTGTCGTTCGCCGCCTCCAGCTCCCGCGTGCGGTCGATGACATCGGCTTCGAGGTTGGCGCGGGCGGCAAGGAGAAGCTGCTGCTGCTGCTCGATGCGGGCCGCCATCTCGTCGAAGCGGAGGGCGAACAGGCCGAGTTCGTCGTCGCCGAGACGGCCGACCCGGTGCGAAAGATCGCCCCGGCCGATCGCGACCGCTCCGGCGCTCAGCCGCGCGATCGGCCGCACGATCGAGCGATAGAGAAAGTAGCCGGCAAGCAGCGTAGCGAAGAGGACGACGGCCGAGATGACGCCAATGCCCCAGACAAGCATGCGGATGAGCCGCGTCGCATCGTTGTCCGCCGCCTCCACTTCGCCGATTTCGCCGGCGATGGCGTCGTCGATCAGCCCCCCGAACTCGTCGTGCAGCCGCTGGTCGATGTCGCGGAAGAACACCCGCGCCGCCGCCTCGCCCTGGCCGGCGTCGCGCATCGTCAGAAGCGCCTCGTAGTGGCGGTTCAGATCGTCGTAGAGCTCGTGCAGGCGGGCGAGACGGTCGAACTCGACTTTCTGCGCCTCGACAACGCCCTCGCCGGCGAGGAAATCGGTCTCGTCCTGGGTCAGGCGGCGGAGCGCCTCGAACCCGGCGCCGATGCGGCCCTGCAGCGCGGCGATCTCCGGCGCCCCGGGCTCGCCGGTCATGAGCAGCGAGGCGATGGATTTGGAATACTGGTCGGAATCGCGCGCCAGGCTTGCGATGGCGGCAAGCTGGCGGTGGGCGAGCGCGCCGCGGGTGAGGTAGTAGTGGAAATTCTGGATCGCGACGAACGCCGCGGCGAAGAGCACCACGACAGCCACGCCGACGACGAGCTGGAAGGCCAGGATGCGCGTCCGGATTGTGAGGCTGACCAGACGGCGCATCGCGATGCTTCACCTTTGCGGCTGAGGCTGACGCTTCTCGATCGCAAGCGTATCGCTTTGCGGGGACACGGCAAACCGGCTTATCGCGTCGTGGCGGCGGGAC
>JBBQVL010000113.1:0-11707 GCA_038211615.1 Hyphomicrobiales bacterium
CCGCTGCCGCGCCATCCGCGCCGCCGAGGAGCGCGGCGTGCTGGTGGTGGCGCTGGAAGGCGCGGGCGAATCCCTGTCGCCCGCCGCGCTGGCGCTGTTCTTCTCCAGCCCCCGGATGGAGGTGGCGATCTTCGACGCCGAGGATTCGGTGCTCGCCGAATCGCGGCCCGGCATTGCCGCGCGCGCAGCGGCGAGCCCGCACTTCACATTCTCCGACGGCGGCCTGAGCTTCCGCCTCTCCCTCGTCGAGCGCGCGCCCGATCCCGAGGAGGCGCGATCCGCTCCCCCGCCGCCGGTGCTCGACGACGCCGGGCTCGTGATCCGCGCGCCCCGTCCGTCCGACACCCGCGCCACGCGCCCCCTTCGGGAATCGCCGCCCTCCGAGCCGCCGCGCGCACCCGCCGAGGAGCCGCGCGCGGGCGCCGAGCCGCCGCGCATCGTGCCGACGCTCGATCTCATGCCGGCGAAGCCCGCTCCGGAACCGAAGCCCGCCGCCCCCGCGACAAGACCCGCCCCCGCCCCGAGACGCGCGGCGAATGACGAGACGCCACCCGCCGAGCGGCCGCACGAGCGGCCGTCCGACCGGCCGCCGGCGCGCTCGGTCATGGCCGGCCGGGTGGCGCAGGAACTCGCGCGCAAGCCCGTGCGCTTCCTCTGGCAGACCGACGCCTCCGACCGCTTCCTCTTCCTCTCGCCCGGCCTGACGCAGGTCGTCGGGCGGAACGCCGAGATCGTCGGCGAGCGCTGGATGGAGGCCGCGGCGCGGCTCCGCCTCGACCCCGGCGGCCGCATCGCCCGCGCGCTTCGCCAGCGCGACACGTGGAGCGGGCTGACCGCCTGGTGGCCGATCGACGGGTCGAACGTCCGCGTGCCGGTCGAGCTGACCGCGCTCCCCGTCTTCGGCGGCGACCAGTCGTTCCAGGGCTATCGCGGATTCGGCATATTGCGGCCGGGGGAGGCGCTGATGCCCGGCGCCTTCGAGGCGCGCTTCGGGCCTGGGGGAACCGCGCCCGAGCCGTCGCCGCCCTACGAGGAATCGCCCGGCTCCGCGCCGAACGTCGTCCCGATCCGTTCCGACATCGAGCGCATCACGGATCATTCGCTGACGCAGCAGGAGCGCAACGCCTTCGAGGAGATCGCCGCGGCGCTCCGCGAGCGCGTCTCGGGCGGCCTCGCCGCCGGCCTCGGAGCCTTCAGCCCGCCGCCGCTCGACGCGCCCGAACCGGAAATGCCCGAGCCGGAAGCGCAGGAGGCGGTCGAGCCGGAAGAACCACCGACCCCAACCCCCATCCCCCAACCCCCCATCCCCCCGTCCGCGTCTCCGCCTCCACGCGCCGCGAAAGCCCCCGCGCCGGGCGAGCAGGTCGCCGATGCGCAGCGGCGGCTGCGCGAGATGACGGCGATCCTCGACACCGCCACCGACGGCGTCGTCATCCTCGATGCGGGCGGCGGCATCGAAAGCGTCAACGGCAGCGCCGAGGCGCTCTTCGGCCTCGACGCGCACGAGATGGTCGGCCGGCGCTTCGAGGAGCTGCTGACGCCGGCGAGCCGCAAGGCGGCGCTCGATTATCTCTCCGGCCTGAAGGACAGCGGCGTCGCGAGCCTCCTGAACGAGGGCCGCGAGGTGGAGGCGATCGCCGGGGCCGGCTCCATCCCGCTCTTCATGACGATGGGCCGCATCTCGGGCGAGGCGGGCGGGCGCTTCTGCGCGGTGCTGCGCGACATCACCCACTGGAAGCGCATCGAGGCGGAGCTCACCGCCGCAAAGCTCGCCGCCGAGCAGGCCTCGCAGCAGAAGTCGGAGTTTTTGGCGCGCGTCAGTCACGAGATCCGCACGCCGCTGAACGCCATCATCGGCTTCTCCGAGGTGATGAGCGAGGAGCGCTACGGCCCCGTCGCGAACGAGCGCTACCGCGAATATCTGCGCGACATCCGCACCTCGGGCGAGCATGTCGTGAGCCTCGTCAACGACCTCCTGGACATCTCCAAGATCGAGGCCGGCAAGCTCGACCTGACCTTCGCCGCCGTCGCGCTGAACGAAGTGGTGCGCGAATCGATCGCGCTGATGCAGCCGCAGGCGAACCGCGCCCGCGTCGTGCTCCGCTCCAGCCTCTCGCGCGAAGTGCCGGCGATCGTCGCCGACGAGCGCACGCTGCGCCAGATCGTGCTGAACCTCCTCTCCAACTCGGTAAAATTCACCGGCCCGGGCGGCCAGGTGATCGCCTCCACCAGCCTCACCGAAAACGGCGAGGCGCTGCTTCGCATCCGCGACACCGGCGAGGGGATGAGCGAGGACGACCTCGCCCGCGCGCTGGAGCCCTTCCGCCAGCTCGCCACCTCCTCGATCGGCGGCCCCGCCGGCACCGGCCTCGGCCTGCCGCTGACCAAGGCGCTGGTGGAAGCCAACCGCGCCAGCCTCTCGATCAGGAGCGCGCGCGGCGAGGGAACCGTGGTGACGGTGACCATCCCCCCAACCCGCGTCCTCTCCGAATAGCCTCGCTCACCGCAGTCAGGGGAGCGAACGGAATGGCCGACAAGATCGCTACCAAGCCGCCGAAGTCAGCGGAGAGATATCCGCCGCCAAAAACGCCCCGTGAAGTCGGAGCCGGACTTAAGCGCCGTCCCGGGAAGGCCGAGGCGGGTCAAAACGGAACTCCCCTCGACTGGATCGAAGCCACGTCTGGGTATTCAATTTTCATTACTTCACGAGAGACGTAAAAGTTGGGACTCTCGCGGATATCGCTACGCCGACTCCCGCCCCGCACGAAAGCGGAAGCAGGTGAGCTACATCGACATCCCAAGACGATGAGAACGACGAAGCGCAGTTGCCCGGTCCGGAGAGCAGATGCGGCGCAGGCACGCCTGCTGGACATTTCGTCTCCGACGCGGAGAAATACCTTGATGGCTAGGGTCGAAAAACTCTACCAAAGCGTGTTTTCATACTGATTCCCCGCCATGACGCCATGCTCGTCGGATAATCTGCTTTTTAGACACATCTATAACTGAGTCAGGGTGTGACATAAGCGCTAGGTGCATTGAGAGGGGGCTTGTTCTTAACTTGAATATGCGAAAGATATTAGAGCGAAACTACAACGGGTTCATCAACTCAAATTTGCTGATAATTTTGCGAATTGGAGCTATAGCGGCTATACTCTATTACTTTTACAACTACTGGCGCCTATTTGTCGAGTACACTGTCTGGCAGATGACGCCGGCGCCTGAGAATTTTTCACGATATGCGCCATATTTCATTTTATTAGGGACTTTAATCGGTGTTCTTCTGTATTGGCTTCGCTCGTCTGCAAGAGTATCATACGGAGTAGTTGAAATTTTATTTGGTGTTGTCGCAATATCGTTTTCGGCTACGACCATGACCCTCGAGACATATCAGACAGGACTGCTACAAATTGCAGCTGGCGTGTATATTGTCGTGCGAGGGTTGGACAATCTTAAGCAGGGGCTCGATCAAGCCCCAAAGCATCTGCTTTGGTTCGGTTGGGATTTTGCCCTTCGTCTGCCATATCGACCGATCGATTTTTGGACTACGATGTACGTCGTAAAGCGACCAGCCTTGGTACGTGATATGAGGTGGTCTGTACACGAACATTACTTGATCCAGCGTCGCCAGCGATTCGCTCGGCGCCGAGAGTGGCGGCGATTTGGCAGGATTTTGAGGGGGTCTGTCAGCGGACCGTATATACCGTTTTCTCGGCCAAATGTGCGGCGCTACCTAATGCTCCCGCACCGCTACCCCCACGGGCTCAACGGCTCTCCTAGGTTTTCCCGCTTCGTCCAAGAGGAATTCGAGCGGCAGGCGACCGCAGACCACCGCGCGGGACACAGTAAGCCTCTATGAGGCTCTCTGCGAATCCGTGAGACGGAGGCCTTGCGCCGCTCGTCAGCCCTTCCTGCGCGTCAGCACCAGAAAATTCCCTGCGGCGACCAGCGCCAGCCCGGCGACCGCGAGCACCGACCAGCGGTAATCCTCGACGAAGGTCGAGACGAGCAGTGCCAGCACCGGGGTCACGACCGCCGTGTAGCCGGCGCGGTCGGCGCCGACGCGCCCAAGGAGCGCGAGATACATCCAGAAGACCAGCACGGAGCCGGGAATCGCGAGCCACAGCAGCGAGAAGATGTAGCGGGCGGTCGGCTCGATCGTAAAAGTGCTGCCGGCGGCGAGCGCGACGATGATGTTGAGGATGACGCCGTAGGTCAGGCCCCAGGCATTCGCCGAAAGCACCGGGATGCCGTCGCGCTGCGCCTTCGCGGCGAGCACGTTGCCGAACGAGAAGGAGAGGCAGCCAAAAATCCCGAGGCCGAGGCCGATCAGCGGGCCGGTGCCCATGCTGCCGTCGAGCTCGTGCCAGAACATCAGCGTGATTCCGCCGAGCCCGATCAGCGCGCCGAGCGCCACGCGCGGCCGAAGCGGCTCGCCGAGGAAGAGAGCGGCGAGGCCGATATTGGTCAGCGAGGCGAGCGAGAAGATCACCGCCAGCAGCCCCGACACGACGTAGTGCCCGGCATTGTAGAAGAGGAGGAAGTTGGTCGAGTAGAAAAAGAGCCCGAGCGCCGCGAAGCGGAGATGCGTGCGGAGCGGGAATACGATCCGCGCGCCGGCGAGCTTGCACACCAGGAACATCAGCGGCGCGGCGATGGCGAAGCGCCAGACGATCGACACCTGCGGGTCGACGGTGCCGAGCTGCAGCTTCAGCGCCAGCCACGTCGTGCTCCAGACGAGCACGGTCCCGGCGAAGAGGCCGAGATCGCCGGCCCCGAAACCGGGGCGCGCTGCCCCTCTCCCGCTCTCGTCCGGCGTAGCCCTGGCGAAGCCGGATGCAGGGACGGGGTGGGGTATCTCGGTCATTTGGTCAGGTCGGGGTCGCCGGTCGCGGGCCGCTTCCTGTGCGCCTGCTCGTCCCGCGCATCCAGTCAATCCTGCTGACGCGACCGGTCAGCCCGGCTGATTCAATAAACGTGCTCCTCGAAGATCGGTTCGACCGAGCGGCCCCAGCGCGTCTCGTATTGCCAGATGAGGTTCTCCGCCGGCGTGCGGCCGAGCGCGACGGTTTCCTCCACCGGCCCGAGATAGGCCGCTTCGTCCGGCGAGCCGTTGCCGGGGATGGCGCGCCGCCGCAGGCCGTCGCGGGCGAGCTGCACGACCTGGCGCGCGATGTCGAGTACGGTCTGGTCGCGGAACTTCGTGGCGAGCGCCGTCTTCGGAACCGCGTCCTTGAGCGCCTGCCGCTCCTCCGCCGTCCAGGTGCGGACCAGCTCCTTCGCCCCCTCCAGCGAGGTCTGGTCGTAAAGGAGTCCGGTCCAGAGCGCCGGCAGCGCGACGAGCCGCCGCCACGGCCCGCCGTCGGCGCCGCGCATTTCGAGATACGTCTTCAGCCGCACCTCGGGGAAGAGCGTCGAGAGATGGTTCTTCCAGTCGCCCATCGTCGGCTGCGGATCAGGCAGGTCGTTCGGCGCGAGCCCTTCCATGAACTGCCGGAAGGTGAAGTTCGTCATCGGATGGTAGCGGCCGTCGCGCACCACGAAATACATCGGCACGCCGAGCGCCCAGTCGACGTATTTCTCGAAGCCGAAGCTGTCGAGGAAGGCGAAGGGCAGCATGCCGGTGCGGTTGCGGTCGGTGTCGCGCCAGATCTCGGCGCGGGCGGAGAGGAAGCCGTTCGGCTTGTTTTCGGTGAACGGCGAGTTGGCGAAGAGCGCCGTCGCAATCGGCTGCAGCGCCAGCCCGACGCGCAGTTTGTCGCGCATGTCGGCTTCGTCCAGGAAGTCGAGGTTCACCTGCACCGTGCAGGTGCGGAACATCATGTCGAGGCCGCGCGTGCCGACATGCGGCATGTAGTCGGCCATGATCTTGTAGCGCGACTTCGGCATCACCGGCGTCTCGGCGAGCTTCCATTTCGGGCTCATGCCGAGGCCGAGGAAGCCTATGCCGAGCGGGTCGCCGATCTGCCGCACCTGCGCGAGATGCGTGTTCACCTCGCGGCAGGTCTGGTGCAGCGATTTCAGCGGCGCGCCGGAAAGCTCGAACTGCCCGCCCGGCTCGAGCGAGATCGCTCCGCCGCCGATCGGATCGGCGAGCCCGATGATGTTCTCGCCGTCGAAGATCGGCTCCCAGCCAAGCAGCGACTGCATTCCCTCGAGCAGCGCGCGGATGCCCCGCCGGCCCTGATAGGGAACCGGCGTGTGGCCGTCCTTGTAAAAGCCGAATTTTTCGTGCTCCGTGCCGATCCGCCATTTCTCGCGCGGCTTGCCGCCCGATTCCAGATGCGCGGCGAGCTGGTCGCGGTTCTCTATCGGCGTCAGGTCGGAAGTATCGCGCGCCATTCTCTTTCCGGAAAAAAGTGCCGGACCATAGTCGGGCATGCCGCCGCGGCAAAGCCTTTTATCGCCAATCGCCGATGAAAGACTGGACGAGCGCCATCGCCGCCACCGCGGCGGTGTCGGCGCGCAGGATGCGCGGCCCGAGCGACAGCGCGGTGACAAACGGCCGCGCAAGGAGATCGGCGCGCTCCTCCGGCGAGAATCCGCCCTCCGGCCCGATGAGGAGCGCCACCGGACCGCGCGGCAGGCCCGCGAGTGCTGCGCCCGGGTTGGCGACCTCGGCAGCCTCGTCGCAGAAGATCAGGCGGCGCGCCGCGTCCCATGCGGCAAGCACCTCGCGGAGCTTCCGCGGCTCCTCCGTCTCCGGGATCGCCAGGATGCCGCATTGCTCCGCCGCCTCGATGGCGTTTGCCCGCATCCGGTCGAGATTGAAGCGCTGCGCCTGCGTGAACTGCGTGATGACGGGTCGGAGCTTTCCGGCTCCCATCTCCACAGCCTTCTGCACCATATAATCAAGCCGCGCATGCTTCAGCGGCGCGAAGAGATAGTGCAGGTCGGGGAGGGACGTCTGCTCCCGCACCCGCTTCTCCACCTGGAGGATGCAGGCCTTCCGGCCCGCCCCCGCGACCCGCGCCCGAAACTCGCCGTCGCGCCCGTTGAAGAGAAGAATCGGATCGCGGTCCTTCAGCCGCAGGACGTTCAGGAGGTAGTTCGCCTGCTCGCGGCCCGCGACCAGCTCCGTGCCCTCGCCAAGGTCACTCTCGACGAAAAGCCGCGGGCTGCGGAAATCGTAGCTCATCGCTGGATGGCTTGAAGACTGCCTCCGGCCCCGTCAAGACAGCAGCAGGCTACTTTCGCACCCCGATTCGCCCTATCTCGCGACTACTGCCCGCAGGACTTCAGACCGCACGAGAAATGAACGCGCCCCAGACCAATCTCCTCGAATACACCGTCTCGGAGCTCTCCTTCGCGCTGAAGCGGACGGTGGAGGAGAACTTCGAGCATGTGCGGGTGCGCGGCGAGGTATCCGGCTTCAAGGGCGCGGTGGGCTCCGGCCATTGCTATTTCACGCTGAAGGATTCGGGCGCGGCGCTTGACGCGGTGGTGTTCAAGACGACTTTCCAGCGTCTCCGCTTCAAGCCCGCCGAGGGCATGGAGATGGTGGCGACCGGCCGCCTCACGACCTTCCCCGGCCGCTCGCGCTACCAGATCATCGTCGACAGCCTGGAGCCGGCCGGCGCCGGCGCGCTCATGGCGCTGCTGGAAGAGCGGCGCAGGAAGCTCGCCGCCGAAGGCCTGTTCGATGCCGCTCGCAAGAAGCCGATTCCCTATCTGCCCAGAATCATCGGGGTGGTGACGTCGCCGACCGGCGCGGTGATCCGCGACATCCTGCATCGCCTGCGCGACCGCTTTCCCCGCCATGTGCTGGTGTGGGCGGTGCGCGTGCAGGGCGAGGGCGCGGCGGAGGAGGTCGCCGCGGCGGTGCGCGGCTTCAACGCCATCGCGGCAGGAGGAGCGATCCCGCGTCCCGATCTCCTGATCGTCGCGCGGGGCGGCGGCTCGATCGAGGATCTCTGGGCCTTCAACGAGGAGGTGGCGGTGCGCGCGGTGGCGGCGAGCGTCATTCCGGTCATCTCCGCCGTCGGACACGAGACGGACTGGACGCTGATCGACCACGCGGCCGATCTCCGCGCCCCGACGCCGACCGGTGCTGCCGAAATGGCGGTGCCGGTCCGTGTCGAGCTTCTTGCCGCGCAGCGCGAGCTCGCAAGCCGCCACGAGCTCGGCCAGCGGCGCGCCATGGAAAACCGGCGGCGGAACTACGTGGCGCTCTGCCGCGCGCTGCCGTCGTTGAGCGATCTGCTGGCGCTGCCCCGGCAGAAGCTCGACCATGTGGGCGGGCGGCTTGCCCGCTCGCTCCGCACCGAGGTGACGAAGAAGCGCGAGCGCTACCTCGCGACGGGCATGCGGCTCTCGCCGGCAATTCTGCGGCAGGCAGATGCCGGTCGGCGCGAACGGCTTGCGCTCCTCATGCAGCGTGTGGCGGCGACCCATGCCAACGTCCTGCGCCAGGCGCGGCGCGACATGGCGCGCACGGCGGCCCGCCACGACGTCGCGAGCCTCGACCGGAACCTCGCCCGCCACCGGGAGCGCTACGCGCAGGTCGCGCGCCTCTTCCAGACGTTGAAGGAAACCGCCTCGCCGGATGCGATCCTCGCGCGCGGCTTCGCGATCGTGCTCGATTCGAGCGGCGGTACGGTGCGCTCGCCCGAGCAGGTCGCGACCGGCGACCCCCTGCTGATCAAGGTGGCCCGGGGGACGGTCACAGCGACGGTGACCGAGGGCCTGAAGGGGAAAGCAAAGCGCGGGTCTTCCAGGGGATCGCGATCGTCGGCGGACCAGGATTCGCTGCTCTAGCCCGATGCAGGCCAGGCCCATCGACCGCCTCCGCGCCATCTGCCTGGCCCTCCCCGAGGCGGAGGAGAAGGAAGCGTGGGGCGATCCGACGTTCCGCGTGCGGGAAAAGATCTTCGCCATGGAGAAACGGGGCGACGGCCGCGTGTCGGTGTGGTGCAAGGCGCCGCCGGGCAGCCAGATGGTGCTCGTCGGCGCCGATCCCGAGCGTTTCTTCGTGCCGCCCTATGTCGGTCCGAAGGGCTGGGTCGGGATGCGGCTCGATACCGATCCGGATTGGGAGGAGGTCGCGAAGGTCGTGAAGCGCAGCTACGCCCTCATCGCCCCGAAGCGGCTGGCGGCGCTGCTCACATAATAAGGCCGGCCCGAAGGCCGGCCTCTGACCACATGCCAGGCGGAATTACGCCGCGGAGCGTTTCCGCCGTTCCTTTTCTTCTTCGTCCGTCAGGTCCCATCCGGTCACGCCCGGTTGCACCGACTGCGCCGGGTCGCTGGCGGGAAAGCTGTCCTTCAGCTCCTGATTGAGCTTGTCGTCCTTGTCGTCGGGATCGGGACTGCGGGAGTGCCAGCTCCGTCCTGATCCGGCTGTGCCCGGTTGAATATCCCGGCCCGTCGGATCGCCGGGCTTCCGTCGCGCGTCCGGATCGCGGTCGCCCGGGAGCGCGCTGGGCAGATCGCGGTCGTTCTTCTCCATGCGGTCGTCGCGGCTGTCCGGTCCTGAACTACGCATTTAGCCACCTCATGAGGCCTGGGTTTGATAAACGGCTCCATGTCTGAAGCAGTTCCGGTGACCCGCCGCGGCAGGCGTGCTAATCGGGCGCGGGAGGTGAGCGATGCGTGTCCTCGCGATCGAGAACTATCCGAAGACGACGCTTGGTCTGGTCGGCCGGGCGCTCGCCGAGGCCGGCGCCGAATGTCGGCTGCTTCGGACGCACGCCGGCGACGCCTTGCCCGCCTCACCGGAGGGTTTCGATGCCCTGATCATGCTGGGCGGCGCACAGGATGCGCTCGATGACGCGAACCACCCCTATCTGAAGGACGAGGCGGCGCTCGCGCTCGCGTTCGGCGCCGCCGACAAGGCGGTGCTCGGTATCTGCCTCGGCGCCCAGATTCTCGCACGCGCGCATGGCGCGGAGAATATCCTGGGCCGGCCGATAGAATTCGGCTGGCACGAGGTGCGCCCGACCGAAGCGGGCCGCTCCGATCCGATGTTGCGGGCGATGGGCCGGGCGGCTCCGATCTTCCATTGGCACGTCGACACCTTCACGCTGCCGCCGGGCGCCGTGCATCTTGCGACGAGCGAGCAGACAAGGATGCAGGCGTTCCGCGTCGGCAGGGCGTCCTACGGCATCCAGTTCCATTTCGAGGCGGGCACCGAGCTTGTCGCGAACTGGACCCAGGATTTCGCGGAGGAGATCGCATCCTATGCGCCGGACTGGCCGGATCGTCTCCCGGCCGAGGTCGAAAAGCATGGCGCGGCGGCTGACATAGCGGGGTTCTCGCTGGCGCGCGCCTGGATCGACTGCATCGCGCAGCCCTCCTCAAGCCGCAGAGAGCCGGCTAGAAGGGCGGAAACAGCAATCGTTTCGGAGGGGTCCCCATGATCAGGTTCAAGCTATTTGCCGCGGCACTTCTCATCGCATCGCCTCTGACGGCATCGTCGGGGCAGGCCGCCGGGCTGCCCGACCTTGGCGGGCGGACGGTGAAGGCGGTGACCGAGAACGCATACGTTCCGCTGAACTTCGCCGACCCGAAATCCGGCCAGGGGATCGGCTGGGAATATGACGCCGTGAACGAGATGGCGAAACGCCTGAACTTCAAGGTCGAGTGGGGCCTCTCAAGCTGGGACACGATGATCCAGGCGATCCGCGAAGGCCAGTTCGACATCGGCATGGATGGCATCACCATCAACGACGAGCGCAAGAAGCAGGTCGATTTTTCCGATCCCTACATGTCGTCCGAGCAGTTCATGCTGGTGCGCGCCGACGAGAAGCGCTTCACCGACGCCAAGAGCTTCGCGGCCGACACGAGCCTTCAGGTCGGCGCGCAGTCGGGGACGACGAACTTCTACACGGCCGTCTACAATGTGCTCGACGGCGACGAGGCCAACCCGCGCATCAAGCTGTTCGATACGTTCGGGGCCTCGGTGCAGGCGCTGAAATCGGGCGACGTCGACACGGTGCTCATGGATAGAGCGAGCGCCGCCGGCTACATCGGCGCGTCGGCGGGGACCTTCAAGATGCTCGACGAGCCGCTTGGCTCCGACCAGTTCGGCTTCATCCTGAAGCAGGGCTCCGACCTTGTCGCCCCGGTCAACGCGGCCATCGCCGAGATGAAGGCCGACGGCACGTTCGACAAGCTGAACCAGAAGTGGTTCTACGAATACCAGGCGAACCAATGAGAGGCCGCAGTGCCTCTCAGAACTGTCGTCATCCCATGGCCTGACCATGAGAACCATTCCGTAGCGCACGCGGCCGTCACAGAATGGATTGCCGGGTCAAGCCCGGCAATGACGACAGTTGGAAGGGGCGCAGCGTCGTCATCCGCCGGCCCATGACAGTCGACGCTGAGGTCACCGCTCCGCCACGCAGGCCCGGCCGCGAAATCCCCTACTGGCTGATCGCGGCCGCGCTCCTCGCCGTCCTCTTCTTCTGGCTGATCGTCGCCGACAACGACTACCGAATCATCTTCCACGCGCTCCGCTCCGGCGTGCTGGTGACGCTCTGGGTGACGATCGTCGCTTTCGCGCTTGCCGCGACGCTCGGCCTCGTCGTCGCGCTTGGCCGCACTTCGCGCCTGCGCATCGCGCGCGAGTTCGCCACCTTCTATGTCGAGATCATCCGCGGCGTCCCGGTGCTGGTGCTGCTCTTCTACGTCGCCTTCGTCGGCGCGCCGCAGCTTGTGGTCTTGTGGAACTGGGTGTTCGCCTGGCCGATCGACGGTGGTCTCGTCCCGT
>JBBQVL010000114.1:0-11674 GCA_038211615.1 Hyphomicrobiales bacterium
GGCCGGCATTCTCCTGAAGTGCCGGGATCGGGGGCCAATGAATTTCGTCCAGGTTTTCGTCAACAGCCTCATCTCGGCGGCTGAGCTCGGCATAATCGCTATCGGCCTCACGCTTACGCTGTCGCTGCTCCGGTTCGCCAATTTCGCGCATGTCGAGACAGCCGTGGCGGGGGCCTACCTCGCCTGGGTGCTGAATGTTTCCTTCGGCGTGAACTTCGCCCTCGCGGTGCTTGCGGCAGCGCTGGCGATGGGGCTTTTCGGCGTGCTGGCCGACCGCGTGATATTCCGCGTCTTCCGCAATTCCGACGACGTTCCCCCGATGATCGCGTCGCTCGGGTTCGCGATCGCGATCCGCTATACCGTGCAGGCGGTGTTCGGGCCGCGGTTCCTGCGCTACGACTTCGAGATCGCGCCGGGCATGAAGGTGCTTGGCGCCTTCGTGACGCGGCAGCAGGTCTGGATCCTCTGCATCGTCGCCGTGGCCTTCCTCGGCTTTCACCTGCTGCTGCAATACTCGACCATCGGAAAGGCCATGCGGGCCACTTCCACGAACCGCGAGCTTGCTCAGGCGAGCGGCATCGACACGGAGAAGGTCATCGCCTGGGTCTGGTTTATCGGCACCGCCTTCGCCGCGCTCGGCGGCGCGCTCATCGCCTGGGACACGCAACTCGTCCCCGACCTCGGCTTCAACCTCGTCATCCCGATCTTCTGCGTGGTCCTCATCGGCGGCGTGGGCTCCGTCTACGGCGCCATCCTCGGCGCGCTGGTGGTGGGCTTCGCCCTGAACTTCGGCGTCGCCATCGATCTTGCACCGCTGGTGAACTGGGTCGGCGGCGGCGACATCGTCAGCAGCCTGCGCATCCCGGCCGACTACAAGCCGGCGATCGTCTACGGCGCGGTCATCCTCGTCCTGCTGTTCTGCCCGAGCGGGCTTCTGCGGCGCGAGATCGACTGAGGAGGACCGCGGAAAATGGATCAGCTCGCGAATTTCGGCATCTACCTCATGGCGATCACGAGCATATCGTTCATCCTCGCGATCAGCCTCGACCTGCAGGTCGGCAATTGCGGCATCGTGAATTTCGGCCAGGTCGTGTTCTTGACCGTCGGCGCCTACGCCACCGCGATCGCCCTCGCGAACGGCTTCGGCGTCGTGTCCGCGGTGGCGCTCGGCGTGCTCTCCGGAATCGTGTTCGGCCTCCTGATGTCGCTCTCGGTGCGCAATATGAGCGGCACCTACTGGGGCATCCTCTCCCTGTCGATGGCGGAGATCGTCCGCATCATCGCCCTGAACGAGCGATGGCTGACCGGCGGCGCCAACGGGCTGTCGGTGATGATTTCGGTGCGCAACCTGCCCTGGATCATCGCGGGGTCCGCCATCGTGGTGATCATCGTCGTCCAGGTGCTCCTCGCCTCGCCTTTCGGCCGCACCATCCGCCTCATCCGCGAAGGCGATCGCCTGCCGATGGCGCTCGGGAAGAACGTGCTGCTCTTCAAGATGGAGACGATGGCCATCGGTGGCGCGATCGGCGGGCTGGCCGGCGCCTATTATGCGCTGATGCAGCGCTACATGAGCCCGGACGACGCCAAGCCGATCGAGACCTTCATCATCTGGGCCATGGTGGTCGTCGGCGGTCGCGGCAACGTGTGGGGTATCGTGCTCGGCACGATCGTCATCCAGTCGTTCTACACGGGCACGCGCTTTCTCACCGGGGTGTTCGGCATCGAGGCCGACACGATGGCGGCGCTGCGGCTCGTCACCATCGGGCTCCTCATCACAATCGTGACGATGTTCCGCCCGGAAGGACTGCTGCCGGAACGGCGGCGCAACTACTAGCTTGGGGGAAGCGGGAAGATGAAAAAGTACGACGCCATTGTCATCGGCGCCGGTCACAACGGCCTGGTCGCGGCAGGCTACCTGGCGAAAAACGGGCTCTCGACACTGGTGCTGGAGCGCAGCGACCGCATCGGCGGGGCCTGCGTCACCACCGAGCTGATCCCCGGCTTCAGGGTGTCGATGGCGGCGCAGCTTCTCGGGATGCTGCGTCAGCGCATCATCGACGACCTCGAGCTCGAGCGCCATGGCCTGAAGTTCCGCTTCCGCGATCCGGAGATCTTCGTTCCGTTCCCCGATGGCAACCACGTGCTCTACTATCCGGACAGCGCGCGCACCATCGAGAGCATCGCCCGCCTGTCGCCGAAGGATGCCGCCGCCTACCAGCGCTATGATGAATACACGACGCGGATCGCGCGGATCGTCGGCGACTTCATGCTGCGACCGCAGCCCACGATGGCGGAATTTGCTTCCGCATTCACGGGTCCCGACGGTCCCGACATGCTGAACTGCGTGCTCTTCTCCAGCATCGCCGACTACCTGCAGCGCTTCTTCGGCTCCGATTATGTGCAGGGACCGATGTCCTACGGCGCGATGTCGGGCTCCGACCAGAGTCCGTACGCCGCCGGCACGGCCTTCTCGAAATTCTATCATGTAGCGGCGGATCTCGCCGGCCGCTTCGGGAGCTGGGCCGTCGTCCAGGGGGGCATGGGGTCGGTCACGCAGGCGCTGGCCGCGGCCGTCCGCTCCTATGGTGGCGAGATTCGCCTCGAATCCCCCGTCGCTCACATCCTCTACAGGAGAGGCCGCGCCACGGGTGTCGTGCTTGCGAGCGGCGACGAACTGGAGGCCGATGCCGTGCTGTCCAACGCCGATCCGAAGACCACGCTGCTGAAGCTCACGCCGAAGGAGGCGCTCGACGACGACGTCCGCGAGAAGGTCGCGCGCGTCAAGGCCAGGGGCTCGGGCGTCAAGATCAACTTCGCGCTGTCGGAGCTGCCCGACTTCAACGCGCTGCCCGGCAAGGAACTCGGTCCGCAGCATTGCGGGGGGATCATGATCGCCCCCTCGATCAACTACTACGACCAGGCCTGGCAGGAAGGCCGCCGTGGCGTTCCCTCAAGCCGGCCGTTCAGCCAGATGCTGATCCAGTCGGCGCTGGATCCGACCGTTGCGCCCGAAGGCAAGCACACGCTGTCGCTCTGGTGCCACCATTTCCCCTACAAGCTCGCAGAAGGCGACCTCGACACCGAGCGCGAGAAGATCGCCGACCGCATGACCGACATCCTGACGGAGCTTGCCCCGAACTTCCGCGGCTCCGTCCTCGCCCGGCAGATTTTCACGCCGGTGGACATCGAGCGCACCTATGGGATCGAAGGCGGGCAGATCTTCCACAGCGAGCTCATGCCGGACCAGGTCTTGTGGAACCGGCCCATTCCGGGCCGCAGCGGGCACGGGGACATGGTCCCCGGCCTTTACCTCTGCGGGGCGGGCACGCACCCGGGCGGCGACGTCAACGGCGCGCCCGGACACAACGCGGCGCGCTCCGTGCTCCGCGATATCGCCGGCGCGCAATTGAAGCGGGCCTGATTTGACCTGCACCCTCATCGTCACCGGAGGCAGCCGCGGCATCGGCGCCGCGGTCGCGCGGCTCGCCGCCCGCGACGGCTGGGACGTGTGCGTCAACTACCTCGCCAACGGGGCGCGCGCGCGTTCGGTCGTCGAGCAGGTCGAATCCCTCGGCCGGCGGGCGATCGCCGTGCAGGGCGACGTTTCGGTCGAGGCTGATGTGCTGCGGCTCTTCGCCGAGTGCGAGGCGCGCCTCGGGCGGGTCGATGGGCTGGTCAACAACGCCGGCGTCATCACCGCCTATGGCCGGCTCGATGCGCTGAGCGACTCGGACATGCGGCGGAATTTCGAGGTGAACACCTTCTCCTACTTTCTCTGTGCGCGCGAGGCGGTGCGGCGCATGTCGACCCGCCATGGCGGGTCCGGCGGGGTGATCGTGAACGTATCGTCGCGCGCCGCGACGATGGGAATGCCCGGCGAATACATCCACTATGCCGCCTCCAAGGCCGCGATCAACGGGCTCACGACGGGCCTTGCGCTGGAAGTCGCCGCCGAAGGCATCCGCGTCTGCTCCGTCAGCCCCGGGCTGATCGACACCGAGATCCAGATGCCGGAGCGCTTTGCGCGCCTCGCCCCCAACACGCCGATGCGCCGCGCCGGCTCGCCGGAGGAAGTCGCGGAGGCCGTGGTGTGGCTCCTGTCCGACAAGGCGTCCTACGTAAACGGCGGAGACGTCCTCGTAACGGGCGCCCGCTGAGCCAGGAGGAACAATGGCCACGAACTTCAAACGCCTGATCCAGACCATCGATTCGCACACGGAGGGAAACTCCACCCGCGTCATCGTCGGGGGCGTGCCGGTGCCGCCGGGGAAGACCCTGCTCGAACGGCGGGAGTGGCTCTGGCGGCACGATGACGGTCTTCGCCGCATGCTCAATTTCGAGCCGCGCGGGCACGGCATGATGTGCTCTGTCCTGGTCATGCCGCCGATCGGCGAGGACGCCGACTTCTCCATCGTCATCATGGAGCAGGACGAATACGTGCCGATGTGCGGGCATTGCCTAATCGGCGTCGCGACGACGCTTGTCGCCGGCGGAATGAAGGCCGCGGTCGAGCCGGTCACGCGGCTGCGGATAGAGACGCCGGCGGGACTCGTCGAGGCGGAGGTGGAGTTCTCCGATGGGCGCGTCGGCGCCGTGAGTTTCGTCAACGTGGAATCGTTCCTGCTGCACGACCGCGTGAGCGTGGAGGTGCCGGATCTCGGCACCCTCACCGTCTCCGTCGCCTATGGCGGCGACTTCTACTGCTTCGTCGATGCCGACGCGCTGTCCCTCGAGCTTGCCCCGCATACCGAGGGCGCGCTGGTGGCAGCGGCGAAGAAGATCATGCCCGCCGTCAACGAGCAGCTTGACATTCGCCATCCGAAGCGGCCGGACATCAACCGCTGCTACCAGACGCAGTTCACCTCGGCGAAGACCACGACCGGCGACTTCAAGCAGGCAATCATCTGCCCGCCGGGCTCGATCGACCGGTCGCCCTGCGGGACCGGCACGAGCGCCCGGGTCGCGCTGCTGCATACGCGCGGCGAGCTGCCGCTCGGAGAGACGCGGAAGTTCGAGGGGCCGCTCGGAACATTCTTCGCCGGCGCACCGGTCTCGGCGGAGCGGCAGGACGGCGTGCTCTACGTGCGGCCGCGGGTGACCGGTCGTGCCTACCTCACGGGTTTCCACCAGTTCGTCCTGGAATCCGACGACCCCCTGCCGCGCGGATTTCGCATCGGCCCGAAGCCGCGCGACATCCCGGCGCCGACCGCCTGACACGTCATCATCCGGAGAACAGAGCAATGTCAGCGGCGGAACGTCCACTTCGCAGCCACACCTGGTTCAAGCGGATCGACAATTCCGGCTTCGAGCACCGCACGCACCTGAAGGCGCGCGGCAGCATGCCGGAAATGTTCGACGGCCGGCCGGTCATCGGCATCGCCAATTCCGCTTCCGACCTCGTGCCCTGCAACGCGCATCTTGGCGGCCTCTCCGAGTGGGTGAGCCGCGGCGTGCTGGAGAACGGCGGGTATCCGCTGATCTTCCCCACCATGTCGATCGGCGACTCGCTGATGCGGCCGAGCGGCATGCTTTTCCGCAACCTGATGAGCATGGAGCTCGAGGCCATCCTGCGGGCCAACCCGATCGACGGGGTGGTTCTCCTCACCGGCTGCGACAACACGGCGCCGGCCTACATGATGGGCGCCGCGAGCGTCGACCTTCCCACAATGGTCGTGCACGGCGGAGCCATGATAAGCGGCTACATGGGCCAGCGGACCGTCGGTTCCGGGACCGATATCTTCAAGCTCTACAACGAGTACCGCTCCGGCCAGCTCAGCGAAGAGGCGTTCCTCGATTCCGAGGCGGGCATGTCGCGCAGCGAGGGCCATTGCAACACAATGGGGACGGCGACAACGATGGGCTGCATCGCGGAGGCGCTGGGGCTCAGCCTGTCAGGGTCCGCCGCGATCCCTGCCGTCGACGCGCGGCGCAAGATCAGCGCCCAGCTCACCGGCCGCCGCATCGTCGACCTGGTGCGGGACGACGTGCCGTTTTCCCGCATCGTGGATCGCCGGGCGCTGGACAACGCCATTCGGGTGAATGCCGCGCTCGGCGGCAGCACCAATGCCGTGCTGCACCTCACGGCGCTGGCGCGGCGGCTCGGAATCGAGCTCACGCTCGACGACTTCGAGGCAAATTGCGAGGGCATCCCGTTGCTTGCCAATATTGTGCCGAACGGCGCGCACCTCGTCGAGGAGTTCTTCCGCGCCGGCGGGCTTCCCGCCCTGATGCACGAGATGCGCGGACGCCTGCACCTCGATGCGCTGACGGTTTCCGGAGCTACGGTGGGCGAGAACATCGCGGGCAAGGAGACTTCGGCGCCGGGCGTCATCGCCTCGCTCGACAAGCCCGTCAAACCCGACAATGCCCTTCGCGTGCTGCGCGGCAACCTTGCGCCGTCGGGCGCCATCATCAAACCGTCGGCCGCGAGCCCGCAGCTCATGCGCCATACTGGCCCCGCGGTCGTCTTCGAGAGCATCGAGGATCTCGACGCGCGCATCGACGAGCCTGATCTCGACGCCGACGAGAATTCCATCCTGGTGCTGAAGGGGATCGGTCCGCGCGGCTATCCCGGCATGCCGGAGCTCGGCAACATCCGCATCCCCGCGAAGCTCCTGCAGCGCGGCGTCACCGACATGGTGCGCATCTCGGACGGGCGGATGAGCGGCACCGCCTACGGCACCGTGGTGCTGCACGTGGCGCCGGAATCGGCAATCGGAGGACCGCTGGCGCTCGTGCAGACCGGCGACGTGATCGAGCTCGACGTGCCGAAGGGAATCCTCCATCTGCACGTCTCCGACGCCGAGCTTGCCGAGCGCAAGGCCGCCTGGCGGCCGGGGACGGCGGGTGCGGAGCGCGGTTATGAGAAGCTCTTCGTCGACCATGTGACGCAGGCCGACCGCGGGATCGACTTCGACTTCCTGGTCGGCGGAAGCGGCGCCTCGGCGCCCGCGCGGCGGCCTTTCTGAGCCGCTGCGCGGCTGGTATCGAGATCCGGCGCCGGAGGGCCTGATTCGCTGGCCCGCGGTGTCTGGAAAACACAGGAGCGTGGGCGCGGCCCTTTTGCAACGAGGGGTCGCGTGCTAGGTGTCCCACCTCTTCGAAAAGAAGGTCAAAGGAATGCCAGCGCAAAGCCGCGGGGAACTGATCAAGGTCGTCCGGGAAACCGGTAGCGCCCGGGTCTATGCCAGCCTGCGGGAAGAGATTCTGAGGATGGAGCTGGCGCCGGGCGCGCCGCTCGACGAGGTGGGACTGAGCGAGCGTTTCGGGCTTTCGCGCTCACCCATTCGCGAGGCGCTGGTGCGTCTCTCCAGCGAGGGGCTGGTCGTAATCCTGCCAAGCCGCAGCACGATCGTCACGCCCATCGACTTCGAGGGCATGCCGCACTTCCTCGACGCGCTCGATCTCCTGCAACGCGTCGTGACGCGCCTTGCCGCGGCCCGGCGAACGGAAGCCGACCTGAAGAAGATCGCGACCGCCGCCGACATCCACCAGGAGAAAGTCCTGGTGAGCATCGAGCGTGCCGATTCGCTGCCGATGATCGAGGCCAACTACAATTTCCACATGACGATCGCGCGCGCAGGCCGGAACCCCTATTACACTAGCTTCTACAAGCGCCTGCTCGACGAAGGGCGCCGCATGCTGCACATCCACTTCGAGTACAAGATGCTGGAGCCGAACGGGGCGGAGACGATCGCCGCGGATCATACCGCCATGGTCGAGGCGATCCGCGATCGGGACGTGGAGCGGGCGGAGCAGGCGGCGCATGCCCACGCCGCACAGTTCCGCGGCCGCTTCATGCAGTTCCTCGAGCGCAGCATCGCCACGCCGATGCATCTAGAAGCGACGATGCCTCCTGCCGCCAACGGCTGAGCGAGCGCGCCGGCCGTGCCGCCCTACATCTTGAGCTCGTGCACGTAGGGACCCCAGCTGTCCGATAGCGCGAAGCCGAGCGGAAACGGGTCGGTGGGGTCGAGGCCGATCTGCGAGATTCCGTAGATCCAGGCCCGTCCGGAGATGCGCGGCAGAGCAGCCTTGCGCCCGGCGACTTCGGTCTCGCCGATCAGCTCCACCTGGAACTCGCCGCCAATGATGGAGCGGCTGACATGGCTGTCGCCGGGCCGCATCAGGCCGCGCGCATGCAGCGTCGCGAGGTTCGCCGAGCTGCCGGTGCCGCAAGGCGAACGGTCGACGCGCCCCGGCTTCAGCACCGTGCATGTGCGCACTGCTCCATCCGGATCGCGGTCGCGGAACATGACGTAGGCGATCTCGTTCAGCGCGGGATTGAGAGGGTGCTCGACCTTTACGCTGCGGCTGAACTCCGTGTGGAGATAGGTGCCGGCTTTCACGAGGTCGTAGGCACGGTCGGGGCTGATCGAAAGTCCCACATCGGCCACGTCGACAAGGACGTAGAAGCAGCCGCCGAAAGCTATATCGCCCTTCACCCGGCCAAACTCCGCGGTGTCGACGACGACGTCCAGATCCTGGACGAAGGCCGGAACCATGTCGAGCGACACGCGCTCGCAGCGGCCGTCCCGGCAGGTTGCGGTCGCCGTCACGAGCCCGGCCGGCGTGTCGAGCCGCACGACGCTCTGCGGCTCCTGCATCGCGACGATGCCGGTCTCGAGCAGCACCGTCGTCACGCAGATCGCGTTCGACCCGGACATCGGGTGGGCGCGGTCCGCCTGAAACACCATGAACGCCGCGTCCGCGTCCGGCCGGGTGGGGGGCAGGAGAAGGTTCACCGACATCTGCGCGAAGCCGCGCGGCTCGAACACCACAAAGCGCCGAAGCGAGTCGTCGCGCCTGTTGATGTGGAGCATCTTGTCCGCCATCGTTGCCCCCGGCACGTCGAGCACGCCGGACGTTATCACCTTGCCGATCTCGCCTTCGCAGTGCGCTTCGACGAGTTGCAGAGTCTTGCTCCAGCGCATGGCTGTCTCCGAGGCTACGTGTTCCAGTGATCGCAGGCTTGTGGGTCGTTCCGGCGTCGGGGAGTCCTGGCCGGTCGCGCGCCGGTGGACCGTGGGGTACGCGGCGGCGCTTTCGTAGCACGGACTGCTCGGGCTTGGCGCGCGCCGGCTAGCTCCGGACTTGATTCTTTATCCGCAAGCCGGCGACACGGTCGCGGTCGAGAAACCGGCAGCAATGCTTGAAGCAGGGGAACGAGCGCATAGGCACCCTTGTCCTGATGGCCAGTCAGTCGTTTGAGGCGCAAATAGAACGCGACGGCATCTCATGCGTGAGCCGTTTTGCGAGCCTTGGCCTTTGCCGGCGCCTTCTTCCGCGCCTTGCTCCTGGCGGCGGGCTCTGCCGCAGACTTCGACTTTCCCCCGAGACTGGCGCGTAGCGCCGCCATCAGGTCGATGACGTTTGACGGCTCGGGCTCGGCTGCGGCGACCGGGACGATCCCCTTCTTCTTCTGCTGGATCAGAGCCCTCAACGCCTTCTCGTAGCGGTCAACGAAATCGCCGGGGTCGAACGGTCCCTCCTTCTGCTCGATAATCTTCTGGGCGATCGCAATCATCGCGGGGTCCGGCTTCTTGTCCCCGACGGACTTGTAGATCTGGTCAGGATTGCGGACCTCATCCTTGGATCGGATGGTGTAGGCCAGAATGCCCTTGCCGCGCGGTTCCAGAGCCAGGATTCGTTCGCGGGTCGCGATGACGAGACGGCCCAATCCGATCTGCCCGGATTTCTCCATGGCTGCGCGGATAACGCTGAAAGCCTCCTCCGCCATCTTGCCGTCAGGCGCGAGATAGTAGGGGTGATCCCAGTAAAGGCGGTCGATGTCGACTTCCGGAACAAAGCGCTCGATGTCGATTGTCTTCGTGCTCTCCAGCTTGACGGCCTGGAGCTCGTCGTCGGTGAGGAGAATGTATTCCCCCTTTGAAACCTCATAGCCTTTGACGAGGTCGGATCGATCCACCGGCCCCGCGTCCGGATCGGTCGTAATCATCTTGATGCGGTTGTTCGTCTTCGGGTTGATCAGGTGGAAGTGGACGTCTCCCGCGGCGTCGGTCGCGGTATAGAGCGCGACCGGGCAGCTCACGAGCGACAGCTTGAGATGACCGCGCCAGCTGGGTCGGTATGCCATTTCAGTCTCCAGCAGTGAGTGGATGGCGAGCCGTCGCACCGGTCGGGGCCGCAGCGAACGTTGTCTCTGCGACGGTCCGGGAGTGGTGCCTGCCGACGTCACGAGGGTAAACGCTGAAGCGGCGCAGGCCTGTGATAGGTGCTCGCATTCCATTATCCCCGATGACCACGGGAACGCCGCATGCGGGATTTTGTTCAGCGCGCACCACTGGCCAGGCCAAGAATTTCAGGGCCCCGCAGCCGGGACGCCTGCTGATTTGGCGCCCGCCAATGTTCGCTTCGCGGGACGGCCGGCGAGGGCTTTCATGGCCTCCAGCAGCGGCCTCTCGGCTTCGAGGTAGCCGCGCCAGGCGGCGCTCTTCCCGATCAGTGCGGGGACGGTCCGCAGAGTGAAGCGGCTTGGGTCCAGTCCCTTCTTCACTTGTGCCCAGGTCAGAGGCATCGAAACCGGCGCGCCATCCCGGCCGCGGGGCGACAGAGGGGCGACCGCGGTCGACATGCGGTCGTTGCGAAGGTAGTCGAGGAAGATGCGCCCGCTACGCTGCTTCTTCGCCATGTTGACGAGGTACTTTTCCGGACTGTCGTTCGCCATCTGAATGCAGAGTTCGCGGGCGAAGGCCTTGGCCTCGTCCCAGCCGAGACGGCCGCTCTCCGGCACCGAGAACGGCGTGACAACATGCAGCCCCTTGCCCCCGGTCGTCTTGCAGAAGCCCACAAGCCCGACGGCTTTCAGGCGATCCCGGATCTCCAGGGCAGCTTCGACGACCCTGTCGAAGGAAACGTCAGGCGCCGGGTCGAGATCGAATACAAAGCGACCCGGCTTCTCCGGATGCCCCGGCTCGCAGTTCCAGGGGTGCAGCTCGATGCCGGCGATCTGCGCGACGGCGATCAGGCCTTCGGGGCGATCGATCTGGATGTAGGGCTTTCGGTCGCCGGAGACGGTCGTCAGCGTGATGAGGTTAGAGGTGCCGGGCATCGCGTGGCGCTGGAAGAACCTTTCTCCGTTGATGCCGTCCGGCATCCTGATGATCGAGCAGGGTCGCCCTTTGATGTGGTCGATGATCCAGTCCGAGACCGCCTCATAGTAGAGCGCGAGGTCAAGCTTGGTGAGCTTGCCGTTGCCATCGTCGGGCCAGAGCGGCTTGTCGGGGTTGGAGAGCGGAACGTTCATGACGACGTTCGGCCGGCCGGTCTTGGATGCCTGGCTCCGCGGCGACACGAGCGTCAGTTTCGAAATCGCCGCGGTCGCTGCCTTCGCCGGCTTCTCGGCCACCACTTCGGCGGCGGGCTTGTCGATCCTCAGGCCCTTGTAGGCGGCCTGGCGCACAAGGCCGTCCGCCGTCCACCCGGCAAATTCGATCTCCGCGACGAGGACAGGGTCCAGCCAGTTGACCGAGCGCTCGCGGCGCGGCGCGTTGATGCCGGTGAAGGGGGAAGTCTTGCTGGGGTGGGCCTTGAGCTCCGGCAGAAGACGCAGGACGGCGTCCTGCCCGAACCCGGTGCCGACGCGGCCGACATAGACGAGGTGATCGCCCTTGTTCACTCCGACAAGGAGCGAGCGGAAGCGGCCGTTGGTGGT
>JBBQVL010000115.1:0-11575 GCA_038211615.1 Hyphomicrobiales bacterium
CGCGCACCGCCATGTAGGGCCGCGTGTAGGCCCGGTCGGTGACGAAGGAATTGATGCGGACGATGTTCGCGAACGTCATCCCGGCCTCCGCCAGGATCGCGGCTATGTTCTGGAAGCAGAGCTTCGCCTGCTCGCCGGCGTCCTCCGGCACCCGCTCGTCGAGCGCAACGCCGAGCTGCCCCGAGCAGAAGACGAGGCGGTGACCCGGCGGCACCTCGAGCCCGTGGCTATAGCGGGCGAATGGCGGACGGATGGATTGTGGCGCGAGCGATCGAAACATGATGGGCCCGTAGAATGCGTCGCCACGCTACGATTGCCGGGCGGGAGCTGACAAGGGCGCGCCGCTGCCCGATTCCTGGGCTGCCGCTTTCTTGTGCGCGCTCATTGCCGTAAAGTCGCGGATTGCGGCCCGTGGCATGCCTCTTGCGACGCCGCGGGAACGGGTTTCGGCCCGCCGGCACGGGGAAGCGGCGCGGCTCACATTGCAACGGAAGGCGTGGCCAGTCTTCCCCGGCCACGCAGGGGAATGCGGAGAACAATCCACATGGGCACTCTGAAGACTTTTGCACTCGGGCTCGCCGCCGGCAGCGCGGCGCTCGCTTGCGCCGGGCCGGCGCTGGCGCTCGACGAAATCACCTTCGGCACGAACTGGGTCGCGGAGGCGGAGCATGGCGGCTTCTACCAGGCGGTCGTCGACGGCACCTACGAGAAATACGGGCTGAAGGTCACCATCGTCCCGAAGGCCGAACAGGCGATGCTCCTTGGCGGAAAGATCCAGTTCTACATGCAGGGCAATCTGCTCGGGACGTTCTCGGCGGCCGAGCAGGACGTGCCGGTGGTCGAGGTCGCGGCAATCTTCCAGAAGGACCCGCAGATCATCATGGCCCACCCCGAGAGCGGCCTGAAGACGTTCGCCGATCTCGCCAAGCTGAAGTCGATGTTCATCGGCGACGATCTCTTCGCCACCGGCTACCAGTGGATGAAGGCGGCCTATCCGGGCATCACCGACGAGCAGCGCAAGCCGTACAACTATTCCGTCGCGCCCTTCCTCGCCGACATGGAGTCCGGCCAGCAGGGCTACCTGACCTCGGAGCCCTACTCGGTGAAGAAGGAGGGCGGCTTCGAGCCGACCGTGTTCCTGATGGCCGACGCCGGCTACACGACGACCTCGACCATGATCGAGGGCATGCAGGACTACGTCGCCAAGAACCCCGACATCACCAAGCGCTTCGTCGAAGCCTCCATCATCGGCTGGTACAATTACCTCTACGGAGACAACACGGCGACCAACGACCTCATCAAGAAGGACAACGCCGACATGGACGACGCGCAGATCGCGTTTTCCATCAAGCAGATGAAGGATTACGGCATCCTCGTCTCGGGCGCCTCGACGGACGGCGGCATCGGCTGCTTCACCGACGCGCAGGTGAAGGACTTCTACGACAAGATGGTCAATGCCAAGGTGGTGAAGGCCGACCTCGACCTGTCGAAGGTCTACACCACGCAGTTCGTCTGCAAGGGCGTCGGCAAGGAACTCGTGAAGTAGGCCGCCTCGCATCGATTCGCTGACACGGCCCGGCGGCAGAGCACCGCCGCCGGGCCGCGACTGAACTATCGGCGAAAAATTCGCCGACGCCGGCTTCCTGGCGCAAAACGGAGCCCATCATTGAACGTCGCCTTTGACGCAGAAGCCCCTGGAAGAACGCCCGCCGCCAAGACCCGGCCGCTGGTTTCCTTGCGGTCGATCTCGAAGACTTTTTCGAACGGCACACTGGCGCTGAGGAACATGTCGCTCGACGTAGGCCGCGGCGAGTTCATCAGCCTGCTCGGGCCCTCCGGCTGCGGCAAATCGACGGCGCTCCGCATCATTGCCGGTCTCGGCGAGCCGAGTTCCGGTTCGATCGAATGGCCGGACGCCACGTTTGACGCGGCGGGACGCCCGCAGACGGAGATCGGCTTCGTCTTCCAGGAACCGACGCTGATGCCGTGGGCGACGGTCGCCAACAATGTCTGGCTGCCGCTTCGCCTGAAGGGCCAGTCGAAGAGCGCCGCCGCGGGCGACGTCATGGACGCGCTCCGCATGGTCGGCCTCGACCAGTTCGCCGACGCCTATCCGCGCGAGCTCTCCGGCGGCATGAAGATGCGCGTGTCGATCGCCCGCGCCCTCGTCACACGGCCAAAGCTCCTGCTGATGGACGAGCCATTCGCGGCGCTCGACGAGATCACACGCTTCAAGCTCAACAACGATCTGCTGCATCTCTGGGAGCGCTTCGGCTGGACGGTGATCTTCGTCACCCATTCGGTGTTCGAATCCGTCTACCTGTCGGAGCGCATCGTCGTCATGGCCGCCCGCCCCGGCCGCGTTTTCAGCGACATGGCGATCGACGCCCCCTACCCGCGCGATGAGGATTTCCGCACCTCTTCGGTCTACAACGAGCAGTGCCGCAAGATTTCCAACGCGCTCGACGAGGCGATGGGAGGCCGGCCGCATTGACCGCGCTCCCCTCAGACAATGTTGCGCCCGAAGCCGCCGACATCGACGGCCCGGCGCCTACGGCAGCGCCACGCGAGGGGCTCGGCACGCGCGCCGGGCAGGTCGCCATTCCGATCGCCATGCTGGCGCTGCTCATCGCCGCCTGGCAGATCTACTGCGACGTGGCGCACGTCCCGCACTACATCCTGCCGAGCCCGCTGCGCATCTACCAGGCGTTTGTCGAAGACTACGCCATGCTCTTCAAGGCCCTCTCGGTCACGCTGCAGACGACCTTCATCGCGCTGGCGCTGGCGCTCGTCAGCGGCGTCGCGCTCGCCATCCTGATGGCGCAGTCGCGCTGGATCGAGCTCGCCCTCTTCCCCTACGCGGTCATCCTGCAGGTGACACCGATCGTGGCGATCGCGCCGCTGATCCTGATCTACACGAGCACGACCCAGCAGGCGCTCCTCATCTGTGCGTGGCTGGTGGCGTTCTTTCCCGTGCTCTCCAACACCGCGCAGGGTCTCCGCTCGACCGACCACAACCTTCTGAACCTCTTCGAGCTCTACGGCGCGAGCCGCTGGCAGACGATGGTCCGCCTCCGCCTGCCGAACGCCCTGCCCTACTTCCTCGCCGGCCTCCGCATCGCCGGCGGCCTCGCGCTGATCGCCGCCGTGGTCGCCGAGTTCGCGGCGGGGACGCCCGGCGCGGATGCCGGCCTCGCCTTCCGCCTGATCGAAGCGCAGCATCGCCTCAACATCCCGCGCCTCTTCGCCGCGCTCGTGCTCCTCTCTTTCACCGGCGTCGCGATCTTCGGCGCCACCAGCCTTCTCTCCCACCTCTTGCTCCGCAAGTGGCACGAGAGCGCCGTAAAGCGGGAGAACTGAGCGGTGCCGGAGATCCGCATTCCAGCGAGCGGCGACTACCGGATCACGCGGGCGCGCGTGCCACTGGCGGTCACCGACGCGCGCGGCATCGAGGCCGATCGCGATGGCCTCGCCCTCGTCGACATCGAGATCAGCGGCGGCCGCATCGGGAGCATTGCCGCTGCCGCGGACGCAATGCCCGGCGCGATCGATCTCGCCGGCCGCATGGTCCTTCCGGCCTTCGTCGATTGCCACACCCACATCGACAAGGGCCACATCTGGCCGCGCACGCCGAACCCCGACGGCACATTTCCCTCGGCGCTCGATGCCGTAGGGCGCGACCGCGTCGCGCGCTGGAACGCGGCCGACGTCGAGCGCCGCATGGAGTTCGCGCTCCGCTGCGCCTATGCGCACGGGACCGTGGCGCTCCGCACGCACCTCGATTCGCTCCCGCCGCAGGAGACAATCTCCTGGCCGGTCTTCGAGAAGATGCGCGAGCGCTGGACCGGGCGAATTGCGCTGCAGGCGTCCTGCCTTATCACCATCGACCAGGTGCGCGACGGGAACTGGTTTGCGGCGCTCGCCGACCGTGTCGCCGAAGCAAAGGGCGTGCTCGGCTGTGTAACCTTCATGGTGCCGGACCTCGACGCGCTCCTCGACCAGTTCGTGAATGCCGCAGCGCATCTCGGCCTCGACCTCGACTTCCATGCGGACGAGACCGCTGATCCGCTGTCCGTCTCGCTCGACCGCGTCGCCGAAGCCGTGCTGCGCAACCGCTTCAAGGGCCGTGTGCTTGCCGGACATTGCTGCTCGATCACCCGCCAGGCCGACGACGCCGCGCGCATGACGCTCGACAAGGTGGCGGAGGCCGGCGTCTCGGTGGTGAGCCTGCCGATGTGCAACATGTACCTGCAGGACCGCCACGCCGGCGCCACGCCGCGCTGGCGCGGCGTCACGCTGCTGCACGAGATGAAGGCGCGTGGCATCAGGGTCGCGGTCGCCTCCGACAACACGCGCGACCCGTTCTTTGCCTATGGCGATCTCGACATGCTGGAGGTATTCCGCGAGGCGACCCGCATCCTGCATCTCGACCACCCGTTCGGCGATTGGCCGCAGGCGATCGCCTCGACGCCGGCCGAGATCATGGGCCTGCGCGACGGGGGACACCTGCGCGCCGGCGCGCTCGCCAATTTCATCATCTTCCGCGGCCGTTCATGGACCGAGCTTCTGTCCCGCCCGGAAAGCGACCGCATCGTGGTCCGGAGCGGTCGCGCCATCGAGCGCGTGCTTCCCGACTATTCCGAGCTCGACGACCTGATGGTGGCGTGATGGACGTGTCCGCGCTCAAGAAGGATCTCGATGACCTCAAGGTCGAGGACAACCCCGCGATCGTGAAGCAGAAGAGCCGCGACTTCTTCTGGTACTCGCCGGTGCTGAAGCGGCAGCTCGACCACGTGACCGCCGACCTCGTGGTCTCGCCGCAGAGCGAAGTGGAGCTGATCCGGGTGCTGGAAGCCTGCTACCGCCACGGCGTGCCGGTCACCCCGCGCGGCTCAGGCACCGGAAATTACGGGCAGGCAATGCCGCTCGCCGGCGGCGTGGTGCTCTCCCTCGCCGACATGAACAAGGTGAAGTCCATCAACCGCGGCCGCGTGACCGCCGAAGCCGGCACCGTGATCGCAGACATCGACCGGCAGACGCGTCCCGAGCAGGAAGTGCGACTCTTCCCCTCCACCTACAACACCGCCTCCGTCGGCGGCTTCATCGCCGGCGGCTCGGGCGGCTGCGGCTCGATCAGCTGGGGGGGCCTCAGGAACATCGGCAACGTGCTCGGGCTGCGCATCGTCACCATGGAGGAAAAGCCGCGCGTGCTCGACCTCAAGGGGCGCGACCTGATGAAGGTAATGCACGCCTACGGCACCAACGGCATCATCACCGAAGTGGAGCTGCCGCTCGACGCGGCCTACGAATGGGTCGACGTAATTTTCGGCTTCGACGACTACATGCGCGCGGTGCGCTTCGCCAACCGCATCGCCAACGAGGACGGGCTGCTCTTCAAGGAGATCTCCACCGTCGCCGCGCCGGTTCCCTTCGACTACTTCCTGCGCCACAAGAAATTCCTGCGGCGCGAGCAATCGGTGGCGCTGACCATGGTCGCGCCGCACGCGGTCGGGCCGCTGCTGACGCTCGCCGCGGAAAGCCGCGCCGAAGTGGTCTATCGCTCGGACACGGCGAATGACGCCGAGAAGAAGGGCCTGCCGCCGCTCTTCGAACTCACCTGGAACCACACCACGCTCCGCGGTCTCCGGGTCGATCCGACCATCACCTACCTGCAGGTGCTCTACCCCTTCCCGACACACGTCGAGAGCGTCGAGAAGATGACCGCAATCTTCGGCGACGAGGTGCCCGGGCATCTTGAATTCCAGCGCTTCGACGGCAACATCTGCTGCTCCGGCCTCCCGATCGTCCGTTTCACCAGCGAGGAGCGGCTCGACGAGATTGTCAGGATCCACGAGGACAATGGCTGCCCGATCTTCAACCCGCACCGCTACACGCTTGAGGAAGGCGGCATGAAGCAGACCGACGCCGTGCAGCTTGCCTTCAAGCGCGAAGCCGATCCGAAGGGGCTGCTCAATCCGGGAAAGATGATCGCCTGGGAAAACCCCGACTACGACTGGAAAAGCGACAAGGTTTACCTCTTCCCCGGCATGCAGGGGGTACAAGGATGATCCCGAAAAGTGGTTACCGCCTCTTGGAAAAGATCATGCGCGAGCAGAGGGCATAGGATGCGCGTCCTCGTTCTCTATGCCCACCCGGTCGAGACGAGCTTCAACGCCGCGCTGCACGAAGCCATCCTCGCGGCGCTGAAGGGCGCCGGCCACACGGTCGACGATTGCGACCTCTACCGGGAGAATTTCGATCCGCGCCTGACGCGCGAGGAACGGCTCGGCTACCACGAGATCGGGCCGAACATCGAGCCGGTGCGCGCCTATGTCGAGAGGCTGCAGGCGGCTGAGGCGCTGGTCCTCTCCTTCCCGGTCTGGAATTTCGGCTACCCGGCAATCCTCAAGGGATTCTTCGACCGGGTGTTTCTGCCCGGCGTTTCGTTCGACCTTCTCGACAACGGCGGCATCGGGCCGAAGCTCACGAACGTCAGGAAGCTCGCGGCGGTCTGCACCTATGGCGGCTCGCGCCTCCGCGCGATCCTCGCGGGCGATCCGCCGCGCAAGATCGTGACGCGCGTATTGCGCGCGAACACCGGGTTCGCGCCCACCACCTACCTCGCCCGCTACGACATGAACCGCGCGACGGAGCACAGCTGCGGAAAATTCCTGGCGCAGGTGACAAAGACGATGGAGGCGTTCTAGGCAACGCGGTGACCACTCCATCTGTCGTCATTGCCGGGCTTGACCCGGCAATCCATTCCGTCGCTTCGGTGAGTGTCTGCCGCGCTACGGAATGGATGCCATGGTCAAGCCATGGCATGACGACAGTGGAAAGGCCTGTCTCTACGCCGCCGGCGACAGCACGAAGTCGTAGTCGATGCGCGCGTCGGGCTTGCGCTCGAGATCGAATTCGAGATTGGCGTCCTTCGGCACGCGCTTCACTTTCCCGACCAGCGATTTCCTGACCCCGAAGACCGCGTCGGAATCGATATATTCGTCGCCCTCGAAGAACAGCTCGGTGATGATCGAGCGCATGCGCGGCGCGCCGATCATGTAGTGCAGGTGCTTGGAGCGCCACGCGTGGCGGTCACCGGCGCGAAGCAGCGCGCCGACCGGGCCGTCGTAGGGCACGGTGTAGGATTTCGGCATGACGGTCGTGTAGTAGTAGCGGCCGTCCGCGTCCGTCGTGAAGCGGGCGCGGAGGTCCATCGGATCCTGGCCCTGCTCCTGGATCGGGTAGGTGCCGGAGCCGTCCGCCTGCCAGGTGTCGAGCACGGCGCCGGGAAGCGGATTGCCGAGCGTGTCGCGCACGGTGCCGTTCGCGAGCAGGATCACGCCCTCGCGGTCCTTCGCGAGATGCGCGCCGTTCGCCATCACCGGCGCGTCCTTCAGGTAGAAGGGGCCGAGATTGGAAAGCTCCGTCCCGCCACCCTTGGTGTTGATCATGTCGACCAGCGCCGACCAGCCCAGCACGTCGGAGAGCAGGATGAATTCGTGCCGGTTGGGCGATGAGATCTGGCCGCAATCGTAGAGGAAGGTCAGCGCCTTCATCCACTCGTCCTGCGTCAGGTTCGTCTCACGCGTGAAGTCGTGCAGGTGCTCGACCAGCTTGTCGATCAGGAAGAGCAGCCGATCGCTTCGCGGGCCGCGAAACGAATCCTTCACGGCGTCGGTGATTGTCATCTGGTTGATGTCGGGCACGCTCATTCTCCCTGAAGGTCGAAAGGCCGGTGGAATCGAATTTTGCCCCGGCCGTGATTGGGCGCCACCATAGAGCCGTCGAAGACGGCAGGCCAGCTTGACTCGAAACGGCGCGGGATGACAATCGGTCGCTGAAATCCCGAAAATCCAAGCGCGTCAGGGAGGTTCGCCAGTGCGAATCGGCAAGCAGGACCAGCCGTTCACCGCCATCGCCACGTCAAGCGCGGAAGCGATCACCGTGCGCGGCCTCGATCTTTGCCGCGACCTGATCGGCAAGGTGGGCTTCACCGACTATTTCTACTTCCTCGTGACCGGCGCGATGCCGACGGAGAACCAGCGCTTCTTCACCGACGCCGTCCTCGTGGCGATCGCAGAACATGGCCTCGTTCCGAGCGTGCAGGCGGCGCGCATGACGCTCGCCGCAGCGCCCGAGGCATGGCAGGGCGCGATGGCCGCCGGCCTGCTCGGCATCGGCTCCGTGGTCGCCGGAAGCTCGGAGGTCGCCGGAAAATATCTCGCCTCCCTTCTCGCCGAGGCGGGCAAGACCGGCGCTTCGCCCGAGGAGACGGCGATATCGGGGCTGAAGCGCCTCGTCGCGGAAAAGCAGAAGGTGCCGGGTCTCGGCCATCCGCAGCATTCCGGCGGCGATCCGCGCGCCATCCTGCTCCTGAAGCTCGCCGATGAGCGCGGCACCGCCGGCGCCCACGTCGTCATGCTGCGGCTCCTGGAAAAGCACGCGCAGGCGATCACCGGCCGGCAGCTTCCGATCAACGTCAGCGGCGCGATCCCCGCCGTGATGCTCGATGTCGGCTATCCGGTCGAAGCCATCAAGGGTCTGCCGCTCCTGGCCCGCACGGCCGGGCTTGTCGCGCATCTCTACGAGGAAATGCAGCGGCCGATCGGTTTCATCATGTCCAACCATGCCGACGAAGCGATATCCTACGATGGCGTAGAATCGACGCCGAAGTAGGGAGACAGCCGTGGCGAAGGTGTTGGCGGGCCTCCGGGTCGTGGAGATGGGAACCTTCATCACCGGCCCGGCGGCGGCGATGTATCTCGGCGATCTCGGCGCCGACGTGATCAAGGTCGAGCGCCCCGGCAGCGGCGATCCCTTCCGCGCCTTCAAGGGCGGCCTCTACAGCCCGCACTATCAGACCTACAACCGCAACAAGCGCGCCATCACGCTCGACACGGCGAAGGATGACGACCGCGCGGTCTTTCACCAGTTGATCGAGACCGCCGATGTCTTCATCCAGAATTTCCGCCCCGGCGTGGCGGAAAAGCTCGGCGCCGGAGAAGAAGACCTGAAGGCGCTCAATCCGCGCCTCGTCTATTGCGCCATTTCGGGGTTTGGCACGAGCGGCCCCTACCGCGACCGGCCCGCCTACGACACCGTGGCGCAGGCCGCGAGCGGCTTCCTCCGCCTCATCACCCCGCCCGAGAAGCCGCGCGTCATCGGCCCGGCCATCGCCGACGCGATGACCGGCTTCTACGCGGCACTCGGCGTGCTCGCGGCGCTCTTCGAGCGGCAGACGACCGGCAAGGGGCGGCGCATCGACGTGTCGATGCTCGAGGCGATGTGCCACTTCAACCTCGATTCCTTCACCCACTACTTCTCCGAGGGCGAGGTCATGGGGCCGCTCAGCCGGCCGAGCGTCTCGCAGTCCTACGTCTTCGAATGCGCCGACCGGAAATGGCTGGCGCTGCACATGTCCTCGCCACCGAAATTCTGGGAGGGGCTCGCCGCCGCCATCGAGAGGCCGGACCTCTTCGACGATCCGCGCTTCGCTACCCGCGAGGCGCGCATCCTAAACCAGGACGCGCTGATCGACCTGATGGGGCCGATCTTCAAGACCCGCACGCGCGAAGCCTGGTGCAACCGCCTCGCTGCGGCCGAAGTGCCGCATTCTCCGGCCTACGATTCGGACGAAGCCCTCGAGGACCCGCAGGCGAAACACCTGCAGATCAAGGTTTCCGCCAAGCATCCGGAGATGGGTACTTTCACCACGGTCCGCACCCCCCTCTCCTTCGATGGCGAGCGCACACTCGACGTGCTGCCGCCGCCGACGCTCGGCGAGCACAACGACGAGATTCGCGCCGAATTGACGAAGCGCGGCTGACGGAGGGACGGCGTCCCGCCGTCCATTTTCTCGCCATCGAGACATGAGGAGGACGGCGAGGACGCCGTCCCTCGGAACCTCCGGCCTACCGATGCCGCGCCAATTGCCCAGAGCCGCACCGTCTATGGCGCATTCTTAGGCAGCGTGCCGCCCCATGCATGCAAACGGACGCCGTCATAAATGGCACGGCCCTTGCTTCTCATGTTGCGACGCAAAACTGCGCATGGGAGAGGGTCTATGGTTTGGGATAAGGGAAAACTGCTGTTGTCCGGGGTGGCGCTTGCTGCATCCCTCGGCTTTGCCTCGGTCGCCGCGGCCGAGGACACGATTAAGGTCGGCATTCTTCATTCGCTCTCCGGCACGATGGCGATTTCCGAGACGACGTTGAAGGACGTCATGCTCATGCTCATCGACGAGCAGAACAAGAAGGGCGGCCTTCTCGGCAAGAAGCTCGAGGCGGTCGTGGTCGATCCGGCCTCCGACTGGCCGCTCTTCGCGGAAAAGGCGCGCGAACTGATCAGCCAGGACAAGGTCGCCGCGGTCTTCGGATGCTGGACGTCGGTCAGCCGCAAATCGGTGCTGCCGGTGTTCAAGGAGCTCGACAGCATCCTCTTCTACCCCGTCCAGTACGAGGGTGAGGAGAGCGAGCGCAACGTCTTCTATACCGGCGCCGCGCCGAACCAGCAGGCGATCCCGGCCGTCGACTATCTGATGAGCGACGAAGGCGGCGCGGTGAAGCGCTGGGTGCTGGAAGGGACCGACTACGTCTACCCGCGCACCACCAACAAGATCCTCGAGGCCTACCTGAAGGCAAAGGGTGTCGCGCCTGAGGACATCATGATCAACTACACGCCGTTCGGCTTCTCCGACTGGCAAACCGAGGTCGCCGCCATCAAGACCTTCGGCTCGGCCGGCAAGAAGACCGCCGTCGTCTCCACCATCAACGGCGACGCCAACGTCCCGTTCTACAAGGAACTCGGCAACGCCGGCATCAAGGCCGAGGATATTCCGGTCGTGGCCTTCTCGGTCGGCGAGGAAGAACTCGCCGGCCTCGATACCGCGCCGCTGGTCGGCCATCTCGCGGCCTGGAACTACTTCGAGTCCATCGATACGCCGGAGAACAAGGCCTTCATCGACGAGTGGCACGCGTTCATCAAGAACGACAAGCGCACCACCAACGACCCGATGGAAGCCCACTACATCGGCTTCAACATGTGGGTGAAAGCGGTCGAGAAGGCCGGCACCACCGATCCCGACGCCGTCATCGACGCCCTCGTCGGCGTCTCGGTGCCGAACCTGACCGGCGGCTTTTCGACCATGATGCCGAACCACCACATCACCAAGCCGGTCTACATCGGCGAGATCCAGGCCGACGGCCAGTTCGACACGGTGTGGCAGACTTCCGGCCTCGTCATGGGCGACGAGTGGTCCGACTACCTGCCAGATTCCAAGCCGCTGATCTCCGACTGGCGCGCGCCGATGTCGTGCGGCAACTTCAACACAACGACAGGCAAGTGCGGCGGTTCCGGTAGCTGAGGCGAACTGACCTCCCAGACAAAAGACCGGGCGAGAGTCTCGCCCGGTCTTCGCGGTTCAACCAATACGGTGACCGATGCCTAGATTCCTGGCTGTTGCCTTCGCGATTCTTTTCGGGCTTGCGACATTCGTAGGCACATCCCGCGCCGACGATCTCGGCGACGCGCTCGCCGGCCTTGCCGAAGACAATTACAGCAAGACGCTCGACGCCAT
>JBBQVL010000116.1:0-11556 GCA_038211615.1 Hyphomicrobiales bacterium
CGAAGATCGCCACCTCCATCCGGGGGCTGGAGAAGAACAGCGCCAGCGCGGCGGGCGACAGGGATTCGCCCGCGCCTTCCAGCGCCACCACCAGCACGCCGCGCTCCTCGGCGGCGCGGATGGCGCGGCAGCGGCAGGCGACCGGCAGGGAGTGGAGGTCTTCCACGAGCCTGAGCCGCGCCAACATCCCCTGGTCGGGAAGCGCGCGGACGAGGCTCGCGATGGCGCGGCGGAGCGGGCTCGCTTCCGGCCAGCGCCGCTCCCAGAGCGTCGCGAAGGACGGCGCGCCGAGCAGCCTGCCGCCGGCCGGATTGGCCCAGAGCACGCGGCTCCCGTCGCGCGACCAGACAAAAGCCGCAAGCGGCGACAGAAGCAGCGCCCCCGTCTCCGGGAGCGCGCTCAGCGCGGCGACCGTATCCCCCCATCGTGTCATCAGACGGCCATCTCCCCCGCCGCCGCTTGGTTAATGAATCGTTATGGCAGAGATGAGGAGTGCGGACAGCCCCGCCCGAGCGCCCCGGCGCGCCAATCGGCCGGATTGGTTAATTCAGGCAGTCCTCGGCCGCTCAAATTGGTGCGATGCAAAATTATGTTGCATTGCACAATGCGGAAGACTATATGCCACACATCAGCCTGACGCGAAGGAGATACCCCGATGGCCACGACCGAAAGCAAAGCCCGCGCCGCCAAGGCGGCCGCGACCGAGACCGCAGAAAAGACCGCATCCGCCGCCAAGTCCGCAGCGAAGGATTTCGCCGGTGCGTTTGCGATGCCGACCTTTGAAGTCCCCGAGGCATTCCGCTCCTTTGCCGAGCAGGGCATGGCGCAGTCGCGCGAGGCCTACACCCGCATGAAGAGCGCCGCCGAGGATGCGACCGACCTGCTCGAGGACAGCGTCGAGTCGACGCGCGAGAGCGTCAAGGAAGCGCAGTTCAAGGCGATCGAGATGGCGAAGGCCAACACCGACGCCGCGTTCGACTTCTTCCGCCAGCTCCTGACGACCACTTCCGTCGCAGACGCCGTGCAGCTGCAGACGGCCTTCGCCCGCGAGCGCTTCGAGGCGCTGGTCGATTATTCCAAGGAAGCCCAGGCGACGATGACGAAGCTCAGCACCGAGGCGTCGAAGCCCGCCAAGGCGATGTTCGACAAGGCGATGAGCGCGGCCAAGGCAGCCTGACCCGGCCGACCCTTAAAGATCAGAAGAGCCCGGCCCTCGCGCCGGGCTTTTTGTTGCGGTGGAGCGACGCCGACGAGGCGGGCATTCTTGCGCTGGCGGCGGCCGGTGCCGTAGAAATCCGGCCGAGACGAAGCGCGCCAGACCTGAGCCCGATCCCAGCATGTACACGGCGAAGACCAAGACGATCAGCGTCACCGTGGAGCCGCGCTACATGGCGGAGCGCTCCGACCCGGGCGAAGGCCGCTTCTTCTGGGCCTACACCGTCGAGATCGCGAATGGCGGCGCGACGCCGGTGCAGATCCTCGCGCGCCACTGGATCATCACCGACCAGCGCGGCAAGCGCGAGGACGTGCGCGGCATCGGGGTCGTCGGCGAACAGCCGGTGATCGAGCCGGGGGCATCCTTCAAATATACCAGCGGCTGCCCGCTGCAGACGCCGTCCGGAACGATGGTCGGCACCTACCAGGCGATCGAGAACGGCGGCGACATCTTCACCGTCGCCATCCCGGCGTTCTCGCTCGATATTCCGGGCGAGAAGCGGGTGCTGAACTAGGGCGTGGACGCATCAGCGCGCCTGGGCACTGCTAGACCGTCCCTGCGATCGACGATCAGCGCGCCCTCGGCTTGCGGGGAGCCGGGTCACGCTCGTCGCCGACGATGTCGCCGACGGCCTTCGAGAGATCGGTGAGATAGGCGACCTCGGCTTTCAGCCGGTATTCGGTGTGACGGAGCGCCCATTGCTTCGCGAGGCCGACATGCGGGCGTGAATCCTCGATGATGCGGCTGGAGTTCGTCAGCATCGCGCGCACCCTGTCCAGCCGCTCGGCGATCACCGCCGGCAACGCCTTCAGCGTCTTCGGATCCAGGCGGGTCAGCGCCAGGTCGAAGGGATCGGCCTTGAACCATACATCGCTCAATCCCTCGCGGCGCAGCTCGACCAATGCATGGCGGCCTGCGTCGGTGATCTCGTAGAGCTGCCGCGTCGGCCGCTTGCCTTCCTGCTCGCTCCCCGCCTCCCTGAGCAGGCCCTCCGCGGCCAGCCGCTTCATCGCGCCGTAGACCGCGCCGACCGAGATGTCGGTCCACAACGGCACCTTCATGCGCTCCGCCACGGTGCGCAGGAGATGGCCGTGCATCGGCCCGTGCTCGGCGAAGGACGAAAGGATGAACAACCGGATCGATGACATATTGCTCTCGCGAGAGTAATCGTGTCAGATTACTCCCTCAGAATGATAACCGATGGGAATCAAACTATGCGTGTCTTTGTCACCGGCGCTACAGGCTTTGTCGGCTCGGCCGTCGTTCAGGAACTGATCGGCGCCGGCCATCAGGTGCTCGGGCTCGCACGCTCGGATGCCGGCGCCAAGTCCCTCGGTGCGGCGGGCGCCGAGGTGCATCGGGGCGATCTTGAGGATCTCGACAGCCTGCGCGACGGGGCGGCCATCGCGGACGGCGTGATCCATACCGCCTTCATCCACGATTTTTCGAAATTCGCGGCGAACTGCGAGATCGACAGGCACGCCATCGGGGCGCTCGGCGACGCGCTCGCCGGTTCGAACCGTCCCCTGATCGTCACCTCGGGGACCGCGCTCATTGCGCCGGGGCGCCTCGCGACCGAAGAACTGGCCGCGTCCCGCTCCGAGGCGATTCCCCGCGTCTCCGAGCAGGCGGGGGAACTGGCCGCCGAGCGTGGCGCGCGCATGTCGGTGGTGCGCCTGCCTCCTTCGGTGCACGGCGACGGCGATCACGGCTTCGTGCCGCTGCTCATCGGCATGGCGCGCGAGAAGGGCGTCTCCGCCTATGTGGGTGAAGGGCTCAACCGCTGGCCCGCGGTGCATCGGCTGGACGCGGCCCGTCTCTACAGGCTCGTGCTTGAGAAGGGGTCCGCGGGCGCCCGCTATCACGCGGTCGCCGACGAAGGCGTGCCGTTCCGGGAGATCGCGGCCGTGATCGGCCGGCGTTTGAATGTGCCGGTCGCCGCAAAATCGCCGGAGCAGGCGACGGAGCATTTCGGGTGGTTCGCGCATTTCGCTTCGATCGACAGCCCGGCTTCGAGCCAGCGGACGCGGGACGAGCTCGGATGGAATGCGACGCAGCCCGGGCTCATCCCCGATCTCGACCGGCCCGCGTATTTCAGAAGCTGAAAAGGACGCTGGCCATGACCGACATCGACAAATCCGGAACGTTCACGCTCGGCGACCGCACCGTGAAGCGCCTCGGCTACGGTGCGATGCAGCTCGCCGGACCCGGCGTGTTCGGGCCGCCGAAGGACCGCGACGCCGCGATCGCGGTGCTGCGCGAGGCAGTGGCGAGCGGCGTCAATCACATCGACACCAGCGACTATTATGGCCCGCACGTCACCAACCAGATCATCCGCGAGGCGCTCCACCCCTATCCGGACGACCTGGTGGTCGTCACCAAGATCGGCGCGCGGCGCGGGGCTGACGGTTCCTGGATGCCGGCTTCCTCGGCCGAGGCTCTGACGAGCGCGGTGCACGACAACCTGCGCAACCTCGGCCTCGACGCTCTCGATGTCGTCAACCTGCGGATCATGCTGGACAGCCACGGGCCGGCCGAGGGCTCGATCGAAGCGCCGCTGACGGCGCTCGCGGAGCTGCAGCGGCAGGGACTGGTCCGGAACATCGGCCTCAGCAACGCCACACAACACCAGGTCGCCGAGGGGCGCGCGCTTGCGGATATCGTCTGCGTGCAGAACCAGTACAACATCGCTCACCGCGAAGGCGATGCGCTGATCGATGAGCTCGCCGCTGCGGGAATCGCCTACGTGCCGTTCTTCCCGCTCGGCGGCTTCTCGCCGCTGCAATCGACGACGCTGTCGGATGTCGCGGTTGGCCTCGGTGCGACGCCGATGCAGGTGGCGCTCGCCTGGCTGCTGCGGCGGTCGCCCAACATCCTGCTGATCCCCGGCACATCATCGGTCGCGCACCTGCGCGAGAATCTGGCGGCGGCTGGCCTCCACCTGTCGAGCGAGACGATGGCTGCGCTCGACGGGATCGCCGGATAGATAAAGAGCAACAAAATGGTTGCGCATCAGGATTCGATCGACTAGGTAAACGGGCAACCAGGAGGTTGCCCATGACGGACAGTATCGAAAAGACGATCGAGCTGAAGGCCCCGGTGTCCCGCGTCTGGCAGGCGCTGACCGACTACGAGGAATTCGGCACGTGGTTCCGCGTGAAGATCGAGCAGCCGTTCAGGCCGGGAGAAGTGTCACGCGGCAAGATCACCATTCCCGGCTTCGAGCATATCCGCTGGGAAGCGAATGTGCAGAAGATGGAGCCGGAGCTTTTCTTCTCCTTCACCTGGCACCCCTTCGCGGTGGACGGCGCCCGCGACTATTCGAGCGAACCGCCGACGCTGGTGGAGTTCCGGTTGCGCAAGACGGCGGAAGGCACTCTTCTCCGCGTGGTCGAATCGGGCTTCGACAAGCTGCCGAAGGATCGCCGCGACGAGGCGTTCCGCATGAACGACGGAGGCTGGGGCTCGCAGATGAAGAACATCAAGGCGCATGTCGAACGTGCACAATAGCTCCGCCCTGGCGGCGCAGGCTTCCGTGTTCGCGGCGCTCGGCGATGCGACGCGCCTTTCAGTGCTCGGGCGGCTCTCGTACGGCCAGCCGCAATCCATCTCGCGGCTGACGCAGGGGACCAACCTCACGCGGCAGGCGGTGACGAAGCATCTCCGCGTGCTTGCCGACGCGGGGGTGGTGCGCAGTTTGCGCAGCGGTCGCGAAAGCCTCTTCGCGCTCGAGCCGCGCCCGATCGAGGCGGCCCGCTCCTATCTCGACGAGGTATCGCGGCAGTGGGACGACGCGCTGGCGCGGCTGAAGGCGCATGTCGAGAAGGACGAGCCCGGCGCGCCGGGCTGAGTGCGGCCTGATCGCCGGCTGGCGGTCAGAGCGTCTTGTACATGATCGTCGTCGCGTCTAAGTGATCCTTGAAGGGATCGCGACAATAGCCGGGGATGATTCCGCTCGTGCGGTAGCCGAGCGAGGCGTAGAGCGGCTCGGCGGTGTCGCCGGTGCGGGTGTCGAGGGTCAGGAGGCTCCGCCCGAGCCCGCTCGCGTATCTCTCGAGGTCCGCCATCAGCGCCCGGGCGATGCCGCGGCGGCGAAAATCCGGATGCACCAGCAGCTTTCGCACCTCGGCGCGGTGCGGCTGGTTCGGCGGCGTGTCGATGTCGAGCTGCGCCGAGCCGGCGATCGCTCCTCCCGCCCGCGCGACCCAGAGCATGCGCGTGCCTTCGCGCACTGCCGGCAGGACCTTTCCGCTCCAGAAGGCCTCGCTCTCCTCCGCCGCGAACGGCAGCACGAAGCCGATGCTCGCCCCGTCGTGGACGCAGGCATGCAGCAGCGCGCCCAGCGCGCGGACGTGGTTTGCGATGTCGTCGGCCGTGAACATCGCGATGTCGGGTTGCGTCTCACTCGCCATGCGGCCTTACAGGATGAAGAGGAAATATCGCGCGCCACGCCCTGCGGGGGTGGCGAAGGCGCTCGGGCCGAAGAGCTGGTAGCGCAGGCAGTCGCCGGGCTTCAGGTCATGCGAGCGGCCGTCGACGGTGACCTGCAGCTCTCCCTCCACGAGGACGAGATGATGCTCGAGGCCCGGGCGCGGCGCGCGGTCGTAGGTGATCCGCGCGCCCGCATCGAGCTCGCATTCGAGCGCCTCGCCGGCCAGCGTCTGCGCGGGCGGCGAGACGGAACGGCGGCGGAAGCCAACGCTCGGATCGGTCCAGACCGGCTGCGCGGCGCGCGGCACAAGCGGCGCGAACTCGCCCTCCACCATGTGCATGAGCCGCGACAGGGTCAGCCCAAAGGCCGCGCAGAGCTTGCCGAGGACGCTCGCGGTCGGGCTTACCTCGCCGTTCTCGAGGCGCGAGAGCGTGGCGCGACTTACGCCGCTCCGCTTCGCCAACGCGTCGAGGGGCCAGTCGCGCTCGGTGCGGAGCGCCCGGAGGCGCTCTGCAATGCGCCGGTCGATCGAGGTTTCGTCAGCCGAGGGTGCGTCCATATATGAGAAAATTTCTCATATATGGACGCCTGTCAAGCCCGGTTGGCTGACCTACCCAAGCACTGAAGCGTCGCCCTGCTCGTCCGGTTCGCGGGCTGCGACTTCGGACGGATCGAAGCGGTACTCGGCGCCGCAGAATTCGCAGCGCACCTCGATCTCGCCGGTCTCCGACGCCTCGTCGATCTCTTCCGCGCCGAGTTGCGAGAGGACCTGCTCGATCTTCTCCCGCGAGCAGGAGCAGTTCTCCTCCAGCGCGACCGGCTCGAAGACCCGCACGCCGCGCTCATGGAAGAGGCGGTAGAGCAGGCGCTCGGCCGCGATCAAGGGATCGGTCAGCTCGTGATCCTCGACCGTGTCGATGAGCGACTGCGCCTCAACCCAGGCGTCGTCGTCCTCCGGCACGGGCGAACGCTGGCGCCCTTCCGGCACGTCGCCGGCCGGGAGATCGCGATGCCGCACCCGCTCGCCGGCGGCCGGCAAGAACTGGCCGATGATGCCGCCCGCCCGCCACGAGCGGCGCGCCGCGCCTTCCGCGTCGCGGTCGTACATCTCGGCGACGGCAAGACGGATGCGGGTCGGGATCTGCTCGGACTGGCGGAAATAGGTATGCGCCGCGTCCTCCAGCGTGTCGTCCTCGAGCGGCACGTAGCCCTGGTAGCGCTGCTGCGTCGCCCCCTGCTCCACCGTCATGGCAAGCGTGCCGGTGCCGAGAAGCTGCGCCGCGTCGAAGCCGCCGCCGGCCGTCGCCTCCTCCACGGCGCCCTTGTCGAACGTCGCGGTGGCGCGGATCTGGCCGGGCGAGCGCACGTCAACCACGATCAGCGACACCGGGCCGTCGGTCTGGGTCTGCAGGATGAAGCGGCCGGTGTCCTTCAGCGACGTGGCGAGGAGCGAGGCAAGCACCGCCGCCTCCCCGACGAGGCGCTTCACCGGCGTCGGGAAATCATGGCGCTGCAGGATCGCGTCGATCGAGGGACCGAGGGTCACGACACGGCCGCGCACATCGAGGCCCTCCACCTGAAAAGGCAGGGCCCGATCGTCGCGGCCAAACGGCTCCAGTTCAAGGCTGAGCGATTCGCTCATAGCGCACTCCATATCGCGAACACTCCATTCGGAAGAGAACGGAGTCGCATCGATTGATCGAGCACATTCTTCCGGATCGGCCCACCCGGCGGGACCGGTGAGGGATCGCGAAACTAGGCCCCAAGACACCAGGCGAGGATGCCCTTCTGGGCATGCAGGCGGTTTTCCGCCTCGTCGAAAACGACGGATTGCGGTCCGTCGATCACGTCCGCCGTCACCTCCTCGCCGCGATGGGCGGGGAGACAGTGCATGAATATGGTGTCGCTCCGGGCTTTTTCCAGAAGCCGGGAATTCACCTGGTAGCGGGCGAGAAGATTGTGGCGGCGCTCGGCCTCCACGTCGCCCATCGAGACCCAGGTGTCGGTAATGACGGCGTCGGCATCGGCGACCGCCTCCTCCGGATCGGACAGGAAGCGCACCTGCGGCCTGTTGCGCTCGATCCAGGTCTTCAGCTCCGCCGGTGGCGCAAGCTCGGGCGGGGCGGCAACATCGAGCCGGAACGCGAAGCGCGAGGATGCGTGGACGAGCGAGGCGAGCACGTTGTTGACGTCGCCCGACCAGGCGAGCTTCTTCCCCGCGATCGGCCCGCGATGCTCCTCGAAGGTCAGCACGTCGGCCATGATCTGGCAGGGATGCGAGCGCTGCGTCAGGCCGTTGATGACCGGCACGGTGGCGTGCTCGGCAAGCTCCAGCAGCGCCTTGTGATCGAGGATGCGGATGACGATCGCGTCGACGTAGCGCGACAGGACGCGGGCGGTGTCGGCGATCGTCTCGCCGCGCCCGAGCTGCGTGTCGGAGCCGGGGAGCATGATCGTCTCGCCGCCTAGCTGCCGCATCGCGACATCGAACGACACGCGGGTGCGCGTCGAGGGCTTGTCGAAGATCATGGCGAGCACGCGCCCGGCGAGCGGCCGGTCTCCCGGCTCGCCGTGCCTCATGCCCCTCGGGCTGTCGGCCTTGCGGCGGCGGCTGTCGTCGATGATGCCGCGCAGCGTCTCGGCCGGCAGTTCGGAGAGGTCGAGGAAATGGCGGGGTGCGCCCACTCGCGTTCCCTTACTCGGCGGCTTGCCGCGTCAGCCCGGCGAGCGCGCTGTCGAGGCGGCGCACGGCCTCCTCCACGTCCGCCTCGTCCACGATCAGGGGCGGCAGCAGGCGCACGACGTTGTCGCCGGCCGGCACGAGGAGCAGCCCCTCGCCGCGCGCGGCGGCAACGACTTCGCCGTTCGGAATGCGGCACTTGATGCCGAGCATCAGCCCCTCGCCGCGGATCTCCTCGATCAGGTCGGAGTGGGTGTCGGCGACGGCGGCGAGCTTCTGCTTCAGGAGGAGCCCGGTGCGGCGCACCCGCTCCAGAAACTTCTCGTCCATGACGATGTCGAGCACGGCGTTGCCGACCGCCATGGCGAGCGGATTGCCGCCGAAGGTCGTGCCGTGCGAGCCGTAGGTCATGCCGGCCGCGGCTTCGCTCGTCGCGAGGCAGGCGCCGACGGGAAACCCCGCGCCGAGGCCCTTTGCGAGCGTCGCGATGTCGGGCGAAACGCCGGCCCATTCGCTGCCGAAGAAGCGGCCGGTGCGGCCCATGCCGGACTGGATCTCGTCGAAGATCAGCAGCAGGCCGTGCGCGTCGCAGAGCTGGCGGAGTTTTCTGAGATGCTCGTGCGGCACCGGCCGCACGCCGCCCTCGCCCTGGATCGGCTCGATCAGGATCGCTGCCGTCTCCGGACCGATGGCAGCTTCCGCCGCCTTCATGTCGCCGAACGGCACCTGGTCGAAGCCCTCTACCCGCGGGCCGAAGCCTTCGAGATATTTCGCCTGGCCGCCGGCGGCGAGCGTCGCCAGCGTCCGGCCGTGGAAGGCCCCCTCGAAGGTGATGATGCGATAGCGCTCCGGACGGCCGTTGGCATAGTGATAGCGCCGCGCGGTCTTGATCGCGGCTTCCATGGCCTCGGCGCCGGAATTGCCGAAGAACACCTTGTCGGCGAAAGTGTTCGCAACGATCTTCTCGCCGAGCGCGCGCTGGCCGGGGATCTCGAAGATGTTCGAGACGTGCCAGAGCTTGTCCGCCTGCGCCTTCAGCGCCGCGACGATCTGCGGATGCGCGTGGCCGAGCACGTTGACGGCGATGCCGCCCATGAAGTCGAGATAGCGGCTGCCGTCGGTCGCGATGAGCCAGGCGCCCTCGCCTCGCTCGAAGGCAAGGTCCACCCGCTGATAGGTCGCGTAGAGGGGCGAATTCGTCTCTGACTTCGTGGACATCGCGGCAGCCATTCGCAAAATCAAAAAGCCGCCCGAGGGCGGCCGCCGAGACCAAAGCTCATATCATGCGTCGGCCAAGGCGCGCAAATGCCGGAATTTCACGCCTCCCAAAGCGTCTTCTCACGCCCCGATCGCGTCGGCGATCTGGCCGATGAAGCGCGCGAGGTCGTCGGTCACGAAGTCCACGTGGTCGTCGTCGCGCCCCTCATATTCCCACTCGCCGTGGAACACTTCGCGCGTGCCGGGCGGCACAACGAGCACGGTGGTCATGCCGACGGTCTTCGGCACGACGAGGTTGCGCGTCAGGTCCTCGAACATCGCCGCCCGCTCCGGCGCGAGATGAAAGTGGCGGACGAAGCGGTCGTAGGTCTCGCGCTCCGGCTTCGGGATGAGGTTGGCCGAGACGATGTCAAAGATGTCGGCGAAATGTTCGGGGAAGCCGAGCCGCGCCGCGACCTTCTCGGCGTGCTGGCGGGAGCCGTTGGTGAAGATGTATTTCTTGCCCGGAAGCCTGAGCAGCGCTTCGCCGAGCGCCGGATCGGGCTGCACCGCCGTATGGTCGATGTCGTGTACGAATTCGAGGAATTCGTCGGGGTTGACCTTGTGGGTCAGCATCAGGCCGCGGAGCGTCGTCCCGTGCTCGCGGTAGAAGGTCTTCTGGATACGCTCCGCTTCCGCCTCGTCGACGTTCAGGAGCTGGCGGACATAGGTCTGGATACGCTGGTCCACCTGCTGGAAGAGATTGCTGCTGCGCGGATAGAGCGTGTTGTCGAGGTCGAAGATCCACGCCTCGATATCGGCGAAGACGCTGAGGGCGGGCCGCTTGTGCGGCGCGATGGTTTCCACGGTGAGATTCATCGGCTGAATATAGGGCGGCGCGGTTAAGACTTCGATCTTCCGATCGCCCGGCGCCAGCGGCGGGTCGCCTCACGGAACGGAGCGCCGGGCGGCCCGTTCTCTGTGAACTTCAGACAGCGAGGAGAACCTCCATGAGAATCGCAAATGCCGCCGTCGGAGCAGCCATGCTCGCCGTTGCCCTTGGATGGGGCGGATCGGCGCTCGCCGAAGAGACGAAATTCATGGCCACGCTTTCCGGCGCGGAAGAGACGCCGCCGAACGATTCCGCCGGCACCGGGACGGCCGACATCACCTGGAACTCCGACACCAAGGAACTGTCCTGGACCATCGAGTTTTCCGGCCTTTCCGGCCCTGCCACCGCCGCGCATTTCCACGGCCCGGCCGACCCCGGCGTGAAGGCCGGCGTGGCCCTTCCGATCCCCGACATCGAAAGCCCGTCGGAGGGCTCCGCGACGCTGACCGACGATCAGGCGTCGCAGCTCGCGGCCGGCAAGTGGTACGTGAACGTCCACACGGCGAAATTCCCGGATGGCGAGATCCGCGGACAGGTCGTGAAGGGCGGGATGTAGAGGACGGTCGTCGGCCGGTCTCCCGGTCGCCCCTCACGCCTTGATCAGCGTACCGGCGCCGTGCGCGGTGAAGAGCTCCAGGAGCACCGCGTGCGGCGTCTTGCCGTCGAGGATGACGACGCCCTCGACGCCGCGCTCCACCGCATAGATGCAGGTCTCGACCTTCGGGATCATGCCGCCGGAGATCGTGCCGTCGGCAATCAGCGCCTTCGCCTCCGCGACGGTCAGCGCGTCGATCAGCACCTTGTTCCGGTCGAGCACGCCGGGCACGTCGGTCAGGAAGAGCAGGCGCGTCGCGGAGAGCGCGCCCGCGATTGCCCCCGCAAAGGTGTCGGCGTTGATGTTGTAGGTTTCGCCGTCGCGGCCGGGCGCAACCGGCGCGATGACCGGGATCATCTCGGAGCGGGCGAGGAGATCGAGCAGCGTGCGGTCCACCTCGACGGGCTCGCCGACGAAGCCGAGGTCGATCACCTCCTCGATCTTCGAATCGGGATTGACGGTCGTGCGCGTCGCCTTCTCGGCGAATACCATGTTGCCGTCCTTGCCGGAGAGGCCGATCGCCCACTCGCCCTCCTTGTTGATG
>JBBQVL010000117.1:0-11341 GCA_038211615.1 Hyphomicrobiales bacterium
AGCCGCCCGGAATTCGGCCGCAGCGTCCAGCGCTCGCCGGTCTTCAGGTCGGCGAACGGGAACTCGGCCTTGCGCGCCTCGGTGATCGCGGCGAGCCCGCCGATGCGGCGGAGATAGCCGAGCGCGGCGCGGTTGCCGGAGAGGAGCAGGTGGTTGCCGTTGTCGATGTCGAAATCGATGACGGAATCGTAGTAGGTGCGGCAGCGCCCGCCGGCGAATTTCGCCGCCTCGTGGACGATCACCCGCCGCCCGCCGCCGGCAAGCTCCACGGCGGCGGAGAGGCCGGAGAGCCCGGCGCCGATGACATGCGTCATGCCGGCCATCACGCGATCCCGTAGCGGATGAGCGCGCCGACCAGGCGGAGCTTGTTGATCCTCACGCGCTCGCGCGGTGCCGCGAAGCCGCGCGCGACCGTCTCGGAAAGGATGCGCCGGTAGGCCGCCTCCATCAGCCGCGGCGCGCGCACCGCGCGGCGCGGGCAGCGCGCCATGATGCGATCGGCTTCGGCGAAGTGCTTTGCGGCGCGCTCGGCGACCTCGCGGCACGCGGCGTCGAGACCGGGCTCGGCGAGGATCGCCGCAGGCGTGCGCCCGTCGACGGCGATGCCCGCTCGCTCAAGCGCCTCGCGCGGCAGATAGAGCCGCCCGATGCCGGCATCCTCGTCGAGATCGCGCAGGATGTTGGTGAGCTGCAGGGCGCGTCCGAGATGGTGCGCGAGCGCGTCGCCGTCCGCCGGCGCGATGCCGAAGATGCGCACCGAAAGCCGCCCGACGGCGCTTGCCACCCGGTCGCAGTAGAGGTCGAGCGTCGCCCAGTCCGGAGCCCGGATATCGGCGTCGAGGTCCATCTGCATGCCGTCGATCACGGCGAGATAGTCCTCGCGCCGCAGGTCGAAGGCGCGGGTCGGGGAGGCAAGGTCGGCGGTCAGGGGCGAGACCGTACCCCGGAACAGCCGGTCGATGTCGGCGCGCCAGCGGTCGAGCGCGGCGCGGCGCGGCTCGCGCGGGCCGCCGTCGTCGGCGATGTCGTCGACCGCGCGGCAGAAGGCGTAGACCGCGAACATCGCCTCGCGGCGATCGCGCGGCAGGATGCGCATGGCGAGGTAGAACGAGCTTCCGGCCGCGGGCAGCGCGGGCGCCGCCCCCGCGGCGGCCGGAGCGGCCGTGTGGTCCTCCGCGACAGCCATCAGCGGCTCCGCGTCCCGGCGGGAAGCGCGGCGGCGCCGCGCCGCACGAATGGCCGACGGAGGATCACGCCGGCGGCGGCGCCGAGCGCGATCAGGAGGAAGCCGGCCTTGCCGTGATGCACCTTGTCGGCCAGCGGGTCGCGCTGCTTCAGGCCGGTCGCGAGGTTCACCGCGAGACGCCGGATGGCGGCGACCTCCATGGCGAGGCGCGTGTCGGCGACGAGGTCAGCAAGCGCCGCCCCATCGTTCAGCAGCGCAAGCGAGCGCGCCGCGAGATCGGCGATCGTCGCCTTCAGCCCGGCGCTGCTCGCCTTGCCGCCGAGATCCTCGATCCGGGCGCCGTGGCGCGACAGTGCGTCGAGCGGCAGGTAGACGCGATCGAGATCCCTGTAGTCCTTCCCGCAATCCTGCAGGTGGTTGACGACCTGCAGCGCCGCGCAGATCGCGTCGGAGGCAGGCCATGTCGTCTGCGGCTTCTCGCCGTGCACGTCGAGCACGAAGCGGCCGACCGGCATGGCGGAGAGGCTGCAATAGTGCATGAGGTCGAGCCAGTCCGCGTAGCGGCCCTTCTTCGCGTCCATGCGGAAGGCGTCAAGGAGGTCGAGCGCATGGCGGGGACTGAGAGCCCGCTCGGCGAGCGCCGCCTTCAGCGGCTCCGCCTCCGGATTGGCGGGACCGCGGCCGGTCAGCGCGGCGTCGAGCTCGTCGAGAAGCGCGAGCTTCTGTTCGGGCGAGAGCGTCGCATGGTCGGCGATGTCGTCGGCGGCGCGCACGAAGCGGTAGAAGGCGAGGATAGGTCCGCGATGCTCGGCACGGATCAGCCGCGAGGCGACGGGAAAGTTCTCGTCGTTATGGGTCTTGCCCGAACGGGCTTCGGTCGCCGTGATCATGCGCCGAGCACCCCGTCGGCGCCCGCCTGGAAGCGGCCCTTCCACGCGCCGCCGCGGCCGCGCCAGTGCTGGATCGCCGATTCGAGCGTGAAGGCGGTGTAGATCGCGGCGATCGCCGGCAGCGCCACGCCCCAGAGCGGCGAGCGGCGATAGAGCTGCAGCATCGGCTGGAAGGCGAGCGTCATCGCAATCCAGGCGGCAAGGCCGAACCAGCGCGCAAAGCCCTCGGCGAAGACGGTGAGGAGCGGCGGCGCGAGATAGATGAGCGCCATGCCGGCGAGCGTGCCGAGCAGCCGCAGCGGCGAATAGCGGAGCTCCGCGTAGGCCGAGCGCACCACCATGCGACGGATGTCGGCGATGTCCGGATAGGCCCGGAGGCTGACGACCCGCTCGGTCAGGCCGAGCCAGATCGGCCCCTGGCGTTTCATCAGCGCGCCGAGCGCGCAATCGTCGATCAGCGCCCCGCGGATCGCCTCGAGGCTGCTGGCCCGCACCAATGCATCGCGGCGCACCAGCATGCAGCCGCCGGCCGCCGCGGCGAGCTTCCTGCGCGGGTCGTTGACCCAGGCGAAGGGGTAGAGCTTGTCGAAGAAGAAGACGAAGGCGGGGATGAGCAGGCGCTCCGCGAAGCTCTCGCAGCGGAGCTTCACCATCAGCGAGGTGAGCATCGCGCTCCGCGTCTCCGCCCCGCGCACCAGCCGCTCCACCGCGTCGGACGCCTCGTAGGCGATGTCGGCATCGGTGAAGAGCACGTAGTCGGGCGGCGATGCGTCGCTTCCGACGTGCCGCAATCCGCTGTGCATCGCGAAGAGTTTTCCGGTCCAGCCCGCCGGAGGCCCGGAGCCGGGGAGGACCGTCAGGCGGTCGGTTGCGCCGGCGGCCGCAGCGGCTTCGCGCGCGACTTCCGCTGTGCCGTCGGTGCTCTCGTCGTCGACGAGCACGATCCGGAAGCGGCCGGGATAGGTCTGGCGGAAGAGCGAGGCGAGGCTGCGGCCGACGATATCGGCTTCATTGCGGGCGGGGACGATGGCGGTGACGGCGGGCCAGGCGTCGGAGCGCGACATGCGGCTGCCGGCCGTCAAGGCGTCGTCGCGCTCGGCCGCCCGCCAGAAGAAGCCGCGCCCGAGAAGTAGATAGAGCCAGATCGCCGAGGCGGCGACGGCGACAAGCTCGGCGCTCACTGGAGATCACCCTCAGTCGTCGACAGGGCAGCTCCGTGCCGCCGCCCGACAGTTTCCAACCACGTCATCCTGCGGCGTTCAAGCGCGGCGCGTTCTCCGGGCGCCCGCCTCCTGCTGCAGCACCTCGAACACCTTGGCGATGATGGCTGAGGAATCGAGGCCCGCCTGCGCGTACATCCGCTCCGGCTTGTCGTGGTCGATGAAGGTGTCGGGGAGCACCATGGCGCGCACCTTCAGTCCGCGGTCGATCGCGCCGCGGTCCGACAGAAGCTGCAGGACGTGGCTGCCGAAGCCGCCGACCGAGCCTTCCTCGATGGTGATGAGAAGCTCGTGCTCGCGCGCCAGCCGCAGGATCAGCTCTTCGTCGAGCGGCTTGGCGAAGCGGGCGTCGGCGACCGTCGTCGAAAGCCCGCGGATTTCGAGTTCCTCCGCCGCCTTCAGCGCCTCGGCGCGGCGCGTGCCGAGCGAGACGAGCGCGACGCGGTTTCCTTCGCGGAGCACACGGCCGCGGCCGATCTCGAGCGGCACGCCGACCTGCGGCATGTCCACGCCGACGCCCTCGCCGCGCGGATAGCGGAAAGCGATCGGGCCGGAATCGTGGGCGGCGGCGGTCGCCACCATGTGCACCAGCTCCGCCTCGTCGGCGGCGGCCATGATCACGAAATTCGGCAGGCATCCGAGATAGGCGAGGTCGAAGGAGCCGGCATGCGTCGGACCGTCGGCGCCGACGAGGCCGGCGCGGTCGATCGCGAAGCGGACGGGCAGGTTCTGGATCGCCACGTCATGCACGACCTGGTCGTAGGCGCGCTGCAGGAAGGTCGAGTAGATGGCGCAGAACGGCTTGTAGCCCTCCGTCGCAAGCCCGGCGGCGAAGGTCACGCCATGCTGCTCGGCGATGCCCACGTCGAAGGTGCGCTCGGGAAAGGTCTTCTCGAAGAGGTCAAGGCCGGTGCCGGACGGCATGGCCGCGGTGACGGCGACGATCTTGTCGTCCTTCTGCGCTTCCCTCACCAGGCTCTCGCCGAAGACCTTGGTGTAGGCCGGCGCGTTGGCCTTCGCCTTCGTCTGCGTGCCGGTGACGACGTCGAAGGGAACGACGCCGTGATACTTGTCGGCGGAGGCCTCGGCCGGCGCGTAGCCCTTGCCCTTCTGTGTCCGCACATGGACGATGATCGGGCCGGTCTTCGCGTCGCGCACGTTGGTCAGCACCGGCAGCAGGTGCTCGATCCGGTGACCGTCGATCGGGCCGACATAATAGAAGCCGAGCTCCTCGAAGAGCGTGCCGCCCGTCACCATGCCGCGGGCGAATTCCTCGGCGCGCACCGCGCCGATCTCCAGCGCTTTCGGCAGGCGTTGCGCGAGCTGCTTCCCGATCTCGCGAAGCGACTGGTAGACCCGCCCGGAGAACACCCGCGCGAGATACGCGGCCATCGCTCCGACCGGCGGTGCGATCGACATGTTGTTGTCGTTCAGGATGACGATCAGGCGCGAGTGCATCGCGCCGGCGTTGTTCAGCGCCTCGTAGGCCATGCCCGCCGACATGGCGCCGTCGCCGATCACCGCGATCACGTTGTTGTTGCCGCCGGAAAGATCGCGCGCCGTGGCCATGCCGAGCCCGGCCGAGATGGAGGTCGAGGAGTGCGCCGCGCCGAAGGCGTCGTAGTCGCTCTCGGCGCGCTTGGTGAAGCCGGAAAGGCCATTCCCCTGACGTAAGGTGCGGATGCGCTCGCGCCGCTCGGTCAAGATCTTGTGAGGATAGGCCTGGTGGCCGACGTCCCAGATCAGCCGGTCGCGCGGGGTGTCGAAGACATAGTGCAGCGCCACGGTCAGCTCGACCACGCCGAGTCCGGCGCCGAGATGCCCGCCGGTGACGGAGACCGCGTCGATCGTCTCGGCGCGCAGCTCATCCGCAACCTGCGTCAGCTCGTGCTTGGACAACCGGCGGAGATCCTCCGGCGAATGAATTTTATCGAGAAGCGGAGTCGTGGCGGCCATGTCTTACTCGCGGAAACGGAAGGACAAACGCTATTAGAATCGAGCACTTAGATACGAAGCCGCCTCCCCCGAGAGGCTTCAAGACCGACAAAGTTCCCGCCACGGAGCGACCATGACGCCAATTGCATGAATTGGGAAGTGCTCCAACGCCACACCGTAAACGTCTGTGAATTCGGGCATTTCGGGGATCACGCGCCTCCCTCGGGGGAGCGCGCCCCGGGAGAGCAAAGGGCAATGCTCCGCCATATCAGACAACCGCCCGGGCGCAAAGCTGCTCCTGCGGCAAATCGTCGGGCGCTCCACCGGCTACCGGCGGCCCCTCGGACGACCGGATCAGGACACCAGCGGCGTGGTCGGCACGTTCCAGATCTCTTCCGCATATTCGCGAATGGTGCGGTCGGAGGAGAACCACGCCATGTTGGCCGTGTTGCGGATCGAGGCCGCCCACCAGGCCGGCTGGTCGCGCCACAGCGCGTCGACGCGGCGCTGGGTGGCGTAGTAGGCGTCGAAATCCGCGGTCACCATGAAGCGGTCGTGATGGTAGAGCGCGTCGACGATCGGGGCATAGCGGCTGGGCTCTTCCGGCGAGAAGGCCCCCGACGAGAGCGCCGCCATCACCCTGGCGAGCGCCGGCGAGGCGGCGATGGTGGCGGTTGCGTCGAGACCGCGCCGGCTGCGCTCGCGAACCTCTTCCGCCTGCAGGCCGAAGATGAAGATGTCGCTCGGGCGCACCCGGTCGTTGATCTCCACATTCGCGCCGTCGAGCGTGCCGATGGTGAGCGCGCCGTTCAGCGCGAGCTTCATGTTGCCCGTGCCGGAAGCCTCCATGCCGGCGGTCGATATCTGTTCCGACAGGTCGGCCGCCGGAATGATCACCTCGGCGAGGCTGACATTGTAGTTCGGCAGGAAGACCACCTTCAGCAGGTCGCGAATGCTCGGATCGCTGTTGATGACCTTGGCGATGTCGTTCGCCAGCCGGATGATCAGCTTCGCCTGCCGGTAGGTGGCGGCCGCCTTGCCGCCGAAGATTTTCACGCGCGGCACCCAGTCGGCTGTCGGGTCGGCGCGGATCGCGTCGTAGAGCGCGATCGTCTCGAGAAGGTTGAGGAGCTGGCGCTTGTATTCGTGGATGCGCTTGATCTGCACGTCGAACAGCGCGCGCGGGTTCACCCGGATGTCGTTGGTGGCGCCGATCACGCGCGCCAGCTTCACCTTGTTCGAGTGACGGATGGCGGCGACCTCTTCCCTGACCGTCGCATCGTCGGCGAGCGTGGCGAAATGCGCGATTCCGTCGGGGTCGCTCAGGATGCCCTCGCCGCAGGTGGCGGCGAGCAGCGCGGTCAGGTTGGGATTGGCGCGGTTCAGCCAGCGGCGGAACGTGATGCCATTGGTCTTGTTGACGATGCGGTCGGGATAGAGGCGATGCAGGTCCTTGAACACCGTCTTGCGCAGCAGGTCGGTGTGCAGCGCCGAGACGCCGTTGACGCGATGCGAGCCGAGGAAGGCGAGGTGCCCCATGCGCACGTAGCGGCCGCGGTGCTCGTCGATCAGCGACAGCGCGGCGAGCTCTTCGTCGGTCACCGGGTTCTGCCGGATCATGTCGAGATGCCGGGCGTTGATCGCGTAGACGATCTGCATGTGGCGGGGCAGCATGCGCTCGAAGAGCTGCACCGGCCAGGCTTCGATCGCCTCGGGAAGCAGCGTGTGGTTGGTGTAGGAGAGCGTGCGGACGGTGATGTCCCACGCCTCGTCCCAGGCGATGCCGCGCACGTCGACCAGCATGCGCATCAGCTCGGCCACCGCGATCGCCGGGTGGGTGTCGTTCATCTGGATCGCCGCCCTGTCGGGAAGCGAGCGGATGTCGCCGTAGATGTGGAGATGGCGTCGCACGAGATCCTGCAGCGAGGCGGAGACGAAGAAATATTCCTGCCGCAGCCGCAGCTCCTGGCCGGCCGGGGTCTCGTCGCTCGGATAGAGGATCTTGGAAATCGTCTCGGCGCGCGCCTGTTCGGTCAGCGCCGCGACATGGTCGCCGGCGTTGAAGACGTCGAGACGCAGCGGATCGACCGCGCGCGCCGACCAGAGACGCAGCGGATTGACGTGCCGGCCCTTCCAGCCGACGATCGGCGTGTCGTAGGCGACGGCCTGCACCGTCTCGCTCGGATGCCACACCGCGCGCGATCCTCCCTCGGAGAGGGAGGTCGTCTCGACGAACCCGCCGAAGCCGATGTCGAAGGTGGTCTCCGGGCGCTCGAACTCCCAGGGATTGCCGAAGGAGAGCCAGTTCTCCGGATATTCGTGCTGCTCCCCGTCCTTGATCACCTGGCGGAAGAGGCCATGGTCGTAGCGGATGCCGTATCCGACGGCGGGGACGGAGAGCGACGCCATGCTCTCCATGAAGCAGGCGGCGAGGCGGCCGAGGCCGCCATTGCCGAGCGCGGCATCGGGCTCGGCGGTGAACATCCGCCCGACGTCGACCCCGAGATCGCCGAGCGCTGCGTCGAGCGGCTCCGTCATTTCGAGATTGTTCAGGACCTCGCCGAGCAACCGCCCGATCAGGAACTCGAGCGACAGGTAATAGACGCGCTTGCGGTTCTCCACCCGCATGCGGCGCTTCGACTCCGCCCAGTGGTAGACGATGCGGTCGCGCGCGGTCAGCGCCGCCGCGACGAACCAGTCGCGGTTGCTCGCCTCCGTCGGGCTCTGGCCGGAATCGAGGGTCAGCTTGGCAAGGATGGAATCCTTGACTGCCGCCGCCGCTTCCTCGCTCACCGGTGGCCGGTAGGCCACCACGCGTTCGTCCGGCGTGGAGGGGTGCAGGCGCACAATTCGATTTTCCATGGGATCAACGCCTAGTCCGAATGGCCTGGAGCATCCAGAGCGCAACATGCCAAAATCCGGCCGCGACGCCGCTCTCCCCAGTTCAATTACCGCAGCGGGAGCGGAATTTGACCGCCGGACGCTGCGATGCAAGCGCCGTGCCGCCCGACCGCGACCGGAGGAGCGCCCGGCCCCCTAGACGCCGGTCCGCTGGGTGTTCTCCGCCTCGATGACCTGCAACAGCTCCGGCTGGCGGGCGGCGAGGTCGCGAAAGTCGATCACATCGAGCCGCAGCAGCCGGGTCGGCGCCACCGCGACGACGGTGGCGTTGCGCGGCGCGCCGGAGATGAGCGATTTCTCGCCGAAGAACTGGCCGGCGCGAAGACGGATCCGCCCGCCGGGCGCATGCACTTCCGCTTCCCCCTCGGCGATGAAGAACATGCTGTCGCCGGGCTGGCCCTGACGCACGATCGCCGCGTTGGCGGGGCAGTTCTGCACCTTCAGCAGGCGCGCGACCTCGGCCAGCGACGAGGATCCGAGGCTGCGGAAGAGCGGCAGCCGCACCACCAGGTCCCAGCTCTCGAGGAAGTCCCGGCGGCGGAGCTCCTGCGAGAATCCGCTCGCCAGGATGCCGGCCCACAGCGCGAAGAGGCCGATGCCCGAGACCATCACCGCGGCCGCCAGAATGCGCCCGGCGAGCGAAATCGGCGCCTTGTCGCCGTAGCCGGTGGTGGTGATGGTCACCACGGTCCACCAGAGCGCCGCCGGGATGCTGCTGAAGGCCTCCGGCTGGTAGGGGCGCTCGATGAGGAATGCCAGCGTCGCGGCGAACAGGGTGATGACGACGAACGCCATCGCGACGCTCGTCAGCGGCTGCCGCTCGTTGCGCAGCACGCGGCCGAGCAGCGAGAATGCCGGGTTCATGCGGATCAGCTTCAGCGCCCAGAGGATGCCGAAGAGGCGCGCGGTGTCGGGCGAGGCGATGACGAGGGCGATCGGGACCGGCGCCGCCGCGAGGAGGTCGATGATGGCGGCGGTGGATGCGGCGAACGCCCGGCGGTCCGGGGCGGCTCCGAGCCTCACAGCATAGAGCACGGCGAATGCGACCGCGACGAGCAGGCAGACGACGCTCAGCCGTCCGTAATAATCCGCCATGCCTGGCAGCGTGCCGAGCAGCACGGCGCTCAGCCCGACAAGGACGAGCAGGCGCTCGCCGCCGCGCAGTCGAAGCCCCGCGAGCCAGCTTGCAAACCCCGCGGACCGCGGTCCGTCAGGACCGGCATCCCTAGCGTCGAGCATCCCGCCCATCCCCGCCCGAAGGCGCGATTCGCGGACTATGTTGCCGCCGTGGCGGCTTTGTCACATGAAATCGCCCGTCCGGTCAGCGCGTCGCACCCCGACGAGGTGCAGCCGCTCGCGCATGATCCAGCGCACCGTCATCAGGACGGCGACGATGGTGAGCCCGGTGGCGAGCCCGATCCAGATGCCGGGCCCCTGCAGGCCGAGCGGGAAGGCGAGAACGATGCCGAGGGGCAGGCCGATACCCCAATAGCCGATCGCCGCGAAGATCATCGGCATGCGCGTATCGTGCAGGCCGCGCAGCATCCCGGAGCTGACCGCCTGCGCGCCGTCGGCGATCTGGAAGAGCGCCGCGAAGGCGAGGAACGTTACCGCGAGGTCGACCACCGGCAGGCTCGCCGGCGCGTCCGGGTCGATGAAGGCGCTGATCAGCAGCCGCGGCGCGAACAGCATGACGCCGGCGGTCAGCGCCATGAAGCCCTCGCCCATGACGAAGGCCGTCCAGCCGGCGCGGCGCATCGCCTCGCGGTCGCCGGCGCCGAAGGCGCGGCCGACGCGCACGGTCACCGCCTGGCCGAAGCCCATCGGCACCATGAAGGCCACCGAGGCGATCTGGATGGCGATCGAATAGGCGGCGAGCGAGGCGGTGCCGATCAGCCCCATCAGGAAGACCGCGGCGTTGAAGATCGACACCTCGAAGACGAGCGTCGCCGCGATCGGCAGGCCGAGCGCCCAGAGCTGGCGGAAGCGCGCCCAGTCGGACCGCCAGAAGCGGCCGAGCAGGTGGAAGCGGCGGAATTTCCGGTCGGCGTAGACGACGATGACGAGCACGCCGAACATGACCGTCGAGGACAATGTCGTCGCGATGCCGGCGCCATAAAGCTCCAGCCGCGGAAAGCCGAGCTTGCCGAAGATCAGGCACCAGGCCGCGCCGGCGTTGACGAGAAAGCCTATAGCGCCGCCCCAGATGCCCCAGCGCGGACGCTCCACCGAAGCGATGAAGTTGCGCATCACGATATAGCCGAGGAAGGGGAGGTAGGCCCATTGCAGCGTCGAGAGGTAGCGCGCGGCGCCGTCTGCCATCACCGGGTCCTGGTGCAACGCGAGGAGGATCGGCTTGGCGAACCAGAGGATCGCCCAGACCGGAATCGCGATTGCGATGGCGCTCCACAGGCCCTGCCGCACGGTGCGGCGCACATCCCTGACCGAGTGACGCCGCGCCCCGCGCTCGCGCGCGATCATCGGCGCCACCGCGCTCGCCAGCCCGATGCCGAAGATGACAAAGGCGAAGAAGAAGTTTGCGCCGAGCACGCCTGCCGCGAGCGCGTCCGGCCCAAGACGCCCCATCATGACCACGTCGGTGGTCGTCAGCGCCATCTGCAACAGGTTGGTGGCGATGATCGGCCACGCCAGCGCCAGCGTGGCGCGGACCTCGTCCAGCCACGCCCGCCGGCGGCCGATGCTGGAAAGGGCGATCTCGCTCATGGCTCGCGCTTCTAGAGTGCGTGCAATCTATCCGCCATGGGGCGCGACACCGGAGGTGGGTGAATTTCCGCCCGATCTCGCCTAGTTGATGGTGCTGGAGGACACGATGCTCGACACATTGCGTGATTTCCTGCGGCGGCTCGGCGCGGAGGAGGAGCCGCGGCATTTCTCGTCCGACGATGCGCGGCTTGCGCTGGCGGCGCTCCTCGTCCACGCGGTCGCGATCGACGGCGTCGTCAGCGATGCGGAGCGCGGCAGCCTGCGCGAGCTGCTCGGGAGAAACTTCGGCCTCTCCGGCGCTGACCTCGATCTCCTCCTCGCGGACGCCACGACGGCTGAAAACGATGCGGTCGACATCTACCGCTTCACCAGCGTGCTGAAGCGCCAGATGAGCCAGGACCAGCGTATCCGGGTGATCGAGAATCTCTGGGAGGTCGTCTACGCCGACGGCGTCAGCCACGAATTCGAGGAGAATCTCGTCTGGC
>JBBQVL010000118.1:0-11190 GCA_038211615.1 Hyphomicrobiales bacterium
ATGTTCACCCCCTGCTCGATCTCCTCCTTCAGCCCGTCATAGAGGTCGTCATGCATCTGGGCGACGAGGTCCTCGTCGGAAAGTGCGCCAAGATCGATGTCGTCGTCGGCCATCCGGGAACCCCGTCACGAAAACGCCCGCAATGCGGGCGGCTTGTGCATTATAGGTCCTGGCGCAGCTTGCAAGCCTCTCTCAGAAGCGACCCACAGCCGCGCGGTCTGCGACTTTGTCCGGGCGGGTTCGGCTTTGGCGGGTTCTTTCTTGACCGGACGCCGCCCCGACACTATAGGACAGCGCTTCCGGAACAGCTGGTTTGGCCGTTGTTTCCGCGCCCGTGCACGGGCGGGAACGTTCGGGCCGACCGTTTAAGATAAGGGGTTTCTCATGGCGCGCCGTTGCGAATTGACGGGCAAGGCCGTGCTGGTAGGCAACAAAGTCAGCCACGCGAACAACAAGTCGAAGCGTCGTTTCCTGCCCAATCTGAAGAGCGTCTCGCTGATGAGCGACGCTCTCGGGCGGACGGTGCGGCTGCGAATCTCCACCAACGCGCTGCGCACGGTGGAGCATCGCGGCGGTTTCGACGCCTTCCTGGTGAAGGCGCGCAAGGAAGAACTGTCGCCGCGCGCGCAGGTGCTGCGCAAGGACGTGCTGGCGAAGCGCGCCGAGGCCGCCGCTGCCGAAGGCGCCGCCGCCTAGTTCTCCGCAAACCCGAATTGCAGAATCAGCGTCCGCTGCAGGACGCTGTAATTGTCGTCCGACACGAGGGTGAGGACAGTTCGCCCTGCCGCGTCCCGGCCGATCGCGAGCCCCTCCATGTTGTCGATCTGGCTGGTGACGCCGGCGTCGAGCAGGATTTCGCCGTCTAGCCGCGCGCCAGGCTTGATGGCGGAGCCGGCGATCCGCCTCAGCCGAAGCCCCCATCCCAGCGCATAGCGGCGTTCGAGCAGGACGAGATCGCCGTCCGGCAGAAAGCGCGCGCTCGATATGTCGAAATCGTCGCGGCGGACGATCGCGAATGCCGCGACGCCAGCGATCCATCCGGGAATGTCCGTTTCGCCTGTCGGCGGGTGCTCGGCAATGGCGACGATTTCGCCGGCATAGAGGGAGGCGGCGGGCGCGTAGGCGACACTCTCCAGTCCCCGGTTCGAACGCAGCAGCCGGTCCGGCGCGCCTACCGCCCTCGGTGTGAAGTTCACCGGACGTCCGGCTTCGAGATCGAAGGTGAGCATGGCGTTGGCCTGCCGCTCGCGGACGATCACTCCGCGCCCGCGGTTCGCCGGGTCGATCGCGACATCCTCGGCGTCGCTTACCCGCTTCTCCATGTCGCCATCGGGGAAGAGGCTTTCGATCTCGGTATCCGCAAGTCCCGTGAGGCGGCCGTTCTCATGCACCAGCGCCGCGCGCACGAATGTGCCGGCATCGCTGACCATGATGACGTTGTCGGCATCGAGCATGTCGATGCCGGAAAGCCCGCCGAAGTTCGGATCGCTCGAGGTGACCTGCAGCCCGCCGAGGAATTCCAGCGAGCCTTCGGCGAGATTGGTGCCGCCCAGCCCGAAGCTGTCGATTGTGCGCACCGTGAGAGAAAGCGGCGCGCCTGACGCGCCACCGAAATCGCTGAGCATGACAAGCGCTGCGAGCAGCGCGACAGGCCTCACGCGGCGCGCCGCCGTCTCTGCGGCCTGCGCTCGGGAGCCGGCGCCTTCTCGTCGAAGAGCTCGGCAAGCTTCTCCATCATCACGCCGGCGAGCTCCTCGGCGTCGACGATCGTCACCGCCCGCTCATAGTAGCGCGTGACGTCATGACCGATGCCGATGGCGATCAGCTCCACCGGCGAGCGCTGCTCGATCTGCTCGATGACGAAGCGGAGATGCCGCTCCAGGTAGTTGCCGCTGTTCACCGACAGCGTGGCGTCGTCCACCGGCGCACCGTCGGAAATGACCATCAGGATGCGCCGCTGCTCCGGCCGCGCCAGCAGCCGCTTGTGCGCCCAGTCCAGCGCCTCGCCGTCGATGTTCTCCTTCAGCAGCCCCTCGCGCATCATCAGCGCGAGGTTTCTGCGCACGCGGCGCCAGGGGGAGTCGGCGGACTTGTAGATGATATGGCGGAGGTCGTTCAGCCGGCCCGGGTGAGGGGGTTTTCCGGCCCGGAGCCATTCCTCGCGCGACTGCCCGCCTTTCCAGGCGCGCGTGGTGAAGCCCAGGATCTCGACCTTGACGCCACAGCGTTCGAGCGTCCGCGCCAGGATGTCGGCGCAGGTCGCGGCGACCGTGATCGGCCGGCCGCGCATGGAGCCGGAATTGTCGAGGAGCAGCGTCACGATCGTATCGCGGAACGCCGTCTCCCGCTCCTGCTTGAAGGAGAGCGGGGCGAAGGGGTCGGTCACGACGCGCGACAGGCGCGCGGGGTCGAGCATGCCCTCTTCGAGGTCGAAGTCCCAGGCGCGGTTCTGCTGCGCGAGCAGCCGTCGCTGCAGGCGGTTGGCGAGCCGGGCGACCGCGCCGTGCAGGCTGGAAAGCTGCTTGTCGAGGAAGGCGCGCAGCCGGTCGAGCTCCTCCGGCGGGCAGAGATCCTCGGCATGCACGATCTCGTCGTGCTTGGTGGAGAAGACCTTGTAGTCGATCTGCGGCTCGTTTCTGCCGGAGAAATCCGGACGCCGCGCTTCGCCGGACGGCTCCTTGTCGGCGGCGCTGTCGTCCTGCGAGAATTCGTCGGTCGTGGCGTCGGCGTCGTCGGACTCGCCGTTCTCTTCTTCCTCGCCGGTCGATTCCGTCTCCTGGTCGGCGGCCTCCTGCTGCTCGCTCTCCGACTCGCCCTTTGCCGCATCGCTCTGCTCGGGAGCGGCCTCGGCGTCGTCGGCGCTCTCCTCGTCATCGTCGGTCTGCGGTCCAAGCTCCTCGCCCATGTCGAGTGAGGTGAGGAGGTCGCGCACCGCCTCGGCGAAGGCGTGCTGGTCTTCCGCCATCGTGCCGAGCCGGTCGAGCTCGCGCCCGGCCTTCGTCTCGATCGCCTCGCGCCACAGCTCCACCACCTTGCGCGCGGCCTTCGGCGGCGGCGCACCGGTCAGCCGTTCGCGCACGATCAGGGAAATGGCGTCTTCCATCGGCGCCTCGGACTGCTCGGTGATCTCGTCGAGATTGGCGCGGTGGTAGCGGTCCTGCAGCATGGCGTTCAGATTGGCCTTGATGCCGTACATCCGCATCGAGCCGAGCGCCTCGCAGCGCGCCTGCTCGACGGAATCGAAGATGGCGCGCGCCTGCCGTCCCTCGGGCGAGAAGCGCCGGTGCACCTTGCCGTCGTGGCAGGCAATGCGGAGCGCCATGGCGTCGCCGAGGCCGCGCGTGATCGCCACGTCCTGCGGCGTCAGCCGTCGCGGCGGCTCGGGCAGCCGCACCTTCTGCGCCGTCAGCAATGGCCGGTCGGCCGCGAAGGTCACGTCGACGTCGCGCTTGCCCGCGACCGCGCGCACGCAGCCGGCAACCGCCCGCTTGAACGGCTCCGTCGGGGCCTCGCGCTTCTTGGTGCTCATGCTCGAGCCTTCGTCAGGGCAGCTAGCTCATCACCACGTTGGCGGAGGTTTCCGGCAACTCTTGCCCGAGCGCGCGCTGATAGAACTCAGCCACCAGCGGGCGCTCCAGCTCGTCGCACTTGTTCAGGAACGTGACGCGGAAGGCGAAGCCGAGGTCGCCGAAGATATCGGCGTTCTCGCCCCAGGTGATGACCGTCCTCGGGCTCATGACCGTCGAGATGTCGCCGTTCATGAAGGCGTTCCGCGTGAGATCGGCGACGCGCACCATGCGGCTCGCCTGCTCGCGGCCCTTGGTCGTGCGCAGCCCGTGCACCTTGGCGAGCACGATGTCGACCTCGGCGTCGTGCGGCAGATAGTTGAGCGTGGTCACGATCGACCAGCGGTCCATCTGCGCCTGGTTGATCTGCTGCGTGCCGTGATAGAGCCCGGAGGTGTCGCCGAGGCCGATCGTGTTGGCGGTCGCGAACAGGCGAAACGCCGGGTGCGGCTTGATCACGCGGCTCTGGTCGAGGAGCGTCAGGCGGCCGGACGATTCCAGCACGCGCTGGATCACGAACATCACGTCCGGCCGGCCGGCGTCATATTCGTCGAAGCAGAGCGCCACGTTGTGCTGGTAGGCCCAGGGGAGGATGCCGTCGCGGAACTCGGTCACCTGGTGGCCGTCCTTGATGACGATGGCGTCCTTGCCGACGAGGTCGATGCGGCTGATATGGCTGTCGAGGTTGACGCGCACGCACGGCCAGTTGAGGCGCGCCGCGACCTGCTCGATATGCGTGGATTTTCCGGTGCCGTGATAGCCCGTCACGATGACGCGGCGGTTCCTGGAGAAACCGGCGAGGATGGCGAGCGTCGTCTCGCGGTCGAAGAGGTAGTCCTCGTCGACATCGGGCACGTGCTCGTTCGTTTCCGAAAAAGCCGGCACTTCCATGTCGGAGTCGATCCCGAAGAGCTGACGGGCCGAGACCGTCAAGTCGGGAGTCGCGAGCAATTGTTCGGCGGTCGCAGTCATAACGGAAGATCCTTCGGGGACGGGCATCCGGCGGTCGAAGCCCACCGGACGGGATTAGCAGAAACCGACGCTCTTGAGATAGCTGTAGGCCTGGATGATCTCTCGCAGCCGATCTTCAAGTGAGCGGTCCCCGCCATTGGCATCGGGGTGGTGGCGTTTGACCAGGAGCTTGTAGCGCGCCTTGATCTCGGCCGCATTCGCCGATTGATCGAGGCCAAGCGCGCTCAGCGAACGCGCCTCCATGTTGTGCACCTTGCGCCGCTCGGGCTCGGCGCCCTTGGTCTGGAAGCCTTCGCCGAAGAGCCGGAAGGGATCCTGGGCGCGGCCCGCCCAACGGAAGCCGGAGGACCGTGCCTGCTTCACCGGCCCGTCGCTCTTGGCGTTCACTCCGGTTTGCCAGGTCGGCCGGTGGCCGAAGCTCGCGTCGCGCTGGAAGGCCTGGATCGCGGCGTCGTTCATGCCGGAGAAGTAGTTGTAGGATTTGTTGTATTGCTTGACGTGGTCCACGCAGAACCAGAAATATTCGCCTTCCTGGGCGCGGCCCTTCGGCGCCTTGTGCGTGCCGGCGGCCTCGCAGCCCGCCATCTGGCAGGCGCGCTGCGCCGGCTCCGGCTTCTTCGCCTCGCCAGCGTCGATCCGGATTTTGTTGAAATAGGCCGAGTCGAGCTTCATTGGCTCACTATGCCTTCCCATGGCGGCGCCCTCAAGGCGCGTCAGTGTCTCTGAAGAGGATTGCGGCATCGTGTCGGTCAAGGGCCAGATTGAAGAAAAGCTTTCTCGGGCGCTCCAGCCGGAAAGCCTGAATGTTGTCGACGAGTCCCACCTTCACGCGGGTCACGCCGGCTCCCGCCCGGGCGGCGAGACGCATTTCAGGGTCACCGTGGTGGCGAAATCCTTTGCCGGCAAGAGCCGGGTCGAGCGCCACCGGATGGTGAACAACGTGCTGGCGGAGGAACTCGCCGGACCGGTCCACGCCCTCGCTCTCCATCCTCAGGCGCCAGGGGAGGAAGATCGGAACTGAGCCTTATTTGAGGCTTCGCGGCCGGTTCGGCAAGGGGAGCGCCGACCATGGCGGTTGACAAGCCTGATGGCCGCCGCTTGCATTCCAATGCTCGGGGCTGTCTGACCGGTGTCGCGATCCTTCGACAAGGGGATCGACGCGTCCGGCTTCCGGCGACGCGCGTTTGGGTGGCGAAAATGCTGGTCGACATCGCGAAGAAGACCCTGGCGCGTGCCGGCTACGCCGTCCGCAGGACCGAAAGTGTGCCGCGCTGGGAGAACGCCTTCGACCTGCTCCGCCGCCACAACCTCTCTCCGAAGACGATTTTCGACGTTGGCGTGGCGACCGGGACGCCGGATTTGTATTCCGCCTTCCCTTCGGCCGCGCTCCACCTCTTCGATCCTACGGAAGAGGCGCTGCCGTTCATGCAGGCGCTGGCGCGAAGCCGGGACGTGCAGATCCACAATTGTGCGCTGGGCGAAGCGGAGACCACGATGGAGCTGAAGGTGCGAGCCGAAATCGGAGCATCATCGCTTCTCGACGAAGTCGGCGACGCCGAGATCGCGCGACGCTACACGGTCCCGGTGAAGCGCTTCGACGAGGTCGTCTCGGGGTTTTCCCGGCCGGCCCTCGTGAAGATCGATGTGCAGGGATATGAGCTTCAGGTGCTGAAAGGCATGAGCGGCCGCCTCGCGAGCCTCGACGCCATCATGATCGAAGTGAGCGTCATCTCGACACTGCGCGACGGACCGGAGCTTCGCGACGTGATCGGATTTCTCGGCGATCAGGGATGGTCGCTCGCCGAGATCGCGTCGTTCATGCGCCGGCCGCTCGACGGCAATCTCGCGGCCCTCGACATCCTCTTCTTGCCCGACACGTCTTCGGTTCGAGCCGACCGGCGTTGGGCAGCGGCGATCTGAGCACGCCACCCGCTCTCCAGCTCACGGCGTCGCGGTCGCCTGCCTGAGGTCCGCCGCCAGGCGATGTCGCTTCGACCTGAAACGCCTCCGGGTCAGCGGGCGGACGGCGCTGGCGCCCGCACTGCCGTCTCTTTCTCCAGAAACGCCTTCACCTTCTCCGGCGCCACATCCTTCGCGATGAATGCCTTGCCGATCCCGCGCGTCAGGATGAACGTTAGCCGCCCGCGCTGAACCTTCTTGTCCTGCGCGATGTGGCGCATCAGCTCGTCGGCGGAAAGCGCCGCGCCGGGGATGTCCGCGATCGAAACCGGCAGCCCCGCCTCCTTCAGATGCGTCCGCACCCGCGTCGCGTCCTCTCCCGGCGCCAGCCCCTCGGCGACCGAAAAATCGTGCGCCATCACCATGCCGACAGCGACCGCCTCGCCATGCACCAGCCGCGTCGCGTCGAAGCCGCAGGCGGCCTCGAGCGCATGCGCAAAAGTGTGGCCTAGATTGAGGAGCGCGCGCTCGCCTGTCTCGTGCTCGTCGGCCGCGACAGTCTTCGCCTTGAAGCGCACGCTCTCGGCAATCGCATGGATGCGCGCCGCGCCGCCGGAAAACACTTCAGCGCGTTTCGTCTCCAGCCACGCGAAGAATCTTTCGTCGCCGATCAGGCCGACCTTGGCCATCTCCGCGTAGCCGGCGCGGAACTCGCGCTCGGGGAGGGTGTCGAGCGTCAGCGTGTCGGCCAGGACCAGCGCCGGCTGCAGGAACGCGCCGATGAGGTTCTTGCCGTGGCGGGAATTGATTCCGGTCTTGCCACCGACACTGGAATCGACCTGCGCCAGAAGCGATGTCGGCACCTGCACGAAGCGCATCCCGCGTCGCGTGATTGCTGCCGCGAAGCCGGCGAGGTCACCGACCACGCCGCCGCCCAGCGCGATGACGACGTCGTTCCGCTCGCGGCGTGACTCGAGGATCGTCTCCACCACGCTCTGCAGGCGCTCGAAACTCTTCGAGGCCTCGCCGGGGGGCATCACGACCTCCGCGCTGTCCATGCCGGCTGACTTCAGCGAGGACCGGAGCGCCGGGAGATGCTTCTCCGCGACGTTCGCGTCCGTGACGACGAATGCGTTGCGGCCCGGCAGGAGCGTGGCGATGAGATCGCCGGCCTCCGCGAGCAAGCCAGGGCCGATCATCACGTCGTAGCTTCGCGCGCCGAGCTCGACGCGCACCATTTCGGCGCTCAAGGGGCCGGCCCTTCGAAAGGAGCCGGCGCTTCAGCGAGATAGGCGTCGAGCGCCGCGACGATTTCGGTGAGCACCGCCTGGTGCGGGCCTTCGCGCGAGGCGATCGTGATGTCGGCGAGGGCATAGATCGGCTCGCGCTCGGCGAGGAGCTGCCGCATGACGGCCTCCGGGTTGGGTCGGTCGAGGAGCGGCCTATTCCCTTTCTTGCGCACCCGGTCAAGCAGCACCGGGACATCCGCCTTGAGCCAGACCGTGACGCCTTCGGCACGGCAGCGCTCGCGCGTCTCCTCGCTCATGAAGGCGCCGCCGCCCGTCGCCAGCACCGCCGGCCCGTTGCCGAGAAGCCGCGCCACGACGCGCTTTTCACCCTCGCGAAAGTCCGCCTCGCCGTGTCTCGCGAAAATCTCCGCGATGGTGAGGTTGGCGGCCTTTTCTATCTCGGCATCGGCGTCGAGGAACGGCAGATGCATGAGGTTGGCAAGCCGCCGGCCGATCGAAGTCTTGCCGGCGCCCATCATGCCGACAAGCACGATGCAGCGCTTGCCGAGGCGCGCGAGCACACGCTCCATCTGCTCGCCGTCGGCGACGGCTTGGCGTGCGTCCATGACCCCGTCCTCCGCGCCCTCCGTGGTGCTCCGCCGGTTCCGTGCCGTCAAGCTCCCGCCACGCCGCCTTGCTAACGGCGCGGCGTACGGGCTATTCGGACTCGGCCAAGATGCGGATCGATGCCTAGTCTTATTCGTCTACTGGTGGTGCTTGGACTCATCGGAGCGGTCATCTACGGCGGCATGATCGCGCTGGTGATCATGGTCGAGCCGAAACAGCGCGAAATGAGCATCCGCGTCCCGAACGACAGGCTGCAGCCGCCGTGATCGGCCGCGACAGTTCGCGTCCTCTTGCGACGCGCGACGCGGCGCTCCTGGAGGCATTCCTCGAAATGCTCGCCGCCGAGCGGGGCGCCAGCGCGAATACGCTGTCCGCCTACCGTCGCGACCTGACGGATTTCTGGAGCGAGGTCGGCAAGGTAGCCGGCGCCGACGCTGGCGATGTACGCGCCTATCTAGGCGCGCTGGCCGGACGCGGGCTTGCGGCGAGTTCGCAGGCACGCCGCCTTTCCGCGCTGCGTCAATTCTTCCGCTTCCTGCTTGCGGAAGGGCATCGCGCCGACGACCCGACCGCCACGGCCGAGCGACCGAAGCCGCGCCGGCACCTGCCGAAGATCCTCTCGATCGCGGACGTGGACCGGCTGCTCGAAGCCGCCCGCGCGCAGGCTCTCGCTGCGGACCTGACACCCGCCCGGCGTCTCGCCGCGCTGCGTGTCTTCGCGCTTCTGGAGCTCCTCTATGCCACCGGCCTGCGCGTCTCCGAACTGGTCGGCCTGCCGGAATCCGCCGGCCGCGGCGGACGGCCCTTCATCACCGTCAGGGGCAAGGGCGGCCGCGAGCGGCTGGTGCCGCTCAATCTCGCGGCGCATGCCGCGCTCGACGTCTATCGGGAGGCCTGCGCCGGGCTCGGAAAGCCCGTTGCAAAGTGGCTGTTTCCCGCCGACAGCGCCAGCGGCCACCTGACCCGCCAGGCCTTTGCGCGCGATCTCAAGGCAATCGCGGTGCGCGCCGGCCTCGATTCCCGCAAGCTGTCGCCGCACGTTCTCCGCCACGCCTTCGCGACGCATCTCCTCTCCGGCGGGGCCGACCTCCGGGTGGTGCAGACGCTCCTCGGCCATGCCGACATCTCCACCACGCAGATCTATACGCACGTTCTCGACGAGCGGCTGAAGGAGCTGGTGAACAAGCATCACCCGCTGGCGGAACCCCGCTGACGCACGGTCGCTTCAGCGCGGCCAGATTGTCGCGGGGGAGGTAAAATCATCGTGGGAGTGGCAATGCCGGCTTGCCCCCACGCTTATTGGCTTGCATCATTTTCGCGGGATGGCCCACTCGGAGACAGGGATGAAAGAGGCTGAAGCGCCTCACGAGCAGTTGCGTGTGTTCGTCTCGTATTCGCGGCGTGAGATGGCGAATGCGGACAAGCTCGTCGCCGCGCTGGAAGTCGCGGATTTCGCCGTAACGATTGACCGCCGCGATTTGCCGTACGGCGAGGAGTGGCAGGGCGAGCTCGCCGACCTTATCCGTGCCTCCGACACGGTGATCTGGCTCGTCAGCCCGAACTCCGTCAGGTCGCGCTGGTGCGACTGGGAGCTTGGCGAGGTGAAGCGGCTGAACAAGCGGCTGATCCCGGTCGCAATCGACGCCGTGCCGCCCGACGCGCTGCCGCTGTCGCTTGGCCGCATCCAGATGCTTCCCTCGGAAGGCGTCTTCGATGCGAAGAAGCATTTCGCCCCGCTGGTCGCGGCGCTCAACACCGACAGCGTTTGGCTGAAGGAGCATACGCGGCTCGCCGATCGCGCTCGCCAGTGGCAGAACAAGGGACAGGCGTCGGCGCTGCTGCTGCGTGGCGTGGCGCTGAAGGACGCGCAGGCCTGGGCCGACCAGAGGCCGAAGGGCGCGCCATCGCCCTCCGAGGAGATCCTGGGACTGCTCCTTGCCAGCCGGCGGGCCGAGGGACGTCGGCAGCGTCAGGCGATTGCCGCGACGGTCCTCGTCGCCATCGCCGGCTTCGGGCTTGCCGGAGCAGCCTACTGGCAGAGAGGCGTCGCGGTCGAGCAGCAGCGGCTGGCGGTCGAGCAGCAGAAGCTTGCCGAGGAAAGCGAAGCGCGCGCGGTCGAGCAGGAGAAGCTGGCCGGCGAGCGCGCGGTCGCGGAAGAGGTGGCGAAGCAGGAAGCGCAGCGCAATTTCGACACCGCGAAGGAATCCGTCAACGGGCTGGTGTTCGACATAGCGCAGGGCCTTCGCGACGTTGAAGGCGTCCGCATCGAGAGCATCCGCAAGGTGCTGGGGCGTGTCCAGACCGCCGTCGATGAACTGGCGAAGATTTCTCCGGACGACGTCGGACTGCGGCGCACCCGCGGGGCCATGTTCACGAATTTCGGCGACACGTATCTTGCGGCCGGCGACGGGGCGTCGGCGCTCTCGGCGCATCAGGAAGCGCTGAAGATATTCAACGGGCTGATCGAGCGCGAGCCGCAGAACGACCAGTGGCGCAGAGACGCCGTGGTCAGCATGAACAAGGTCGGCGACGCAAAGCTTCGAACCGGCGATGCCGCCGGCGCGCTTCAGGCCTATGAGGACGGACTGGCGCTCCGCCGTAAGCTGGCCCTCGCCAATCCCACCGACCCGGCCCCCCGCCGCGACGTGACGGCGTCGCTCAATGATATCGGCGACATGAAGCTCCGCTCCGGCGACGTGACCGGCGCGCTCGCGGCCTTCACGGAGAGCGTCTCCATCCGCCGCGAGCTCACCGTGCGGGACATCAACGACAAGCAGGCGAAGCTCGACCTGGCGCTCGCGGTGGAGCGTGTCGCGGAAGTCGTGCAGCGCACCGGCGACACCGCGGCGGCGTTGGCGGCTTTCGAGGAAGGACTCGGCCTGCTGCACGCCCTTGTC
>JBBQVL010000119.1:0-11179 GCA_038211615.1 Hyphomicrobiales bacterium
AGCGACAACCGCGCCATCATCGCGGAGACGGTGCGGCTCAGGGTCGAGCGCGCCAGGCTCCTCGGCTACGAGACCTATGCGGCCTTCCGCCTCGAAGACAGCATGGCGAAAACACCCGAGGCGGCGCTCGACCTCCTGAACCGGGTGTGGATCAAGGCGCGCAAGAAGGCGCTCCGCGAGGCGGCCGCGCTGCAGGATTCGATCCAGGCCGAGGGCGGAAATTTCACGCTCGCCCCATGGGACTGGCGCTTCTATTCCGAAAAGCGGCGGAAGGCCGAATTCGACTTCGACGAAGGCGCGATCAAGCCATACCTGCAACTCGACCGGATGATCGAGGCTGCGTTCTACACAGCCGGAAAGCTCTTCGGCGTCAGCTTCAAGCCACGCCCCGACATTCCCCTCTACCACCCCGACGTCCGCGCCTGGGAGGTCACCGATGCCGAAGGGCGTCACGTCGGCCTCTTCCTCGGTGACTATTTCGCTCGCACCTCGAAGCGGAGCGGCGCCTGGATGAGCCAGTTCCGCAGCCAGGAGAAGCTCGCGGGAGACATCCGGCCCATTGTCGTCAACGTCATGAATTTCGCCAAGGCTGGCGATGGCCCGACACTGCTGAGCTTCGAGGATGCGCGCACGCTCTTCCACGAGTTCGGCCACGGACTGCACGGCCTCCTCTCCGACGTCACCTACCGGATGCTCTCCGGCACGCACGTCACGACCGACTTCGTCGAGTTTCCCTCGCAGCTCTTCGAGCACTGGCTGGAGGAGCCGGAGCTGCTCCGGCGCTTCGCGCTGCATTACCGCACCGGCGAACCGATGCCCGAGGCGATGCTGAAGCGCATGCTTTCCGCGCGCACCTTCAACCAGGGTTTTGCCACGGTCGAATACACAGCCTGCGCGCTCGTCGACCTCGACCTGCATCTCCTCGCCGAGGCCGAAAACTTCGACATCGGCGCATTCGAGCGGCAGACGCTTGCGCGGCTCGGCATGCCGGATGCGATCGTCATGCGGCATCGCCCGCCGCATTTCGCGCATATCTTTTCCGGCGAAGGCTACGCGGCCGGCTACTACAGCTATCTCTGGTCGGAGGTACTGGACGCCGACGGCTTCGCGGCCTTCAAGGAGGCCGGTGACATCTTCGATCCGGCGACAGCGAAGCGGCTGAAGGACTTCGTCTATTCGGCCGGCTACCTGCGCGACCCGGCCGACGCCTACCGCCTCTTCCGCGGCCGCCTGCCGGAGCCGGAAGCGCTGATGAAGAAGCGCGGACTGGTCGAGGCGCCTGTCGACGCTTGAGGTTATTTCGATCAGCCCGCAATCCTCGCCCGCGCGGCGGCGGCGAGGAAACCGGAGCGGGATTGCCCCGACGCCGCGGCGGCGCGATCAACCGATTCAAGCAACCTCTCGTCCATCGAGATATTGATGCGCACAGCCTTGCCGGGGATATCGATCGGCACGCTGACGATCACCGCATCTCCGGCGGATTCCTGAAAGTCCGAATCCTTGCGGAGCTCAGTGAGGCTGCGCAGGACCGGCAACGCTTCACCGTCCTGCACCATCCCCTCGATGTGGAACGCCAGGACTTCGCGCCCGCGTCGAATGGCCTCGTCGATCGTATCGCCGCCCGAAACACAGCCAGGAAAATCCGGAAAGGAAATGCCAAAGGCGTGATCCCCTTCGTGGACCAAAGCGTAGACATTATCGGTCATGCTCTTCTCTCCGCCGCTCTTCGTGGGCAGCGCTTCACCAATCCCACCCGGCCTGCCGGTAGAGGGAGCGAAGCGTACCGATCGGAATTTCCCGCGCGCCCATGTCGATAGTAACCTTGCCCTTCTTGATCGGATGAGCGAACTGACGATGATCGCCCGGCCCGCGACGCTTCAGGCTCCAGCCGTCTGCCTCAAGCATCCTCACCGCTTGCACTGGCTTTATCGGCTTGCGCTTCGGCACCGTACCTGCCACCCCCGACGTTGTGTATATATACACAACCATGTTACTTTTTCAAGCCGATCAGGCGAGATGGAGAGTCCGCACCCCGCCGTTCCGAACTTCTACTTTCATGTGACGACGGCCTACGACATTCTGCGCCACAAGGGCGTCGATCTCGGCAAGCGCGATTTCATCGGCACGCCGCCAGCCTGACAAAAGGAGTGGGCGATGTCACCCGAGCTCTACCTCGCCTACCTCCTCGCCTGCATTGTCATCATCATCGTCCCCGGCCCCACGGTGACGCTGATCATTGCAAACAGCCTTTCGCATGGCGTTCGCGCCGGGCTGCTCAACGTTGCCGGCACCCAGATCGGCATTGCGCTGATGATCGCGCTGGTTGGACTTGGCCTGGCTTCGCTCATCGAGGCGCTCGGATGGTGGTGGGGCGTGGTGCGACTTGCGGGCGCCGCTTACCTGATCTGGCTCGGTGTGCGGCTCCTCCTGCGCGCTGGCATTCTCGGCGAAGCGCGTCCCACTCCCGTGCCGCGCGGCGGCTTCTTCCTGCAGGGCTTTCTCGTCGCGATCAGCAACCCGAAGACGCTCGTATTCTTCGGCGCCTTCCTGCCGCAGTTCATCGACCCGGCGAGGAGCTATGCGGAACAACTCATTATCATGGGCATCACCGCGGTCGCGGTCGCGGCGGTTTCGGACGGCCTCTACGCCATCCTCATTGGCGGCGCGGGTCGCCACATTTCGCAGGCAAAGGTGAAATGGCTTTCGCGGGCGAGCGGCGGGGTGCTGATCGGTGGTGGCCTGTGGCTGGCGCTGACACGGACGCGGTGACCGATTTTTCCGTAGTACTTCAAATCTGCCTCTTGAGCCGGTCAAATTTTGACCGGCGGCACTTGAACGCCTCCGAACAGGTAGCGCTTTACTTCCCCCTGCGCAGCAGTTCCAGCAATTCCCGCGTCGGATAGCCGTCCGCCGGCAGGTCGAAGCGAAGCTGGGCCTGCTTCACGCCTGAGCGTGTGATCTCTCCGAGCCGGCCGTCGGCCGTGCCTGCGTCGTAGCCCATCGCATTCAGGCGCTCCTGCACCTCGCGCATGTCGTCGAGGGCAAGGATCGGAGGCGGATCGCCGCCTGCGAGCTTCGGCGCGCCTGCGAGCCGGGTCGCGAAATAGGCAGCGGCGAGCGAATAGTTCGAGCTCTGGTTCCAGTCCCAGAAGATGCCGAAATTGGTGTAGCCGAGGAAGGCCGGCCCAAGCCGCCCCATCGGCAGCAGCAGCGCCGCGGGCACGGCGTCGGCGGGGAGCGCGCTCCCGTCCGCGCGCGTGACGCCGGCCGCAGCCCAGAAGGAACGAGGCTTCAGATTGGCCCGCGCCGCCTCCTGCCACGGCACGTTGTCCGCGGCGTGCACTTCCTCGAGCCAGGGTTCGTTCGCGCGCCAGCCGATCGCCTTCAAATAGCTGGCGGTGGAGGCAAGGGCGTCGGGCACGCTTCCCACAAGGTCGCGCCGCCCGTCGCCGTCATAGTCGATCGCGTATTTCATGTAGTTCGACGGCGTGAACTGGACCTGGCCAAGCTCACCAGCCCAGGCCCCCTTCATCTCCTTCTGCTGCAGGTCGCCGCTCTGGATGAGCCGCAGCGCGTCTAGCAGTTCGGCGCGAAAATGCTCCGGACGGCGGCAATCGTAGGCAAGGGTCGCGAGCGAGCGGAGCGAGGAATAGTCGCCCACGAAGGCGCCGTAATCGGTCTCCAGTCCCCAGAACGCGACGATCACCGGAGTGGGCACACCGAAATCGTGCTCGATCCGCGCAAAGGTCGCGGCATTCGACTTCAGGAGGGCGCGGCCGCGCGCCAGCCGGTCGGCGGAAACGACGCGCCCGACGAAATCCAGGAAGCTCTGCGACAGGGTCGGCTGACCGCGATCCTGCTTCAGCACGCGCGGGTCCGGAGCGAGGCCATCCAGGACGACGAGTGTTGATCCGGAGATGCCCGCTTGCTTCGCTTCCTCGGAAAAGGCGGCCAGCCACGCCTCAAAACCCTGCCTTGCACCGCAATCTTGTTGGGCGGAAGCCAAGCCGGTCAGCCCGGATACTGAAAAAAAAACGGCGAACAGCCACCTTGCGGTGAGCCGCATCATGCTCAATCGAATACCTCGAACCGAGGATCAGCCCTGCGGGGTTCCCGCGAGGCGCCGCACATTCTGCCGCCACTGCGCGTCTGGATCGTTTAGCGCACGCCCGAGGCGGGCCATCGGCCCATCGGCGGAGAGCACCACCACCTTGGTACCGATCGGCACGCGGTTGTAGAGGTCGATCACGTCGGCGTTCAGCATGCGGATGCAGCCGGACGAAACGGCCTTGCCGATGGAAAGCGGCTCGTTGGTGCCGTGGATACGGTAGAGCGTGTCCTTGCCGTTCTGGAACAGGTACATGGCGCGCGCGCCGAGTGGATTGTCCGGGCCGCCCTCCATGCCGTCGGCGTACTTCTTGGCCCGCTCGTCACGCGCCTGCATCTCGACAGGCGGAAACCACTTCGGCCATTCGCGCTTCATCTGGATCTGCGCAGATCCGTTCCAGGCAAAGCCCTCGCGGCCGACGCCGATTCCATACCGGCGAGCCTTCCCGTTCGGCTCGACCAGATAGAGCAGGCGCTGGCTCGGATCGACGACAATCGTCCCCGGCGCTTCGCCGGTCGGGTCATTCACGATCTGCCGGTGAAACTCGACCGGTATGGAATCGAGATGGACGATCGGAACGTCATAGGGCTCGTTCGTCACGACCAGCCGGTCGGTGACGCCCGGTGCATAGGCGTACGACCCGCCGAGGCTTCCGAGCGACGAACACGCGCCCAGCGTGGTGCAAGCCGCGCCGGCGAGAAAATAGCGTCTGTTCAGCACGTGTGTTCCCCAGTTCAGCCCGATGCGACCAGACCCACTACGCTTTGAACGCTGGACCGTTCCATCCCAAGCAGTTGATCCTACTCCGTATTGCCGATCTCAGGCAATTCGGCAGGCTGCCCGGCGGAAGAACACACTCGAAGCGTTGCAATGCGGCCACTGCGGGAACTATTCCCGCTCGGTAGGCTGACGAGACGCCCGAAATTTCGGCTTCAGGCCGGTGTCAGCCGCAATCATGGCAGAGCATGCCGGCGAAATCCGCCAGTCTCTTGCCGACAGGTCGCGAAAGAATCAATGACCCAGGAGATCGTCTGCGTCGTCGCCGGTCAAAGATCGGGCACCAACGCTTTCCGCAGTATCCTCGCCGGAACCGAGAGATTTGCGGACTTCAGGGAGATCTTCGACACAAATCTCTCGAACACGCCGTCGTCGTATTTCGCGTTTTGCAGGTCCCGGCCGACACAGCTTGCCAGCATCAACTCGGCCAACCTGACCGAAGCATTCTGCGATGATTACATCGCCCATCTCAGGACGCTTGCCGGCGATCGACACCTGCTGATCGACGTGAAGTTCAACTCCTGGGGCAACCTGCGATCACCCTGGATGTACATCCACCAGGAGCCCTACTTCCTCGCGCATCTCAAGCGCTCAGGCGCCATACTGGTCATGATTGTGCGGGAGGACATCGTTGGCCAAATCCTGAGTGACTGGATAGCAAGAGCCATAAGAAAATGGGTTAATCTTGAAAATACCGACGTAAAGTCTCCGTTGCTGCTCGATGTTCCTGCCATTGAAAATCACGCCCGACTCCATTGTCTATCCGAATCGTTCTTCTATGCGGCGCTCGCCTCCTATGAGCGGAGCCTTTTCCTCACATACGAAACCCTGTTTTCCGTTGCGGGCCTGGCGGAGGCCGTCGAAGGCCAGATCCGCGCCATGGTTGGCGAGCCGCTTCGCTTTGCCGGAACCCACCACAGGACCAATCGGCTCGCCAAGGAAGCTGCGGTCGCCAACTACGACGAGGTCTGCCTGGCGGTTCGGCGGATGGCGGAAGTCTATAGAACCTTGCGATTCCAGAACGGGGCCCTCGTCTCCGGATAGGAGCAGACCCCGTCAGTTGTGCTCTTCCGGAAGCATGGGGAGCGGAGAGAATTCGATCCCCTCCTCCACCAGCGCGCGTGCCTCTTCCGGCGAGGCCTCGCCGTAGATCCCGCGCTTCTCCGCCTCGTCATAGTGGATGCGGCGCGCTTCCTCGGCGAACTTCGGTCCGACATAGTCGGCGTTCTCTGTCAGGTGCTGACGCAGCTTGCGCAGTACCGCGGCCATCTCCTGCTGCTGGTCCGGCACGTTGGCGGCGAGCCGCACGGAATCCTTCTTGCGCGAGGTCGAGACGGAGGGCGCCATCAGCGCCTTGCCGACCGCGGTGGAGCCGCAGACCGGGCACGCGATGCGGTCCTTCTTCTGCTGCACCTCAAACGCCTCGGAGCTTGCGAACCAGGCTTCGAAATCGTGGCCCGACGGACACGCAAGCGAGTAGCGGATCACGAGACGGACCTGAGCGGAGTCGGCGGCTCCTCTGCATCCGGAAGCGCAAACGGACGCTCGTTCAGGAGCGCGGGAATACGCTGCCGCGCGTCGGCCGATTGCGCCGGATCGATTTCGGCCAGGATCACTTCCGGTCCCTCGCCGCCGCCCTCTGCCAGAACCGCACCCCACGGCGAAACGATCATCGAATGCCCGAAGGTTTCGCGGCCGTCGGCGTGGCGGCCAGCCTGCGCCGCGGAGATCACGAAGGCGCCGTTCTCGATGGCGCGCGCCCGCTGGAGGATATGCCAGTGTGCCTCGCCCGTCTGCCGGGTGAAGGCTGCGGGCGCGGTCAGCGCCGCCGCCCCAGCGTGCGCCTGGGCACGGTAGAGGTGCGGAAAGCGGATATCGTAGCAGATCGAGAGCCCAAGCCTCAGCCATTGCAGATCGGCCAGGACGGCGCGGTCGCCCGGCCGATAGACGGCGGATTCGCGCCAGCTCTCGCCGTTCGGCAGATCGACGTCGAAGAGGTGGATCTTGTCGTAGCGCGCGACGAGCCCGCCGTCCGGCCCGAAGATGAGGGCGCGGTTGGCGATCTTCCCGTCTTCGGCCTGCAGGGCCAGCGAGCCGATGTGGAGGACGATCCCAAGCTCGCCCGCCAGCGCGGCGAAGCGCTTGACCGAAGGGTCAGTCCGCTCCGGCCGGATGGCGGCGGCGAGCGAGGCGCGGTTCCGCTCGATGATGTTGGTCATCTCCGGCGTCTGCACGTAATCAGCGCCGGCGTGGGCAGCCTCGCGCACAAGGCGCTCCACCGTCGCGATATTCTCGGCGACGTCGGTCGTGGATTGAAGCTGTATGCAGGCGGCGGTAAAGGTCATGGCGCTCCTCATGCGGCCAGCAGCGCATCCAGCTCGCCACGAGCCTTCAGCGCATAGAGATCGTCGCATCCGCCGACGTGACGGGCGCCGACGAATATCTGCGGAAAAGTGAAGCGCCCCGATCGCTCGATCATTTCCTGCCGCTTCTCCGGCGAGCCGGTCGCGTCGATCTCGTCATAGGCGACACCCATGTCATCGAGCAGCGCCGTTGCGGCGGTGCAATAGCCGCAGCCGCGGCGGGTGTAGATGGTCACTGCAGGCATGGCTGGGGCATTCGAGATTTGTTGGCGGTCAAATATATATGTGAGTCAGCCAGTTCTGCCAATTGCGCAGCGGAATCAGGTGTCCGGGACGACGCGGGCGAAGGTCAGCACGTCGACAGCTGCCGCGCCGGCGCGCAGCAGCGCCCGCGTGGCGGCCTTGACGGTCGCGCCCGAGGTGTAGACGTCGTCGACAAGGACGATGTCGCGCTGCGCGATCCGCGACCGCATCGTCTCCGGCACCCGGAAGGCGCCCCGCACATTCTCCTTGCGCTGCTTCAGGCTGAGGCCGACCTGGCTGCCGGTCGCCTTGATCCGGTGCAGGACGAGCGGATCGTGCGGCGCGCCGGCAAGCCGCGCCACGCCCGCGGCGAGGAGGGCTGCCTGGTTGAACTGCCTCCGCCAGAGGCGCCAGCGATAGAGGGGGACCGGCACGACCAGCGTATTTTCGGAGAAGAGCCGGCGGCCGGCGCGGTGCATCGACCCGACCATCACCTCGGCAACATGCGGCCGGTCGTGGTATTTGAGCTGGTGCACTAGGCGCCGCGTAATCTCGCCGTAGATCGCGGCGGAGCGCGCGCGGCGGAAGGGCGGCGGATCGGCCAGCGCCTCCGCCGAAACAATGCCTTCGCCCAGGTCGTGGGCGAAGGGCGTGCCGTAGACCGAGCAGAACGGCGGCTCGATGAAGCGGACGGCGGACCAGCATCGCGCGCAAAGCGCGTGGCTGTCGGCGACCGCACCGCCGCAGCCCGGACAGGTAGGCGGCAGCACGAGATCGACGGCGATCCGCGGGAGACGCCGGAGCCCACGCATGAGGTCCGGCTGTTTGAGCGCCAGCATGAGGGCATGCTATCGCGGCAACCGGGCCGGGTCATCACCCTCCCCGCTTGAGCCGGCGGCCCGGGCGAAACCGAGGAACCATGGTCGCGCAGGTCACCGACAAGGGGCTGCTCCGCCGCCGCCTGGCACGCGCGCATCGGCGCGGCGATCCGCGCGCGACATTCCTGCTGCAACGCGTCGTCGCGGAACTCTCCGAGCGCCTTGCCGCGGTCGAACGCCGCTTTCCCGTGGCGGTCGCGCACGGGGGGCAGACCGACGCGCTGGCTGAGGCGCTGCTCGCCTCCGGCAAGGTCGATCGCGTCTATCGCCTCGAGCAGATTGAGGCCGCGCTTCAGCCGACCCGCGTCGCGGGCATCGTCGGCGATGAGGAACTCCTCCCGCTCGCGCCGGCGTCGATCGACCTCTTCGCCTCGACGCTTGCCCTGCAATGGAGCAACGACCTGCCCGGCGCGCTTCTTCAGATCCGCACGGCACTTCGGCCCGACGGTCTGTTTCTCGCCGCCGTCACGGGGGGCAGCACCCTGTCCGAGCTGCGCGAGTCGCTCTTCACCACGGAGAGCGAGCTCAGCGGCGGAGCAAGCCCGCGCGTGATGCCGGCACTCGACGTGCGCGACCTTGGAGCGTTGTTGCAGCGGGCCGGCTTCGCCCTCCCCGTCGTCGATCGCGACACGGTTACGGCGCGCTACGACTCGGCCTTCGACCTCTTCCGCGAAATCCGGGCCATGGGCGCCGCGAATACGCTCCCCGATCGCGACCTCCGTCCAACGCGGCGCGCGCTCTTCCTGCGCGCGGCGGAAATCTACGCCGAACGGTTCAGCGACCCGGATGGGCGAGTCCGGGCGACCTTCGACATTATCTCGCTGTCGGGCTGGGCTCCGCACGAAAGCCAGCAGCAGCCGGCCAGGCGCGGCTCGGGAAAGATCAGCCTCGCGGCAGTCCTTGAAGCAAAAAAGACGAAGGAATAGGCCGCTTTTGCCGCAGGGGCCCGGCCCGGCCCGGCCGGACCATGTAGTCTCCGATGCGACCCTGGCATGAATTGCCAGAGCGACATCGGGAGGATTCCATGCTTTCAGCTCGTTTTTTGCCGGCAGTTGCAAGGTCTATTCTCTGTCTGCTCTTTCCTGCGACCCTGGTCATGGCGGGATTCGCGTCCGACACCGCCTCCGCACTCGTCTACCAGCAGTTCAAGAGCAATTCGTGTGCCCACTCGCTCTGCACTCTCGATTTCACGCCCGCCCCCTCGGGGAAGCAGCTCCAGATCACCAGCGAATCCTGCGAATACCGCACAACCACGCAGGATTCGAAGATCGTGGACGCCCAGTTTGACGTTGCGAACAACTCCGACAATTCCCTGATCGGGTTGCGGGACTTCATGGTCCCGGTGCTGAAGTCGTCGCTCCCCACGCTCGGCAACACCTACGCCGCCGCCAGCACGACGTTCTTCATCGTCCCGGTCGGGGCCTTCCATATACGGGCGCGGATGTCGGTAAGCGTCAACAACGGCGCCAGCATTTCCTGCCGGATCTCGGGTGAGATCGTAACGCCTTAACAGGACGTGGGAGGCGGCCGTGGCGTGTCAGGGTATCGACCTGCCGCCTCCTCAATGAAGCGGCGGCAAACCTCCGGACTTTGCCAGAAGCGCGAGGTCAGGCGCCGTTGTTGGCGCTGCCGCCGAGCGCCGTGATGATGTCTTTGAGCTTGTTGTAGGTGGCCGTCAGCCCCCCGCCGACGCCGGCGATCGAGATCACGACGGTGGCGATCATGGCGCAGATCAGCCCATATTCGATCGCGGTTGCGCCGCGCTCGTCGGCAAGAAGACGCCTGATCGGGAAGTACGGTGCCACGCGCGCTACCCGGCCGCCAGCAGGTCTACGAGATGCGCGACCAATGGCTCGTCGGCCGCTGGCATCGGAAAATCCCGAAGCCCGTTCGGCCTGACCCATTTGATTTCCTGTGCAATGCGGGGCACCGGCGTCCCTTCCCACCTTCGGCAGACGAAAAGTGGCAATAAAATATGAAATTCTAGATAATTGTGACTGGAAAAGGTCAGGGGGGCGAGACAAGGTTTCGTAACCCTGATGCCCAACTCCTCATGAAGCTCGCGGATCACCGCGTCTTCCGGGGTCTCGCCTGCCTCGATTTTACCGCCGGGAAATTCCCACAACCCCGCCATCGGCTTGCCCTCCGGACGCCTGGCAATCAGAACGCGCTTGTCGACATCGATCAGCGCACAGGCGGCGACCAGGACGAGGGGCGGCACCGGATCGACCAGCAAATCCATGTGGGATGGGACGCGGTCCAGTCGCCCGCCTTGGCTCGAGAACCGCCTAGGTGGCGGCTTTCGGCTTGTAGAGGGTCATGCGGTAACAATCCATGTACCGCACCTGAAACTGGTAAGCGAGTGCCCAAAGATAGAGGCGAAACTTGCGGAATTCGAAGTCGCCGAATTCGCGGGAAACGAACTCCTTGTTCTTCTCCAGATTGAGCGCCCACTGCCTGAAGGTCAGGAAATAGCTCCAGCCGTCGTTGAACACCTCCACGAGATCGAGCGGCGTCTTCTTCAGCTTGTTCAGGAGGTCGTCGAGGACGAGATAGGAGTGGTTGCCCGGATAGATGTAGCGGGCCATGAACGAGGAGAACTCGTATTTCTCGCGTGATGCGCTGCCGTCGAGAAATGCGACGCCGCCGGGCTTCAGAAGCTCGTACATCTTGTTCAGCACGCGCTGATATTGCGGCAGGTGCTCGATGACGCCCATGATGACGATCGCGTCGAACTTTTCCTTCGGCTGGTAGGTCAGGAAATCGGTGAAGAGGATGCGGAAGCGATCCGAGACGGAGGAGAGCTTCTT
>JBBQVL010000120.1:0-10841 GCA_038211615.1 Hyphomicrobiales bacterium
GCCAGCCCAGCGTCTGCGGCCCGGTGTGCGGCAACGGCCTTGTCGAGTCTCCCGAGCAATGCGACGACGGCGGGACTACTCCCGGTAATGGGTGCTCTGCCACATGCACCGTCGAAGCTCACTACTCGTGCATCGGCGAGCCGAGCGTCTGCGGCCCGGTGTGCGGCGACGGGGTCGTGACGATCCCGGAGGTATGCGACGACGGAAACACCACCCCGGGCGATGGCTGCTCCGCGACCTGCGAGAACGAGCACGGCTTCGATTGCGTCGGCGACCCAAGCGTCTGCGTCGCGCATTGCGGCGATGGAATCATAGCCCCCGGCGCTGAACAGTGCGACGATGGAAATACCTTCCCAGGCGACGGTTGCTCATTTTCCTGCGCCGTCGAGGGCGGCTACGACTGCACGGGCGAGCCGAGCACCTGCGCGCCGCACTAAGCGATCGCGAGCTCCGCTCGGCGGCCCTGGGTCGACTCGGCCCGAGGTCAGTTCCAGCCCTCAGCCCCGCATCCGCGCGCCCTCTGGATCGAACAGCGGCTCGGCCTGTATGCGGGCGGGCCGGCGTTCGCCGAGGATTTCGATCTCGAACCCGCTCGCTCCGTTCGTCGCCAGCTCGCGCGGCACATAGCCCTGTGCGAGCGAGCGATCGACGAAGTGCGCGTAGCCCCCTGACGTGACCCAGCCGATCACCTTGCCGTCGTGCCAGATCGGCTCGTCGCCCAAGACATCGGCGTCGGCGGCGTCGACCACGAAGGTCACGCGGCGGAGCTTGCCGCCGTCCTCCTTCTCGGCGGCCGCCGCCTCGCGCCCGATGAAGTCGTTCTTCTTCAGGTCGACGAAGCGTCCGGCGTCGCCCTCGTAGGGTCCGTAGATCGGCCGCAGCTCCCGGTACCAGGTCGGCCAGTTCTTCTCGAGCCTGAGCGAGAGGAGGGCGCGCATGCCGAAATTCACGATGCCGAATTCCTCGCCGGCCTCCATCACCTTCTCGTAGAGGCGGCGCTGGTATTCGGGCTTCACCCAGATCTCGTATCCGAGGTCGCCGGTGTAGGTGACGCGGTTCAGCATCACCGGCACCGAAGCGAGGTGCGTCTCGCGGAAATCCAGGAATTTCAAGGCGCCGGCGGAAACGTCCTCGTCGGTGAGCTTGGCCAGAACCTTGCGCGCGTTCGGCCCGGCGATCGACAGACCGACGAGCTCCATCCCGAGCGGGCGTATCGCGACGGAGCCGTCATGCGGCACATGCCGCTCGAACCAGCGCATGTGATAGATCTGCGCCTGGCTTGACCCCCACATGAAGAAGCGATCGTCGCCATTCCTGTCGGGATAGGCCCTGGCGATGGTGAAGTCGCCGATCAGCTTGCCGCGCTCATTCAGCATCGGGGTCAGCACGATGCGGCCGGGCTTCGGCATGCGGTTGGTCATCAGCCGCGAGAGGAACGCCTCGGCGCCCGACCCGGTGATCGTGTATTTGGCGAAGTTCGCGATCTCGGTGACGCCGACGCTCTTCCGCACCGCCAGGCACTCCGCCTTCACATGCGGGAAATCGTTGGAGCGACGGAAGGAGACGATGTCCTTCGGCTCGACGCCCTTCGGCGCAAACCAGAGGGGCGTCTCCAGCCCCCAGGAATCGCCCATCACCGCGCCCTGCGCAATCATCCGGTCGTAGAGCGCCGTGGTCTGCATCGGCCGCGCGGCGGGAAGCTCCTCGTTCGGAAAGCGGATGCGGAAGCGGCGCGAATAGTTTTCTCGCACCTTGGCGTTGGTGTACCCAAGAGTCGCCCACGGCCCAAAGCGCGAGACGTCCATCGCCCAGACGTCGAAGCCCGGGTCGCCCTCCACCATCCAGTTCGCCAGCGCATAGCCGACGCCTCCGCCCTGGCTGAAGCCGGCCATGACCGCGCAGGCGCACCAGAAGTTCTTCAGCCCACGCACCGGCCCGACCAGCGGGTTGCCGTCGGGGGAGAAGGTGAAGGGGCCGTTCACAACCTTCTTGATGCCGGTGTGCTGCAGCGCCGGGAAATGCTTGAAGCCGATTTCAAGCGATGGCGCGATGCGGTCGAGGTCGGGCTGCAGCAGGTCCTGCCCGAAATCCCACGGAGTCGTCTTCGGCGACCAGGGCGTCGCAGCCTTCTCGTAGGTGCCGAGCAGCAGCCCGCCGCGCTCCTGCCGCGTATAGATTTCACCGGCGAAATCGATCGCATGCACGACCTCCTTGCCGGTCGTGCGGTTGAGCTCGGCGACCTCGGGCATGTCCTCGGTCAGGATGTAATGGTGCTCCATGGCGAGCACCGGCAGCTCCAGTCCCACCATGCGGCCGATCTCGCGCGCCCAGAGCCCGCCGGCGTTGACCACATGCTCGGCGCGCACCGTGCCCTGCTCGGTGACGACGTTCCACGAACCGTCGGCGTTCGGCGTCAGCTCCATGACGCGATTGTGGAGCACGATCTCCGCGCCGGCGATGCGCGCCGACTTCGCGTAGGCGTGCGTCGTGCCGTAGGGATCGAGGTGCCCTTCGATCGGGTCCCACATGGCGCCGACGAAATACTTCTCGTCGATCAGCGGCAGCAGGCGCTTCGCCTCGGCGACATCGATGATCTCGGTGTCCATGCCGAGATAGCGGCCGCGCGCATGTGCCATCTTCAGCCAGTCGAGCCGCTCGGGCGTGTCGGCGAGCTGCAGGCCGCCGGTCAGGTGCAGCCCGCAGGATTCTCCCGAGATCGTCTCGATCTCCTTGTAGAGGTTGACCGTATAGGCCTGCAGCTTGGCGACGTTCGGGTCGGAGTTCAGCGTGTGGAAGCCGCCGGCCGCGTGCCAGGTCGAGCCGGAGGTAAGCTCCGAGCGCTCGATCAGCATCACGTCTTTCCAGCCGGCCTTGGTCAGATGATAGAGCACCGAGCAGCCAACAACGCCGCCGCCGATCACCGCGACCTGGACATGGGACTTCATCGGCAATCCGCCTCCCGCAAAATCGATGTATTCTAGCCTAGAAATCCGTGGGTGCGCCGCCCTCGCGCTTGCGGCGCTCGACGAACTCGCGCAGCTCCTCCTCGATCGCCGGATCCATGGGAGGGGCCTCGAACTCGGCGAGAATCTGCTTCCAGATCGCGTTGGCGCGCTGCGGGGTTTCGATGGAGCCTGCCTGCTCCCAGGCCTCGTAGTTCCGCCAGTCGGAGAGGAACGGGCTGTAGAACGCCGTCTCGTAGCGCGCCTGCGTATGCTCGGCGCCGAAGAAATGGCTGCGCGGGCCGACGTCACGGATCGCGTCCACCGCTATGTCTTCGTCGGTGGTGCCGATCGGCTTCATGTAGTGGATCACCTGCTGCAGCGTCTCGCAGTCGATGATGAACTTTTCGTAGGAGGCGATCAGTCCGCCCTCCAGCCAGCCGGCGGCGTGGTAGACGATGTTCGCCTTCGCTGTGATGCAGGCCCAGAGCGAGTTGGCGCTCTCCCACGCCGCCTGCGCGTCGGGCACGTTGGCGGCGCAGGCGTTCGAGGCGCGGAGCGGCAGGCCGTAATAGCGCGCCATCTGCCCCGAGATCTGCGTGGCGCGCACATATTCCGGCGTGCCGAAGGCCGGCGCTCCCGACTTCATGTCGACGTTGGAGGTGAACGAGCCGTAGACGACCGGCACGCCGGGCTTGATGACCTGCAGCAGCGCGATGACGCAGAGCGCCTCCGCCGTCTGCTGCGCCACCGCGCCGGCGATCGTCACCGGCGCCATCGCCCCGGAGAGCGTGAAGGGCGTCACGATCGTCGGCTGGCCGCGGCGCGCGAGCCGCATGGCGCCATCGAGCATCGGATAGTCGTGCTTCAGCGGCGAGGAGGAGTTGATGTTGGTGTACATGCGCGGCGTCGCCTCGAATTCCTCGTGCGTGAGACCTCCGGCGATCCGTACCATCTCCATCGCGTCCTCGACCCGCTCCTTTCCGAGCGAATACGCGTGCACCACTTTGTCGGTCAGCGTCAGCTTGTCGTAGATCGCGTCGAGGTGGCGGACCGAGGCGTGTATGTCGATCGGCTCGACCGGATAGCCGCCGGCGAGATGGATGCAGTTGAAATATTGCGTGAGCTTCATGAGATCGCGAAAGCTCTCGCGGTCGCCGACCCGCCGGCCGCGGTCGAGGTCCATGGCGTTCGGCGGGCTTGAGACGTTGACGAAGACCATCCCATCGCCGCCGATCGTGACGCGCCGCTCCGGATTGCGCGGCGTGATCGTGAAGCTCTTCGGCGCCTTCTTCACCTGCTGCATGACCCAGCCGCGGTCCATGCGGACGCGCTGCGTGTCCATGTCGACGTCGCAGCCAGCGTCCTTCAGGATCTGCAGCGCTTCCTTGTTCAGGAAGAGGATGCCGATTTCCTCCAGGATCCGCATCGCGCCGTTATGAACGCGCTCGACCCCTTCCTCGTCGAGCGGTTCGACCGGCCGGTCGCGGTTCTCCGGGATCGTCCAGGGGCTCTGATGGATGGCGGCGGTGCCGGCGCGCTGCCGGTTGCCGGCGCGGCCGCCGGAGCGACGCCCGCGCCGCTGTTGCGTGTCTTCGGCTGCGTCGGACATTGTCGGCCTTCCTCGCGGCCCGCCGATTAAGGTGCGCGGGCGACAGATCGTTGTCCGGCATAGCATCGAAACGGACCGGGGGTGGCGGCTACCAAATCCGAATTCGGTGTCGCAAGCGATCTGATCGCGACATTTTATAATCCTGGCACGACGTGCAGATTCAATATTACCCCCGGTCGCATCGGGGTGGCTGGCGCGACGCCGACATCATGTTAGGGTTCGCCCCATGGGAGAGCGGACTGGCGCGAGGCAACGTCACCATGTGCGCCCGTTTCGCCCCGCTTCGGTCGCCGTGCGGCCGACAAGAGAGGGAGAAGAGAGGGATGTCATCACCGCGTGATTTTGAAGGCCGTCTCCATCCGAAGGCCAAGGAGGCTTTCGAGCTGATGGAGCGCGGCCGGCTGAGCCGCCGCGATTTCATTCGCGTCGCGGCTCTGACCGGCCTTGCGGCGAGCGCCGCCTATGCCATGGCAGGCCTGCCGACACCCGCCTACGCGGCGGAAGTGCCGTTCATGGACGACCCGAGCGCCAAGAAGGGCGGCGTGCTGCGCGTCGCGATGCAGGTGCAGAAGATGGAAGACCCGGCGACCTATTCCTGGACGCAGATGTCCAACCAGAGCCGCCAGATCATCGAATATCTGTCCTTCACCGACCCGCAGAACGTCACGCATCCGATGCTTGCCGAGAGCTGGGAAGCGTCCGACGACCTGAAGACCTGGACGCTGCACCTCCGCAAGGGCGTGAAATGGCACAACGGCGACGACTTCACCGCCGATGACGTGATCTTCAACTTCACGCGCTGGATGAACCCGGCGGTCGCCTCCTCCAATGCAGGTCTTTCGACATTCTCCGCCATGACGGAGGAAGTCGAGACCGGCGAGAAGAACGACGACGGCTCGCCGAAGAAGAGCAGCAAGATGATCGAGGGCTCGATCGAACGTGTCGACGACAACACGGTGAAGCTGCACCTGACGAAATCGGTGCTTTCCGTCCCGGAAGACCTCTACAATTACCCGACCGCCATCGTGCATCGGAGCTTCAAGGCGCCGTTCAGCGACAACGCGATCGGCACCGGACCGTACAAGCTCGGTGAGTTCGCGGTAGGCGACAAATGCGTCCTGACGCGCGCCGACGGTCCGTATTGGGGCGGCGACGTCTATCTCGACGAAATCCGGTATCTGCACTACGAGGCCGAGAACCAGCTTACCGCGCTTGCGGGCGGCGAAGTTGATGCGCTCTACGAGTTCGGCATCGAGCAGATGCCGCTGGCGCAGTCGCTCACCGACGCGGCGGTGATTCCGATCCGCACGGCGCAGACCCTCGTCTGCAAGTTCCGCGTGGACCTCGCGCCCTTCAACGATCCGAAGGTAAGGCAGGCCATCGCCAAATCGCTCGACAACGCGGCGATCAAGGCGCTGGTCTTCCCCGAGGGTGGCGACGTCGGCCAGAACTTCCATGTCGCGCCGGTGCACCCGGAGTACTTCGAACTTCCGCCGCTTGCCCGCGATGTCGAAGGCGCGAAGGCGCTCCTGAAGGAAGCCGGCAAGGAGAACCTGGAGGTCACGATCGACATCGGCAACACCGATGGACCGTGGCACCAGGCGGTGGCGGAAGCGATGCGCGATCAGGCGAAGGAAGCCGGCATCACCATCAACGTCAACGTGATGCCTGCGGCGAAGTACTGGGAAATCTGGACCGAGACGCCATTCGGCGGAACGGCCTGGACGCACCGCCCGCTCGGCACGATGGTGCTCTCGCTTGCCTATCGGACCGGCGTCGCGTGGAACGAGACACGCTACTCCAATCCGGAGTTCGAGAAGGCGCTCGACGCGGCCGAAGCCACCCTCGACGTCGAGGCGCGCAAGGCGAAAATGGAGCCGGTGGAGAAGATCTTCCAGACCGACGTTCCGGCGATCATCCCGATCTGGCGGCCCGTCTACACAGCCGCTTCGAAGAAGGTGCACAACTACCCGGCGCACCCGACGCTCTACCACCAGTTCAACAAGGTCTGGATCGAGTCCTGACCGCGGTTGCACTGCAGAAGCCCTCTCCCCCTTGCGGGGAGAGGGTTGGGCGAGGGGTGTCTGACGCAGAGTAAGGCGGAGAGACCCCGCCCGCGCTCCACAAGGGCGAGGGGAGGCATCGAGGAGGGACTGGCCGCACATGCTGAAGCTCATTCTGCAGCGTCTTGCTCAGATGGTGCTCATCATGGCCGTCGTCTCGCTCATCCTGTTCGCGGTCTTCGACAGCGATAAGTTCAAGAAGCAGCTGGCCGTGAACGAGCTTGGCGGCTTCGCCGTCGAGACCCTGTCGCAATCCGACTATCAGAACTGGCTCGAGAAGCGCGGATTGAACGTCCCCTTCTACGAGCGCTACGCCAAGTGGGTCGTCGCCATTTTCGAGGGCGATCTCGGCAAGTCATTCCAGAAGAACGCGCCCGTCAGCCGCCTCCTCGGCCACGCTCTGCTCAATACCGGAAAGCTCGCTTTCTGGGTCTTCGCGCTGATGATTCCGCTGGCGCTCATCACGGGTGTCGTCGCTGGCATCCGCGAAGGGAAGCTGCAGGATCGGGCCGTCACCTTCGTTTCGGTGCTCTTCACGTCGATTCCGGAGATCGCCACGGCCATCATTCTGACGGTCATCTTTGCGCTCGGCCTCGGCTGGCTGCCGGTGAAGTCGAAGGGCAGCGGGCTGGAGTACATGGTGCTCCCGGTCCTGACGCTCGTCCTCTACGACTTCGGTTATGTCGCGCGCATGACGCGCGCCTCCGTCGCCGAGGTGATGACCTCGCAATATGTGCGAACCGCCGTCCTGAAAGGGATTCCCTATCGCCGCGTCATCCTGCGGCACGTGCTGCGAAACGCGCTGATCGCGCCTTTCACGGTCATCGTCCTGCAGCTCAACTGGCTGCTGTCGGGTGTCGTGGTCGTCGAGGTGTTCTTTCAGTACGACGGCTTCGGCAAGCTGCTGCTCGAGGCGGCGCTGTTCGGGGACCTCTACGTCATCCAGGCTGCGACGCTTGCGGCCGTCCTCGTAGCCGTGCTGTCGCAGCTTATCTCCGACATCGGCTACACTTTCCTCAACCCGCGCATCCGGTTCACTTAGGAGGGAAGATGGTCGCAGTCGCAGCCCCGCTCCCTCAGCAGCCGATCCTGCAGCGCTTCGCCAAGCCGCGCGCGATCCTGATTCTGCTGCTCGTCATGTGGCTGCCGCTCGTCGCCTATGTGATGTTCGGGCGCGAGCTCGGCAGCGCCGCAAACTTCGTACTTCTGCCGGCCATCCCGGCGGCGCTCCTCCTCTACGTTACCGCCTTCTGGGCGTGGCGCGAGTCGCCGATCGCGCTCGTCGGACTGACGCTCGTCTTCTTCTGGCTCATCCTCGCCGTGACCGCGCCCTACCTGCCGCTCATCGATCCGAACAAGCCCGTCGCGCCGTTCATGACGCCGTTCACCGGCAAGAACGGCGTCTTCTACTGGCTCGGCACCGACACACGCGGGCGCGACATGCTCTCGCGAACAATCTGGGGCTGCCAGCGCGTCATCGTCTGGGGGATCACGGCGACGGTCGTCGCTTATCTGGTAGGAACCATGATCGGCCTGATCGCCGGCTACCTTGGCGGCTGGTGGGACCAGGCGGTGTCCTTTATCGCGAACGTGCTGCTGTCGTTTCCGGTGATGGTGCTCTTCATCCTGATCCTGAACTATCTCGGCCCGAGCGGCTTCAACATCGTCATCGCCGTCACCTTCTCCTCGGCGCCGCAGATCATGCGCATCGTGCGCGGGCTGGCGCTCGACGTGAAGTCGCGCGACTACATTTTTGCGGCGCAGACACGCGGCGAGTCCGCGCTCCGCATCATGGTGGTGGAGCTGCTGCCCAACGTGCGCGGGCCGCTGATCGTCGACGCGTGCCTGCGGCTTGGCTACACCACCGTCGCCATCACCACGCTCACCTTCCTCGGCCTCGGCCTGCAGCCGCCGGATCCCGACTGGGGGCTGATGATCAAGGAGGCGTCGACCACGGCGCTGGTGTGGAAGTTCTCGTATATGCTGCTGATCCCGGCGCTTTCGGTGTCGAGCCTGATCCTCGGGTTCAATTTGATGGCTGACGGGCTGCGCGAAATGAGCATGCGGGATTGAGCGGGCAAGCCACTGCGAACTTCTCTCCCCTCGTGGGGAGAGGTTGGGTGAGGGAGTCAGAACGTAGGGTGGGGCGGAGAGACCCCGCGCCCAGCCCCTCCCCACAAGGGGGAGGGGAGCTCCGGTCGGAACGGTTTCACGTTGTGGGAAAAAGTGTCTAGCATCGTCTCATGGATCAGCGGCTGAACACGATCGATCGAAGCGACCCGGGCCCCGACACCGTCCCGGTGCTCGAATGCCGCAACCTCTGCATCTCCTACTTCACCCGCGCCGGCGAAATCCCGGCGGTCGTCGACTTCAACATGAAGCTGATGCCGGGCGAGGCGCAGGGGATCGTCGGCGAGTCCGGCTGCGGCAAGTCCACTGTCGCGCTCGCCATCATGCAATACATGGGCTCGAACGGGAAAATCGTGTCGGGGGAAATCCTGTTCGAGGGCCGCGACATGCGGACCATGAACGAGGAGGAGCTGCGGCAGATCCGCGGCTCCAAGATCGCCATGGTCTACCAGGAGCCGATGGCCTCGCTGAACCCGTCGATGACAATCGGCGAGCAGCTCGCCGAGGTGCCGGTCTACCACGATGGCGTGTCGAAGGATGAGGCGCTGAAGCGTTCGCGCGCCATGCTCGCCAACGTGCGCGTGCCGGACCCCGACCGTATCATGGGCTCCTATCCGCACCAGATTTCCGGCGGCCAGCAGCAGCGCGTGGTGATCGCCATGGCGCTCCTGTCGAACCCGAAGCTGCTGCTGCTCGACGAGCCGACGACCGCCCTCGACGTCACGGTGGAGGCCGGCATCGTGGAGCTGATCAAGGAGATCGCCGCTGAGTTCGGCACCTCGATGATCTATATCTCGCACAACCTCGGGCTCATCCTCGCGACCTGCGACCGCATCACCGTCATGTATTCCGGCGAGGCGGTGGAGGTCGGCTCGGTGGAGGAAGTGTTCGAGGCGATGCGCCATCCCTATACGCGCGGCCTGTTTGCCTCGATCCCCGTGCCCGGCGCCGACAAGAACAGCCATCCGCTTGTCGCCATCCCCGGCCAGCTCCCGCTCCCGCACCAGCGTCCGCCTGGCTGCAATTTCGGTCCGCGCTGCACCTTCTTCGTCGCGGGGCGCTGCGACGCGGGGGAAATCCCGATGCTGCCGGTGCCGAGCCGCGACTTCCACGCTTCGCGCTGCATCCGTATCGACGAGATCGACTGGGATGCGCCGGTGAGCGAAGCCACGGGACGCGTGCCGACGGAGCCCGGCGACGTGGTGCTGAAGGTGGACGACCTTACCAAGCACTACGAGATCGAGAAGGGTGCGATCTTCTTTGCCGGCGAGACGAAGACGGTGAAGGCCAACGAGAAACTGAGCTTCAACGCGCGCGAGGCGGAGACTGTCGCGATCGTCGGCGAATCCGGTTGCGGCAAGTCGACCTTCGCCAAGGTGCTGATGGGGCTGGAGACCGCGACCGACGGCAACGTCGTGCTCGGCAACATCGACCTCAGCCATACGCCGGTCGACAAGCGCGAGGCGGGCACCATCGCGAACCTGCAGATGATCTTCCAGAACCCCTTCGACACGCTGAACCCGAGCCACAGCATCGGCGCGCAGATCGCCCGCGTCATCCGGAAATTCAAGGTGGAGGCCGACGAGGAGAAGGTGCAGGCGCTCGTCATGAAGCTGCTCGACACGGTGAAGCTGCCGCGCGACTTCGCCAAGCGTCGCCCGCGCCAGCTTTCCGGCGGGCAGAAGCAGCGCGTCGGTATCGCGCGCGCCTTCGCCGGGAACCCGACCATGGTGATCGCCGACGAGCCGGTCTCCGCGCTCGACGTCTCGGTGCAGGCGGCCGTGACCGAACTGCTGATGGACATCCAGCGCGACCACCGCACGACGCTGCTTTTCATCAGCCACGATCTCTCGGTGGTGCGCTATCTCGCCGACCGCATCGTCGTCATGTATCTCGGGCAGATCATGGAGCAGGGGACGACGGACGAAGTCTTTTCGCCGCCCTACCACCCCTATACCGAGGCGCTGCTCTCGGCCGTGCCGATCGCCGACACGCGGGTGAAGAAGCGCATGGTGCTGCTCTCGGGGGAGTTTCCCTGGCCCTCCTTTCCCCGGCCGGGCTGCCCTTTCTCGACGCGCTGCCCCTACATGATCG
>JBBQVL010000121.1:0-10706 GCA_038211615.1 Hyphomicrobiales bacterium
ACCTCTGCCTTCGGAGGGCAGCACTCTATCCAGCTGAGCTACGGGTGCTCCGGGCCGGCGCGGCAACGCGCGGCTGACTTCGGCTCTTAGCGCATCGGGGCCCGCGCTGCAATGCGAGGGTGGCGAACGGGCAGCACGCACGCCACGTCAGCCGGGCATCCTCCGCGCCCTTCCCGTCAGCGCTCCCGCGCTCCGCGCATGAGTTCGGCGAGCCGCGGGACGGCGATCACCGCAATCAGCAGCGCGCCGATATAGACGCTGACGACCTGGCCCGGGATGTTGTTGAGCGACATGCCGAAGGTGACGAGCCCGAGCACGAGCACGGCGAGGACCACGCCGAGGATCGAGCCCACGCCGCCGGCGATCGATACGCCGCCGAGGATCACCATTGTGACGATGTCGAGCTCCCAGCCCATCGCTATGTTGGACCGCATGGAGCCGAGCCGCGCGGTGAGGAGTGCCGCGGCGAGTCCCGACAAGACGCCCGACATCACGAACAGCAGGAAGCGCAGCCGGTCGACCGGCACGCCGGAAAAGCGGGCCGCCATCGGATTGGAGCCAATCGCGAAGAGCCGCCGGCCGGTCGCCGTCTTCTGCAGCACCAGGCCGAAGAGCACGGCGAGGACGAGGAAGATGAGGAAGGAAAGCGGCACCGGCGGAACGAAGAGCCACGGCACGCTCGTCTCCTTCATCGGGATGAAATAGCTCTGCCCGAGATCGAGGAAGGCGGAGGGGTATTTCGTCTTCGCCTGATCGCCGAGGATCACCTGCGTCAGCCCGCGGAAGAGCGACATCGTTCCGATGGTCACCACGATCGAAGGCAGCCGCGCCACCGTCACCAGCAGTCCGTTGAAGACGCCGCAGACGAGCCCGATGCCGATCGCCACGGCGAACAGCGAGGCGGGGCCGAACCCCGCCTCCGCGGCATAGCCGATGCCGAGGGCGGAAAGCGCCACGATGGCCGCGACCGACAGATCGATCTCTCGCACCAGGATCAGGAGCGCCATCGCGAGCGCGATGATCGCCTTCTCGGAGAAATTGAAGCTCGCGTCGGCGAGATTGTAGACGTCGAGGAAATAGGGCGAGACGATCGTGTTCACGACGACCGTCAGCACGAGCAGGATGACGAGGATCACATCCCAGCGCAGCAGCACGTCGCGAACGGTGCGCCGCGGCGCGTCGGGCACGGCGTAGCGGCCCGCGCCGGCGTCCGGGCCTTCATCACCTGCGGGCTCGCTACCCTGGGGCGCGTTCTCCGTCATGTCCGCCTCAGGCGCCGGGCTTCCGGCAGGATCAGCTTGCTGGGCCGCCGCTCGGCGCGCGAATTGATCACGACGGCCGCGAGGATGACGGCGCCCGAGATCGCCATCTGCCAGAAAGGAGAGATCTGCATGACGGGAAGCGCCGTCATGACGATGCCGAGGAACAGCGCGCCGAGCAGCGTTCCGACGACCGTGCCGACCCCGCCGCCGATCGAGACGCCGCCGATCACGCAGGCGGCGATGATGGTCAGCTCGTAGCCGTTGGCGATCTCGGAATAGGCGACGCCGTAGCGCGCGACCCACAGATAGCCGCACAGTCCCGCCACCGCCCCGGTCACCGCATAGGCAATGAGCTGCTGCCGGGCGAGGTCGATGCCGCAGTAGCGGGCGGCGACGGGATTGCCGCCCACCGCGTAGAGGCCGCGGCCGGTGCGCGTGAAGTTGAGGAATACCCAGAAGAGGATCGACACGCCGATCGCCGCCCAGACGGGGCTGGTCAGGCCGAGGAGGATATCCTTGGGGAAAGCCTGGAAGGCCGGGCTCATTTCAGAGGCGTTCACCTGGTCGCCGCCGGCCAGGATGATGATCATGCCGCGAAAGACGGCGAGCGTGCCGAGCGTGACCACGATGGGCGGGATGCCGAGGAAGGCGATCAGTGCGCCGTTGATGAGGCCGAGCAGCAGCCCGGTCGCGACCCCGGCCAGGATCATCACGAAAAGCGGCAGCTCCGGGTGATACTGGCTGACGAGCGCGGCGATGAAGCCCGACAGGGCGAGGTTGGCCGCCACGGAAAGGTCGATGCCGCGCGTCAGGATGACCACCATCTGCGCCAGCGCCATCATGCAGAGCACCGAGGTTTCGGTGAGCAGGTCTCCGATGTTCTCCCATTCGAGGAAGATCGGCTGATAGGCGCCGATACCGGCGACGCCGATGATCAGGATCACCGCGAGGATGATCTCGCGCGAGGCGAGCAGCCGCTTCACGCGGCTTCCCTCGCGGCGCCCGTCGCCGCGCCGACGATTGCCTCCGCGCTCCATGCGCCGCGGCGGAACTCCTCGATGATCCGCCCTTCCTTCATGACGAGCACCCGGTCGGCGAGCCCCATGATCTCCGGCAGCTCGGAGGAGATCAGCACGACCGCGAGGCCCTCGCCGGCGAGTTCGCCGATGAAGTCGTGGACGGCGGCCTTCGAGCCGATGTCGATTCCCTTGGTGGGCTCGTCGAGGATGATCACCTTCGGCCGCGTGGCGAGCCACTTCGCGATTACCACCTTCTGCTGGTTGCCGCCGGAAAGCTCGCCCAGCCGCTGCTCCCAGCTCGCCGCCTTGACGGAGAGCCGGCGGCCGAGCTTTCGCGTTTCGTCGAGCTCGGAGACCGCCGACAGGAAGAGCCCCCGCACATGCTTGGAAAGGCTGGCGAGCGTCACGTTCTCGCGGATGCCGAGCGAAAGGACCGTACCCTGGTCCTGGCGATCCTCGGGCACGTAGGAAATGCCGGCGCGAATGGCGTCCGAGGGAGCATGGATGGCGAGCGCCCTGCCCTCCAGCGTTACGGTCCCGCGCGTCGGCGGCGAAATGCCGAACAGCCCCTGCATGGCCTCCGTGCGCCCGGCGCCCACCAGCCCGTAGAGGCCGAGAATCTCGCCCCTGCGCAGCGTGAACGAGACATCCGCGTATTCGGTGGCGTTGGAGAGGCCTTCGACGGAAAGCACCGCCTCGCCGATCGGGACATCGCGCTTGGGGAAAACCTGATCGACCGGCCGGCCCACCATCATTCGCACGAGCTCGCGCTCGGACACGGACGCGATCGGACCTTCGCCCACCTTCTCGCCGTCGCGCAGGCAGACGAAGTCGTCGGCGATGCGGAAGATTTCATCGAACTTGTGGCTGATGAAGACGATCGCCCGCCCCTCGGCCTTGAGCTGCGCGACGATGCGGAAGAGGTCGTCGATCTCGTTGGCGGACAGGGCGGCCGTCGGCTCGTCCATGATGACGACTTGCGCATCGTGGCTCAGCGCGCGGGCGATCTCGACCAGATGCTTCTGGGCGACCGAGAGGCGCTTGAGCTTGAAGTCGGGCGGGATGGCCGCGTCGATCTGCTGCAGGAGTTCCGCCGAGCGCGCGCGCATCGCCGGCCAGGCGACAAGCTTTCCGGCGCCCGTCGGCATGTGGCCCATGAAGATATTCTCGGACACCGAGAGCTCGTCGAACATCACCGTTTCCTGGTGGATCGCGGCGATGCCGGCTCCCCACGCATCGCGCGGCGAGGCGAAGGATTTTTCCGCGCCGCCCACGCGGATCGACCCGGCGTCGGGCCTGTAGATGCCGGTCAGGATTTTCACGATGGTCGACTTGCCCGCACCGTTCTCGCCGATGAGGGCGGTCACCCGGCCCGGCGTGAGCGACAGGCTGACGTCATGCAGGGCCCGCACGCCGGGGAAGCTTTTCGAGACGCCAGTCAGGGTGAGGATGGGTTCGGGCACGAAGATCGAAGCGACTTTCGGCGTTGTCGTGAAGCGGGGGAAGCAAGGAGGTCAGCCACGCGATCCTCGCCCAATCGATCCCTCATCCGGGCCCGCGTGCACGGTCTCCGGCCGTAAAGATGCCATGGCCTGCCCGATGACAGGCCATGGATTTGTCGGCAGACGCTCGATCAGAAGATCTTCGCGAACTCCTCGACGTTGCTCTTGTCGAACACGAAGGGCTCGCCCATCACCGCCTCGCCACCCGGGCCGACGGTCGTCTCGCCCTTCTTGCCCATCGAGAGCTTCGCGCCCTCGGAGGCGTCGTCGCCCTTGAGAAGATCGGCCATGATCATGGTCGAGGAATAGCCGTACTCGACCGGGTTCCAGATCGCGAAGGTATCGCAGGCGCCCTTCAGCACATAGTCCTTCATTTCCGAAGGCAGGCCGAGGCCGGTAATGAAGACCTTGCCGATCAGGTCGCCGTCGACGATCGCCTTGGCGCCCGAACGGATGCCGATCGTGGTCGGCGAGATCACACCCTTCAGATTGGGATGGGATTTCACCAGGCCCTGCATCTCCCGATAGCTCTTGTCGTCCTGGTCGTCGCCATAGACGGTCGCCACCAGCGGCATGTCCGCGTATTCCGGCTTCTTCCATTCCTCCTTCATGGCCTCGATCCAGGAATTCTGGTTGGTCATGGTGGAGGCGGCCGAAAGGATCGCGACCTCGCCCTTGTTGCCGAGCGTCTTCGCGATCATCTGCACCTGCTTGGCGCCGATCAGCGGCGTCGACGATGCCGACAGGTGAACGAGCCGGCCCTCCGGCGCGATGGCCGAGTCAAAGCTCATGACCTTGATGCCGCGCTGCATGGCCTTCTTGCCGACCGGCACCAGCGCATCCGCATCGTTGGCCGAGACGATGATGCCGTCCACCTTCTGCGCGATCTGCGCGTCGATGACGGCGATCTGCTCTTCCGCCGTGGGCTTCGCGGACGCGGTATAGATGATCTCGATGCCGCCGAGTTCCGCCGCCGCTTCCTTCGCGCCGTTGGCGCAGGCGTCGAAATAGCTGTTGCCGAGGTTCTTCACGATCAGGGCGATACGCTTGTTCCCCTCCGCCCGGGCGCGGCCCGAGATGATCGCCGGCGCCGCAAGCAGAACGCCTCCGCCCGCGCCGAGCTGCAGAACTCTACGTCGTGAAATCTTCATGACAAATTTCCTCCTGCGATCCCGTTTTTGCCTGCACCCAGGCCGGCGCTCGCCGGCCGCTGCGTAGCGCATCGGGCGGCGAGCCGCAATGTGAGGAAAGCGTGGGTGCGGCCAGGCCGGCGACGCGGGATTCCTGCCCTCCGCTCGTGTGAAAAGCGGCTCCCGCTCAGGCCCGTTCCGTCCTAGGTTCGGGCATGATCCGCGTCACCGACCACATCGCAATCGACGAAAGCGAGGTTCTCGAGAGCTTCGTGCGCTCGTCCGGCCCGGGCGGGCAGAATGTCAACAAGGTGGCGACCGCGGTTCAGCTGCGGTTCGACGCGCGCAATTCTCCCTCGCTCCCCGAACCGGTGCGGGTGCGGGTGGAGAAGCTCGCCGGCGCGCGGCTCACCAAGGACGGCGTGGTCGTCATCTTCGCCGACCGGTTCCGCACGCAGGAGCGGAACCGCGCCGACGCGCTGGAACGGCTCGTCTCGCTCCTCAGCCGCGCCGCCGACCTGCCGAAGCCGCGCCGGCCCACGCGGCCGACCAAGGCGTCGAAGGAGCGGCGGCTCAAGGGCAAGAGCGAGCGGAGCGGCGTGAAGAAGCTCAGGCGGAACGTGCCGCGGGACGAGTGAGCCCGGCCGGACTCCCGCGCAGCGCATCGACACTCCACGCGCCTGGCCCGGCGAAGACCAGATACAGGAACACGAAGCAGAAAAGGATCGCCGCCTCTCCGTGGTTCAACACCGGGTAGAAGCCCGAGGGTGCGTGCGCCATGAAGTAGGCGACCGCCATCTCGCCCGAGAGCAGGAAGGCGGCGGCGCGGGTGAAGAGCCCGGTGAGCACCAGCAGGCCGCCGGCGACCTCCAGCACGGCCGCGAGGCCCAACAGCGAGAAGAGCTCTACCGACATCGCCTGCTCGCCGGCCGGAAAGCCGAAGAGCTTCATCGTGCCGTGCTCGATGAAGAGGAGCGCGGTCACGATTCTAAGCGCCGCAAGCGCATGCGGCGCGAAGCGGCCAAGCGCGGTCTCACTGGACATGGGGTTCCTTTTGAAACGTGGTCTGTCCAGAAAATGCTGCGCCGCAGCAAAAGTTCAACCCTCGCGCCGTCACAAATCCGCGAAGGAGGTTAGCGGCAACCCGCCTCGTGAGGGCCAGGGATCGAAACGGCGCGCCTCCCGCTAGCGTTTGTCCGCCGCGGTGCCGTATTCGGTGATGTTCGGCTCGCCAAAGGCCGCGTCTCCGACGACATCGCGGAGCAGCAGCCAGCCCTTCGCGCCGTTGGCGCAGGTCAGGCCCATCCATTCGTCATCCGGAATCGCGTCGCCTCCTACCTGCCTGGAAGCGTCGATGAGATCCTGGTCGGCCGAATAGGTCACGCCGTCGAGGGACATCACGAACGTGCCTTCGCCGAGGTAGCTCAGATAGGCCCATTGATCGCCCGGCTTGAGGGACGTCCTCTTGGCGTCGCCCTCCGGCTGCGGATAGAGATCGGTCTCGAGCGGACTCACGATCTCGTAGGTCCTGGTATGGCTCCAGGTCACGAACTCCAGCCCCATCGACGCGACCCGCTTTGCATTCCAGGGATGCAGCGTCGCCCCCTTCTTCAGCGCGCAACCGATGCTCCGCGCGGCCGCCGGGTCCGCCGTGGCGCGGATCGGCGTCGTGACATTCTTCGTCAGCGTGAACCCATGCGGATATTCGCCGCCCCAATAGTCCCCCTTGAACCAGGACTGGTCGTAGGCGGCTGCCGGCCCGGCCATTGCAAGGACCGCCAGGGCGCCCGCACAGGCGAGCGCTCGAGCGTGGCGCAGGTTCATTTCCATTCCTCCTTGCGAAGATGATCGGCGGAGACCTCCCGCCGCGGGCGCCGTCGTTTCCAGCAGGGGAACGATTGCAGCAATACCCGCGCCACCATGAAGGACACGGACCGCCTCTGAGAGCAGGGCCTTTTGTCGCGCCGCGCCCGATCAGATGTCGGGTCCGCAACGCGACGGTGTGTCTGGCCCGAACCACCTCCCGGGGCAGGACGGCGCGAGCGTTCGAGGGCATGCTCGATCCGTCGCGGGTCTGCGAACGCTGCTCCTGCGGCAGCCCGGCCGGCGATGAATCTTCGATGTTCCCTTGGGCGTCCGGGAAACGCAAAGTGGTGCGGGCGCGGACCGCGCTTCGAGCGGTCCGCTCGGCACAATTCCGGGAGAATCCGCAACATGGAAATCGGCATCATCGGACTGGGCCGCATGGGCGGCAACATTGCGCGCCGGCTGATGCGCGCCGGCCATCGCTGTGTCGTGTACGACGTGAACGCGGAGGCGCGGGCGGAGCTCGCGAGCTCCGGCGCGACAGCCTCGCAATCGCTGGAAGCGCTCGCCGGTGCCCTGACGGAGCGGCCGCGCGCGGTCTGGGTCATGCTGCCTGCCGGCCGCATCACGGAAGAGACGATCGAGCGCCTTTCCGGCCTGCTCGGCGCCGGGGACATCGTGATCGACGGCGGCAATTCCTATTACAAGGACGACATCCGCCGGGCGAAGACGCTCGCGGCAAAGGGCATCCGCTATGTTGATTGCGGCACCTCCGGCGGCATCTGGGGAATCGACCGCGGCTACTGCATGATGATCGGCGGCCCGAAGGACGCGGTCGATCATCTCGATCCGGTCTTCTCCGCGCTCGCTCCGGGGCTCGGCGAGATCCCGCGCACCCCCGGCCGCGACGCACAGGACGGCCGCGCCGAACGCGGCTACATCCACGCCGGTCCGTCGGGCGCGGGCCATTTCGTCAAGATGATCCACAACGGCATCGAATACGGACTGATGCAGGCCTACGCGGAGGGCTTCGACATCCTGCGCAACAAGGAATCGAAGGACCTCCCCGCCGACGAGCGCTTCTCCCTCAATCTCGCCGATATTTCCGAGGTCTGGCGGCGGGGAAGCGTCATCTCCTCGTGGCTGCTCGACCTCAGCGCCATCGCGCTTGCCAAAGACGCCACGCTCGAAGGCTTCTCCGGCTACGTGGAAGATTCCGGCGAAGGGCGCTGGACGATCGAGGCGGCTATTGAGGAGGCGGTCCCGGCCGAAGTGCTGTCGAGCGCGCTCTATTCGCGATTCCGCTCACGCAAGGAGCACACGTTCGGCGAGAAGCTGATCTCGGCGATGCGCCTCGGCTTCGGCGGCCACGTCGAAGGCCGCATCGCCCCCTCGGATTCCAGCAAGCGATAACGCAGCGGCCGACTTCCTGAGGTCGCCCCGAAACGTTCCGCCCGAGCGACTAGGCGGCCCTTCCGACCCGCGTCTCGAGCGGCACGGCCGCCACCACCGCATCTGCGGATTTCTCTCGAAAGCCGGGATCACGGTGCAGGGTGTCGAGAGTGCGCGGCAACGGAAATTTCGTTCCGGACAAGCTCGTCCAGTCCTCTGCGGCAAAGGCAAGCGCTTCGCGGGCTTCTGCAAGCGCTCCGTCGAGCGAGCCGGCCGAGGCGATCACCCCCGGCACGTCCGGAAAAGACACACCGTAGGCGCTGTCCGCCTCCTTATGGATCAAAGCGATGTAGTGCTTCATCGCGTCGCTCGCGGCACGCCTACACGTCCAGGTTAGCCACGTTCAGCGCGTTCGCCTGGATGAACTCGCGCCGCGGCTCCACCTCGTCGCCCATCAGCTTGGTGAAGATATCGTCGGCCTCGTCCGCCTCGCGCACCTTCACCTGCAGCAGCGAGCGGACGTTCGGATCGAGCGTGGTGGTCCAGAGCTGCTCGGGGTTCATCTCGCCGAGGCCTTTGTAGCGCTGCATCGCGAGGCCCTTGCGGCCAGCGGCGAAGACCGCCTCCAGCAGGTCGCGCGGGCCGTGGATCGGCGTGTCGGCGCCCTTGCGGCGGAGCGTCGCGGTGCGCAGGTACACCTCCTGCAGCTTCGCGGCGTGCTGGTCGAGGCGGCGTGCGTCGGCGGAGTGGAGAAGCGCCGGGTCGATGACCTTGAGCTCCGCCACGCCGCGCACCATGCGCTCGAAGGTGAGGCCGGTCTGCTCCTCGAAGCTGCCGGCCCAGCCGCGCTCCGTCTCATCCGACAATATGTCGAGCCGCCGCGCGATGTAGGCCGCGGCCTCGACGCCGCGCGTGTCATTCGACAGAAGCTCCGGGTTGAGGGCCCCGGCGATCGCCGCCTGCTCCACGACACCGCGGTCGTAGCGCGAATGAAGGCCGTCGAGCAGATGGCGGATCTGCTGCGCCTCGTCGATGATGGCGCGGAGGTCCGGCCCGGCGCGCTCTTCGCCGGAGGCGAGCGTCAGCACCGCCTCGTCGAGCCCGCCATCCACGAGATAATCCTCGAGCGCACGCTCATCCTTCAGGTACTGTTCCGACTTCCCGCGCGTCACCTTGTAGAGCGGCGGCTGCGCGATGAAGAGATGCCCGGCGTCGACGAGCTGGCGCATCTGCCGATAGAAGAACGTCAGCAGCAGCGTGCGGATATGGGCGCCGTCGACATCGGCGTCCGTCATCACGATGATCTTGTGATAGCGGAGTTTTGAGAGGTCGAACTCGTCCGGGCCGATGCTCGTGCCGAGCGCCAGGATCAGCGTGCCGATCTGCTCCGAGGAGAGCATCTTGTCGAAGCGCGCGCGCTCGACGTTGAGGATCTTTCCGCGCAGCGGCAGCACGGCCTGGTTGGCGCGGTTGCGCCCCTGCTTCGCCGAGCCGCCGGCCGAATCGCCCTCCACCAGGAAGAGCTCGGAGAGCGCCGGGTCGCGCTCCTGGCAATCGGCGAGCTTTCCCGGGAGCGACGCCATGTCGAGCGCGCCCTTGCGCCGCGTCAGGTCGCGCGCCTTGCGCGCCGCCTCGCGCGCCGCCGCCGCCTCGACCACCTTGCCGACGATGATCCGGGCTTCCGCCGGATGCTCCTCGAACCAGGTGCCGAGCGCCTCGTTGATGATGCTCTCCACCACCGGCCGCACTTCCGAGGAGACGAGCTTGTCCTTCGTCTGCGAGGAGAATTTCGGGTCCGGCACCTTGACGGAAAGGACGCAGGTCAGCCCCTCGCGGCAGTCCTCGCCGGTGACGGAGACCTTCTCGCGCTTCGTGACGCCGGAGGATTCCGCATAGCCGACGAGCTGTCGCGTCAGCGCGCCGCGGAAGCCGGCGAGATGCGTGCCGCCGTCGCGCTGCGGGATGTTGTTGGTGAAGAGCAGCATGTTCTCGTGGTAGGAATCGTTCCACCAGAGCGCCGCCTCGACCGTCACGGACTCGCGCTCGGCGCGCACCATGATCGGTGTCGGGATGAGCGGCTTCTTGGCGCGATCGAGGAAGCGCACGAAGGCCTCCACGCCGCCTTCGTAGTGCAGCTCGTCGCGCTTCTCGTCCGGGCCGCGGCGGTCGAGCAGCAGGATGCGCACGCCGGAATTCAGGAACGCCAGCTCGCGCAGCCGGTGCTCCAGCGTGGCGTAGTCGTATTCCGTCATCGTGAAGGTCTTGCTGGAGGCGAGGAAGCTCACCTCGGTGCCGGTCTTGCCGCCGGACTCGCCCGTCACCGCCAGCGGCGCATCGGGCACGCCGTCGCTGAACGACATCTCGTTCTGCACGCCGCCGCGCCAGATCTTGAGCCTCAGCCAGGCGGAGAGCGCGTTGACGACGGAAACGCCGACGCCATGCAGCCCGCCGGAGACCTTGTAGGAGTTCTGGTCGAACTTTCCGCCGGCGTGCAGCTGGGTCATGATGACCTCGGCGGCGGAAACGCCCTCCCCCTTGTGGATGTCGGTCGGGATGCCGCGGCCGTTGTCGAACACCGTCACCGAGCCGTCGGGA
>JBBQVL010000122.1:0-10625 GCA_038211615.1 Hyphomicrobiales bacterium
CACCCTCTCCCGCAAGGGGAGAGGGCCCGCGCCTGGCGCCGCCTCAAAACTCGCCCCGCCTTCTCCCCCTGCGGGAGAAGGTGCCCCTTTGGCTTGCCAAAGGGGCGGATGAGGGGTGCGCGAAGCGACTGTGCAGACATCGCGGGCCTGACACTCCATGACGAGCGTCGGCCCCACGCCCCCCTCTCCCGAGGTCCGGCCAAGGCCGGACCCCACCCTCTCCCTCAAGGGGAGAGGGCCACATTCGTACTTGGGCTTCCGCCACACTGGAAGCCCGCATCGATATGGGCAACACCGTCATCGTCAACATCCGCACCTGAATGGACGGGCATCAACCCCCCGTAGCGCGTGCTGCCGGGGACGGTGTAGGGCGGCACCGGTGTCCCCCTCCCCCTTGCGGGGAGGGCTAGGGGAGGGGTAGCGCCGACGCCAACGAGAGGGGGACCTGCCATCCGCTCCGCAGCAGCCAGCCGGAAGCTCCCCTCCCAAGGTCCAGGTTAGCCGACCACGTGTCCGCCGAAGCTAACAGGTGAAGACAGCCGAGAGGTTCATACTGGCCGACACGCGCCCAATTCTCACCTTTGGGCGGCCCCGAAGTCGCTTGAAGTCTGGATCGTCTTTATGTGGGTGAATGCACCGCCATCGAAAACAAAGAAGTGAGCGCCCATCGGGCCCTCTTCGTTGAGTTGGCCAGACATGACCACAAGTTTGCTATTCCGACGAAATTCGACAGGCTCGAATGCCGAGTCTACCGCCCCCCAGCAGCATATCGATGCGGGAAGGAAGACCACTTTCCCCGTCACAAGATCTACTGCGGCACCAATCACACAAGTTGATCCGCAACCCCATGAAGTCAGCACGTAGTGACCGGCAAAATTAGGACTCTGCTGGGCTGCTTGGCGAAGACGTGTGCGAAATGTGTGTGCTCCCGGTGTACTCAAATCGACTGCAGCGTGCGCGGTAGGGCCAGATAATTCGGACGGGAAGTCTCTGAACTTGGGGATCGTTTCCGATCGACTCTCTGTCGATGGTCGAATCGTCAGTTCTGCCGTCCTGCCTGCTGGTGATTGGTTACTCGACTTTTCGGAATTCGTTTCGAACGCCTGCACATCAATCCCGAGCGCGGTCGCGTCTGAAATCGAGATCCACTGCATCTCCTCTGGCGGAGAACTCGTGAGAAAGAGGATCGTCCGCTGGGAGAACCCAAGCGCTCCAAGATAGGCACCCACGATAGCATTTGCCGCGCCCCTTTCACGCGGCGCACCATTCGCAATGTCGTAAGCGGCATGAAAGCCAATTTTTGCGCTGGTGCCCATCCATCGCGGTTGGCCGCTGAGCCAGATAAGACCGCAGGATGATGCGCAAGTAGCTGGATCCGGCACGAGGGTTCCGAAGCCCTTCAATCGGATTGCCTTGCCAATCTCGATCGCTGCAAGAAGGTTACCGCCCCCGCTGTTCAGAACGACCACGGCCGTCTCAACATTGAGGACTTGCTCTATGAAGCGCTTGTCATCACCCTCCTCTATGCTTCCCTCTAGGAAGAACACACCCGGCGCTCCTGCGTTGTCGGCACGGGTGATCGTCGCCGCGTCGGCACCTACTGCCCGGATCCAGATCAACGTGAGCGCGATGAAAAAGCGAACCAGCATGCACCTGCCCCCTCTGTGATTGGGCATTAGATTTCGGCGCGTATCAAGCCGGCACCTTTTACTGCAACGGAAGGTCCAAGGAACACGGAGCTGACGCAGGCCTCGCATGACGGGAAAAACGCGGTGCCCACTCTCAACTCTTCCACCGACCTAGTCATCCTTCCAACCCCTCCCGCGCTCCCCGCACGTTGACACGCCGGCATGACTTGCCCGTAGTTGCGCTCGCTGCAATTTGGGGGCGTGGCGCGTGGGCATCCTGCCGTTCAAGGAATGGTTATATCACCTCTCCTATCGCAAGGCGGAGGTGACGCAGCGGCACCGCGACGTGCTCGACATCGAGTCCGACATCCTGGCGCGCGAGGCGAAGCTCCGCGAGGACTATGCCGACCTGCAGCGCATGACCGCGCTGAACGGCATCCTGCTGCTCTCGGTGGAGGCGGTCACGTTCGACGCCGCCGACTGGCGGGCGCTGAACGACGCAAGTGCTGCGGCGAAAGCGAAGATCGCGTTGCCGGCGCCGCTGCAGGGCGATCCGATCCTCAAAGAGATGATCGCGGTGCTCGGTCCCGCCGCGGCGGCGAAGGCGGCGGAGGATCTTCTCGCCCTGAAGGTCGGGACCGGCATCCTCGGCAAGATCCTGGGCAAGGGAACGAGCAAGCTCATCGGGCCATCCGTCCAGAGCGCCGTCTCGGGCCTCGTCACGCGCATCATCGGGGTGGAGGCGGCAGCCGCCGCGGCGGCCGAGGGCGCCGGCGAGGCGACGCTTCTCGGCATCGAGGCGTCCACCTTCGGCACCATCGCCTCGACCGGGATCGGCATCGTCATCGGCCTCGGCCTCGATATCATCTTCGACGCGATCAACGGCGCGGTGGAGCGCGACCAGCTCGACGCGCAGCTCGCCAAGCTCGACGACGCGGTGGCCGGCCTCAAAGCGTTCAGGGACCGCCAGCTCACGGCCGGCCCGGAGATCGAGACAGCGATCGCCGGGCAGCGCGACAGCTTCGCGCAGGTCATGGCGGTGCTCGCGGCGCGCGACCATCCGGATTTCGACGTTTCGCTGAAAGTGGCGTCCGCGCCGATGCCGGCGGTGCTCGATCTGCAGCGCCGGGCCGCGCTCCGCTACGGCCAGTTCTTCGTGCTCCGCACCGCCATTGCCTCCGCCCTCGCGCGCAATCCCACTGTGACCGCCGACGGGATCATCGATGCGCTCATCGTCGGCGGCCCGGACGGCCTCTCGCGCCGCCAGCTTCTCTGGTACTGGGACGTGCTGGCGGTCGTCGATCCGGCCTTCGCCGCGCTCCGCCCGGCGGCAAGTCCGGACCTTGTCTGCAGCGCGATCGAGGCGCGCGTGGCGGGCGCGCTCGCCGGAGCGTTTCGCGTCGGCTGGATTGCCGCCGGAGGAGCGAAGGGCGCGTCGGACTGGTCGCCGCAGCGCTCGCTCGGCCTGTCGCAGGGCTTTGATCTCGCCGCGCTCAAAGTACCGGCGGGCGCGCAGGCCTGGGTCGAGGTGGACCCGCTCGGCGGCAGCGTCACCGCCTCGCTCGGCACGACGCGCTTCGACCCCGCGTCACGGCGCACGGAGAAGTTCGCGCTGAAGGGAGCGCTCGGCCAGGTGTCGGTCGTTCGCGATGCGCCCTAGGAACGGAGAGCGGCGATGCACCTCATCAATTTCGACGGCTACATCCCCTACGACGAGGATTCCTTCCAGCAGCTCGTGAAATCGCTGAAGCAGGCGACCGATGACGCCGACGCGGCCTATACGGCGATCCACGACGATCTCAACGCCTATCTGGCGCTGCTCGCCTTCAATGCCCGCTACCTGATCATGCGCGACAAGGCGCGCGTTCGCGAATTCGTCGGGAACGAATTGAAGGCGACGGTGCGGGGCGGCGATGCCCTGCCGGGCGACGAGATCGAGGCGGCGATCGACGCGCTCTACCTCGACATCGTGAATTCCATCAACAACGCCGCCCGCAACGTCGAGGGCCGCTCCCCCGACATCCAGTTCGCCTACAATCTTCCCGTCGACCATGGGCCGGGCATGCTCTTCCGGCCGTTCCTCGCGACCGAGCTTTTCAGGGCGCAGGGGGTGGCAAAGGCGCTGCGCGACTATCGCAGCGCCACGCTTCGCCCCGCGATCACCCGCGAATACCGGCGCGCGCGCGGCATCCTCGGGTCGGCCGAGAGCGTCTCCGGGCCGCTTGGCGTTGCGCCGCCGCCCGATCCGCTCGCCGACGCCGCGAAGCTTCCGAAGCGGTTCGAAGAGCTCGGCCAGCTCGCCGCGAAGAAGCACGCGGGCCTGCTCGAGTTCCGGCATTTCGCCGAGGCCGCGCTGACGCGTGCGGCGGATGCGAAAGCCGACGCCGTGATCGCGGCGTTCAGGGTGACGGCCACGAACCTGCCGGGCGCGACCGCCTTGCTTCAGCACTGGACGATGATGACGTGCCTCTCGAACTGGGCGCTCACTGCCAATACGCTGTCCGTCGTCAACAATGCGGGCTTCGTCATGCGCGCGCGCGTGGTCTACCTGCTCAACGGCAGCGAGGACGCGACCGACTGGACCGACAGCTACCCGATCGGCGACGCGCGCCGGATCGAATTGAACGCCCACCCGAAGCATCGAAGCGCGCGCTTCCAGGTGGAGGTCGACGCCAAGGCCGGCGTCACCAGGCGCGGCCCGCCGATGTTCCAGTCGCTGCTTGCCGACGAGGAGCTGGCGGAGGTGAACGTGCAGGGCGGCACGCTCACCTACGATATCGGCCTGAGCTGACCCGCAGTACAGCGCCGGAATCAGCGCGCCTTCCTGCGCCTGTACCGGATCTCCTCGAACCGCTGACCGAGCCCGTCGTAGAGCAGGAGCCGGCCGATGAGCGGTTCGCCAATTCCCGCCACGAGTTTAAGCACTTCGAGCGCCTGCAGCGAGCCGATGATCCCGGTAAGCGCGCCGAGGATGCCGGCCTCCGAGCACGTCGGCAGAAGCCCCTCGGGCGGTGCTGCGGGGAAGATGTCGCGGTAGCCCGGATTGTCGCCCTCGAACGGCTTCAGCACCGTCACCGAGCCATCGAACCGGCCGACCGCGGCGGTGACCAGCGGCTTCTTCAGCTCCGCGCAGATATCGGCGGTGAGATAGCGCGTGGAAAAGTTATCCGACCCGTCGGCGACGATGTCATACTGTGCGACGATCTCCCGTGCGTTCTCCGCGGTGAGGCGCGCCTGGTGTGTCACCACGTTCACGTGTGGGTTGATCGCCGCAAGCGTTTCCTTCGCGCTCTCCACCTTGGGTGCGCCGATCTTCTCGGTGCGGTGGATGACCTGCCGCTGCAGGTTGGAGAGGCTCACGACATCGTCGTCGATGATGCCAAGCGTGCCGATCCCCGCGGCCGCGAGGTAGAGCGCCACGGGAGCGCCGAGCCCGCCCGCGCCGACCACGAGCACCCGCGCCGCCTTGAACTTCTGCTGCCCCGGCCCGCCCACCTCGCCGAGCACGATATGCCGCGCGTAGCGGCCAAGCTCATCGGCGGAGAGGGGAGGGGTGACGGTCATGTCGTATTGCGTGCTTCGAGGCTCCGCTTCGCGGAGCACCTCAGCATGAGGGAGTTTGTGGATGCCATGCCCCAACGTCCCTCATCCTGAGGCGCCGTCGCGAAGCGGCGGCCTCGAAGGACGCAGGTGAATGCAGCCATCACAGCGCGGCCTCGATCTCCTTGACGATCGCCTCCGCCGCCGCGCGCGGATCCGCCGCCCCGCTCACCGGTCGGCCGATCACGAGATAATCCGCTCCCGCGGAAATCGCTTGCGCCGGGCTCATTATCCGCTTCTGGTCGCCGGCCGCGGTGCCCGCCGGCCGGATGCCGGGCGTCACGATCAGCATGTCCCGCCCGACGATCTCGCGCACTGGAGCAATCTCCTGCGGCGCGCAGACGATGCCGTCCATCCCCGCGGTTCGCGCATCCGCCGCGCGCGCTGCTACCAGCGCCGCCGTTCCCCCGGCGTAGCCGGCGGCGCGAAGGTCCGCATCGTCGAGCGAGGTGAGCACCGTGACGGCGAGCAGGCCCGGCCCGCCCGCCGCGTTGTCCCGAGCCTGTCGAAGGACGCCGACTGCGGCGCGCATTGCCTTCGGGTAGGCGTGGATCGTGGTGAACGTCGCCCCGAGCGTCGCGATGCTGCCGACGCCGCCGGCGACCGTATTGTCGATGTCGAGCAGCTTCATGTCGAGGAACACGCGTTTCCCCGCCGCGGAAAGCTCCTCGACCAGCAGCAGTCCTCCGGCGAAGACGATCTGCATGCCGATCTTGTAGAAGCTTGTGGCCGGCCCGAGCCGCTGCACCAGCCGGCGCGCCTCCTCGACCGTCGGCACGTCGAGCGCGACGATCATCCGGTCGCGCGCGTCGCGGGGCTTGAGGTCGCCGCGCATCAGAGCTTTCTGAGCGCCACGTCCTTGATCCCGTGGTCCGGTCCCTTGGAGAGGATCAGGTCGGCGCGCGGGCGGGTCGGCAGGATGTTCTCGCGCAGATTGACGAGGTTGATGCGCTGCCATAGTCCCTCCGCAATCTTCTCCGCTTCCGCGTCGGAGAGGTTCGCATAAGCGTGAAAATAGGAGCGCGGATCGCGAAAGCGCGTCTCCTTCAGCCGCATGAAGCGTTCGATGTACCAGCCTCTAAGCGCCGATTCGTCGGCGTCGAGGAAGATGGAGAAGTCGAAAAAGTCGGAGACGAAGGGCACCGCCTTGCCGTCCTTCGGCAAATCCCGCGGCTGAAGCACGTTCAGCCCTTCGAGGATCAGGATGTCCGGCCGGTCGACGACGATCGTCTCGCCCGGCACGATATCGTAGGTCAGGTGCGAATAGACGGGCGCCTCGACCCGCGCCTTCCCGGCCTTCACGTCGGTCAGGAAAGCGAGGAGCGCGCTCACGTCGTAGCTTTCCGGAAAGCCCTTCCGCTCCATCAGCCCTTCCGCCTTCAGCACGGCGTTCGGGAAGAGGAAGCCGTCGGTCGTGACGAGGTCCGCCTTCGGCGCCGACGGCCAGCGCTTCAGGAGTTCGCGGAGCACGCGGGCGGTGGTCGATTTCCCCACCGCCACCGACCCGCCGATGCCGATGATGAAGGGCACCTTCGCGTCGCTGGTGCCGAGGAATTCCTGGATGTCCCGGAAAAGCCCCTGCACGGAGTTGATGTGGAAGGAGAGGAGCCGTGCGATGGGCAGGTAGACTCGCTCCACCGCGTCAAGCGAGATCGGGTCGCCGAACGAGCGGAGCACGCCGATCTCCTCGGCGGAAAGCGTCATCGGCGTGTCGGCGCGAAGCTTCGCCCATTCCTCGATCGAGAAGACCCGGTAGGGCGAAAGGCTGGCGCGCATGATCTGGTCCATCAGGCGCCGGTCCTGCGGGCTTTTTCCTCAAGGCCCGTTTCCGCCGTCCGCCGCGCCAGTTCCTTCAGCACCGCCGAATAGGGGACGCCGGTCGCGTTGAGCAGCACGAGCAGGTGGTAGAGCACGTCGGCGGCCTCCGCCTTCAGCCCCTCGCGGTCGCCCTTGACCGCGGCGATCGCAGCCTCGATCGCCTCCTCGCCGAGCTTCTTCGCGCATTGCGAGACGCCTTGGCCGACGAGCTTCGCGGTATAGGAGGCGGGATCGCCCGAGATGGCGCGCTGCGCCACGATCTTTACCAGGTCTTCGAGGGTGAATTCGGCCATTGGCGGCGGGTCTCGCGGGGTTAGCGCCGGCCCTTCTAGGCCGAAACGCGCCGAACCGGTATCCCCGCTTCAGCCAATTCGGCCTTCGCCTCGCCGATCGTAAAGGTACCGAAATGGAAGATCGACGCGGCGAGCACGGCGCTCGCGTGGCCGTCGCGGATTCCCTCCGCCAGATGCTTCAGCGCGCCGACGCCGCCCGAGGCGATCACCGGCACGCTGACGGCGTCGGCGACGGCCCGCGTCAGCGGGATGTCAAAACCCTGCCTGGTGCCGTCGCGGTCCATCGAGGTGAGGAGGATTTCCCCTGCCCCGAGCGACACGACCTCGCGTGCGAAGGCGATCGCGTCGATCCCGGTGGGCTTCCGCCCGCCATGCGTAAAAATCTCCCAACGCTCCGCGTCTCCGGCGACGCGGCGGGCGTCGATCGCCACCACGATGCACTGGTCGCCGAATTTTTCCGCCGCGCGCGCCACGAAGGCCCGGTCGGCGACGGCGGCTGTGTTGATCGACACCTTGTCGGCGCCGGCGAGCAGCAGCTTGCGGATGTCATCGACCGTGCGCACGCCGCCGCCCACGGTGAGCGGCATGAAGCAATGCTCGGCCGTGCGGCTGACCACGTCGAAGAGTATGCCGCGATCCTCGTGGCTCGCCGTAATGTCGAGGAAGCAAAGCTCGTCCGCGCCGGCGAGATCATAGGCCTTGGCCGCCTCCACCGGATCGCCGGCATCGACGAGATCGACGAAATTCACCCCCTTCACGACGCGGCCGTCCTTCACGTCGAGGCAGGGGATCACACGGGCTTTCAGCATGGGTGCGCGCGCATGGGCAGGATCGCACTCCCCTAGCGCGGATCGCCGGCCCGGCGAACGGAAAAAACGCCGCGCTTCGAACCCGCGACCGGGCGAAAGTCTCGAGGCTGGCATTCCAATGTTTCGCGCGGCGCGTGCCGTGCTATTTCCCGGGTTGGTGCAAGCCGAAACGTGGCCTTCGCCGTAGCGCCCTTTGCGCGATTGGCAAGCGGCCCTTTGTGGAACATGACCGATGAAACCGGGCAGTGCGCCTGCATCCCGTCTGGGCGGCGGCCTCGGAATATCGCTTGCGGCGTTTTCGGCTGCGATATTCGGCTTTGGCACCACTTTCGCCCTTCTTGCCTATGAGGGCGGCAGCAATCCCCTGACCGTCGTGCTGCTGCGAACAACCGCATTCGCCGTGGTCGTCGGAGCCTTCCTCGCGCTGCGCGGCCGCCTCGTCAGGCTGCGCCGGCCGGCATTCGTCGCCACGCTCTGGATGGCGGCGACGCTCGCCGCCGTATCGCTCGGCTATCAGGGCTCGGTGGCCTTCATCCCGGTGAGCCTTGCCGCGCTCATCTTCTACAGCTTTCCCCTGCTCGTCGGGCTCCTCGCCGTCGTGACGGGGCGCGACCGCATGACGGGCGGAAAGGCTCTTGCCCTGCTTGTGGCGTTTGCCGGTCTCGCCCTGACGCTCGGACCCGGCTTCAGCGTGCTCGATTGGCGCGGCATCGCCCTGGCGCTTCTCGCAACGATCGGAATGAGCCTCACGATGACCTTCGGCGGCAAGGCGACCAGGGACGAGGACGCGCTGCTCATGGCGGTGTGCACCAATGTCTGGATGCTGATCGGGCTCGGGATCTTCGTAGCAGTCGCGGGCGGAATTGCGCTTCCGGCCACCCGGCTCGGCGCGATGGGGGCGGTCGGCCTTTGTCTCACCTATGTCAGCGCCTACGTCTGCTGGTATCTCGCGCTGAGCCTCGTAAGGCCGGTCCGGCTCGCCGCGCTGTTCAACATCGAACCGCTGGTGACGCTGCTCGTCGCCTGGGTCGTGCTCGGTGAACGGCTGTCGGCGGTGCAGCTCGTCGGCGCGGCGCTTGTCCTCGCGTCTATCCTGTACCTGAGCATTTCCGGCCGTAAGGAGCCGTAGGAAAGCGAGCGTTCCTGTCTGGCCGCCCAGTCGCGCGCCGTTCACGCTTCCCGCGAGACTCGCGTGGCCGAAGTCTCCGCTTCGCTCCGCTCCGCGGCGGAGCGGAAATCCTTGAGGATTGCCCCCGGCAGGCGGTCGAGCGCCATCGGCCGGCCGAGGTGGAAGCCCTGCAACTGGTCGCAACCGATCTGGCGCAGGAAGTTCGCCTGAGCATCCGTCTCAACCCCTTCAGCGGTGATCGTCATCCCGAGCGAGCGGCCGAGCGCCACGATCGCCTGGATGACGGATGCGAGGTGCTCGTCGCCTTTTCCAAGCGCGCGCACGAAGGACTGGTCGACCTTCAGCTTGTCGAACGGGAAGCGCCAGAGGTAGCTGAGGCTCGAATAGCCGGTGCCGAAATCGTCCATCGCGATGCGGACGCCGAGCGCCTTCAGGTCGGCAAGCTGCCGCATCACGGATTCGGTGTCCGACAGGAGCAGCCCTTCGGTGATCTCAAGCTCCAGCCGCCTGGCGGCGAGGCCGCTCGCCTCCAGCGTCGCGCGCACCGTTTCGACGATGCGCCCATCCTCGAATTGCACCGGCGAAAGGTTCACCGCGATCGTCAGCTGGCTCGGCCAGGTCGCGGCGACCTCGCAGGCCCTCCCGATCACCCAGCCGCCGATCGCCGTGATAAGCCCGAGTCGCTCGGCGAGCGGTACGAAGACGGCCGGCGAGACATGCCCGCCGCCGTCCCTGGGCAGGCGAAGCAGGGCCTCGAATCCTGCGATCCGCAGATCTTCGGCACGGTGGATGGGCTGGAACATCAACTCGAAGGTTCCCTTCGCCACGGCACTCCGCAGCAGCGTCTCGAGCTCGCGCTGCGCCTGCAGCTCCGCGTCCATCTCCGGCCGGAACAGGCTGCGCGAGGCGGGGCCCGCGCTCTTCGAGTGGGTGAGGGCGATTTCGGCGTTCCTGAGCAGCGTCGGCGCATCCTGCCCGTGCGCGGGGGCCACCGCGCTCCCCACACTGACCGTTACGTCGACATCGTGGTCGCCGAGATGAAAAGTCTCGCCCATGGTTGCGATGATGCGGCGTGCGGTCTTGGTGACCTGCCCCATGTTGCGCACGATCTCTGCCAGCGCGAACTCGTCGCCGCCGAGCCGCGCGAGGAGATCGCGCTTGTCGCTTAGCGTCTGCAGCCGCCGCGCCACCTGCCGCAGGATATCGTCGCCTACCGCCGGCCCGAACGCATCGTTGATTTCCTTGAAGCGGTTGATGTCGATCGTATGCACCTCGACCGGGCAGCCAAGCCGTATCGCCTCGTCGACGTCGTTCATGAAGCGCGCGCGATTGAGGATTTCGGTCAGCG
>JBBQVL010000123.1:0-10457 GCA_038211615.1 Hyphomicrobiales bacterium
AGCGCCTGGTTGTCGAGCGCCAGCACCGTGCCGAAGAGCACGTGCATCAGGTCGATGCTGGAGCCCTTCAGCGAGACGAGCAGCACGCCGAGCGCAAGCGAAATCAGGTAGAAGGCGGCGAGGCTCGCGTCCTCCTTCTGGATGGTCGAGCGCGCCACCGCGCCGGAGACGAGCGCGACGGCAAGGCCGGCCACCAGGCCGCCGAACGTCATCGGGAGGAGCTCCAGCCCGGACACCAGAAACCCGACCGCCGCGCCGGGGAGAATGGCGTGCGCCATCGCGTCGCCGGAAAGGCTCATCCGCCGCAGCATCAGGAATACGCCGACCGGGCAGGCCGAGAGCGACAGCGCCGACGTGCCGATCAGCGCGCGGCGCATGAACTCGAAGTCCGCGAACGGACTCCAGATCAGCTCGACGAGATTCACGCCGCGTCCCTTTCATCGCACCAGGGTGCGTCGTCGTCGGGGTTCTCGTTCAGCCGGCGGGCGACGAGCAGATTCTCCGGCTTCAGCGCCTCGCGCGTCTCGCCCCAGGCCACCTGCCGGCGGGCGAGGAGCAGCGTCTGCGGAAAATGCTCGCGCACCAGGTCGAGGTCGTGCAGCACCGTCAGCACGGTGCGCTTCTCGCCATGCCAGCGGCCGATGATGGCGATCAGGTCGCGCACGGTGCGCGTGTCGATGGCGTTGAAGGGCTCGTCGAGCAGGATAAGCCGCGCGTCCTGCAGCAGCACGCGCGCGAAAAGCGCCCGCTGCAGCTGGCCGCCGGAGAGCGTATCGACGCCGCGCGTCTGGAATCCCGCCAGGCCGACCGCGGCGAGCGCCACTCCAATCGCCTCGCGATCGGCGGGCGTGATGCGCCCGAGCATTCCGCGGCGGCTCCAGAGGCCGAGCGATACGAGGTCGAAGACGGTCGCCGGAAAGGTGCGGTCGATCTCGGAGATCTGCGGCAGGTAGGCGACGCCGCCGGCGAGCGCCTCGGATTTCACGATGCTCCCGCCGAGCGGGCGCACGATGCCGACAATGCCCTTCAGGAGGGTGGACTTGCCCGCTCCGTTCGGACCGACGATGGCGGTCAGCGACCCGGCCTCCACGCTGCCGTCGAGGTGGTGGATCGCCGGATGCCGGTCATAGCCGAGCGTGAGATTCTGGAAGACGAGGTGCGCGGTCATTGATCCGTTCCCGCGTCCGCTCACGCGTTCGCCCGGCAGGCGGCGCAGAGGCCATAGACTTCGAGGGAAACAAGCGCGACCGCGAAATCCTCGCCCGCCGCTTCCCGGGCGATGTCCGCCACGCGCTCGTCCTCGAACTCGCGCACCGATCCGCAGTCGCGGCAGATGACGAAGCCGGGCCGATGCTCGGCGTGGACATGGCTCTGGTCGCGGTGGTCGTGGCCGGCGTGGCTGCAATCGGAGCACGCGACGAAGGCGTTCAGCGCCTCGATCCGGTGCACGAGGCCGCGGCTCGAAAGCTTCTCCAGCGCCCGGTAGACCTGCACCGGCGCCTTCAGCGCGTCGGAGCGGGCGCGGTCGAGGATGTCGTAGGCGGAGAGCGGCTTCACGGCCCGGCCGAGCGCGGAAAGCACCTTCTTCTCGTTCTTGTTCAGCTCAGGGGACTTCATGCGATCGACCCGGTCGTTACGTTGTAACGTCCGTAACATTATAACATGACGAGGGTCAACGGCCCGCTGTGCCGTCGCGGATTAAATGATCTTAAGGTTCGAGCGGATTCAGGTCGGCGCGGCGGCCGGCGCGTGCCGGCCGGAATCGAAGAGCGCGCGGTTGAAATACCAGAGGCCGATCGCGAAGCCGAGCGCCAGGACGCCGGCGAGGAGCACGGTGAGCGGCTCGGCCCCGAGCCGCTCGAACCATTGCGTGTAGAAATGGATGGCGCCGAAGACCGCCACGATATTGACCAGCCAGCGGCGATTCTCGCGCGCCGCCCAGAAGCCGACCGCGATGAGCGCCAGCGCCCACAGCATCACATAGACCAGATCGTCGATATGCACTCCGAGCTTGGCCGGATCGTCGCCCCACAGCGAGCCGATCCAGAAGCCGAAATTAACCAGGAGCACGGAGACGCGCGCCGCCGTCAGCGCCAGCCGCTCATAGGCGCTGGGCAGGAATTTCGAGAGAAGAAACGCGCCTAGCGCGACGATGGAGAACACGACGATGGCGAGCGTCGGCGCTTCGATCCCGAGGAAATAGGTCGCGTGCTCGTAGTCGGTGCGCGCGCCGAGGCAGGAAGAGAAGGCGAGCACCGCGAGCGCGATCAGAAGCCCGCTCCGCGCAACGATCCCGGCGGCCGCGAAGCCCACAGCGATGCCGACGAAGGCGAGGACGGAGGCGTTCAACTGGACGATGACGCCGCCAGCCAGGCCGAGCGCGCCGATCAGCGTGCAGATGTGCGCGAGCACCTCCCACTGCGTCCAGCGCGCCGCGTAGAGCGCAAGGCCAAGCCCAAGCACGATGCCACCCAGCACGATCCCGGTGATCGCATCCGGCACCAGCGCGACGGCTCCGCCGCTCACGGCGACGATGCCGAAGCCAAGCAGGATGTTGAATGCGAGCGAGCCCGTGCCTGCCGCGCCCAACCGGCCGAGCCGGTCGTGCTCCTCGCGGGTGATCTTGCCCTCTTCGAGAAGCTTGGTGAGGTCGAGAACGACTTTCATCGCATCTTAGCGCCAGGACAGAGACGATTCTGCGCCCGCAGCCTAGCAGATCGGGCCGGATTCGTAAGCCGGCTGGACCGATCGCGCCGCCTTCGCGCGGCAACGCGATCCGGCTCTCGCGCGAAGTCCGAGGCGGCTCCTAACGCGGCTTCAGCGCCTCGGCGTTGGCTGCAAGGAATTCCCTGACCGATGTGGGCTTCCGGCCGGTCAACGTCTCCACCGTTTGGTTGACGATCGCGTGGTAGCCCTCCGCAACGGCCACGTCGAACGCGACCAGTCCGTCGGCCACGAGGCGCGGCATGCCAGCTCCGAGGAGGCCCTCGCGCAGACCATCAGGCCCGACGGCGACGTGCTCGACCGGGCGCTTCGTGAGCTCGGCGGCCATGCTGGCGATCTCATCCTGGGTGACCGGCGCAGGTCCAGTCACGTCGAGGATGCGGCGTCCGCTCTCCTTCGCAACCGCCGCCGCTGCCGTGCGCGCGCAGTCCTCGCGCGTCACGTAACTGCGGCCCTTGCCCGCCGTGGCAGTGAACAGTTTTCCCGTCGCGAGCGCGTGCGGCAGGCTCAGCAGGATCATGTCCGTGTAAATGTTGTCGCGCAGGATCGTCCAGTTCATGCCGCTCGCGAAGATCGCCGCCTCGGTCCAGAAGTGATCGTCGATGAGGGAACTTTCCGCTGTCGGATAGGGCGCGGGTCCAGAGGTATAGACGATGTGCGCCACGCCGGCCTTCTCGGCAGCCGCCACGGCGTTGCGGTGCTGGCGGAGGCGCACCCCCGGCTCATGCAAGGCATCGGTGCTGATGAGAAGCAGCCGATCGGCGCCCCGGAAGGCGCTCGACAGCGATGCGGGATCGTTGAAATCCGCCGCTCGAACCTCTACGCCGCGCGCCGCGAGAGCGGCGAGCTTCTCCGTGCTCCGTGTGGTCGCGATGACGTGCCCGGCCTTTGCCTCGAGGAGCAGTTCCACGACGCGCTGGCCGAGATGGCCGCCGGCGCCGGTGACGAGCAGATTGGTCATTGAGGTCTTCCTGTGGTCTCGAAATGAGAGCAGGTGCAAAATAGAGATTGGCAAAGAACCGCAAAAGGAGGCAGTTTTGCGGGAGATGGTAACGTCGAGGAAACCACACATGAACCGGCAGGATGCCCCGGCGGCCACGAGCCACGCTCACGTCATCGCGACGACTGTGCAGGCCTATCGTCAGGCGGATGCCGGGCTGGCGGACTGCCCTGTCCGCAATGTTCTCGACCAGATCGGCGACAAATGGAGCACCCTGCTCCTCATGACGCTCGCTGAGCGGTCGCACCGCTTCGGCGAGTTGCGGAGGGCGGTGCGGGATATCTCCCAGCGCATGCTGACGCAGACGCTGCGCCACCTGCAGCGTGACGGGCTCGTCAGCCGCCACGTGCATCCGACGGTGCCGCCGAGCGTCGAGTACCGGCTGACGCCGGTCGGACACTCGCTCATGGAGCCGCTCGCGTCCCTCGTCCGCTGGGCGGACCTGAATTTCTCCGCAATCCGTGCGTCACGCGCGGACTTCGACCGCGCGGCGACTCCGCCGCTCGCTCGCAATCCCCTCTCGCAGGGCGACGTGATCCGACCGGCATCCGCGCCGGACGCATGAGGCGTGCCCGAGCAGGGCGCGACCCTGGTCAGTTGTACAGGCTCAACGAGAACCCAGGCGACGCGGCCGGTTCGCCTCTCCGGCACCTCAGTGCAGGATCTGGCTGAGGAACAGCTTGGTGCGTTCGTGACGCGGGTTGGTGAAGAATTCCTCCGGCGCGTTCTGCTCGACGATCTGGCCGGCGTCCATGAAGATGACGCGGTTGGCGACCTGGCGGGCGAAGCCCATCTCGTGCGTCACGCAGAGCATGGTCATCCCCTCCTCCGCGAGGTTGACCATCACGTCGAGCACTTCCTTGATCATCTCCGGATCAAGCGCGGAGGTCGGCTCGTCGAAGAGCATGATGCGCGGGTTCATGCACAGCGCCCGGGCGATCGCGACGCGCTGCTGCTGGCCGCCGGAAAGCTGGCCCGGATATTTGTTCGCCTGCTCGGGAATTTTGACCCGCGTCAGATATTGCATGGCGATCTCGTCGGCCTGCTTCTTCGGCATCTTGCGCACCCAGATCGGCGCGAGCGTCAGGTTTTCGAGGATGGTCAGGTGCGGAAAGAGGTTGAAGTGCTGGAACACCATGCCGACCTCGCGGCGGATCTCGTCGATCTTCTTCAGGTCGTTGGTGAGCTCGATCCCGTCGATGACGATCCTGCCCTTCTGGTGCTCCTCCAGCCGGTTGATGCAGCGGATCATTGTCGACTTGCCGGAGCCCGAAGGCCCGCAGATGACGATGCGCTCGCCGCGCGCCACATTCAGGTTGATGTCGCGCAGCACGTGGAACTCGCCGTACCATTTGTTCACGCCGGCCATCTCGACCGCGAGGTGCCCCTTGTCCACATGCGGGTCGACATGGGGAATGTCCTTGGCGGAGACGACGTTCTGCGTGCTCATTGCGAGAGCTCCTAGCGCTTGTGCCCGGTGTTCAGCCGGCGTTCCATGAAGATCGAATAGCGGGACATCGAGAAGCAGAAGACCCAGTAGAGGAGCGCTGCGAAGGCGTAGCCGGTCGCAGGCGTGTTGGGCGCTGCCCAGTTGGAATCGGCGAAGCCGAGCTGCACGATTCCGAGCAGGTCGAAGATGCCGATGATAAGCACGAGGCTCGTGTCCTTGAAGAGGCTGATGAAGCTGTTCACGATGCCCGGGATCACGATCTTCAGCGCCTGCGGCAGGATGACGAGCCGCATCATGGCCGGGTATCCGAGACCCATCGCCATCGCCGCCTCGTACTGGCCCTTCGGGATGGCCTGCAGGCCGCCGCGCACCACCTCCGCCATGTAGGCGGCGGAGAACAGCGCCACGCCGATCAGCGCGCGCAGCAGCTTGTCGAAATTCACGCCCGGCGGCAGGAACAGCGGCAGCATCACGCTCGCCATGAAGAGCACGGTGATGAGCGGCACGCCGCGCACGAACTCGATGAAGCCTACGGAGCAGATACGAACGACCGGCAGCCTGGAGCGGCGGCCGAGCGCCAGCAAAATTCCGAGCGGCAGCGACGCCACGATGCCGACGATGGCGACCACGAGCGTGACGAGAAGCCCGCCCCACAGCGAGGTCTCGACCGGCTCCAGCCCGAAGTCGATGCTGAGGAGCAGGCAGAGGAGCAGCGCGGCGGCGACCCCGGCCCATACGAGGACGAGAGGCCGCCAGCCTCCGCCGCCAAGCATGATCGCGACAATTCCGGCGACGAAGGCAATGGCGGCGCAGGCGATCACGATGACCGTCGACACGCCCGCGATCGCCGAGCCCGCCTCGCCGCGGATAACGAGCCCGGCGATCGATGCGACGATCGCGAGCAGCACCGCCGCCGGGGCGACGAAGCCTCCGAGCATCGGCGAACGTTCTGCGGCGGATATCGCGGCCAGCCCGGTCCCGAGGCAGCCGAGCGCGACGATGGTGCCATAGAGGGTGAGCGAGATGTGGAAATGCCCGCCGGTCAGCAGGATCAGCGCGATGATCGGAAAGGCCGTCAGGAGATAGATCACGGTCTCGCGCTTGTAAGGGACCCTCGGTATCGCCATCGGCACGACGCCGATCACGAGCAGGATCCCCGTGAGCGTTACCCGCCAGCGTTCGTCGAGCGGATAGCGTCCGTACATGAACTGGCCGAAGCGCGCCTTGACGAAGGCCCAGCAAGCGGCATCCGGCGCCGTCAGGCACGCCTCGCGGTCGCTTCCCGACCACACCGCGTTCGTGAATGCCCAGCGGATGATCGGCGGCACGATCCAGAGGATCAGCGCCAGCGCCAGCAGCGTCAGGACGGTGTTGGTCGCGGAGGAGAAGAGGTTGGCGCGCATCCAGCCGACGGCGCCCGTCTGGCGCCCCGGCGGCGGGAGGATCGGCTCCTCCTCGCGGCGCACGTAGAGCAGGTTTTCGGCGGCCGTCGTCATCGCCTCACCTCTCCACCAGTGCGACACGCTTGTTGAACCAGTTCATGAAGAGAGCCGTCACGAGGCTGAGCGACAGGTAGATCAGCATGGTGATGAAGATGACCTCCACCGCCTGCCCCGTCTGGTTCAGCACCGTTCCGGAGAACACCGCCACGAGATCGGGGTAGCCGATGGCGACCGCCAGCGAGGAGTTCTTCGTGAGGTTCAGGTACTGGCTGGTAAGCGGCGGGATGATGATCCGCATCGCCTGCGGGATGACCACCAGCCGCAGCGTCGGCGTGGCGCGCAGGCCGAGCGAATAGGATGCCTCCGTCTGGCCGTGGCTTACCGCCAGGATACCCGCCCGCACGATCTCCGAGATGAAGGTAGCGGTGTAGAGGCTGATGCCGAGGATTAGCGCCAGGAATTCCGGCTTGATCTGAACGCCGCCGACGAAATTGAAGCCCTGCAGCGCCGGGATTTCGAACCCGAGCGGAGCGCCGGTGACGATGAAGATAACCAGCGGCAGACCGACGATGGCGGCCAGCCCCAGGCGAAGCGTGGGGAATTGCTGGCCGGTCGCCATCTGCCGGCGATGCGCCCAGATCGCCACCCAAACGGTCACCGCGATGCCGATGAGGATGGCGAGCCCGGTCAGGTAGAGCGTGTCGCCGACGAGCGGCCGGGGCACGATCAGCCCGCGATTGCTGAGATTGGCGCCGAAGGGAAGCTCAACGCCCTGCCGCGGGCTCGGCAGCACGGAGAGTACCGCCTTGTACCAGAACAGGAGCTGCAGCAGCAGCGGGATGTTGCGAAAAATCTCGACGTAGACCGTTGCGACCTTGGCCAGCAGCCAGTTCTTCGAGAGGCGCGCGATTCCCACCAGGAAGCCCAGGATCGAGGCAAGCACGATGCCGATCGCGGCGACCAGCAGCGTATTCAGGAAACCGACCAGAAGCGCCCGGCCGTAGGTGGAATCGGAGGAATAGGAAACGAGCGTCTGCGAGATGTCGAAACCGGCCCGGTTCGAGAGAAAGCCGAAGCCGGAGGCGATGTTCGCGCGGCGCAGATTGTCGATGGTGTTGTCGGCGATCCAGATGACGAAGACGACGATCGCGACCGCGAGGATGGTCTGGAAGGCGATCGCCCGGACAGTTGGGTGATAGAGAAAAGTGAGCGCTGCCGGTCGTGTGTTCAATCGGACTGGGGCGGCGTCCTGGATTGCCATCTGAGTGTTCCGCACCGCGCGCGAGGTCTGAAAATGGACCGGGCGGGTTTGAACCCGCCCGGCTGGATTTCGTCTAGCGGATCGGCGGAGCGTACTGGATGCCGCCGGCGTTCCACAGGGCGTTCAGCCCGCGCTCGATTTTCAGCGTCGAGCCGGCGCCGATGTTGCGGTCGAAGATCTCGCCGTAATTGCCGAGCGCCTTGATGACGTTGTAGGCCCAGTCGTTGCCGAGGCCGATGCCCTCGCCGAAGGTGCCGTCGGTGCCTAGCAGGCGCTTGATGTCCTGGTTCTCGGAGGCCTTCATCTCATCGACATTGGCCTTCGTCACGCCGGCTTCCTCGGCGTCGAGAAGGGCATAGTGCACCCACTTCACGATCGAGAACCACTTGTCGTCGCCCTGCCGCACGACCGGGCCGAGCGGCTCCTTGGAGATGATCTCCGGGAGCACGATGTTGTCGTCGGGGTTGGAGAGCGTCAAGCGGATGGCGTAGAGGCCCGAAGCGTCGGTGGTGAGCACGTCGCAGCGCCCGGACGAGTAGGCGCCCTCGACCTCTTCCTCCTTCTCGAAGGCAACGAGGTTGTACTTCATCTTGTTGAAGTTGAAGAAGTCGGCGAGGTTCAGCTCCGTCGTCGTGCCGGTCTGCACGCAGACCGAAGCGCCGTCGAGCTCCTTCGCGGATTTGACGTTCAGCTCCTTCTTCACCATGAAGCCCTGGCCGTCGTAATAGTTGACGCCGGCGAAGAGCAGCCCGAGCGACGTGTCGCGCGACATCGTCCAGGTGGAATTACGCGCGAGCATGTCGATTTCGCCGGACTGCAGCGCGGTGAAGCGCTCCTTGGCGGTCAGCGGCGTGAACTTCACCTTGGTCGGATCGCCGAAAATCGCGGTCGCGACCGCCCGGCAATAGTCCACGTCGAAACCCGACCACTCGCCCGCGTCACTGGTCGAGGCGAAGCCGAGAAGGCCGGTGTTGACGCCGCACTGGAGGAAACCTTTCGCCTTTACGTCGTCAAGCGTCGCGGCGGACGCCATTGCCGCCGACATTCCGAGCGCTGCGCCGATCAGGACCGGCAGGAATTTCTGTTTCATCGATTGAGCTTCCCTGTCTGTTTCATATCGAGGACGGCCGCTTCTGCTTGCTGGCTCATCGATACGACCCCTGGCCGTGTCGAAGTTCCGCCACATTCCGTCCACCCTGCGGCCATCGAAAGGCAAAGCCAACCATCGGTCAAGTGCGGCGGCCGCTTGGCGTCGACGGCCGTGTGGCCTATTCCGTGGGATTGAAGCGCGAGGGGCTGCATGAGCGACGAGGAAAGCAAGAACGGGACCAACGGCGACCATCCCCACCGGCCGGATACGGTGCTGACGCATGCCGGACTTTCTCCGAAGAGCTTCCACGGCTTCGTCAACCCGCCGCTGGTGCGCGCCTCCACCGTGCTCTTCGAGAACACCGAGGTAATGCTGGCGCGGCGCGGCGCACGCTACGGCTACGGCCTGATGAACACGCCGACGATCGAGGCGCTGACGACGGCGCTCACAACGCTCGAAGGCGTCGGGGCTGCCGGGACCGTGCTGGTGCCCTCGGGGCTTGCGGCCGTGACCGTGGCGCTCTTGAGCGCTGTGCGGCCGGGGCGGAAGGTGCTCGTTCCCGACAATGTCTACGGGCCGACGCGGCGCTTCTGCGATGAGACGCTGCCGGGTTACGGCGTGCAGACCGTCTACTACGATCCGCTCATCGGCGGCGGCATCGCGGAGCTTCTGAAGGATGCCTGCGCACTCCACCTTGAAGCGCCCGGATCCCACACATTCGAGATGCCGGACATGCCGCCGATGATCGCGGCGGCGAAGGCGGCCGGCGTCACCACGCTGATCGACAACACCTGGGCGACGCCGCTGATCTACCGTCCGATCGAAAACGGCATCGACCTCGCGGTTTATGCCGGGACGAAATACCAGGGCGGCCACTCCGACCTGCTCATCGGATCGATTTCGGCCGGCGCCGCGGCATGGCCGGCGCTGAAGAAGCTTCACATGAACCTCGGACTGCAGGCGGGGACCGAGGAGATCTGGCTGACGCTCCGCGGCCTCCGCACGATGAGCGTCAGGATCGAGCGGCACGAGAAGAGCGCGCTGCAGGTCGCAAACTGGCTGAAGGGCCGGAGCGATGTGGTCCGTGTTCTCCACCCTGCCCTCCCCGACGATCCGGGCCACGCCATCTGGAAGCGCGATTTCGGCGGCCGCTCGACCGGGCTCTTCGCGTTCGTGCTCAAGGGCGAGGAGCGGAACGCCCGCGCCTTCCTAGACACGCTGAGCCTTTTCGGGCTCGGCTATTCCTGGGGCGGATTTGAAAGCCTGGCGGTGCTGAGCGAGCTGAAGGAGTCGCGGACCGTGCGGCCGTGGGCGGACGCTCCTGTGATCCGCCTGCAGATCGGGCTGGAAGACGTCGCGGACCTGATCGAGGACCTCGAGCGCGGCTTTGCCGCCGCGTCGGCTGCCTGAGGCGCCGTACAAGCCAGCCCCGCCGCTGGCATGCAGCCAACGGCGGGGCGCGTGTGGGGGAAGCAGGCTCAGATGTAGAC
>JBBQVL010000124.1:0-10202 GCA_038211615.1 Hyphomicrobiales bacterium
GACGCAGGACGAGGAGGCCGCCCTGTCGCTCGGCGCGAGCGGCTGGCAGACCTTCTTCCGCATCACGCTGCCGAACGTGAAATGGGCGCTCCTCTACGGCGTGCTTCTCTGCAATGCGCGCGCCATGGGCGAGTTCGGCGCGGTGTCCGTCGTGTCCGGCAAGATTCGCGGACTGACGAACACCATGCCGTTGCAGGTCGAGATTCTTTACAATGAATATGCACAGAGCGCGGCATTCGCGCTTGCGGCGCTGCTGGCACTTCTTGCCCTCGTGACTCTTCTGGTGAAGTCGGTCTTAGAATGGCGCTATGCCGACGAGATCGCCGCAACCCGCTGAGGATGAGACCATGAACGTCCTCAGCGACATCGCCACTGAACCGTCTCTCGCTCTCGGAGCGCCGGTCGGCGTGACAGTGGAGAACGTCGTAAAGCGGTTCGAGGATACGCCGGCGCTGCACGGCGTTTCACTCGAGGTCGGGGCGGGCGAGCTCCTCGCGCTGCTCGGGCCATCGGGCTCGGGGAAGACGACGCTGCTGCGCATTCTCGCGGGCCTCGACGCGCCGACCGAGGGTCGCGTCCTCTTCGGCGGCGAGGACGCGATGGGCCTGACGATGCGCGAGCGCAACGTCGGCCTCGTCTTCCAGAACTATGCGCTCTTCCGGCACATGAGCGTGTTCGACAACGTCGCCTTCGGACTGAAAGTCAGGCCCGGCTCGCGCCGCCCGCCGAGCGCCGAGATTCGCAAGCGCGTCCTGACGCTGATCGACCTGGTGCAGCTTTCGGGCCTGGAGAAGCGCTATCCCGGCCAGCTCTCCGGCGGTCAGCGGCAGCGCGTAGCGCTCGCCCGGGCCTTGGCGATCGAGCCGCGCGTCCTGCTGCTCGACGAGCCGTTCGGCGCGCTCGACGCCAAGGTGCGGCGCGAGCTGCGCCGCTGGCTGCGCGAGATTCACGATCGCACCGGCCACACCACGGTCTTCGTCACCCACGACCAGGAAGAGGCGATGGAGCTTGCCGACCGCGTGGTGGTGATGAGCCAGGGCCGCATCGAGCAGATCGGCAGCGCCGACGATGTTTACGACGCGCCGGCCTCGCCCTTCGTCTTCTCCTTCATCGGCGAATCGAGCGCGCTGCCGGTGACGGTCCGGGGCGGGCGGGTGCTGCTCGGCGACAACGCGCTCGACGTCGGCGTGGCAAGCGCCGCCGACGGTCCCGCCATGCTGCATTTCCGTCCGCACGACGCGGCGATCGGCAAACCCGGCGACAGCGCCATCGACGGGGTAGTGACCTCGGTCCGCCGGCACGGATCGATGCGTCGTCTGGAACTCGCGGTCGGCGCCGCGAGCACGCATGTGGAGATCGACGCGCGCCCCGACTTTCCGGTGCGCCCCGGCGGTACCGTCGCCTTCATGCCGACGCGCTGGCACCTCTATCCGGCGGCCTGACTTGGAGGGACGGCGTCTCCGCCGTCCAATTTGTCGCTGCGTCAGAGAGAGGACGGCGAGGACGCCGTCCCTCCAAGCACGGCTAGAGCGCCCCGAGCGGGATCTTCAGATAGCGCCGGCCGTTCGCCTCCTGCTCGGGCAGGCGGCCGGCGTTCATGTTGATCTGCAGCGCGTGCAGGATCTGCTTCGGCATCGCGAGCGTCGCGTCCCGCTCCTTGCGGAACGTCACGAACTCGGCCTCGCTCGGGCTCTCTTTGAGGTGGATATTGGTGCGTCGCTGCTCGCCGACCGTGCTCTCCCAGCGCGGCTCGCGGCCCGCCGGCATGTAGTCGTGCCCGGTGAAAAGCCGCGTCGCCTCGGGCAGCGCGAGAATCTGCTGGATGCTGCGAAAAAGCTCCACGGCGCTGCCGCCGGGAAAGTCGCAGCGCGCCGTGCCGAAGTCGGGCTGGAACAGCGTGTCGTGCACGAAGGCGGCGTCGCCCATCAGATAGGTGACCGAGGCGAGCGTATGCCCCGGCGAATGCATGACCCGCCCCTCGATCGATCCGATCCGGAAGGATTCGCCATCGGTGAAGAGCCTGTCCCATTGCGAGCCGTCGGCCGGAAAGTCGGGAAGGTTGTAGATATCCTTCCAGAGCGCCTGCACCCTCCGCACATGCTCGCCGATGGCGATCGGCGCGCCGAGCTTCTCCCGCATGTATTGCGCGGCGGTGATATGGTCCGCATGCGGATGCGTGTCGAGGATCCACTCGACCGCAAGGCCCTTCTCGGCGATTGCGGCCAGCATCGTATCGGCGAAGCCGGTCGATATTTTCCCGGCCCGCTCGTCATAGTCGAGCACCGGATCGATGACCGCCGCCCGCTTGGTGGACGGATCCGCCGCAATATAGGCGACGGAAAACGTATCGGCATGGAAGAAGCCGGTCACTTCGGGAGAACGGCTCATCGCGGGACTCCGGCCGAGTTGGAAGGCCAAACCATGCTACGCTGTCTGTCTGACGCGGCGAAGGCAAAGGTCGAACGAAGTTTGGCAACAGCGGCTACTCGGGCGCCGGCCTACGCAAGGTCCTCGAACAAGCCCTTTATTCCGAGCGTAGCGTAGGAATTGCGCTTGACGATATCCGACATGAGCATCTCTCCCAGTCGCCGGTAGCTCTCGAACTGGGATTCGCTGAACCATTGGTCGAGAGTCGACTCGTGCGGGAACCGGTCATGCAGATTCGCATACGAGCGTATGTCGACCGCAAGCTCGCTCTTCGAGTTTGCCATCCTGGTCGTGAAGTAGCTTGGTTTCAGGTAAAGGATCCTGCCGATCTCCCCATCGCCATAGTCGATTTCGCCCAACGCATAGAAGGCAGGCGGGTCGATCTGCTCTTTGCGCGATTTGACCTTGAGTTCGCGGAACGTGATCGACGCTCCGTCGAGATCGGCCATCACCTTGCGAATCGCATTGCCGAGATCCTCGAATTTGACCTCGGCATCGTCTCCGGCATCGCTTACGATGATGTAGCGGCATCGTCGGCGGACCATTTCATAGATGCCGAGGTTCTCGAAGTGGCCGCCGTCAGAAAGATAAATGTTGCGCGATGTGTCGTTGGCGCGGCCCGTCAGCTCGCTGAGGAGCGCGCGCAACGCGCTGCTAGGCGCCGCACGCAGCATCCTGTCTGCCGAATGCGAGTATCCGGGATTAGGCAACCACGCTCCGAGTCGGACATTGAAGAGCGTCATTAGGAACGCGGTGGCCGGTGAGGAATTGTAGCCCATGTTCGGGCTGACGGCCGCGCCGGATATCGTCATCGCGGAGGCGAGCGTTATGCCCGGCTCAGTATTCCACATGCGCCAGTCTTTCTCGTTTCCGGCATATTGTTCCGGGGCAATATAGGCGCCGCGGCTGTTCCCAAACGCGTCGGGCCTGCCGAGCTCGTCGCTGCCACAGGCGAGTGGAGTAATAATGAAAGAGTGAGCCTTGCGTTCTTGCCACGCGAGGCGCTCGCTGCCGACCAGATTGAGCGCAGTGTTAATGACGGGGAACAGGATGCGTCGTGGGCCGCTCGCGACTTTTCGGCGGTAACGCAATGCGGTCATGGGCACGTTGTCGGCCGGATCGAAGTCAGTGAACGGATCGACGTTTAGGGGCCGGCTCCTCCATCGTGCCGCACCGAGGAAGGCGCGGCAGAGTCGATTGCGGTAGACGGCGTTCAGCGAGAAGCGGTTGACGTTGATTTTTCTCGAGGCCCACAAGGTCAGCGACGCCGCGATTAAGAGAACTGCTAGGTGGCCCAGCACATCTGGGCCTGCGGCGGTGGATGCCACGGACTTCACTCTGCCAAGCCATTCGGGTGCATCGGCGGCATAGGTTTTGACAATACCAGCGGCCGCCACCTCGAGCATCGAGATGGATATCGTCAGCAGCGCCAGGAACACAAACGACGCAGCCAACACGATCCGGTTTAAGGTCAACGCTGATTGCCATCCCCTGGCCGTCGTGTCCCCTGTCACGTCGGCCTTGCCGCCAAAAACCGCCGTCAGGCCCGAGCCGCCGCTAATTGCGGCAAGGAGCAAGGGTCCAATGTCGTGGTAAGCCAACACGGCTGTAAGAAGCGCTGGGCCGATGAGCACCAGTGCGCAGAACATCGCCACGACGACCGAGAATCGCAGTTTCAATGCGCTCAGTCGCGCGAGCCATTCGCGATCCAGGTCCGGTGACAGTCTGTGACCCGGCGCCTCCGGAATAATCCTGAACGCGGTGTAGTAGATGATTAGCAAGAGCTGCGCGATGACGATGCTGAGCGGGCCGAAAGCCGCATAGACTCCAACATGCCAGTCCTCGGCCGACGGCTTTGGACCTGGCCAATGGGGGTAGAACAATGTCCAGAGGTAGACCGCAACCGCCACTGCGCTCCCCGAAATTAGCGCACCCACAAGCCACACTAGGAAATTGTGGAGGAAGGTTAGATGCCGGGTCGCCGTCCCGGCCCAGAGGAAGCCGAGCACCAGGCCCACGCTCATGATTGAGCCTGCAAGCGAAAAGACATTCTGTCCGAGGGGAAGCCAAGGAGAGGGAATGACTTGATTGGAAAGCAGGGCCGGGGAGAGGGCTAATGGCAGTGTGAAGGATGCAGCGAGGGCCGGCACCGCGGCAAAGCGGAAGATGTTGCGGCGTTTCATCCGCTCAGTTGAATGGCTAGGGAGGAATAGGCTGGTGAGGCACGTGCCGAAGACGATGCAGGCCAGCGCGATTATCTGCATCGGCGCCGACGCATTGGAGGGAAATTCGATTAGAAGCGTCTGGTAGAGATGCAGCAGAGCCGCCACGGCGACGAAGAAGGGCAGGAAGACGAACCAGTTGATGAGAGTGTTCCGCATCCAGAGGACAGCTGCGGTCCAGGTATCGAGCGAAGCAAGCCCAGTGCGGGGTGTCAGGAAGTTTGAATAGTCGCGGAGCCACTGGAGGGGCGATGGCTCCGGGCGTCCAGGAGTCACGCCCATGCTCAGTTGGCTTTGCACAGTGTAAACGTCCCCTTTTTCTTCGTGAATCCAGCGGGCGAGGAAACCGCCGATGTAGCCGCCGCCTGAGACGGTGGACAGATAATGGAACTCCGTCAGCAGATCCTTCCTTGCAAGCGCCTCAAGCACGCCGAGGCCGAAGGCCGCGCTCCTTATCCCGCCGCCAGAAAGGCAAAGTGCGGCCTGGTCCTTTTGCAGCGAGGCCTTGTAGAAGGCTTTGAGCGAGGAGGGCGCGGGGAATTTGCCCCAGATCTCCCTAAACTCGGCTCGCACGACATCTCCGGTGGAGAGTCGTTTCACCTTATCTTGACACCACAATCTGCTCATGCCTTCGCCCCCCGAAAGCCGCCCGCAACGTATGACTTCATGCAAAGCGAGCAATGCCCTCTCTAGTAGAATATACTTCAGGTAGAAATACCAGCCTGACGGGAAATCGAAAGAAACTACGATCGAGCCAAGCCGGATCAGGACAGCGAGGCGGACCGCTGCGCTGCGGAGTCCTGCCGGGGTGCTTGCTGCTGTTCCATAGTCGTCCGGCGATGGGAAAGCTTCGCCAGGGGGAAGGCTAAGGTGACGCGCGGAGCCTTCCGGCTCTCCCCGGCTTCGCTCGTCGCCATCCTCGCGCTTATGTTGCAGCAGAGGCTTCTTCCGGTGCTGCACCTCGCGCTCGGCCGCGACCTCGTCGATTGCACGCAGATGCAGTCGATGTCCTCCGGCCCGCACGCGCATCATCATGGCGGTGACGGCGGCGATGTTCCGGGTGACACCGACCATGGCCCCCGCCACTTCTGCAGCATCCTGGGCGCGGCCTTGCCGCCGCCGCCGGTCGCCGAATTCGGCCGGCTCGAGCCCACCTGCGTCGTCCTCGCGGGCGCACTATGTCAGGGGTTTGTCGCGGCGCAGAGGCATCGGGGCGTGCTTTGCGCTGTTCCACGGCCGTCCGGCAATAGGGAGGCTTCGCAGTCGCGGAAGGCTGACGTGACGCGCGGAGCTTTCCGGCGCGCCGGCTTCGCTCGATGCGGGTCGATCTTCTCGTCAGCGATTTTGAAGAGATCCGGCTGCAGGCGCCCGTCGCGATCGGACCCTGAGGCCGCCGAAGGGCGGCCTCAGTCGTGAAACTATGGCTGTTCGACGCGGCGGAAATAGGCGCCGCGGAAACCGGCGACGCAGAGCTTCCCGTCGACCCCGGGATCGTTGCCCATGTTTTCGATGAAGCCGGAAATCTCCAGGGTCTTCGTCGCCCCGTTGATGATGGCGGGCTGCATCACGTTCACAACAATGCGGGCGCTGAACGAGTAGTGCAGGTTGTCGATGCCATTTCCCTCGACAGGTATCCACTTGTTGAGGATGAAATTTGCGCCCGCGAGCTCATAGACATCGCCTGAATACTGGTTGAGCTGGCTGAGCGAAGTGATGTTGGGATTTGCGCCGAGGCCCGCCGGGCGGTAGGCCGAATTGAAGGTCTCGCCGACATAGCGCGCGAGGCAGTTCTTTACCGATGTCAGCGTGAATGCGCCGCGAAAGCGCACCTCGGCGGCCGAAGCGGCCGTGCTCAGCATGAGCGATCCGGCTAGCGCTGCAAATATGATGGACCGTCGCACGACCTTCCTCCTCGTTTCCCTGATCCGCCGGTAGCACGGCCGGGAGGCATAGGAGAAAGGCCACGTGTCGGGATGGTGAAGCTTCGCGGTTAACCCCGGCCCGCGCCACGAAGGGATTGCGCGACGGCAGTTTCAATTCCGCATCGAGCCCCCTATTGTGCCTTTTCTGCGAGGGCAGGGAGGCTCCCGCAGCGGGTTCGCGGCGAGGGCGGGGAAGAGATCATGCGGACGCAGACATATGCGCTCGCGCTGCTGGCGGGCAGCGCGATCTCCGGCCAGGGCGTCGCGCTGGAGGCAAGCGGCACCACGGTCGCCGTCATACCCGACGCGCAGGCCGGCGGCTCGAGCGGCATGCGCACACTCAAGATCCAGGGCCCGATCTACATGGGGGACGTCATCACGACCGACCTCAAGGGTCTGGTGCAGATCATCTTTGTCGACGACACGCGCTTCGTCGTCGGGGCGAATTCCAAGGTGATCATCGACGCCTTCGTGTTCGATTCGAGCAAGACGGCGCAGGACGTCAGCATCAGCGCGGTGAAGGGCGCCTTCCGCTTCATCACCGGCAAGAGTCCGAAGAACAATTACGCGATCAAGACCCCGACCATGACGATCGGCGTGCGCGGCACGGCGTTCGATCTGGCGGTGCGGCCCGGCAGCGGGGAATCGACGGTGGTCGTCTCGGAAGGCGCGACGAACCTCTGCGACGCCATCCACAGATGCATGGAGGCGGGAACCGGCAGCATGACCGTCGGGTCGGCGGACGGGCTTCGTTCAGTCCCCGCAGGTGGCCAGGAGCTGAAGCAGCGCATCGACGCCTTCTTCCCCCTGATCCAGTCGCAGATCGACCTTGTTCCGGGCTTCGTGGTCGCGATCCCGGCTCCCGTGCAGGGCAATACTCCGGGCGGCGAACCGCGGCACAGCGTGACGGGCGATCCCCACACCGTCGAGCCGCAGACGCCGGTCCACACGCCTCCGCCGAACGGCCGGCCGCCGACTCCCTGATACGCTTCGGGTAGAGCTGGTTCGGCTCGCGAGGGAGGAGTCGGGCGCCGCCCGAATTCCCGCCTCCCGCAGTCCGCTTCGGTCAGGGAACGCTCTTGATGCTCACGATGTTGGCGACCGACACCAGACAGTCGTCGGGAGCCTTGATGATGAACGACAGCACCAATCCCGGACCCGAATGCGCTGCGTCCGTGATGTCGTGGGTCGTGTTGTCCCAGAGCTGCGGGAGTGGGGCTGCAACGCCGCCGTTCCAGTCCCCGCTCCCCGCCGGAGAGCCCGGTCCCGCGATCGCACGCCCATTGAGCGAGGTGATCTCGCCCGCCGTCGCGGCAACGTCGTCGACACCGACACCGGTCTGGCCGTCGGCTCCGATGTTGTGGAAGAGCACCTCCGACGCCCCTGCCATCGTGACGGGCACGCGCAGCTTGTAGGCGAACAAGTCGAAGAACATCTTCCCCGCAAGTGTCGTGTCGTAAACAGCGACGGTCGAGGTGCCGGTTCCGACGAGGACAATGGATAGTCCTTCGAACAGCGGCGGGACGGAGGCGATCCACGGGCTTTGACCTGCGGTGCTGCCGTTCGCGCCCGGCTTGAGCTGGATCAGGTAAAGCCCGTTGCCGGTCGCCAGGCTGAGCGGAATGATGCCGCGATAGACAGTCACGCGGTCGCCCGTCCAGCAGGGAGTCGGCCCGCTGCCGATGGCGGTCCCGGCGATACTGGTGAAGGGTCCGTTCGCCACGCCGCGCTTCATGTTGATGCTGGCGGCAGAGGCGGTGGGTGGTCCGTCGGTGACGACGGCCCAGTAGGCGAAGGCGCGCTGTATCGGAGCGGCGACGCCGCTGATGCTGATGCCGCCCTCGCCGCGATTGCGCAAGCCGACAGCCCCGGTCCCGAACGAGGCGCCGCTGAATGTGAACGCGGGAGAAATCTGTCCGAGGTTGGTCGTTGCAAGAGGTATGGAAGTCTGCCCGGATGCCGCCGACGGCCTTCCCCAGTTCTGCTGGTTCCGCGCGCTCAAGGCAGTCTGCGCGGAAGCCGATGCGGCCATGCAAACCGAAACGGCGACGACCAGCGCGCGCCGTGAGAATGCGATTCCCATATGCCCTCTCCCAACCCCCAAGTTGACCATAGGCAACCGCGCCGCCGCAGTAAACCGCCCGTATCGCGGCAAATCGGAGGCCTCGCTCTCGATCTTGCCGCTGCCGCGCCTTCGACCGATCACGTCACCCGGACTTCGCGCGTCCGAGCTTCTTCAACTCGTAGAGCCGCTCCAGCGCCTGCTTCGGCGAAAGATCGTCCGGATTGATCGCCGCCAGCGCCGCGAGCGCCGGACTCGGGGCGTCTTCCTCCCCCGCCGGCCTTGCCGCAAAAAGCGGCAGATCGTCGATCATCGGCACCGGCCGGGCGCGTTCGCCCTTCTCCAGCATCGTCAGAACCTGCCTCGCACGGCCGATTACGCCTGCCGGCAATCCGGCGAGCTTTGCCACCTGGATGCCGTAGGAGCGGTCGGCCGCGCCCGCCGCGACCTCATGCAGGAACACCACGTCGCCGCGCCATTCCTTCACCTTCATCGTGACATTCATCAGGCGGGGCAGCTTGGCGGAAAGCGCGGTCAGCTCGTGGTAGTGCGTGGCGAAGAGGGCGCGTGAAAGGTTCGCCTCGTGCAGGTGCTCCACCGTCGCCCAGGCGATGGAGAGCCCGTCGAAGGTCGCCGTGCCGCGGCCGATCTCGTCGAGGATCACGAGCGCCCGTGGCCCCGCCTGGTTCAGGATCGCGGCGGTCTCGACCATCTCCACCATGAACGTCGAGCGCCCGCGCGCCAGATCGTCGGCGGCGCCGACGCGCGAAAATACTGCGTCGACGATCCCGATATGCGCCGCCTTCGCCGGCACGAAGCTCCCCGCCTGCGCCAGCACCGCGATCAGCGCATTCTGCCGCAGGAAGGTGGACTTGCCCGCCATGTTCGGCCCCGTCAGCAGCCACACACGGCCGGGTTGGCCTTCTCCCCTTGAGGGAGAAGGTGTCCGCGGAGCGGACGGATGAGGGGGAGGCCCGGGATCTCCACTCGGCTCCAACACGTAGAGCTCCCCCTCTCCCGGCTGCTCCGCAGCCACCCTCCCCCTCAAGGGGGGAGGGCCCGGCTCGGGAGGCCCGAGATCGCAGTCGTTCGCCACAAAGCTCTGCCCGGCGGCGCGCAGCGCCTGCTCCACCACCGGGTGCCGCCCGCCGACGATCGCGAAGGCGAGGCTGAGATCGACCTTCGGCCGAACATAGCTTTCGTTCGCCGCGAGCTCGGCCAGCGCCGCCGCCACGTCGATTCCGGCCAGAGAGCGTGCGGCGGCGCGGATCGCCTTCTCCTCCACGGCGATGCGACCGCAGAGGTCGTCGAAGATCGCGAGCTCGATCGCGAGCGCTCGGTCCGCGGCGCTGCCGATCTTCCGCTCCAGCTCGCCGAGCTCCGTCGTCGTGAAGCGCATCGCGCTTGCGAGCGTCTGCCGATGGATGAATCTCTCCGCGCCACTATTGCCGCCAAGCGCGCCCGCCTGGCCGGCGGTGACCTCGACGAAATAGCCGAGCACATTGTTGTGCCGGATTTTGAGCGAGCGGATGCCGCTTTCGGCGGCATAGCGCGCCTGCAGGCCGGCGA
>JBBQVL010000125.1:0-10071 GCA_038211615.1 Hyphomicrobiales bacterium
GCGCGCAAGCAGCTCGTGCAGTTCTTCGAGGCGTGGGGGCCGAAGGACCCGGCGGCGATCGCCGGCCGGCAGCGGCTCTCGTCGCTGCTCTTCGCCTGAGCCGACGGAGGAGTTGAAGACATGGCAGTGATGGCAGGGAACCGGCGCTACGAGGCAGAAGGCGATCTGCCGCAATCCGTGGCGGTGTTTCCGCTTTCCAGTGCGTTGCTTCTGCCGAGCGGGCAGATGCCGCTCAACGTCTTCGAGCCCCGCTACCTCGCGATGGTCGACGCGGCGCTCGCCGGCGACCGGCTGATCGGCATGATCCAGCCGGCGCTCGACGCGCCCGAGAGCGCCACCGCGCCGCCGCTCTGCGGGATTGGCTGCCTAGGCCGCATCACGCAATTCTCCGAGAGCGGCGACGGGCGCTATTCCATCGTGCTCTCGGGCGTCAGCCGCTTCCGCGTGCTCGACGAGCTGGCGGCGCTCACCCCTTATCGGCAGGTGCGGATTGCATTTGACGGCTTCTCCGACCTGACCGACCCGCGGAACGGCGAAGACGCGGTCGACCGCTCCTCGCTGCTCCGCACTTTTCGCGACTATCTGAAGGCCAACGATCTCGATGCGGATTGGGACAGCGTCAACAAGGCGTCGAATGCCGGGCTCGTTACGGCGCTCGCGATGATGAGCCCGTGGGGTCCGCAGGAGAAGCAGGCGCTGCTCGAATCCCCCGACCACGCGACGCGGGCGCGCACGCTGATTGCCATCACCGAGATGGCGCTCGCCGGCGCCAACGCGCCCGCGTCTTTGCAATGAGCGGCGCTGCAATCAGTATGGGAGGCTTCGATGGCCGAGCGTGAAACGCGAAGCGGCCGCATGGTCGATCCCAAGCTGCTCGAAATCCTCGTCTGTCCGATCACCAAGACGACGCTCGAATACGACCGCGACAAGCAGGAGCTCATCAGCCACGCCGCGCACCTCGCCTTCCCGATCCGCGACGGCATCCCGATCCTGCTGGAGGAAGAGGCGCGGCGGATCGAGGAGTGATGATGGTGGGATAATTTCGGGCTTGCGGAGCTTCCAATTCGCCTTGAATGCGTGTATACACTCGTCTGTATATACAGGACGTGACGATGGCAAAAGCGCGGGTCTTTCGTTCTGGAAATAGTCAGGCCGTACGCCTGCCAAAGGAGTTCCGGTTCGCGACCGAGGAGGTAGAAATCTTTCGTCGCGGCCAGGAAGTCGTGCTGCTTGAAAAAGCACGGGGGATGCAGCGCGCATTCGAACTCATCGCCGAGCTTCCCGAGGAGATCCTGGCCGATCGCGACGGTCGCCCGCCTCAGGAGCGCGAGGAGCTTTGAGCGCGACGCGCTTCCTGCTCGACACCAATGTCCTGATCTACATTCGACAGAAGCGACCGCCGAATATTCTCAGGCGATTCGCTCGACTGCAATCAGGCGAAACCGCACTTTCGGTTATTACCTACGGCGAACTTCTCTACGGCGTGGAGCGCGCGCAGAACAATTTGGCCGCGCGGGCGACGCTTGAAGAACTCGTCTCCTTGATTCCGGTTCTGCCACTCCCACAAAGCGCTGGGCAGGCCTACGGTCAAATTCGAGCGTCTCTGGCTTCCAAGGGACAGCTCATCGGAAACAACGACCTCTGGATCGCGGCGCACGCTCTCACATCGGAGCTGATCCTCGTAACCAACAACACCCGTGAGTTCGACCGGGTGTCGGGCCTGAAGGTTGAGAACTGGTCGACGGGCTGATGTCTTGGCGGCCCTAGATCACCTCACCCCTGAGGAGCTTCGGCAATTCTCCCCCCAATCCCGCTGCCTCGCCGATGAACATTGCCTTCAGTTTCGGCAGGCGGTCGACCATGCCGAGCCCGATGTCGCGCAGCGCGCGGAGCGGGCCGACGTCGTTCGAGAAGAGGCGGTTCAGCACATCCGTCATCACGCCCATCTGAAACGTGTCGTAGCGCCGCCATTCTTCGTAGCGCTTCAGGACGTCGAGCCCTCCGATGTCGAGGCCGAGCCGCGCGGCGTCGACAATCGTCTCCGCCAGCGCCGCCGCGTCGCGGAAGCCGAGGTTGAGCCCCTGCCCGGCGATCGGATGGATGCCGTGCGCCGCGTCGCCGAGCAGCGCGAAGCGCGGCCGCACGAAATCGCGCGCCAGGATCAGCCCAAGCGGATAGGCGGCGCGCGGGCCGTCGAGCGTAATGGCCCCGAGCCGATGCCCGAAACGGCGTTCGAGCTCCACCAGGAACACGAAATCGTCGCTCGCCATCAGCTTCGCGGCATCCTCCTTCCGCTCGGTCCAGACGAGCGACGAGCGGTTGCCGCTGAGCGGCAGGATGGCGAAGGGGCCGCCCGGCAGGAAGTGCTCCACCGCCACGCCGCCATGCGGACGCTCATGGCTGACGGTCGCAACGATGGCGGTCTGCGGATAGCTCCACGTCACCGTCTTGATCCCCGCCTGCGCGCGGAGTTTTGAGCGGATGCCATCGGCGGCAACGAGAAGGGTAGCGCTCCGCGTTGCGCCCGACGCGAGTCCGATCTCGACCCGGCCATCCGCCGCGAAGCGCTGCACGGAATCCGGCGCGGTGAGGATGACCCCCGCATCGCGCGCCGCATCGCGCAGCGCCGCCGCGAGCGGCTCGTTCGCCACCATGTGCGCGAAGGGCTCGCCCTCCGTGACGCTGCCGTCGAAGGTCAGGAAGATCGGGCGGACCGCGTCGCTGGTGCGGCTGTCGGTGATCTCCATGGAGACGATCGGCTGCGCTTCCGCTTCGATCTTCTCCCAGATGCCGAGGCCCTGAAGCATGCGCTTCGCGGCGGCGGCGATGGCGGAAGCGCGCTCGTCGCGCTTTCCCCCCTCCGCCGGCTTGGCGTCGACCAGCTCGACGACGAGATCGGGCGCGCTCTGCCGAATCGCGAGCGCCGCCGTCAGACCGGCCGAGCCGCCGCCCGCGATCAGGATGTCCGGTCTTTCACTCACCATGGCCGGCCCGCCATTCAAAACTCCCTGCGCTTGACTTCGCCGCCGCCTCTTACGACCGTCTGCGCCCGCGGCGCTTAACGCCGCTCTAAGCCCCGCGGCGCTTATCGCCGCTCCAAGTGAGGACGATCGTGGCGCTCGCCATCGAGAACCTGCTCGGCATCCTCGACTTGGAGCCGCTCGAGCACAACCTTTTCCGCGGCCGCAGCCCCGAGGACGGCTGGCAGCGCGTGTTCGGCGGCCAGGTGCTCGGGCAGGCGCTGATGGCCGCGACCCGCACCGTCGAGCCCGACCGCAAGGCGCATTCCCTGCATGCCTATTTCCTGCGGCCCGGCGAACCGGGCATCCCGATCATCTACGAGGTCGACCGCATCCGCGACGGCAGGAGTTTTGTCACCCGCCGCGTCGTGGCGATCCAGCACGGCCACGCGATCTTTTCCATGTCTGCGTCGTTCCAGACCGAGGAGGCCGGCCTCGACCATCAGATGCCCGCTCCAAAAGTTCCGCCGCCCGAAGAGCTGATGTCCGAGGACGAGCTGAAGAAGCGGTTCCTGGAGGCCGCCACCGAGCCGATGAAGCGCTACTGGCGGCGGGAGCGGCCGATCGAGCTTCGGCCGGTCAGCCTCCGCCACTATGTGGGACGCGAGAAGCTGGAGCCGGTGCAGCAGGTCTGGTTCCGCGCCACCGGAAAGCTCCCCGACGACGACACGGTCCACAAGGGCGTGCTCGCCTACGCCTCCGACATGATGCTGCTCGACACGTCGCTCTACCCGCACGCTCGCACGCTTTTCGACAAGGATCTGCAGGTGGCGAGCCTCGACCACGCGCTCTGGTTCCACCGAAAATTCCGCGCCGACGAGTGGCTGCTCTACGCGCAGGACAGCCCCACCGCCTTCGGCTCGCGCGGCTTCAACCGCGGCGCCATCTTCACCCGCGACGGCGTGCATATCGCCTCGGTCGCGCAGGAGGGCCTGATCCGGGTGTGGCCCGAGGGGAAAGAATAGGTGCGGGATTAGATGTCTATTCCTCGGGAAAGAGGAAGCGCTCGTAATCTCTCGCGCCATGGATAATTCGGAGAATCTCGACCCGGTCACGGCCGGCCCGGTAGAAGATCAGATAGTTGCCATAGACGCGGCGGCGTATGCCTTGCCGCTCATATCTCGGAACGAGCGGATAGGCTCTGGGGAAGTCCCCGAGCGCATAACACCGATCAATAAGCTGGTCTGTAAAGCTGACTGCGCGATCAACGCTGTCATTGGCGATGTGCTGCGCGATCTCAATGAGGTCCAGGTGAGCGGGCGTCGCAATGACGACCTTCATGCCGTTCGGTTTCGACGTTTGGACAGTGCCTGCTTGACGTGCCCGCGCGTCTCCTCGAGGTCGTGGACGCGCCCCGAATCCGCTGCCTCGGCACCCTCCAGGATCAAGGCGTCGAGTATAGCCAGGCGTCGCTCGCGCTCCTCAAGCAAACGCAGCCCGTCGCGCACAATTTCGCTGGCATTGTTGTAACGGCCCCCCGCCAGGAGGTCCTTGATGAGCCCCTCGAACCGAGGGCCCAATGTATAGCTCGAAGCCATTCGCACCTCGTTTCCTGGAAGTATCATCTAATAGCATTCTGAGCCGCGTGAAAGACCGAGGCTGCTGCAAGAGAAGCCGACGCTCCACGCTTGGCACGAGTCTTGGACAGGTGCTCCCGAGTGGCTGCCCCCCGGCAGCCGCCGCTCAGCGGCCGGCGCGCCGGCTCTAGCCATGGAGCACATGTCCAATGAAGCTCATCATCGCGATCATCAAGCCGTTCAAGCTCGACGCGGTGCGGGACGCCCTCACAAGCCTCGGCGTGCAGGGCCTGACCGTCACTGAAGTCAAGGGATATGGCCGGCAGAAGGGCCATACCGAGATCTACCGCGGCGCCGAATACGCCGTGAGTTTCCTGCCGAAACTGAAGATCGAGGTCGCCGTCGATTCCGGCGTCGCGGACAAGGTGGTGGAGACCATCGCCGAGACCGCGAAGACCGGCCAGATCGGGGACGGCAAGATCTTCGTCCTCGATCTCGTCAGCGCGATGCGCATCCGCACCGGCGAAACCAACGCCGAGGCGCTCTAGTGCCCAGAATTTAGGCACAGCCTTGATGACGCTTTCGTAACCAGATGAAATTTTGTGCAGATAGCTCGGAAGGCCTGCTTTTCCGCCAAAGCACGGCGGTTGGCATGAGGTTTGTATCGGGACGCCTAGAGCGCCGCGATGTTGGCTCTCCTCTCTGCGGATACAACGATGGAGAACGCGATGCGCTGCTTCGCAGCTAGAATTCTGGTGATGGTCGGTCTGCTTGCCGTTGCGCTCTGCGCGCCGGCTTTCGCGCAGGACAACACCACCCCGGCCCCGGCCGCCGCAACGACCACTGACACGGCCGCCCCGGCCGCCGAGCCCGCTCCTGCTGCGGAGGCGGAGGCGCCAGCGCCGACGCCGACGATCGATCACGGGGACACGGCCTGGATGCTGACCTCGACCGCCCTCGTCCTGCTGATGACGATCCCGGGCCTCGCCCTCTTCTACGGCGGCATGGTGCGCAAGAAGAACGTCCTCGCCACCATCATGCAGAGCTTTGCCATCACCTGCCTGGTAACGGTCCTCTGGATGATCGTCGGCTATTCGCTCGCCTTCACCGATGGCGGCTCGATGCAGGCCTATCTCGGCGGCATGTCGCGCTTCTTCCTGAAGGGCATGGATGTCGGGGCGGTCTCCTACACGATCCCCGAATCCGTCTTCATGATGTTCCAGATGACCTTCGCCATCATCACCCCCGCCCTCATCGCCGCCGGCTTCGCCGACCGCATGAAGTTCTCGGCGCTGATGTGGTTCATGGGCCTCTGGCTGATCATCGTCTACAGCCCGATCGCGCATTGGGTCTGGGGCGGCGGCTTCCTCGGCACGCTCGGCGTGCTCGACTTCGCCGGCGGCACGGTCGTGCACATCAACGCCGGCGTGGCGGGCCTCGTCTGCGCGCTGGTGCTCGGCAAGCGGGTCGGCCTCGGCACCGAGAACATGGCTCCGCACAACCTCGTGCTCTCCGTGATCGGCGCTTCGCTGCTCTGGGTCGGGTGGTTCGGCTTCAACGCCGGCTCCGAGCTGGCGGCCGACGGACGCGCCGGCATGGCGATGGCGGTCACGCAGATCGCCACGGCCGCCGCGGCGCTTGCCTGGATGTTCGCGGAATGGATCGTCCGCGGCAAGCCGAGCGTGCTCGGCATCATCTCCGGTGCGGTCGCCGGCCTCGTCGCCATCACGCCGGCCTCCGGCTGGGTCGATCCGACCGGCGCCCTCGTCATCGGCATCGTGGCGGGCTTCATCTGCGCCTGGGCGGTGATGTGGCTTAAGGCGATGCTCGGCTACGACGACGCGCTCGACGCCTTCGGGGTGCACGGGGTCGGCGGCTTCGTCGGCGCCATCCTGACCGGCGTCTTCGCGGTGTCGGCGGTCGGCGGCGAAGGCCATTCCGGCCTGATCGACGGCAACGCCCACCAGGTCTGGATCCAGTTCCTCGGCACGCTGGCGACGATCGCCTGGTCCGCCATCGGCACCTACGTCATCCTGAAGGTCGTCGACATGATCGTCGGGCTTCGGGTCTCGAAGGAAGTCGAGGTCGAGGGTCTCGACATCAACCTGCACGGCGAGATCGTCCACTAGCAGCGCGTAGCTCCTCCCAAGGAAGCCTGGCCCGGCTGTTCGCAGCCGGGCCTTTTTCATGTCCGCGGGGCTCTCCGGCGCGACTGGTTAAACGCCCCTTAACCCACCCCGCATAGCGTCACCCGATAGCTGACGCGACAACGCGGCGAGCGGGCATGACCTACGACACATTCGACGATTCCCACGCGGCGGACAGCCGCCTGCGCGACTTCCTCGGGCGGCACGCATGGCGCCTCGGCGGCATGGCGCTGATCGCGCTGACGGCCTGCATGCTGGCGAGCCTCGTCACCTGGCACGTCGACGATCCGAGCTTCAGCTATTCGATCGACGGTCCGGCGAAGAACATCCTCGGCCGGCCGGGCGCCGCCTTCGCCGACCTCGCGATGCAATTCTTCGGCGTCGCGATCGTGGGGGTGGTTTTTCCGCTGGCATTCTGCGGCTGGAATCTCTTCCGCCTGCGCCTGCCGCGGCGGCCGATCCGTCAGGCCCTTGCCTGGCTCGCTGGCGCGCTGCTGCTGGCGACCGCGCTCTCCTGCGTCCCTGTCCTCGCGCAATGGCCGCTGCCCACCGGCCTCGGCGGCGCGAGCGGCGACGTGGTGCTCGGCCTCGCCGAATGGTTTGGAGGCGGCTCGCTCTCCGGCGGCCTCTACGCGGCGCTCTTCATCGTGCTGGCCGGCGTCTCGCTCGGCCTCCTCTGGATGTCCTGCCTCTCACGCCCCGCCGCCGTCGCCCCGCGCGCCCGCCCGCCGAAACGCCGGCCACGCGAAGAGGATATGGAGGACGACGACGCGGAGGAAAGCGCCTCGGCTGGCCGCATGCAGCTTGTCGCCGGCATCGTCACGCACTGGGCGCTGACGCTGCGCGGAATGCTCTCGCGCCAGCTCGCCCGCCGCGCCGAGCATGCGGCCGAGCTTCGCCAGCTTCTCGCCACCCGCAGCCGCCAGGAGCCGCAGTTCCAGCCGGCCGAGGACGTGGATTTCGCCTTCCCCGAGGATCCGGAGTTCGACGACGCCTTTGCCGAGGCGATCGTGGAAGAGCTGCCGGTCGTGCGCGAGACGAAGGCGATCGTCACGCCGCCCGCGCCGCGTCCGAAGCAGAGCACCCGGCTCAAGAAGGAGGCGCAGCCCTCGCTCCTCCCCTCCGCCGACTTCGAGCTCCCGCCGCTGCACCTCCTGACCGAGACGCCGAAGCAGCGCCGCAAGGAAACCGCGATCGACCAGGGCGCACTCGAGCAGAACGCGCGGCTGCTGGAAGGCGTGCTCGACGATTTCGGCGTGCGCGGCGAGATCATCAACGTTCGCCCCGGCCCGGTCGTTACCCTCTACGAGCTGGAGCCCGCGCCGGGCATAAAGTCGTCGCGCGTCATCGGGCTTGCCGACGACATCGCCCGCTCGATGAGCGCCATCTCCGCGCGCGTCGCGGTCATCCCCGGCAAGAACGCCATCGGCATCGAGCTGCCCAACGTGCACCGCGAGACCGTCTATCTCCGCGAGCTACTCGCCTCCACCGACTTCGACGGTTCGAAGGCGAAGCTCGCGCTGGCGCTCGGCAAGACGATCAACGGCGAGCCGGTCATCGCCGACCTCGCCAAGATGCCGCATCTCCTCGTCGCCGGCACCACCGGCTCGGGCAAGTCCGTGTCGATCAACACCATGATCCTGTCGCTGCTCTACCGGCTGAAGCCCGAGCAGTGCCGCCTCATCATGATCGACCCGAAGATGCTGGAGCTCTCCGTCTATGACGGCATCCCGCATCTCCTCACTCCGGTCGTCACCGACCCGAAGAAGGCGATCGTCGCGCTGAAATGGGCGGTGCGCGAGATGGAGGACCGCTACAAGAAGATGTCGAAGCTCGGCGTCCGCAACGTCGAGGGCTTCAACCAGCGCATCGCGCTGGCCGCCAAGAAGAAGGAAGTGCTGACGCGCACGGTGCAGACCGGCTTCGACCGCGACAGCGGCGAGCCGATCTTTGAGACGGAAGCGCTCGAGCTCGAACCGATGCCTTTCATCGTCGTGCTGATCGACGAGATGGCCGACCTGATGATGGTGGCGGGCAAGGACATCGAAGGCGCGGTGCAGCGCCTCGCGCAGATGGCGCGCGCCGCCGGCATTCACGTCATCATGGCGACGCAGCGCCCCTCGGTCGACGTGATCACCGGCACGATCAAGGCCAACTTTCCAACCCGCATCTCCTTCCAGGTCACCTCCAAGATCGACAGCCGCACCATCCTCGGCGAGCAGGGCGCGGAGCAGCTCCTCGGGCAGGGCGACATGCTCTACATGGCCGGCGGCGGACGCATCCAGCGCGTCCACGGGCCGTTCGTCTCCGACCAGGAGGTGGAGGACATCGTCAGCCACCTGAAGAGCCAGGGCGTCCCCGACTACCTCGACTCGATCACCGACGAGGCGGACGAGGACGGCCAAGGCGGCCTCGACGGGATGGGCGGCGGGCTGGAGGATTCCAACGATCTCTACGACCAGGCCGTCGCCGTCGTGCTGCGGGACCGCAAGGCTTCGACCAGCTACATCCAGCGCCGCCTTTCGATCGGCTACAACCGCGCCGCCTCGCTCATCGAGCGGATGGAGAAGGAGGGCGTGGTCGGGCAGGCCAACCACGCCGGCAAGCGCGAGATTCTGGTCGGCGAGAACGCCGCCTGATTGAGCGGGTCCGGGCCCTGCGCCCGGAAGCCCTTCGCGCACGCCCCGTGATGCAGGGTAGGCGCGTCGCGCATCGCGACATGGCCGATCAGGCGTCGCCGGGCCCATGGAAGGCGTCGACCGGCCATCCGCGTCAGGTTATCGTGAGGTCCAGGCGCCCTCAGCAGGAAACCCGTTTCCCCTCCCCCTGAAACCCGCCTGAAACATTGAGCGTGAAAATCGAAGTGGAGGGCGAACGTTTGGCCGAGGCCATCGCGAGACAGGCGATGCCGTCGCTCCCGGAGGAAGAGAAATGACCGCCACCCCCGCCACCCACAACGGAAAATGTTTTTGCGGCGCCGTCGAGATCACGGTGACCGGCGAGCCCGTCGGCATGGGCTACTGCCACTGCAGCTCCTGCCGCTCCTGGTCGGCCGGCCCGGTCAACGCCTTCACCATCTGGCCGATGGAAGCCGTGCAGGTCACCGCCGGCGCCGAGCACCTGGCCAGCTACGCCAAGACCCCGCGCAGCAAGCGCCAGTTCTGCACCAAATGCGGCGGCCACGTGATGACCGAGCATCCCGGCTACATGGATGTCTACGCCGCCACCATCCCGGACCTGCCATTCGTGCCCGCCCTGCACGTGCACTACGCCGAAACGGTGCTGCCGATGCAGGACGGCCTGCCGAAATACAAGAACACCCCCGCCCCCGGCGGCAGCGGCGAGCTGATCGCGGAGTAGAGGCCCTACTTCACGTAAACCCGCACC
>JBBQVL010000126.1:0-9724 GCA_038211615.1 Hyphomicrobiales bacterium
CACCGCCGCCGCTCGGTCACGGCGCGGCTGTTCGGCTGGATCGAGCGCGCCGGCCGCTTCTTCTGCCCCGACTGCGGAGCGCTGAAATGACCGCGCGCGCTTCCCACGAGCAGGTTCGCGCCATCCACGCGATCAAGGGGCGCATCGGCCTCGACGACACGGCCTACCGCGCCGCGCTCGGACAGTTCGGCGTCGCTTCTTCCAAAGACCTTTCAAGGGCCGACGCAGCCCGCTTCATCGACCGTTTGAAGGGCAACGACCCGAACTCGGAGACGCCACGCTCACGCGGCGCGCTCAGGCTTGACGGACCCTACGCGAAGGTCTGCCGGGCACTCTGGCTCTCCGCCTACAATCTCGGCCTGGCGCACGACCGGCGCGACACGGCGCTCTCCGCCTTCGTGCTGCGGCAGACCGGAATCGAAAGCCTGAACTGGGTGCGCGATCCGGTGGAGGGCGCGAAGGCGATCGAGGGCCTGAAGGCCTGGATCGCGCGCCCAATGGAGTCCGGCGGGGGCGGCGTTACCTGGCCGACCGAGAAGCAGGCGAAGGCGGCGGGCATGCCATTGTCGCGCGCCCGGAAGCTCGCCGTGATCGCCGCGCAGACCAGGATGCTCGGCGCCGAAATCTATGACCCGACGCCCTTCAATGACGCGGAGCTCGACGAGCAGGCGCAGGCCTTCGGCCGCGCCATCCGGGCTTCGCGCGAGGCCTCGCCGGACGCCGTCCGTGCGATGCGATCGGCGAAGGAAGCCGCAGCGTGAGCGACAAGCGCCGCGTGATCGTCTCCGACCATGCCCTGCTCCGCTACCTGGAGCGCGGGATGAAGATCGACGTGGAGGCGGCGCGCGCAGCCATCGAAGCGCTCTGCCAGCGCGGCGCCGACCGTGATGCGCAGACCGTGCTGCACGGCGGTCTGCGCTATGTGCTTCGACGCCAGAGCGAAGAGACCGTGGTCGTTTCCACAACACTCGTGAAGCGCGACGACTATGTGCATCCGCCGACCCGCACCATCGGGGGGGGGCATGGCTCCTGACCCTCTGACGCGCGATCCGCGGCAGATCGACCTCGAAGAGGCGATCGCGAAGGCGCGCGCCACACGATGAGCCGCGCTCTTCCCATCGTCGAAGCGGTTGATGCGCCGCCGTTCGAGATCCCGGCTCCGGTTCAGGCGTATGTCGACGCCATCGGCATCGACGCGACGGCCGAGGTGCTTCTGGCCTTCGGGGGGGCGCGGCTCTACCTCGCGACCGATCCGAAATCCCGTTCGCCGCTTGCCGAGCTGATCGGCCGCGACAAGGCGATCGCGCTCGCCCGCGCTCTCGGCTCCGGCGCACACATCCAGGTGCCGACCGGCAAGGCCTTCCTCGCACGGCTCTGGAAATCCGAGGGCTGGACGGTCGTCGCGATCGCGCGCAAGCTGCACGCCTATGACGGCACTGTCCGTCGCTGGCTCCGGCCGGCAGGCGAAAGCCGCCAGCTGCCGCTCTTCTGAAAACTGTTCCACGGGAAACGGACCCGCTCCTGCGGGAGCGTATTTCCCGCGACTGATGCTGCATCACTCCTTCGGGTCGCGGGAGAGGTCGCATGCTGATCACGAAGGAACGGTTGAGGGCGTTCTCTCCCCACGCACGCGCGGATGTCGTCGAGGCGATCGTTTCCGGTGCGCCGGCGCTCACCGCAGCGGGCATCACGACACCGCTGCGCGTCCAGCACTTCCTCGCGCAGGTGGCGACCGAGACCGGCGGACTCGCGAAGCTTGAGGAAAATCTCAACTATTCGGTCGTCGGGCTGAAGACCACATTCGGCCGCCACCGCATCTCGGAGGCCGAGTGCCTCCGTTACGGACGCACCAGCACCCAACCCGCCAACCAGGAAGCGATCGCCAACATCGTCTATGGCGGTGTCTTCGGTCGCGAAGAGCTCGGCAACACGGCGCCGGGAGACGGCTGGCGCTATCGGGGCAGCGGCGCGCTGCAGACGACCGGCCGGGAGAATTTCCGCAAGGCCGGTCACGAGAACGACCCGGACTCGCTTCGGCGCCCCGTCACCGCGCTCCTCGCAGCGCTGCAATTCTGGACGTCTCACAACCTCAACCTTCTCGCCGATCAGGACGCACTGACGGCGATCCGCAAGGCGGTGAACGGCGGCGCCATTGGTCTCGACGAGGCGCGGGCATGGCTCGCCCTGGCGAAGCGGTTCTTCATCTGATGGCCGCGCACAGCCGCGTCCCTGTTCAGAAGACCTCGCGCGCCTTCTCCAAGCTGGCCCTCGGCGTCAACACGACGCTCGCCTGGGGCGCGATATTCGCGGGCATCTTCACGGGCCAGGCGACCACCGTCGTGGCGCCTGCGCTCGGACTGCTCGGGCTGCTCTACACGGCCTATGTCGGGGTCGGGCATCTCGACTATCGCAGGGTGCTCTCCACGCTGCCGGCCGGGACGGACGGCGGCTCCGCTGAAGCGCCGGGCGCAGGAGCCTAAGCACGACGATGCTCGGTCTCAGCGCGCTCCTCACCCTTGTCGGCGGTCCGCTCGTCGCCTCGCTCGGCGGCGCCTCGGCGCTCGCCGCGGTCCTCCCGGCGTTCAAGACGCTGCGTCGCTTCAAGTGGCCAATAATGATCCTCGCCGGCGTTTTCGCCTGCGCGACCGGGACGCTCGTCGCGATCGGCAAGCACGCGGCGGCGGTGGAGGCGCACAGGGCAGCGGCGCACGAGGCGGGACGCTCCGAGGAAGAGACGAAATGGAAGCTCGCGGCGGCGCAGGCTGCCGACCGCAACAGGGTCGAGCGCCAGCAGGATCAATCGAAGATCAGAGACATCAACCTCGCGCTGATCGATGCGCGTGCGCAGTTCCGGGAGAAGCAGGATGAATTCGATCGGGCGATGCTCGATATCGAGAACGCTGGCGGCAGCGACAATCGGTTTGACCCTCGCGTCGTGCGGGCTCTCAACGCAGGCGGACCTCGACCGGGCGGCGCTGGTCAAAGCGATCGTCGACCCTGACGTAGCGACGATCGACGAGAGCGTGAAAGCGCCTTGCGCCGATCCGGTGACGATCCCTGAGGACGTTTCGGACGTTCAGGCGGGCCGGCTGTGGAAGGACGACCGCCTGGCGCTCGTCGACTGCAAGGCGAGCAAGGCAGCGCTCGCTGCCGAGACCGAGGTCATCACCACGCGGGCGCCACGCTGATGGACGATCTCCTGAAATTCGGGCCGCTTGTCCTAGGAGTGATCGTCCTCGGCTGGAACATCTGGCTCGTGCGCCAGGGCGCCCGCAAGGAGGCGTTGACCGAGCTCGGCGCACGGATCGACGCCGCGGCGGACAAGCTTGAGGCGCGCATCATCGAGGCGGAACGCGCGGTCGAGAGCAAGGCTGGTCGTCCCTGGGTGGAGGGTCTGCAAAATCAGCTGCAGGATCTGGCGCCGCGCGTGCAGACGCTCGAAGTCGACAGCCGTCACCTGCCTTCTGGCAGCGAGTTTCATCTTCTCGCGCTGAAGGTGGAGGGCATGCTCGGCGACATGAAAGTGATCGCGACCACCCTCAAGACCAACACTGAGATCACGCGCCGCGTGGAAGAATTCCTGCTCAACGAGAAGGCATCATGAGCGACGCACCGAACTTCGAGACCTACTCGCAGGAGGACGCCCGGCTCTGCATGCTGAAGGAGCTCAACCGGCAGACTGACGGACGGCTCAACGAGGCGATGCTCACGCACGTCATCGCGGCCTACGGCCACAATCGGAGCCGGGAATGGGTGCGCACCCAGTTCCGAAAGATGGCCGAGCTCGGAGCGATCGAACTGCACGAAGTCGGCGCGATCATGATTGCGGAGATCACGCGCGCTGGCATGGACCACGTGGAGCGCCGTTCCGTGATCGAGGGCATTAAGCGCCCCTCACCGAGGGCCTGATGGCAGACCGCCCCGAGAAGGAGGGCCGCGGACGGCTCTCCTCGATCGACCTGGTGCCGGAGGAAGGCCGCGACGCGGTGCTCTGGGCGCTCGGCGAGCTGAACAAGCGCGAGCGCACGCAGACCGACATCCTCTTCGAGCTGAACGACCGTCTTGAGGCGGTCGGCTGCGAGCCTATCGCGCGCTCCTCCTTCAACCGGAAGGCCGTCCGCCTGGCCGCAGCGTCCAAGCGGCTTTCCGATGCCAGGCACATCTTCGCCGGCCTCGCGGACCAGTTCACGCCCGATCGGGTCGACGAGGGCAACATCGGCCTCGGCGAGATCATCAAGACGCTGATCTTCGAGCTGACCGACCCCGACCAGAAGCACGGGCCGAAGGAGGCAATGGAGCTGGCGCGCGCCTACCAGGCGACGATCTCGGGCCAGCGCATCTCTTCCGACCGCCGGCGCAAGCTCGAAGCCGACTATGCGGAGAAGACTTCGAAGGCGATCGAGCGCGTGGCGGAGGAAGCCGGGCTGTCGGCCGACCGCGTGGCGCAGCTGCGCCGCGAGTTCCTCGGCGTCAGGCCGCAAGAGGCAGCGGTGTGAGCGTCGCTCCCGTCATGGCGCGCGAGCCGGACGTCCCAGTGCTGCCAAGAGAGCCGGAGGCGCTCGGCGAGGAATTCTCGCGTGGCGCCGATATTCCGGAGAGCCTCGATCCGCTCGCCAGGGGCGTGCTGATGCGGCACCAGGCGGAGTGGCTGGAGGACGCCAGCGACCTGAAGCTCGCCGAGAAAGGGCGCCGCACCGGCATCACCTTCGCCGAGGCGCTCGACGACACGCTGATCGCGGCGGCAAAACGCTCGGCCGGCGGCGACAACGTCTTCTACATCGGCGACACGAAGGACAAGGGCCGCGAATTCATCGGCTACGTGGCGCACTTCGCAAAGATCGTCGCCAAGGAGCTGGGCAAGGTCGAGGAGTTCCTGTTCGAGGACCGGCTCGACGATGGATCGTCACGCTTCATCGCCGCCTACCGCATCCGCTTCGCCTCGGGCTTCCGTGTCGAGGCGCTTTCGTCGCGGCCGGAGAACATCCGCGGCCTGCAGGGCGTCGTCGTCGTAGACGAGGCGGCGTTCCACAAGGACGTGCGCGCGGTGCTCGACGCCGTCAACGCCCTCCTCATCTGGGGCGGCAAAATCCGGGTGATCTCCACCCACAACGGCGTGCTCAATCCGTTCAACGAACTCGTGCGCGAGGCGCTTGCCGGCAAGGTGCCTTTCAAAGTGCACCACATCCCCTTCGACAAAGCGGTGAAGAACGGCCTCTACAAACGCGTCTGCTTCATCAAGGGCAAGAAATGGTCGCGGGGCGACGAGGCGGACTGGGAGGCGAAGATCCGCGCCGCCTATGGCCCGCGCACCGCCGCGATGCGCCAGGAGCTCGACGCCGTCCCTGCGGAGAGTGAGGGGGCGGCGCTCACGCGCGTGCAGATCGAAGCCTGCATGATGGCCGGCATCCCGGTCGTCCGGTGGAGCCGCGCCGACGCGTTCAAGAACCTCCCCGAGCACATCCGCAAGGCCGAGGCTCGCGCCTGGTGCGAGCGCGAGCTCCTGCCGATCCTCGAAAAGCTCGACCCGACCAGGCCGCACTATTTCGGGGAGGACTTCGCGCGCTCCGGCGACGTGACCGGCATCAAGGTCTTCTGCCAGGAGCGAACGCTGCGCCGTCGCGTCGCCCTGCTCGTAGAGCTGCGCAACATGCCGTTCGACCAGCAGCGCGAGATCCTCTTCTACATCGTCGATCGCCTGCCGCGGTTCTCGGGCGGCGCGATGGACGCGACCGGCAACGGCGCCTACCTCGCCGAGGTGGCGGCGCAGCGCTACGGCGAGCGCGTGGTCGAGGTGAAGCTCTCGGCGGAATGGTATCGCGTGAACTCCGTCGCCTATGTGTCCGCCTTCAACGATGGCACGATCGTTCTGCCGATGGACGAGGACGTCCTGCGCGACCATCAATCGCTTGCCTTCGTCAACGGCATCATCCGCGTGCCGGAGAACCATCGCTTCAAGGGCGCGGACGGTTTCGACCGGCACGGCGACACGGCGATCGCGGGCATCCTCGGCTGGTTCGCCTCGACGATGAGCCCGGTCGAGTATGGATATCGCGCCGCGGCGATCGAGGGCCGGCGCGAGAGCTTTGACCGACCTGACGATGACGGCGACGACCGCGGTGGCGGTGACTGGTGGCGCCCGCCGCTCGGCGCCGGCGTGAGGGGAAGCATCTGATGGCCACCGAGACGCGGCTGCTCGATCAATATGGCCGGCCGATCGAGCGCGCGAAGCTGACGGCGGAGATCGCCGGCCCGACGATCGGCGGCGTCCGCTCGCCGCTTTCCGGCTATCCCGGCGACGGGCTTAATCCGCTCCGCCTGGCGCGCATCCTGCGCGAGGCCGACGAGGGGGAGCCGCTGCGCTGCTTCGAGCTCGCCGAGACGATCGAAGAGCGCGACCTGCATTATGCCGGCGTGCTTGGCACCCGGAAGCGAAGCGTGGCGCAGCTCGACGTGACGGTGGAAGCCGCCTCCGACGATTCCGCCGCGGTCGAGCAAGCCGACATGATCCGCGAGTGGCTCGCGCGCGACGAGCTGCAGGATGAAATCTTCGACATCCTCGACGCCATCGGCAAGGGCGTCTCGATGACGGAGATCATCTGGGACACGAGCACCGGGCAATGGCGCCCGGCGCGGCTGGAATGGCGCGACCCGCGCTGGTTCCGCTTCCGCCGCGAGGACGGACGCACGCCGCTGCTGCGCACCGACCAGGGCGACGCGGAGCTGCCAGCCTTCAAGTTCATCGCCGCGACCATCCGCGCGAAGTCCGGCCTCCCCGTCCGTTCGGGCATCGCTCGGCTCGCGAGCTGGTCGTGGATGTTCAAGGCGTTCACGCAGCGCGACTGGGCGATCTTCACGCAGACCTACGGCCAGCCGGTCAGGATCGGCAAGTACGGGCCGGGCGCCACCGAGGAGGACAAGGACACCCTCTTCCGCGCCGTCGCCAACATCGCCGGCGACTGCGCGGCGATCGTGCCCCAGTCGATGCTGATCGAGTTCGTCGAGAGCGCCAACGTCGGTGCGGCGTCAGGGCTCTACAAGGAACGCGCCGACTGGCTCGACCAGCAGGTCTCGAAGGCGGTGCTCGGCCAGACCGCGACAACCGATGCGATCGCCGGCGGGCACGCCGTCGGCCAGGAGCACCGGCAGGTGCAGGAGGACATCGAGCGCGCCGACGCGAGGACGCTCGCCGCGATCCTGAACCGCGACCTGGTGCGGCCGTGGGTCGACCTCGAATACGGGCCGCAGCAGCAATATCCGAAGCTCTCGATCGGGCGGGCGGAGGAGACTGACGTCAAGCTCGTGGTCGAGGCGCTGAAGGACCTGGTGCCGATGGGCTTGAGGGTGCAGGCGAGCGTCATGCGCGACCTGCTCGGCCTGCCCGAGCCTGACGACGGGGCCGAGGTGCTGACGGCGCCGGCCGTGGCCAATCCGCTCCCGGACTTCTCCACGCCACGACCCGGCGAGGAACCCAAGCGCCTCTCTCTCCACGCGGCGGAGCTCAAGCCGGCGGCCGACGCGGCCGACCTGCTTGCGAGCCAGGCCGAGGATCTGGCCCAGCCCTCCGCTGACGCGATCATAGACAAGGTCAAAGAGCTGGTATTGTCGGTCGGCTCGCTCGACGAGCTGCGAGACCGGCTGAAAGAGTTCGCACCGAAACTCCCAGCTGCGGATCTCGCCAACACGCTCGGCCAGGCTCTAGCGATGGCGGAGCTTCTTGGCCGCAGTGAGATCGCGGCCAGGGCACGTGAATGATGCTCCTGACCGCAAACCGGTCCTCAATGCAAGCTAATACCTTTTGCGAATATTCCTCCGCTTCGCTGCCATCGAAGCTGGCCCCAGCTGAGCGCCAAGGGAAGCCGCGACTTCATACGGGAGAAAAACGCGGAGCAGGGTTCCCGGTCGATCGCAAGAACGAAGCTCTATCGCAACCAAGCCGGCCTCAACGGGGGCGGCCTTTGCGTCATCTAAGAAAATATCGAACGTGCGCATGTCGCGCGGTCTCCTTTTCTCTGAAGGGGACCACCAGCGCGCGAGCACCGCTTGCTAAGTGGGAAGGCCGCATGACCTCGGCCGGCGCGGCGGAGGGGAATCCAAGCGTGTCGCAGATGTGGGTACGCTCGGGAGCGAGCGCAAGCGTATTTCCCAAAATTGAAACGGTGATGACGTGAAGCCCTTTGCCACCGATCCGATCGAGGCAATCGAGTTCCTTCGTCACAAGCTCAACGTTCCCACCCGAACGTGGACGGACGTCTGGCAGGAGATGCACGACCGTGCCTTCATGGTGGCCGGAGCGCAGGCCGACGACCTGGTCGAAGACTTTCACCAGGCGGTGCTCAAGGCGATTTCGGAAGGCTGGACGCTGGAGCAGTTCCGGAAAGAATTCGACCGCATCGTCGCGGAGCACGGCTGGTCCTACAACGGCTCGCGCAACTGGCGCAGCGAAGTGATCTTCCAGACCAACCTCCGGACCGCCATGGCGGCCGGCCGCTCGCATCAGATCGAGCGGCTGAAGGCGGTGCGGCCCTATCTCCGCTATGTCGCGGTGATGGACGGGCGCACCCGGCCCCTGCATGCCGCCTGGCACAACACGGTGCTGCCGGTTGACCATCCGTGGTGGGATACGCATTTCCCGCCGAACGGCTGGAACTGCCGCTGCAGCGTCCAGAGCCTCAACGAGCGCGACCTCGTGCGCTACGGACTGAAGCTCTCGGGGCAGGCGCCGCCCTCCCCGCTCGTCCCGCGCGTCGTGCAGGGCCGCACGATCGAGGTGCCCGAGGGCATCGATCCGGGCTTCGCCTACCACCCCGGCAAGACGGCGCCCCCGCTCTAGTGTGCTCGCCCGCCACCTGGTTTGGACCCAGGCGGCGGGCAGACACCGGCGCCCGCGGGCGCTGTCATCTGTCTACCCCGATAGCGAGTCCGGATGGTAACCTGACCGGCGAGATCCATGTTTTTGCTCAGACGGCCCGTGGCGCGCCGAGAGCCCTTCCCGGCTACCAGCGCCCCGGAAATCCCGCCAACAGGCTTTAACGGGCTTTAAAACGGCTTTAAGCGTGCCTTCCTCGCCCGCTCGAAGGACGCGTTTCCGCTCCGACGTTGGCGATCCGGGTTTCTCCTGCTACCTTTGCTGCTTCGGAACGTGGCCGCCGGCTCCCGGTCGGGGCGCGCACCCTCCCGTCACCTTTGTCAGCTTCGGACCCGCAGGTGCGGGTCTATTTCGTGAAGGCCGGCTCGCCCAGTTTGCCGGCCGATGCACTATCCCGCTTTCCACACCGCCCTCTGCCAGGCCGTCGCCCTCCCTTCGATCGAAGGCGGCACCGCGCCGGACTGGGTGCACCTGCTCCCGGCCGGCGGGATCACCACCGTCGACAACCGCGGTCCCTACCGCGTCGCCGACGCCGCGAAGCTCGTGGCGGAGAGCCTGCAGTCGATCGGCGGCCAGGCCCCGCTCGACGAGAACCACTCAACCGACCTCGCCGCGCCGAAGGGCGAGCCCTCGCCGGCGCGCGGCTGGATCAAGAAGCTCGAAGCGCGGGCGGACGGCATCTGGGGCCAGGTCGACTGGACCGACGCCGGCAAGGCGCTGATGGCCGACCGCGCCTACCGCTTCATCTCGCCCGTCATCCAGCATCTGAAGGACGGCACGGTGATCGGCATCGCCCGCGCCGCCCTGACCAATCGACCAAACCTGCGCGGGCTGACCGCGCTGCACAGCGAAGGAGCT
>JBBQVL010000127.1:0-9267 GCA_038211615.1 Hyphomicrobiales bacterium
GTCCTGACCGACATCGCCTCAACCTCGAGCTCGGCCGCCATCTCCGCCGCCATGTCGAAGTTCATGACGTCGCCTTCGTAGTTCTTCACGATGAAGAGGATGCCGGCCCCGCCGTCGACCGCCTGCGCCGCGTCCAGCATCTGGTCGGGCGTGGGTGAGGTGAACACCTGGCCCGGGCAGGCGGCGTCAAGCATCCCCTGGCCGACGAAGCCGGCATGCAGCGGCTCGTGGCCCGAACCGCCGCCGGAGATGAGCGCCACCTTGCCGGGTTTGAGGCTTCGCCGCCGCACGAACTTGTGGTCCGCGCCGAGCTGCACCAGATCGGCGTGCGCTGCGCAGAAGCCGTCGAGGCTCTCGGTCAGAACGGTGTCGACTGCGTTGATGAGTTTCTTCACGGGCCTCCTCCTTGGGGCGTGGCTTGAAGGCGCTCTCTAGTCCTTCGTTCCTGCAATAAGCCCGGCGAGCTTTTCGACGAAATCGCCGATCAGCGCGTCGAGACGGCGGTTCCTTTCTTCCGAGCCGAGGTCCGGCAGATAGACGACGTGGGCGCGCGTGCGCGGAAGATCGCGCGGCGATGCATGGCGGCTCGGGTGCGCCCGGGCGTAGGCGGCGAGGAACGCATCGCGCTCGGTCGGCGAGAAGTGGCAGATCTCCATGACCAGGTCGACGTGCCGTGCGGGGATCGGCGTGTCGTAGGTCGGGCTGGTGATCTGCGTGACGAAGCTGCGGTTCTTGGCGAGCGCCGTAGCGATGCGCTGCCGGGTGCCTGAGGGGCGCGCCTCCAGCACGCGCTGCAGGATGGCCTTGTATTCGGCGACGCCGGCGCTGGTCTGGCTGTCTTCGCCGCGCTCGGTCCGGTCATTCATGCAGCCGCGTCCGCGCGATGGCGGCCTTCACCGCGCCGAGCATGGGAGGCGCGACCGAGAGATGGCGCAATCCCGCCCGGAGGAGGAGCGGGGCGAGCGCCGGATGTCCTGCCGCGTCGCCGCAGATGCTGACCTCGATGCGGCTCCGCGCGCCGAAGTCGGCGACATCGCCTATGAGCCGCATGACCGCGGGATTGGTCACGTCGCAGAGGTCGGCGACGCGGTGGCTGTCGCGCGCCGCGGCGGTGACGTATTGCGTGAGATCGTTGGAGCCGATGGAGAAGAAATCCGCTGCCGCATATTCCTTCGGCATGATGGCGACAGCCGGCACCTCGACCATGATGCCGAGCGGCGGGCGCGAAGCCTGGATGTTCTCGGCGGCCAGCTCGGCGAGCACCGCGTCGAGATGCCGGGCGGCTGCGGCGATCTCGGAGGGGATGGTCACCATCGGCAGCATCACCTTCAGATTGCCGCGCGGCGCGGCGCGGGCCAGCGCGCGGAGCTGCACGCGGAAGACCTCCGGGCGCGACAGCGACAGGCGGATGCCGCGCAGCCCGAGGAACGGATTCGCCTCGTCGACCGTCAGCCCCTTTACCGGCTTGTCGCCACCGGCATCGATGGTGCGGATGGTCACCGGCCGGCCGGCTGCCCATTCGAGCACCTTGCAATAGGCGCGGTATTGCGTCTCCTCGTCGGGGAGGGTGTCGCCGGTGAACAGGAATTCCGTGCGCATCAGCCCGACGCCGTCGCAGGTCGTGACGTCGATCTCGTCGACCTCCTCCGGACGAGCGATGTTGACCAGCACCTCGATTGCCACCCCGTCGGAGGTGCGCGCGTCAGCCTTCAGGTAGCGGGCGTTGCGCTCGCCGTCCTCGGCGCGCGTGGCGCGGTGCAACTCGATGTAGCTTCGCTGCGCGTGTCCGGGACTGAGGACGATTGTGCCATTGTCGCCATCGACCATCGCCTCGACATGGCCGTCGAGCGGTATCGCACCGAGCCCGACCACCATCGGCACGCCGCGCGCCCGCGCCAGCATCGCAACATGGCTGGTGGGACTGCCGCCCGAGAGCGCGATGCCGCCGCCCATCGACCAGTCGGTCTCCAGGAAGCGTGTCGGGGTCACGTCATCGCCGCTCAGGATCGCGCCGGGCGGCGTGGCGGCGAGGTCGGCGCCGGAGAGGTTGCGCAGGACGCGGTCGCGGAGGTCCACCAGGTCGCCGGTCCGGCCGCGAAAATATTCGTCCTCGGAAGCCTCGTAGCCGGCGATCTCGGCGTTCAGCGACGAGAGCCAGGCCGCCTCGGCGCTGTCGCCGTCCGCAATCTTCGCCAGCGCGGGAGAAATCAGTTCGTCGTCGGCGAGCATGGCCGCCTGGAATTCCAGGATCCCGCCGCTCTCGGGGTCGGCGGCCTCGATCAGCGCAGCGATCTGCCCGATCGCGAGCGTAACCGCCTCGTCAAGCGCCTCCCGCTCGCGCTCCGCGTTGCCGGTCGGCAGGCGGCGGGAAATCTCGGCGTCGAAACGGAAGAGCGGCCCGGCGGCGACGCCCGGCGCGGCCGCCCGGCCTTTCAGCTCAACCGGTTCCGGCATGGGCCACGTCCCCCGACTGCCCGGCCGGCGCGTCCTCGAAGTCGCCCACGACGAGTGCGACAAGCGAGTCGACCGCGAGCTTCGAATCGTCTCCCTCGGCGCGGAAGTGGAGCAGCGTGTCCTTCGGCGCCTTGGTCGCCATGACCTTGACAATGCTCTTGGCGTCGATCCACGGACCCTCGCTCGCCACCGCGAGCTCGATGCGGCTCGCGAACGTCTTGGCGAGCTTGGTCAGCTTCACCGACGGGCGCGCGTGCAGACCCGCGTCGTGCGTCAGCAAGACCGAACCCGTTGTCACCCTGCCCGACATTCGCATTTCCTATCAATTCGGCCGCTCAGGCCGGAGAAAGCTCTTCCGCCGTGCGCTTCACCACGTCGAGCGGGGCGCCGCCCGACGCCTCGGTCGCGGCAATCACCGCACCCTCTACGATCGGCGCGTTGCAGACGACGACCCGCCCGGCCCGATCCTCCGGCAGCATCTCGATCGCCATCTCGCTGTTCGTCTCGGCGCCGCCGAGGTCGACGAGGATGGCGACGCCCGCTTCAGACCAGGCCTTGTCGATGGCGACCAGAATCGATTCCACGCTCGTTCCGAGACCACCTTCGGGGTTGCCGCCGCAATAGGCGACCTTCACCTCGTCGCCGACCATTTGCCGCACCATGTCGGCCGTCCCCTCGGCGACCAGCGGCGAGTGGGAGACGATGACGATGCCGACATTCTTCATGGCCTGGCCTTCACGACTTGGCCCTCACGCGGGTGTTGCAAGGGCCGCGAACGCGGCATCGACGATGAGCGAGGTCGAGCGTGCGCCCGGGTCCATGTGACCGATGGAGCGGTCGCCCAGGAACGAAGCGCGCCCGCGCGTCGCCTTCATCGGGATGGTCGCCTCCGCCGCAGCATGGGCGCGGCGCACGACTGCGGAGAACGCGCCAGTGCCGGCCAATTCCTGCTGCACCGGCGCCAGCACGTCGAGCATGGTCTTCTGGCCGGTGTCGGCCTTGCCGCGCGCCTTCACCGCCTCGATCGCGGATTGCAGCGCGGCGGCGAGGGCCGCCCGGTCGGGCGCTTCCGGCAGGGTCTTGCCGAGCGTCATGAACAGCGTGCCGTAGAGCGGCCCGGAGGCGCCGCCGACCTTCATGACAAGCTGCATACCTGCCGCCTTCAACGCTGCCGGCAGCGGCTCGGCGGAGAGCTTGTCGAGATCGGCGAGCACCGCCTCGAAGCCGCGCTTCATGTTGGCCCCGTGATCGCCGTCGCCGATGGCGCTGTCGAGCGCGGTGAGCTCTTCCGCGTGCTCGATCATCGTGCGGGCGACGGATTCGATCAGCCGCCGGCGCTGCGCTTCATCAAGCTGCATGGGTGGCCCCGATGCGTTCTCCCGACGCGTCGAAGTAGAGCGGGGCGAGGAGCTCCACTGTTACCGCGTCGCCGGACTTCAGCTCCGTGCCCGGATCGACGAGCGTGACGAGCTTGTGCCCGCCGACCGTCACGTGCAGGTGATTCTGGTCGCCGAGGTGCTCGATCCAGTCGACCGTCGCGTGGCTCTTGCCGTTTGTCGCGCGGGCGATGCGGAAATGCTCGGTCCGCGCGCCGACGGTCTTCGTGCCGGCCGGCGCGCCTCCGTCGGGGAGGAGGCCCGGAGGCATGAGGTTGATTGTCGGCTGGCCGAGCCGCGCCGCGACGTAGAGGCTCTTCGGGTTTTCGTAGATTTCGCGCGGCGAGCCGATCTGGATCAGGCGACCTTCGTTCAGTATGCCGATGCGGTTCGCCATCGTCATCGCCTCGATCTGGTCGTGCGTCACGTAGAGGATGGTGGCGCCGAGATTCTGCTGGATGTGCTTCAGCTCGAGCCGGAGATCGGAGCGGAGCTTCGCGTCGAGCGAGGAGAGCGGCTCGTCCATCAGGTAGACGGAGGGCTCGCGGACCAGAGCGCGGCCGATCGCGACACGCTGCATCTCGCCACCGGAAAGCTGGGTGGCGCGGTTCTTCAGCTTGCCTGAAATGCGCAGGATGTCCGCGACGTGCTGGATACGCTGGCCGATCTCCGCCTCCGGCACCCGACGCGCCGGCGAGCGAAGCGGGAAGGCGAGGTTGTCGTAGACGGAGAGGTGCGGATAGAGCGAATAGGCCTGGAAGACGAAGGTCACGTCGCGCGCCGCCGGCTCGGCGGCCGTCACGTCGCGGCCGTCGATGCGGATCGATCCGCCGTCGGCCCGCTCCAGTCCCGCCACGAGTCGAAGCGTCGTCGTCTTTCCCGCGCCGGTCGGCCCGAGGAGCACCACGAACTCGCCGTTCGCGACGGTCAGGTCGAGGGAGTCGATGGCGAGCCGCTCGCCGAAGCGCTTGCTGACGTTGGAGAGCGCGATGTCAGCCATGCGCGCCTCGCCTGTCGTCGAGGGCGCTGGCGATCGCCCGGCCGCTCGCCTTGTCGAAGAGCGACAGCCGGTCGCCGGTGAAGGCGAGCCCCACCGTCTCGCCGCTTGCCACGGCGACGCTCGCCGGAAGCCGCGCCTTGAGCTGCCCGTGCTCCGTCGTCACCGTCACGATCTGCGTCGTGCCGAGATATTCGGCGCCGAAGACGGAGCCGCGGAACGCCGAGGAATCGTCGAAGCGGATGTGCTCGGGACGGATGCCGAGCGCGAGCTCGCTCTCGGCTACATCCTCGCGAACCTCGGGCACCGCAACCGTCGCGCCATTGACGCGAAGGCTCCGCGCGCCTTTCGCCAGCCCGGCGTGCAAGGCGAGGAAATTCATCGGCGGGGAGCCGATGAAATCAGCGACGAACATGGACACCGGACGGTCGTATATCTCCTGCGGCGCGGCGAACTGCTCGATCACGCCGCGGTTCATCACCGCGATCTTGTCGGCCATCGCCATCGCCTCGAGCTGGTCGTGCGTCACGTAGACGGTGGTCGCTCCGATGCGGTTATGCAGCTCGCGCAGCTCGCGCACCATCAGGTCGCGGAACTCTGCGTCGAGCGCGCCGAGCGGCTCGTCCATCAGGAATACCTTCGGCCGACGCACGATGGAGCGGCCGAGCGCCACACGCTGCCGGTCGCCGCCGGCCAGCCCGGACACACGGCGATCGAGGATGTCGTCGATGCGCAGCAGCCGCGCGGTCTCCTCGACGCGCGCCTTGATCTCGGCGCGCGGCACGCCCTGGCTGACGAGCGGGAAGGCGATGTTCTTCCGCACGTTCATGTGCGGGTAGAGCGCGAAAAGCTGGAACACGAACGCGATGTCGCGTTCCGCCGCGCGCTTGAAGGTCACGTCCTCGCCATCGAGCAGGATTTTCCCGGACGTCGGCAGCTCGAGGCCGGCGATCATGCGCAGCGTCGTCGTCTTGCCGCAGCCGGAGGGGCCGAGCATGACGAAGAACTCGCCGTTCTCCACCGTCAGCGTGGAATCCTGTACCGCAACGAAGTCGGAGAATTGCTTGCGGAGATGTTCGACCCTGATCTGCGCCATGGCTCAATCCGGGAAATGGCTGACGATGACGAACATCGCCGTTCCGGCCAGGATCGTGACGAAAGACCACGTGAACAGCGCCAGCGCTATCGGCTGCATCAGCATGACGACGCCGGCGGCGATGACGATGGTCGCCAGCCCCTCCCAGGGCCCGCGGCGGAGCCGGAGCAGCCGGCCCACCAATGCTGCGGCTCTCTCTCCCCCTTTGCGGGGGAGAGACGGAGAGGGGGGAAGGCCAACGCGGCGGCCTTCATCTTTCCCCCCTCCCTGACCCTCTCCCGCAAGGGGGGAGGGGAGGCCACGCGTCGCATCGCTCATTTGCGGATCGCTCCGAAGGTGATGCCGCGCAGAAGGTGCTTCCTGAGCAGGATGGTGAAGACGCAGATCGGGATCAGGAACAGCGTCGTCGCCGCCGCCACTGCCGGCCAGTCCTGTCCGCCCTCCCCGATGATGAAGGGGATGAACGGCGGCATGGTCTGCGCCTGACCCGATGTCAGCAGCACGGCGAAGGCGTATTCGTTCCAGGCGAAGATCAGGCAGAAGATGGCAGTCGCGGCGATCCCGGTCGTCGCCTGCGGCAGCACCACCTTGATGAAGGCGTGCAGGCGGGAATAGCCGTCGATCATGGCGGCCTCTTCATATTCGCGCGGGATCTCGTCGATGAACCCCTTCAGCAGCCACACCGCGAGCGACACGTTCACCGCCGTGTACAGCAGGATCATGCCGAGCTTCGAATCGGTCAGGCCGAGCTGCCGGTACATGAGGTAGATAGGTATCGCGACGGCGATCGGCGGCATCATGCGTGTCGACAGGATGAAGAAGAGAAGGTCGTCCTTGAACGGCACCTTGAAGCGCGAGAAGCCGTAGGCGGAGAGCACGCCGAGGAACACCGCGAGGAAGGTGGATCCGAACGCGATGATGATCGAGTTGGTGAAGCGCTGCACGACATTCGACGGCCCGGCGATCACCATGTTGCGCGAGCGGACGAGTTTGTCGTACCAGGCGGTCGCCGGCGGCAGGCTCGCCATGTATTCCGGCGTCTGGCGGGTGCGGGTCGTGAAGAGGTTCACGTAGCCTTCGAGCGACGGCTCGAACAGCAGCTTTGGCGGATAGGCGATCGAATCGCTCGGCGTCTTGAGGCCGGTCGCCACGATCCACAGCAACGGGATGATGGTGATCAGCGCGTAGGCGATGACGATCGCCGCCGCGACGCGCTTGGCGAGCGGCGTCGGCGCGACGACGGAATGGGCGTCCGTCGCGCTCATCGCTGCTTCACCCGGTTCAGCGCCTTGACGTAGATATTGGCGAGCCCGAACACGGTCACGAACAGGATGACGGCGAAGGCCGACGAATAGCCGGTCTTCCAGCTCTCGAAGGCTTCGCGCTTCAGCGTGATCGAGGCGAGCTCGGTGGTCGAGCCGGGGCCGCCGCCGGTCAAGAGGTTCACCATGTCGAACATCTTGAAGTTCTCGATTCCGCGGAAGAGCACGGCGAGCATAATGAAGGGCAGGGCCATCGGCAGCGTGATCGACCAGAACTGCCGCCACGGCGAGGCGCGGTCGACCTCGGCGGCCTCGTAGATGTAGTCGGGGATGGAGCGCAGCCCCGCGAGGCAGATCAGCATGACGTAGGGCGTCCACATCCATACGTCGACGATGACGATCGCCCAGGGCGCCAGCGGCACCTCGCCGAGCATCTGGAACGAGGACGGATCGGCGCCGGTGAAGAAGGCGATGGCGTAGTTGAAGAGGCCGATCTGCGGCTGATAGAGGAATTTCCAGAAATTCCCCACCACCGCCGGCGACAGCATCATCGGGATCAGTATCACCGTCGTCCAGAAGCCATGGCCGCGGAATTTGCGGTCGATCAGGTAGGCGAGCGCGAAACCGATCAGCGTCTCCAGCACGATGGTCCACACCACGAAATGCGCCGTCACCTGCATCCCGTACCAGACGTCCGGGTCGGTCAGGATGCGCTCGTAGAAGCGCAGGCCGATGTTCTTGATCTCGGCATTCGGTCGGTTCGCGCGGTAGTCGGTGAAGGAGAGGTAGACCGTCCAGATCAGCGGAAAGATGTTGATCGCGAGGAGCAGCAGGATGGTCGGTGCGATGAACAGCCACGCGATCGCCCGGTCCGACAGGGTGAGCAGCCGGTGCGCGAGCGGCAGCGGCGTCGCCGCCGCCGTCCTTTCGGCTGCGCGGCCCACCAGTGTCGGCTTGGCTGCGGTATCGCTCATCGCGTGAGTGTGCCTGAGGTCATCGTATCAAACCACCTCATCCTGAGGTGCGGGCGCGACGAAGTCGGGACAGCCTCGAAGAGGAGCGTCCAGCGCGGACGCCGTCGTGCATGCTTCGCGGCTCGCCTTCGGCAGGCACCTCGGCAGGAGGAGGCGGGAGGACTTCATCCCAATCCGAACCGAGGCGGGGCTCTCCCGGCAAATCGCCGGAAGAGCCGTTGCAACAGACAGGTGTCAGATCTTGCCGGCGTCCTGGAAGACCTGGGTCCAGTCCTTGACCAGCGAGTCGAGCGCTTCCTTCGCCGTGCCCTGGTCGGCGACGACGAAGTCGTGGACGCGCTTCTGCATGGCCTGCAGAAGCTCCGCATAGGCGGGATCAGCCCAGAAGTCCTGCACGATGGCCATCGAGTCCAGGAACGGCTTGGCGTAGGGCGTGCTGTTCAGGAACGCCGGGTCGTTCAGCGCGGTCAGGGCGCAGGAGAAGCCGCCGAGCTGCATCCACTTGGCCTGCACGTCCTTGCCCGCGAACCATTTGATGTAGGCGAGCGCCGCGTCCATGTTGTCGGTGTTGGCGAGCACCGAAATGCCCTGGCCGCCAAGCTGGGCGAAGTGACCGTCCGGGCCGGCCGGGTTGGCGAAGAAGCCGATCTTGTCGCCGCCGACATTCGGGTCCTTGTAGAGGCCGGGCCACGTGAAGGCGAAGTTCATGTGCAGCGCGACCTGGCCGGATTTGAAGGCGTCGGCCGATTCACCCATGTAGACGTTCGACGCTCCGGGGGGGGTGCAGCACTTGTAGAGGTCCTTGTAGAACTCAAGGCCCTTCACCGCCTCGGCGGAATTCACGAAGCCTTCCATGTCATACGGCTTGTCGGGGTTCTGGTACTTGAACCCGTAATCGTAGAGGACGTTGGTGACGCCCATCGTAATGCCTTCCGAGCCGCGCTCGGTGTAGATCGAGGCGCCGTAGACCTTCTTGCCGTCGATCTCGCGGCCCTGGAAGAACTCCGCGATCTGCTTCAGCTGGTCATAGGTCGCGGGTGGGCCGAGATCCCAGCCGTACTTCGCCTTGAACTCCTTCTGGAGATCGGGCCGCGAGAACCAGTCCTTG
>JBBQVL010000128.1:0-8855 GCA_038211615.1 Hyphomicrobiales bacterium
CTCGGCTGGCATGGACATCAGATAGTCGACCAGGCTCGGCTTGCCCTCGGGTTTTGCGCCGCGGCTGTCATCGATCGGCACGACTTTGGCCGCCGGTCTGCCGTTCTTGGTCACGATCGTTGTCTCGCCGTTCTCCGCGGCCTCGACCAACGCGGAGAATTTTGCCTTCGCCTCGCGCAGTTGCATCGCCTTCATGGCAGCTCTCCCCGCCGTGGTGACTACATGTAGTCACATTTAGCCTCTCCGACCCAGCACTTCAATACGTGCTCCACCTCGGCTCAAGCGACAACGGGAAGCAGCTCGGGCCCGGCGGAGCCGATAATCGCGCCGCTCCGGATGAGCTCGATCGCCGCTCGAATGTCGGGATGGAAGTGCCGGTCTTCCTCGAGCTTCGGCACTTCTTTCCGCAAGGCGGTGCGAACCCGTTCGAGCGGCGGGCTTGAACGGAGCGGTGCGTGGAACTCGCAACCCTGCGCCGCGGCGAGCAGCTCGATCGCCAGCACCGCGAAGAGATTGTCGGCCATCGGCAGAAGCCGCCGCGCCCCATGCGCCGCCATGGAGACGTGGTCCTCCTGGTTGGCGGAGGTCGGGATCGAATCGACGCTCGCCGGGAAGGCGCGCTGCTTGTTCTCCGACACGAGCGCCGCCGCCGTGACCTGCGGGATCATGAAGCCTGAATTCAGCCCCGGCCGCGGCGTCAGGAAGGCCGGCAGGCCGGAGAGCGCCGGGTCGACCAGCATCGCCGTGCGCCGCTCCGACAGCGAGCCGATCTCGCAGAGCGCAATGGCGATCATATCGGCCGCGAAGGCGACCGGCTCGGCGTGGAAATTGCCGCCCGACAGCGCCTCCCCGTCCTGCGGGAAAATCAGCGGGTTGTCGGAAACGCCGTTCGCCTCCGTCGCGAGCGTAGCGGCTGCGGCGCGCAGCATGTCGAGCACCGCTCCCATCACCTGCGGCTGGCAGCGGATGCAGTAGGGATCCTGAACGCGTTCGTCCCCGACGCGGTGCGACTCGCGGATGGCGCTGCCCTGCATCAAGGCGCGGAGAGCGTCGGCCGCGTCGATCTGCCCCTTGTGACGCCGCAGCAGATGGATGCGCGGATCGAAGGGAGCGTCGGAGCCGCGCGCCGCGTCGGTGGAGAGCGCGCCGGTGACCAGCGCCGAGCGAAAGGCGCGCTCCACTGCGAACAGCCCCGCGAGCGCAAAGGCGGTCGAGAACTGCGTGCCGTTCAGCAGCGCGAGGCCCTCCTTCGGGCCAAGCGCGACGGGCGCGAGCCCTGCAGCGGCGAGCGCTTCGGCTGCGGGCATCGCCGTGCCGTCGACGACGGCGGCGCCAACCCCCATCATCGCCGCTGTCATGTGGGCGAGCGGCGCGAGGTCGCCGGAGGCGCCGGCCGAGCCCTGCGACGGCACCACCGGGATCACGCCGCGGACGAGCATCGCCTCGAGCAGGTCGAGGGTATCGAGCCGCACGCCGGAAGCGCCCTGCGCCAGGCTTGCGAGCTTCAGCGCCATCATCAGCCGCACGATTGCGGGCGCCGCTGGCTCGCCCACGCCCGCCGCATGCGAGAGAACGATGTTCCGCTGCAGCGTCGCTAGGTCGGCGGCGTCGATCCGGACCGTCGCGAGCTTTCCGAAGCCGGTGTTGATGCCGTAGACCGGGTCGCCCTTCGCCACGATCGCCGCGACGAGATCGGCGGCTGCCGCAACGCCCATGCGGCACCCCGGGTCGAGCGTGACGCCAGCGCCGCCATGGATGCTCCGCCAGTCGGCGAGCGGCACCGCGCCGGGTTTCAGGACGATTGCGCTCAAATGCCCCTCCGGACCCGCGCGTGGAGCGGGTTGAAGCCCAGACGATAGACGAGTTCCGCCGGCCGTTCCGCGTCCCAGACGGCAAGATCGCACCATTTCGCGACCTCCAGCGTGCCGACATCCGAAAGCCTCCCGAGCGCGCGGGCGGCATTGCGGGTTATCCCGAGCAGGCATTCCTCCACCGTCAGGCCGAAGAGCGTAGCCGCCATGTTCATGGCGAGAAGGATCGAGGTAAGCGGCGAGGAGCCGGGATTGCAGTCGGTCGCGATCGCGATCGGCACGCCGGCCCTTCGCAGCGCCTCCACCGGCGGCTTCTGCTTCTCCTTGAGGAAATAAAATGCGCCGGGGAGCAGCACTGCCACGGTCCCCGCGCCGGCCATCGCCGCGACGCCGTCTTCATCGAGGTATTCGAGATGATCGGCGGAGAGCGCGCCGTAACGCGCTGCAAGCTTTGCCCCACCGCAATTCGAAAGCTGCTCGGCGTGCAGCTTCACCGGGAGCCCGCAGGCTCGCGCCGCATCGAAGACCCGCGCCATTTCTCCCGTCGAGAAAGCGATCGACTCACAGAAGCCGTCGACCGCGTCGGCGAGCCCCTCCTCGGCGAGAGCCGGAAGCTGCTCGTTGCACACCTCATCGATGTAGCGCGCCTTGTCGCCTCCCGCCTCGGGCGGCAGCGCGTGGGCGCCGAGAAAGGTGCGGACGACCGTCACGTCGCGCACGCTCGCGAGCCGGGTCGCCGCGCGCAGCATCTTCGCTTCGTTCCCGGTGTCGAGGCCGTAGCCGGACTTGATCTCGATCGTCGTGACGCCCTCGGCAATCAGGGCATCGAGGCGCGGCAGGGCATCTCTGACAAGCTCGTTCTCGCTCGCGGCGCGGGTGGCCCTCACCGTGGAAAGAATGCCGCCGCCGGCGCGTGCGATTTCCTCGTACGTCGCGCCCTTCTGGCGCATCTCCCACTCGGCCGCGCGGTCGCCGGCGAAGACGATGTGCGTGTGGCAGTCGATCAGGCCGGGGCTGACGAGCCGGCCTCCGAGGTCCGTCGTCTCGGCGGGCGACCGCAACGCCGCCGGAATATCCCCCTCCGGCCCCAGATAGAGGATGCGACCATCCCGGACTGCGATCGCGCCGCGGTTGATTGCTCCGAGACCCGGCCGGGCCGGATCGCAGGTCACGAGCCGCGCGTTGCGGAAAATCCTGTCGCAAGCTGGCTCAGCCATCTTTTTCGCCTTCGCGATCATCCGGAATCGTCGTTGTCCCTGCGGCTCGATCGGCCCTCATCACGGGATGATGGCGCCACGCTGAGTCCGGGATTTGACCGGCATGCAATGTAGCGCGGGATCAAGCCCGGCGCGACGGCCGAAGGGTTAGGCTGCGATCGACCAGATCACTCGCCGCTGCGGAGCGCGGCCAGACGGATGCGCCGACCCGCCCAAATCCGCCGCTGGTCGCAAGGGAGGGGGAGCGCTGTGGGACCCCGTAGGCGGGTGTGGACTTCCGGAACGGTCAGGCGTAGTGCGGAATCGCAACCTTTGATGTTCGTTCGCGTTTGAAGAGACAGCCATGGCGGGTAGCGAGAGCCGCCTGTCTGCTCAATGCGAGGCCAACAGCATGGCGAAAAAGGGGGGTTCGGGCGATCGGCTTGTGGGGTCGCGCCTTCGCTTGCGCCGCAGGCAGAGCGCCAAGAGCCCTGCGCAACTCGCCGAAATCCTGAATGTAGGCGCGGAGGAGATCGAAAAATACGAGAGCGGCGCCCTGCGGCTGGGACCCGATCATCTCGCCACCGCGAGCAGGGCGCTCAGCACACCGCTCAGTTACTTCTTCGCCGGCCTGGCGTCGGTAAGCACGTCACACACCGCCGCACCCGCCGCAGAGGAACTTGCTTCCCTGCCGGGCGCGGCCGAGCTTCTCAGCGCTTATAGCCGGATTGGGAGCTCACAACTCCGAGGCGCCTTTCTGAAGATGGCGCAGCGTCTCGCACACGAGAGCCGAGGCTGCGGATCGCTGACGCTTGCGAAAACACCGCGGCAATCGCGACATTCGAATACGCAGGCCGGGTGATCGGCTCGGCGTCGCTGCCGCCGTCCTCGATCGCGTCGGCAACCGCCCGGAGCAGCATGGCGGCCGGGGGGCTCACAGGCTCCACATCGGACGCCAGATAGAAGATCCGCGCACGCACGACATCGAGCGAAAGCGGTAAACTCGGTTCGCCTGGCTCACTCACGCCTTTTCCCTCCGAAATTTCAACAACCCGGCTGCCAGTCCGCCACAGGCCGCAGTCAACTACCCCAAGCGTGGCCCAAGCGTGACACGCTGTCAGCAGAGGTTCCGGCGCCCTCCCGGCAGAGCCGCCGCCGCGCGCCCGAAGCCGATCGAGATCGGTTCGAAATCCGGGCGGGAAGTGGCCCCGCGCGCGTCGGCTGCGTAGGGAAGCCTGTCACGCCGGCGCCTGTCGGGTTCCGCTGATTTCGGCGAGACGATCGCCAGCCCGTCCTGCGGCGCGGACACAAGTCCCGCGCCTCGTTCGCTCGGATAGACCGCGGGCGAAAACCCCTTGGTCTGCGCGCTGCCAACCAGCTTCCCGCGCACCACCGTGGCATTTGCGGGAAGGTTCGACTGGCGGATGGCCTGCCACCAGAGCGCCGCCACGCCGGCGACGTGGGGCGCGGCGACGCTTGTGCCGCTCAATACCCGGAGTCCCCCGCCCGGCGACGCCGAAACAATGCCACGGCCGGGAGCGCTCACCTCCACGCCACTGTTTGAGAAGGCCGACACGCGATAGCCTTTCCCGACCGGATCGGGATCCAGCGATCCGACCGAGACGATCTTGTCGGAGCCCGACGGCGGGCAGGCGGACATGATGTAGTCGCCTTCGGACCCGCGGCTCGAATCGTTGCCGGCGGCTGCCACCATGATCGCGCCGCCGGTGAACGGCTCCTGCATCCGGAGCATCTGCAGCAGGCGATCGAGCAGCCGCAGGTTTGCCCGGTATGCCTCCAGCGTCACCGCCGTCGCCAGCTCGCCGATCCAACCCTGCGCCAGGCGTTCCGCGACCGTCGCCGCGAAGTCCAGGCCAACCGACATGGAGATCACGTGCGCGCCTTGTTCGTGCGCCCACGACACACCACGAATCAGCATGTCGGAATCGCCGCTGTTCCGCTCCAGAATCTTGCCGATCAGCGCCTTGTGCACCCCGGGCGCCACGCCGATCCGGTAGCCGTCTACATTCCGGCCAAAGAGAATCCCGGCGCAATGCGTTCCGTGCCCGTCCGAATCGCCGTCTCCGGAGCCGGTGAAATCCTTCTCCACCAGGTCCACGTCGCGGAAAGCCGGGTGCTTTGCGTCGATCCCGGTATCGAGCATTGCGACCGTGACGTCTGCACCGGTGAACTTGGTCCGGTCGGCGCCCACGGCGGCGATGCCCCATGACTGACGCCGGCGCCTTCCAGCGGCCGTGTCGGTCTCCGCGGCTGGAAGCTCGGAAACCGGCGATAACAGACGCGTCCGCATGATCTCCGCCGCCGCGACGAAATCCGGCTCCAGCGAAAGCTCCTGCAACTCCTGGGCACTTAGTCTCTCGCGGTGCACGGCGGGGCGCGGAGGGTCGGCCGCCAGCCGCGACGCAAGCTCAAGTGGTTGCTCGAAAGCCCCCCCGCGTCGGCCCTGCCGTGCCTGAGACTGGCCGCCCTTGTCGAGGAGAATAGTGTAGGATCGTTCCATTGGCCTCATCGCACCTCGTTTGTACGATGTGAACTCCGGAGCGCGTGTCAGGACCGTGGCAGGGCGTGGCACGGGCGTGACTACACCTTCTGCGTGCTAATTTACACTTTGTTAACGTATCAGTATCGTTAACCATGGCACGAGGCTTCATGAGTAGTCTTGCTTGTGGAGCGTGGGAAGTTGGTGCGCAGTGGTCCAGCTAGCGGGCAATTGGGGGTCCGGTCACCAAATGGCGTTCAGGCTTAAGCTCCTGGGTCCGCCGCAGCTGCTCGACCACGAGAGCAGGCTCGTTCCGATTCCCGCCAAGGCCTTCGCGCTTGTCGCCTACATTCTCCTGAATGGTGGAGGCGCCCACGCCTCCCGCGCGGCGCTCCGGCAGTTTCTCTGGGAGACGCCCGACACGAAGACGGCCGCGACGAACCTGCGGAAGTTTCTACTGCGGATTCGCGATCGCCAGAAAGAGTTCGGCTTCGAGCTGATCTCCGAGGAGCGCGACCACGTCCGGCTGTCGCAGTCGGTCGAGACAGACCTCGCGAGGTTCCAGCGTGTGGTTTCCAGGCATGGACCGGCGGACTTGACCGCGCTCTGCGACCTCTACCGCGGGGAGCTGCTGGAGGGTTTCGTGCTGGAGGAGCCGGCGGCGCGCGATTGGCTGGAGGTTCAGCGCGCCAAGTTGAGAGAAGCGTTCGTGTCGGCAGTCTCGCATTCGGTGGAGGCCGCGGATCAGAGCGCCGACAGGATGTCCCTGCGCGTCATTGCCCGGCGCCTGATCGAGGTCGACCCCTACAACGAGAGCGGCCACCGCACGCTGATGCGGCTCTTTGCGGAGGATGGAGAGCCGGCGCGCGTCAGAGACGTTTACCGCAGCCTGGAGCAATGCCTCCGCGAAGAGCTCGACACGGAGCCCGATGCGGTGACGACGGAGCTCTTTCGCGCGCTGACGCCAGTCCGCGCATCGGCGGGATCCTCGCCGTCGGACGGGCGTCCGCGCGTCGAGCCGGCGTTCGCCCGCAGCGACGTTCATTCGATGGATCCCGAGGCCTCGGACGCTCCTCTGGCGCCCAATCGCTCGGGCGCGCCGAAGGTGACGGTGCTTCCGCCCACTTCGATTGGCGGGCAGGATTTCGGCCACCAGATCGTCGTCTCGCTGATTGAGGACGTGACGATCGGTCTTTGCCGGTTCAGATCGCTGTCCGTGGTGGCGCCCCACACGGCCTGGGAGCTTACGACGAGCGGCAAGAAGGGCCTCTTCAGCTCATTCGGCATCGACTATTCGGTCGAGACCCAGCTGCAGAAGCGGGGTGACGAGCTGTGGCTCTCGGTCAAGCTGCTCGAGACGCTGGGCCGGAGAATTCTCTGGACCGACCAGTACGAGGTCACCCGCACCAACACGTCGCATCACTACCGGCGCCTTTCGCTGCGAATCCTCACCTCGCTGGTGAACACGATCGAGCGGTCTGAGCTCGCCCGCTACGACACAGAGCCGCCGCCCACCGCCTACCATCACTATCTCGCCGGCCAGAAGCATCTGCGGACACTCGATCTTCCGCACACGCGACGGGCGCGGCGCGCCTTCAAGCTGGCGCTGAGCATCGTGCCGGATTTCGTTCCTGCGCTGAGCGGGCTCGCCCGTACATTGCGGCTGGAATGGCTGTTGCTGGCGCGGGGCGATACCGATCTGCTTACCGAGGCCGAACGCCTGGCCAGCCGCTCGGTGGAGATCGATCCCGACGATGCGCGCGGCTATCGCGAGCTTGGCGCCTACAACCTCTATGTGGGACGCTTCGACGAAAGTCTGAAGGCTTTCGGGGAAGCCGAGGCGCGCAACCCGCAATTCGCCGACCTGCTGATCGATTCGGCCGATGCGCTGACGCATGCCTGCGAGCCGAAGCATGCCCTGCAGAAGGTGGAGCTGGCGATCGAGCTCAACCCGCTCTGCCCTGATTATTATTGGTGGATCGCCGGCGGCTCGAATTTCCATCTCCACCTCTACTCGGAGGCGATCGCGTGCCTGTCCCGCATGCGCGACCAGACTCCTGCCTATCGCCTGATGGCCGCCTCGTGGGCGCGACTGGGCGAGCGTGAGCAGGCGGCGGAATACGTGCGTCGCGTCATGGAAGTTCATCCGGACTTCCGCGTCAGCGACTGGCTCTCGATCCTTCCCATTCGCGACCCGCAGTACGAGCGCGACTACGAACAGGGCCTGCGCGAAGCGGGCTTCGACTGATGCGATTTTGCGGAAGAAGAGGAGAAACGATGCAGGAAAGCCGTGTTCTTTTTCACTCAAGCGACGATCAGCCGAACAGGTTCTCGGGACTTGCCTCAGCGAGAGCCAGGGTCTCCGCAGCGTCAAGGGGTATCGACCATGCGCCGCGAGCACGCATCTGCTCGACGGCCGGATCGGACGCCTTCCATCCGGTCCGCTGACCGGTCGGTGGAGTAACGCGTACTCCGGGTTGATCGCGTAACCACGCGTCTCTGAAGCGCATACCAAAGCAATAGAAACCAAGCAGTGCGGCCGATTTTCAATCGGTCATCCGCACTTCACGGCAGAGCTTTGCCCAAATTCCGGGCGGGAAGCGGATGGGCCATGAGGTTCATTCAAAACTAAACAGGAGATGATCATGCAGAATATTGTACTCTTTCGCTTGAAGGGTGACGCCACCTTGTGGCTCGCCGACCTGGAAGCCGGAACTGTCGAGCCGACCGATGGCTTTGACATCGACCTGACTTGCGGCCGCGACGCATCCCGCACAGACGGTGTCGAGATCGCCGCCGGGACGGCTCGCCCGGATGCAGCCTCGCACGCTTACTACGCCGACAGCGGTGTGGATGCTGCGGTCGCCAAGTCCGCTCGCCCTGACGCCGCCTCGCATGCCTACTACGCCGACACAGTGGATGTAGCGGTTGCGAAGTCGGCGCGCTCCGACGCGGCGTCGCATGCTTACTACGCCGACAGCGGCGTGGATCTCGCCGTCGCCGCGACCGCGCGTCCGGATGCGGCCTCCCACGCCTACTACGTCGACAGCGGCGTGGATCTCGCCGTCGTCGCCACCGCGCGTCCGGATGCGGCTTCGCATGCCTACTACGCCGACAGCGGCGTGGATCTCGCCGTCGCCGCCACCGCCCGTCCGGATGCGGCGTCGCATGCCTACTACGCCGACAGCGGCGTTGATCTCGCCATCGCCGCCACCGCGCGTCCGGATGCGGCCTCGCACGCCTACTACGCCGACAGCGGCGTGGATCTCGCCGTCGCCAAGACGGCGCGCTCCGACGCGGCCTCGCACGCCTACTACGCTGACAGCGGCGTGGACCTTGCCGTCGTCA
>JBBQVL010000129.1:0-8558 GCA_038211615.1 Hyphomicrobiales bacterium
GGGCGTTGACGAGCGCGCGATCGAGGCGCGCAAGCTCGAGGAGGTCTCCGTCGGCGACTACGTGCTCTCCGGCGGCGAGCTTGCCGCGATGGTTCTCATCGACGCGATCGTGCGGCTTCTCCCCGGCGTCATGGGCGCCGCGGAATCGGCGGCCGAGGAGAGCTTCGAGCAGGGCCTGCTCGAATACCCGCACTACACGCGCCCGCAGGATTTCGAGGGCCGCGCCATTCCGGAAATCCTGAACTCCGGCCATCACGCGAAGATCGCCGCCTGGCGGCAGGCGGAGGCCGAGCGGCTTACCGCCGAGCGCCGGCCCGACCTCCTCGCCACGCGACCGGATCAGCCCGTCAGGAAATAGTAGAGCGTCAGCGCGGCGCCGCTGGCGATCACGAAGCCGCGCATCACGGCGCTCGGCACCTTCCGCCCCACGCCGACGCCCAGGTAGCCGCCGGCGACCGCCGCCGCCATCGTCACAACCGCTTCCGGCCAAGCAATGATCCCGCCGCGGATGAAGATGACGATCGCCACCGCCTGGATGATCACCGCGAGGATCTGCTTGATTGCATTCAGGCGGTGATAGTCCGTCCCCTCCGTCAGCCCGAGCGAGGCGAGCATCAGAAAGCCCATGCCGGCCCCGAAGAAGCCGCCATAGACAGCGGTCAGGAACTGGATCGCCATCCCGGCCAGCCGGCGTTCGCGCGTCGGCCGCCCGGCCTCCACCGTTCCGAAGAACCGCGCGATCCTCGGCCCGAGCGCGAAGACGATCGTGGCGAAGAGGAGCAGCCACGGGATCATGCCGCGGAAGGTGATGTCGTCCAGCGCCACCAGGATGAGCGCGCCGACGACGCCGCCCACGGCGCTCGCAAGCGACAGCCAGAGCACCGCGCGCCACAAATCCGCGATTTCGCGGCGGTAGGCGGTGGCGCTGGCGAGCGAGCCGATGACCAGGGCCACCGCGCTGGTCGCATTGGCGGTGATCGGCGGCAGGCCGACGGCAAGGAGCGCCGCAAAGCTGAAGAACGTGCCACCCCCGGCGACCGCGTTGAGCGTGCCGGATACAAAACCCGCGCCGGCGAGGAGAAGGAGATCGGGGAAGGACATCGGTTGCGGTCGGAAGGCAGATGCGCTCGTAGCCCCTCCCGCCGTCCGCGGGAACCCCGGAAGCCCCGCAAACGGGGATTTTCCCGCTTCCCCGCCATCGACAGCGGCTGCCAAGATGTGTATATCCCCGCCAACTTCCGAGGACGAGCTGAGGATGTTGCGCTCCGGCCGGCGCCGGATTGCCGCGCATTCAAACGGGAAATACGACAATGAACCTGATTCAACAAATCGAGCAGGCCGAAGTGGCCGCGATCTCCGCCAAGCGCACCCTGCCCCCCTTCGAGGCGGGCGATACGGTGCGCGTCCACGTACGCGTCACCGAGGGCACCCGCACCCGCCTGCAGGCCTATGAGGGCGTGGTGATCGCCCGCAAGGGCGGCGGCATCAACGAGAGCTTCACCGTGCGCAAGATCTCCTACGGCGAGGGCGTCGAGCGCGTCTTCCCGATCTATTCGCCGGCGGTGGAGAAGGTCGAAGTGGTGCGTCGCGGCAAGGTGCGGCGCGCCAAGCTCTATTACCTCCGCGGCCTGCGCGGCAAATCGGCCCGTATCGTGGAGAATTCCGGCTCGCGCGCCAGGAAGCTCAACGACGACATGCGCGACGTGATGGCAGCCGAGCGCGCCAAGGCGGACGCCGAAAAGGAAGCCGCCCGCGCCGAGGCGGCCACGGCAAAGGCCGAAGCCGCCGCCAGCTGATCTTTTCCAGCATTTCGGGTTCGTGAAGCGGCGCTGCGGCGCCGCTTTTCATTTGCGCTACTTCACCACTGCGATGATCGGCCCATAGCCGCCGTGGCCGGGAGAATCGTCGCGGCCGAGTTCCGTGGCGTAGAGGCCGGGCGCGGAGCCGCCGTCGAGGAAAAGCGCGTTCGTGCAGCTGAGGCCGTCGCGGAAGAATCGCGCGAAGTCGTAGAAGTTCACCGCGTCCTCAGTGATGGCGAAAATCACCTGCGTCGGGCCGGCGATGCCGACGCCGTTGCGCCGCTTGCGATCGGTTGATCCCTCGATGAAAGCCGGGTGAAGCTGTCCGTCGATGACCAGCATCGGTCCGGACTGCGTCGCGAAGGCTGCCGCCGGCGGCTGCTTCAGCCAGGCGTCGGTGCTCATCATCCCCGCCGTCTTGTCCGCGAGATAGAACACGCCGTTCGGCTTCTTGTAGAAATTCGGGATGTCCTGCGGCTCGCCCGTCACCGTCTTCGTGTTCGCCGGGGCGAGCGGCTTGCTGTCCTCGACGTAGAGCCCGACCGGCGAGAAATCCTCATCGTACATCCCGCCGTTCATCGCGAAGGCGAGCGTCTGCCCCTTCGCGGCAAGCGCATCCTTCAGCGCCGCGAAGGTCTTGTAGGGCGCGCCCTCGGCGCCCTTCCAGAACATGCGGACGTCATCCTTCGCGAGGTCGAAGCTGCAGACGATGTAGGCAGCGCTTTCGAAAGTCTGGCGCCGGCACGGCTCGGCGTTCGCAAGCCCGGCCAGCGCCAGCCAGAAGAGGAGCGCGGCGGAGAATCGTTTGGCAAGAGGCATCATCCGGCCCTTCTAGCGGGGAAAGCCGGGAGCCGCGAGCGCAGGTCCTATCGGCCCTAATCCCCGCAAGAGCGGTCATTGAGACAGCGGCCTGCCGCTGTTATATAGCGCCCATGATCCAGGTGTCCTTTGCATATGGGGCTCGGCCCGGCGTCGCGGCCAGCATCGCGCATTCGACCATGGCCTTCGCGGCGATCGGCGACCATGCGCGCCTGCCGGCGCGGTTCTTCGCGCGTCTCTTCGCCTCCGACGGCTCGCGCCTCCGTCGCTGACTGACGCGGGTCTTGCCCCGCGCTTCGCGACCTGTCGGAACCCGAGCCATCGAGCTGAAAGCCCATCATGAAACCGAGAACCCTCTACGACAAGATCTGGGACGACCATGTGGTCGACGCCCAGCCGGACGGCACCAATCTCCTCTATGTCGATCGCCACCTCGTGCACGAGGTGACGAGCCCGCAGGCCTTCGAGGGCCTGCGTACGGCGCACAGGAAGGTGCGTGCGCCGGAGAAGACGCTCGCCGTTGTCGATCACAACGTGCCGACCACCGACCGCAGCCGCGGCATCGCCGATCCGGAAGCGCGGATGCAGGTCGCGGCGTTGGCGGAGAACGCCCGCGACTTCGGCATCGAGTATTTCAACGAGACCGACCGCCGCCAGGGCATCGTCCACATCATCGGCCCGGAGCAGGGCTTCACCCTCCCCGGCATGACCATCGTCTGCGGCGACAGCCACACGTCCACGCACGGCGCTTTTGGGGCTCTGGCGCATGGCATCGGCACGAGCGAGGTCGAGCATGTGCTCGCCACGCAGACGCTGATCCAGCGCAAGGCGAAGAACATGCGCATCTCGGTCGACGGCGTGCTGCCGCCGGGCGTCACCGCCAAGGACGTGATCCTCTCCATCATCGGCGAGATCGGCACCGCCGGCGGCACTGGCCATGTCATCGAATATTCCGGCGACGTGATCCGCGCGCTGTCGATGGAAGGCCGCATGACGGTCTGCAACATGAGCATTGAAGGCGGGGCTCGGGCAGGCATGATCGCCCCCGACGAGACCACCTACGCCTATATCGAAGGGCGCCCGCGCGCCCCGAAGGGCAAGGCGTGGGAGATGGCGCTCGCCTACTGGAAGACGCTGCCGACCGACGAGGGCGCGCATTTCGACCGCGAGATCAAGCTCGACGGCGCGAAGCTCCCGCCGATCGTGACCTGGGGCTCTTCGCCCGAGGATGTGGTCGCGATCACCGGCGCCGTGCCCGATCCCGATTTGATCGAGGACGAGACGCGTCGCAGCTCGAAATGGCGGGCGCTCGAATACATGGGCCTGAAGCCCGGCACGAAAATCACCGACATCAAGCTCGACCGCATCTTCATCGGCTCCTGCACCAACGGGCGCATGGAGGACCTCCGCGCCGCCGCCAAGGTCGTCGAGGGCCGCCACGTCAACGGCAACGTAAGTGCCATGGTGGTGCCGGGCTCCGGCATCGTGAAGGAGCAGGCCGAGGCGGAAGGGCTGGACCGCATCTTCAAGGCGGCCGGCTTCGAATGGCGCGAGCCGGGCTGCTCCATGTGTCTGGCGATGAACGCCGACAAGCTGAAGCCGGAGGAGCGTTGCGCCTCAACCTCGAACCGCAATTTCGAGGGCAGGCAAGGCTACAAGGGCCGCACGCACCTCGTCTCCCCGGCCATGGCGGCGGCGGCGGCGATCGCCGGGCACTTCGTCGATATCCGCGACTGGCGCTGAACCGCCCACCCCCGCACCAAAAGAAAAGGCCCTGCGAACTGCCGGGCCTTCAGATTCAAGAACCGAGCCTCAGCTGCGGCAGGGCGCCGGCATCGACATGCCGTTGCCGGCATCGGACGACGACCAGGAATAGCCGCCCGGGCAAGCCGTGCTGGCGCTGGACCGCTCCACGACAGGCGGAGCGGAATGCCGGACTGGCGTGCGGGAGATGGTGCCGGGCGCCGGCGTGGTTTCGTTCGAATAATAGGCGTGCGTCGAGTAGAACGGAATCTCGAACGAATTTCCGGCCGAGGCGGCGAACGCGGCGGGCGCAATCAGCGCCGACGCGAGAACCGCGGCGGACAGGATAGTGGCAGTGGACTTGGAACGTGAGATCAATCCAAACATCGAACCCTCCAAACGGGTGATGCTCAGTCGGCCCTCTGGCAGTCGGCTAAGCGTTCGTGCCCCCACATGCGAAAAACGCTTCGCTCGCCATGCCGTTCCCCGCTTAGCCACATTAATTTTCGGTAAGCCTTTGTTTTAATGTGATAATCTCATTTGTTAGCATCTTCATGTTTCGAGGGCCCGGCTTCGCCGGACCCTCGGGAAGTGCGCGATCAGCTGCACTTCAGCATGAGCGACATGCCGTTGTTGGCGGTGATGATCGAGCGCATGCCGCCGACACAGTTCGCTTCGCTATTCGACGAGGCGGCTGCCGGAGCGAGCGAAGGCTCCGCCCCGCCCGCCGGCAGCGGGCTGCGGTTGATCGAGCCGGTCGTGAGCGGCTCACTCACAGTCGACTGCGCACCGCTGAACAGGGCCTGCGCCCCGCGCTCGCAGGCGATTGGAATCTCGCCCTTAAGCATGCGGTAGCCACCGTTGCAGTCGCCGGCGTGCGCGGGACCGGCGAGCGCGAAGCAGAAGGCGGCTGCCGCCGCGACCGCGAGCGCAGTCAGCGTCGTGGGACGCGTCGGGAGCAAGGTGCTGGCGGCAGGAATGTGGGAAAAACCAAACATCGGAACCTCCGTTCTGATGCCCGGTCGGCTCTGGGAAGTCGGCCAAGCGTCCCCCCTCTCCGAGATGACATGGTACGATGGCCCATGCGTTTCAATGCCCTGCTTCCGCCATCCCAAAGCTTCACTTGCGTTCGCGCGGCGGCTATCTCTCGCGTCCATGACAACAGCGGAAGACATCTGGAGCGGGCGCGAGGCGCCGGGCCTTGAAGACTTCGAGGCGATGGGCCGCAGTGCCTTTTTGGAGCTGCCGCAGCAATTCCGCGCCCTCGTCGGCGATGTCACCTTCGCGGTGGCCGAGTTTCCCGAGGACGACGTCCTGGAAGAGCTTGAGGCGGAGTCGCCCTTCGACATTCTCGGCCTCTTCCAGGGCACCGGGCTGGCGCAAGCCGCTTCGACCCCGGCGACCGGCGAGATGCCGAACCGCATCTGGCTTTACCGCCGTCCCATCCTCGACTACTGGGCGGAGCATGAGGAAACGCTTGGCGCCATCGTCACCAATGTCCTGATCCACGAGATCGGCCATCATTTCGGCCTGTCGGACGACGACATGGATGCGATCGAAGCGGCGGCGGGCGATTGAGCGGGTTTGAACGGGCGGCCTCCGGGGAGTCATCCGCACATGAATATCGTTAGCACTCCCGTCCGCTACGGCGCGCTGGCGCAGACCTTTCACTGGCTGACCGTCGTGCTCGTGGGCTCCGCCTACCTCCTCGGCGAGGGCGGACCGGAGAGCCGCGTCTACTCCCCGGAGCGGGCATCGCAGCTCCACCTGCACGAGACGCTGGGCATGCTGGTCCTCGCGGTGCTCGTGCTGCGGCTCCTCTGGCGGCTGATCGACCATGTGCCTGACGAGCCGCCGATGCCGAAGTGGATGCTCCTTGCCTCGCGTCTGGTTCACTGGCTGCTCTATGCGCTGCTCGTGGCCGTGCCGGGCTCCGCCATCGTTGGCGCCTGGTACGAAGGCCACCCGGTCACCTTCCTCGGTTTCGGAGAGATAGGGCCCTTCGGCGTGCCCGCCCCAGCCTTTGGCCATACGGTCACCGAGCTCCACACGACGCTCGGCAACGTCATCATCTGGGTGGCGGGGGCGCATGCGGCCGCGGCGATCTTCCACCACTTCGTGATGCGCGACCGGGTGCTCCTGTCGATGCTGCCCTTCGGCCGAATTCGATCGGGTCACCTGACAGTCGCGCCGCCGCCGAAGAGCGTCAGGCGGTGATTGTTCGAGGCTTGCCGGGACAGTAGCTCGGCGAGTCCAGCGAGAGGAGAAGCGGAATGCTGCTGCTGAAGCCGAATTGCGAGTGCTGCGACCGCGACCTGCCGCCCGCCGCGCGCGACGCCCGCATCTGCACCTACGAGTGCACCTTCTGCGCCGATTGCGCGGAGGAGGTCTTTCACGGAACCTGCCCCAACTGCGGCGGCAACCTGGTTCCGCGGCCCATCCGGCCGGCTGGCAAGCTTCTGAAGGACCCGCCTTCGACCGAGCGCATCCTGAAGCCGCACGGCGGCTGCCTGGAGCGCCGTCGCGCCGTGGCCTGAGGTATCTCCCGCTCCGAGGGAAGTCCGCCGATCTATTGATTCTGTGGGGTTGGCGAGGTCGATGTTGGGGGGGCCGACGGCGTTGTTCCCCAGGAAGCAGCGCCTGATCCCACCGCAACCCCGGCGGCTTTTGCGGCCGCCCTTATCCGTTCGGCTATCTGTTCAGGGGTGAGGCCGCTGCGCGGATAGGCCCACGCGACGATCTTCGCGATCCCGTCGGGACGAACCGGCTCATGGTCGCGCAAGGCTTCGACTACGACCAGCCGCACTTCCTCCAGAACCGCGTCTCGATGTTCTTCACATGCCATGACCTGCTCCCGATCCGGACCGGAAACCTTGCCCGCATGTCCCAGATCTGATCCTTGATATGTAGCAAACCGCTCAACGCCCGGCTTGGTTGCGCTTTTTGGGCGCGAACGCCCGGCGGGGTTAAGACTTCGGAAAGATTTCGGGGCAGCCACCGGTTCACTCCGTGGCCGGGGGGACTGCCTCTATGCGCCTTCGCCACGCGCGGCGAGGAGCTCTTCCCAGTCGCGGCGGGCGCGCGCTCCGATCGGCGCCGCAAGGGTGCGCTTAAGCTCTGCGACGTCGAGCGTCTTCCGCACGAACCAGTCGCGGTACATCTCCACGATGCCGACCCGCTCGCCGGAATATGCCATGTGCACGACCGGCATCCCCGCCTCGGCATGGCCTTCCGCGATCACCCGGCAATAGACGCCCGGCCGTTCGGCGTGACGAAAGGCCTTCACGAATTCGCGGTCCTCCATCCGTCGCGCCAGCGTGCCGCAAGGAATGCGCGGCGCCGACACCTCGAGCACGACATCGCCGAAGGCGAAGCGATCGCCGATCGCAATGTCCGGCGTCGCGATGCCGGAGATCGTGAGGTTATCGCCGAACGTGCCCGGCGCGAGCGAGCGGCCGAGCTTCTCCGACCACCAGTCATAGTCTCCGGCAAGGTAGACGCAGGCCGCCTGGTCCGGCCCGCCATGATGCTTGGCGTCCGCGACATAGTCGCCCTCGACGCCAAGCACGCCGATCTTCACCGGCCCGGCGACCGGCGTCTTGCAGATCCCGGTGCGGCCGGTGTCGTTTGGGAAACTCTGCCGCCTGCCGACGTTGACGCTTTCGATCCGTGCCACTTCGCAAACCCGATTCCCATGACTCTTTCGTCCCGGCGTGGACAGGCCGCCTTGTCCGTGCCAGCCTCGATCCTTGGCCGAGCGGCGCGTGGCGCGCAAGTTCGGCGGAAGATTGCGAAGCGGAGAGTGGAAGCGCGATGGGGATACTCGGTCGCCTGTTCGGCAGCGGAGCAAAGAGCGGAGAAAACAGCGGCGAGGCGAAGCCCGGCGACGCCGTGGAATATAACGGCTTTCGTATCCGCCCCGCCCCCTACAAGAACGGCGGCCAGTACCAGACCGCCGGCGTGATCGAGAAGGATTTCCCCGACGGCTTGAAGGAGCACCGCTTCGTGCGCGCCGAGACCCACGCCGGCAAGGACGACGCTGCCGCCTTCGCTATCGCCAAGGGCCAGCAGATCATCGACGAGCGCGGCGACAAGATTTTCGAGAAGAAGTGACGCGAATAGCTGCGTCCGCGAAGGCCTCCTTGCTACAGCGCCGCCGCCACCATCCCCCTCATCCTGAGGTGCGAGCCGCATAGC
>JBBQVL010000130.1:0-8288 GCA_038211615.1 Hyphomicrobiales bacterium
CGGCTGCCCGCTTTCCGCCCGGCTATCGCCCGCGCCTTCGTAGCGCTGGAGGCGGATAGCCGCTTCCACGAAACTCGTCCCAGCCGCGCCCTGGAGCACGGCAGCATGTATCACATTTGGCCTGCCCAATGCCAAACCCAATTCCTCCGACCCGAAGAGGCGGAGAAGCGGCAGCGGGCTTGCCTCGCCGAAGCGGCGGTAGATCGCCCGCGCGATCTTGCGTTTCGCGTCCTCGGCGGCGTCGAACGCGAGAACGAGGGCCGAGAGCCGCTCGCCGCCGATCGCCGCCTCCACCTTGCCGAAACCGGCGAGGATCGCCCCCGCCTTGCGGGCGAGGCCAAGGCGGCCGAGCGCGACTTCCCGCAGCCGCGCCCCGACCTGCTCGGGCAAATCCGCGGACGGCGTAAGCGTCCGGTTAAGACCGCGCTGGAAGAGGTTGCGCTTTACCGCCTCCGCCACCCGTTTCCGGTCCGCGCCGACCCAGATGCCGCGGCCGGGGAGCTTCGCCTTCAGATCCGCGACGAGCATGCCGTCCGGCGCGGCGACGAAGCGGATCAGCTCCGATTCCGGCAGCACGGCGCGCGTCACCGCGCACATGCGCGTGCGGCCTGCTCCCCGCCCCGCGGCGGCCTCCGTTTGCTCGAGCGCCTCCGTCAAGCGATAGCGGCCTCCGGTTCGGCTGCGGGAGCTTCGGCGGCAGGTGGCGGCGCGAGATCGGCTTCGGTGACGATGCCGGCCTTCAGCCGCGCCTGCATGACGATCGCCTCGGCATCCTCGCGCGTCAGGTCGGTGCCCGACAGGGCGCCTTCGAAGCGCACGTTCTCGCCGTCCTTGCGCTCGGTCCAGCCGACGAGATCGTCGGCCGCGCAGTAGGCGAGATCGTCGAGCGTCTTGATGTCGGCCTTGCCGAGCGCGACCATCATCGCGGTCGTCACGCCCGGAACGTCCTTCAGCTCGTCGGCGACGCCGAGCTTCTTGCGCTCCTCATCCTGCTCGCCTTCGATCTTCTCCAGATATTCGCGGGCCCGGGCCTGCAGCTCCGCCGCCGTATCCTCGTCAAAGCCTTCGATCGAGGCGACCTCGTCGGGCTCGACGAAAGCGACTTCCTCGACGCTTGCGAAACCTTCCGAGGCGAGCAGCTGCGCCACCATCTCGTCCACGTCGAGGGCGGTCATGAAGAGCTGGCTGCGGTCCTGGAACTCCTTCGTGCGGCGCTCCGATTCCTCATCCTCGGTCAGGATGTCGATGTCCCAGCCGGTAAGCTGCGAGGCGAGCCGGACGTTCTGGCCGCGGCGGCCGATGGCGAGCGAAAGCTGGTCGTCGGGGACGACCACCTCGATGCGCTCCGCCTCCTCGTCGAGCACCACCTTGGTGACCTCGGCCGGCTGCAGCGAGTTGACGATGAAGGTCGCCGCATCCGGGTTCCACGGAATGATGTCGATGCGCTCGCCGGCGAGCTCGCCCACCACCGCCTGCACGCGGCTGCCGCGCATGCCGACGCAGGCGCCGACCGGATCGATGGCGCTGTCGCGCGACACGACCGCGATCTTGGCGCGGCTGCCCGGATCGCGCGCGACGGACTTGATGGTGATGATGCCGTCGTAGATTTCCGGCACTTCCATGGTGAAGAGCTTCGCCATGAACTGCGGATGGGTGCGCGACAGGAAGATCTGCGGGCCGCGCTGCTCGCGCCGCACATCGTAGACATAGGCGCGCACGCGGTCGCCGTAGCGGAAGGTCTCGCGCGGGATCATCTCGTCGCGGCGGACGATGCCCTCGCCCCGCCCGAGGTCGACGACGACGTTGCCGTATTCGACGCGCTTCACGGTGCCGTTGACGATCTCGCCGATCCGGTCCTTGTAGTCCTCGTACTGGCGGTCGCGCTCGGCCTCGCGCACCTTCTGCATGATGACCTGCTTCGCCGACTGCGCGGCAATGCGGCCGTAGTCGAGCGGCGGCAGCGGCTCGGAGATGTAGTCGCCGACCTGCGCCGCGGGATTTCTGACGCGCGCGTCGTCGACCGAAATCTGCGCCGCGTCGATCTCCACCGTCTCCACCACCTCCATCAGGCGCTGCAGGCGGATCTCGCCGGTCTTCTCGTCGATCTCGGCGCGCACGTCGGTCTCCGCGCCGTAGCGCGATTTCGCCGCCTTCTGGATGGCGTCTTCCATGGCGCTGATGACGATGCGGCGGTCGATCGTCTTCTCGCGCGCGACCGCGTCGGCGATCTGCAGGAGTTCAAGTCTGTTTGCACTGACAGCCATCTGCCTCAGCTCCGTTCAATTCAGATTCATTGCGTCGGATTGTTCGCGATCCGGCGTCTCGCGTTCGGACGATTCCAGCCTGGCGGCGTTGCGCCGCGCCGCCTGCAGAAGCGCGTCGGTCAGGACGAGCTTCGCCTCGCCGATCGATCCCATCGGCAGCCAGGCCTCGGTCTCTCCCGGCCCGTCGGGAAGCTTGATCCCGGCCGTGTCCCCCTTCACGCCGAGCAGCAGGCCGCGAAAGCGCTTCCGCCCGTTCACCGCCTGCTCCATCTCCACCTTCGCCTCGTGGCCCGCCCAGGCCTCGAAGTCCTTGGCGCGGGTCAGCGGCCGGTCGATGCCGGGCGAGGAGATCTCCAGATGGTATTCCCGGTTGATCGGGTCGGCGACATCGAGCGCCGGCGAGACGTTGCGGGAGAGCTTTTCGCAATCCTCCACATTCATCGTTCCGTCCGGCCGCTCGGCCATGATCTGGACGGTCATGCCGTTCTGGCTCGACACCTTGACGCGCACCAGCTCGTAGCCGAGATCGTTGGCGATCGGCTCCACGATATGGGCGATGCGGGCTTCGACCCCGGTCTCGCGCGTCAGACGGCTTTCGTTCATTCAACCCCTCGCCCGCGATCGGCTCCAGCCGTCCGGGCAACAAAAAAGGCGGGCCCCGCGGGACCCACCCTCGATTTGAGATTCGAGATGTGTTGAAGCCGATATAGGCCCGGGAGCCACCCCGCGCAAGCCGGATTCCGCCGGAAAGGCCCAACGACATTAGAACGCCCGGGCCGGGGGCCGCGGCAAGCAAGGCCGGCAGGCGCGCAAGCGCTGTCGCCGGGTTGAACCGGCGGGCCTCGAAACCGTTACCGAGAGCCGGCGCGGAGAATCATGCCGGACCCCGCGTTCATGCCGGCATTAACCGGCTGCAAAGAAGAGCGCGGCAATCTTACGGAAAGACGGACAGGGAGGCTCCATTGCCCACATCGCATCGCGTCGGAGTTTTCGGCCTCATGGCGGCCGGCTTGCTGCTCTCGGCGGCGCCCGCCGCCGCGGCAAAGGATTTCAATTCGGTCGTGCGGTCGATCCTCGAAAGCCGGACGGACGGGCCGCTCGCCGAAATGGATGCGAGCCATCGGACCCGCATGACGGCCTGCGTGGTCGAAACCATGGGCGCACTGCCCGACGGGCAGAAGCGGAAGATCGTCGGGGGCAAGAACCTCGGCGAACAGGCGCACCTCTTCGGCCAGGTGGTCGACGAGAATCACGCGAAATGGCGGCAGACGATCGCCAAGGCCTGCGGCCAGATCGCGACGGAAGACTAACGCGCCGGTCCACTGATCGTCGTGTAGGCGAGCGCCGCGGCGGCGAGGTCTTCGAGCGCCGTTCCGGCCGACTTGAACAGGGTGATCTGATCCGCTGACGCCCGGCCCGCCGCCTTGCCGCGGCAGAGGTCGAAGAGGTCCCCCGCGATATCCGACTCGCGAATGATCCCCGCGGCGAGCGGTTGGGCGATGTCTCCCGCCTCCTTCAGCGCGCCTGAGCGCGTGTCGACGTAGATCGTCGCGCGCCTGACCGCCTCGTCGTCGCTTTCCCGCATCTTCGGGGTGAAGGCTCCGACCAGATCGAGGTGCGCGCCGGGCTTCACCCACGCGCCTTTGACGAGAGGATCACTCGAAAGCGTCGCGCAGGAGACGATATCGGCGTCGCGGATTGCGGCTTCGAGGTCGTTGGCGACCTTGACCGAATAGGCGCCGCCCGAGAGCGCGGCGGCGAGCGCCTCCGAACGACCCGGATTGCGATTCCAGAGCAGGACCTCGGCAATCGGGCGGACGCTTGCGTGCGCGCGAACAAGGTAAGGCGCGAGCGCGCCGGCGCCGACCATCACGAGGCGGCGCGCGTCGGCGCGGGCGAGATAGGAGGCGGCGAGCGCCGATGCGGCGGCGGTGCGCCAGAGCGTCAACGCCTGCCCGTCGATCACGGCGAGCGGCTCGCCACTGCCGCCCCGCATCAGGAGATACGTGCCCTGGACGCTCGGGAGCCCGCGCGCGCCGTTGCCGGGATAGATGGTGACGATCTTGACGCCGAGGAAACCGCTCTCCGTCCCTGAACCCGTCTCGGCCTCCGGCCCGGCTCCGGTCCAGGCCGGCATGAGGAGGAGCATGGCGGCCGGTTCCCCCGGCCGCTCGATCGGATGATGGTGGCGGACCGGAACTTTCATCGCGGACTGGAAGGCGCGGCGGAGCGCTTCGATCAGCAGCGGAAAAGTGAAAGTCCGGGAAAGGTCGGCGGCGGAAAGGACCCGCATTCCGTCCGGCTCAGCCGCGCTCGGGACGCGGCAGGAAGGCGGACGCCTGCGACGTCCTCGGCTCCGCCGGCCGGCGTGGCTCCGGCGCGCGGCGCTGCCCTGACCATTCGGCGCGCGCCTGCCACAGCGCCGCGTCCTCGCGGCCGGCGCGGCGTCTCCGCCGCGCGCCGCTGCTCCACGCGATCAGGCCGCCGACGAGAACGCCGAGCGCGAAGACGATGAAGCCGATCTGGTAGAGCGCGAGGTCAACCCTCAGCACCGGATCGGTCTTGTCGAAGGGGTTCAGGTTGACTGTCACGCTCTGGTCGTTGGCGACGGCGAACAGCACAACGGCCAGCAGCACCGGCAGCAGGATGACCCACTTGACGATGGTGCCGAGCGTGCGGAGCACGTCAGCCCCCGGATCCGTTCAGCCGTTCGCGCATGTCCTTGCCGGTCTTGAAGAAGGGCACGTATTTCTCCGAGACGGTAACCTGCTCGCCGGTGCGCGGGTTGCGGCCGGTGCGCGCCGGCCGGTTCTTCACCGAGAAGGCTCCGAACCCCCGGAGCTCCACCCGGTCGCCGCGCGCCAGGGCAGCCACCACCTCCTCCAGAATCGCGTTGACGATATGCTCGACGTCACGCTGGAACAGGTGCGGGTTGCGCGTGGCGATGCGCTCAATGAGCTCCGATTTTATCACGCTGGCCCCCCTAGCGATCGGATTGCCCGAAAGATGTAGCCTGCCAAACGGATAGCAGACCGTCAACTGCAAGTCGTTGGGTCAGGAAGGACGCCGCGTCGGCGTCGATGCCGAAGAGACGCCCGATCGCCGCGACCGCGTGCGACTGGAACATCGAGACGAACGACTGGTCCGGCTTCCATTCGCGCATCGGCAGATCCGCCGAGACCTTCTTCTCGCTCGCGAGCCAGGCGCGCGCTTCCTGGTCACCGCCGACCTCGTCGATGAGCTTCAGGCGCAACGCCTGCCGGCCGCTATAGATGCTGCCGTCGGCAAGCGAACGCGCCGTCTCGATCGGCATCGCGCGCCGATCGGCGACGAGCCCGACGAACCAGTCGTAGGTGTCGTCGACGACGCGCTTCAGCATCGCGGCGGCGGCCGGGTCGGTCGGGTGGAAGATCGACGGCTCGCCCTTCAGCGGCGCGCTCTTCACCTCCGCGTACTGGACGCCGATCTTCTGCAGGAGCTCGGAGACGTTGCCGTATTCGAAGATCACGCCGATCGAGCCGGTGATGGCGCTCTCGCGCGCGACGATATGATCCGCGCCGATGGCCGTCAGGTAGGCGGCCGATGCGCCGAGGCCGTCAATTACGGCGACGACCGGCTTCTCCGCCGCCGCGCGACGCACCGCCCGGTAGAGGGCTTCGCCGCCGCTTGCCGCGCCACCACCGGAATCGATGTGCAGCATGATCGCCTTGACCGAGTTGGCCTTGGCGGCGCGGTCGATCAGCTCGACCGCCGCGGGACGGGTGACGATGAAGCCATCGACCTTGATGTCAGCGACCTGGCCGCCGCCGGTTGCGTCCTCCAGGCCCTGGAAATCCGTCGAGAAGCTCACGCCGACGATGATCGCGACGGCGAGGATGACGAAGGCCATCACGCGCCAGAAGCTCGCGCGCCTGCGCAGGCGCCGACGTTCCAAGATCGTTTCCGCATCCATGGCGTGGCCTCCAGGGGTACCGCCGCACATCGCGAATCGCGCCCATCCCGTCCGGCTCTCCGGACGACACGGCGCAAGTCCTTGAGTTCGTTGGCGGTCTTCTAATGTCCGTCGCGCCGGCAGCACTAGCCGGCAATCGCGTCCTCGGCAAGCGACAACACCGTCGCGGCGAAGCGTGTGGCGGCCATCCCGCCGCTTCTGCTAGCGTCGGGCGATGGATTCCCGCGAGACCGCCGAGCCCGAACTGCGCGCCGACAGCGGGTCGGCCGCGGAGGCGGGCGGCGCGCCGGCGCGCGTCACGCCGATGATGGAGCAGTATGTGGCGATCCGGGCCGACAACCCGGACTGCCTGCTCTTCTATCGCATGGGGGATTTCTACGAGCTCTTCTTCGACGACGCCGTCGTCGCTTCGCGGGCGCTCGGGATCACGCTGACGAAGCGGGGACGGCATCTCGGCGAGGAGATCCCGATGTGCGGCGTGCCCGTGCACGCGGCCGACGATTACCTGCAGAAGCTGATTGCGCTCGGCCATCGCGTGGCGGTCTGCGAGCAGACGGAGGATCCGGCCGACGCGCGGCAGCGGAAGTCGGTGGTGCGGCGCGCGGTCACGCGGCTCGTAACGCCCGGCACGATCACCGAGGAGCGGCTGCTCGATTCCGGCCGCAACAATTATCTGGCAGCGCTGGTGCGGATCGCCGGAAGCGACGGGGGCGACCGGCACGCGCTCGCCTGGATCGACATCTCGACGGGCGAGTTCCGCATCCTGGAATGCGCGCCGGGGGGATTGCCTGCGGCGCTGTCGCGGATCGAGCCGCGCGAGGTGCTGGTCGCCGACCGGCTGGCGGGTGAGCCCGACATCCGGAGCCTCATGGCGGATTGCGGCGCGGCGCTGACCCCGCTGCCGGCGGCGTTCTTCGACGCGGCGCATGCAGAGGAACGTCTGGCGCAGCTCTTCGGCGTCAAGACCATGGAGGCCTACGGGAGCTTCTCCCGCGCCGAGCTCTCGGCCGGCGCCGCGCTCATCGCCTATGTCGAGAAGACGCAGGTTGCCCGACGTCCGCCGATCGAGCCGCCGAAGCGTCTCAGCGAGCGCGACGCGATGCGCATCGACGCGGCGACGCGCATCAACCTGGAGTTGTTCCGATCGACGTCAGGGGCCCGCACGGGAACGCTGTTCGCGGCCATCGACCGGACCTGCAGCGCGGCAGGATCGCGGCTCCTCGCGGAACGGCTCGCGAGTCCGCTGGCGGATCCGGTGGAGATCAACGCGCGCCTCGACTGCGTGCAGTTTTTCCTTGCGCGGGCGGATCTCCGCGGCGCGGTCCGCGCCGCGCTCGGCGGCGCGCCTGACATGCTCAGGGCGCTCTCGCGCCTCAGCCTGGAACGCGGCGGACCGCGCGACCTCGACATGATCCGCGCCGGGCTGGAGGCGGCGGAGGCGATCGCCGGGATGCTCCGCGGGGTGGCGGAGCCCGGGAGCGACGCCTCCGGAATCCGCTTCGACAATGTGCCCCTCGATCTCGCGGCGAGGCTTCGCGCGGCGCTCGGCGAGGAGCTGCCGCTTCTCAAACGCGACGGCGGCTTCGTGCCCGGCGGCTACGATGCGGGGCTCGACGAAGCGCGGGCGCTGCGCGACGAAAGCCGCAAGATCATCGCCGGCCTGCAGGCGCGCTATGCCGCCGAGAGCGGCATCCGCTCGCTCAAGATCCGGCACAACAACGTGCTCGGCTATTTCGTCGAAGTCACCGCCGGCCAGGCCGGCGCGCTCGGCGGCAATGGCGGCGCGGAGAAATTCATCCACCGGCAGACGCTCGCGAGCGCGATGCGCTTCACGACGACGGAACTCGGCGAGCTGGAGCGGAAGATCGGCAGCGCCGCGGACCGGGCGCTCGCGATCGAGCTCGCGATCTTCGACGATCTTTGTGCGCGCGTCGCGGCGGAGGAGAAGGCGATCCGGCGCGTGGCGCGGGCGCTTGCCGAGATCGACGTCGCCTCGGCGCTCGCCGAGCTTGCCGCGAGCGAAAGCTATGTCCGGCCGAAGGTCGACACGAGCCTGGCATTCCGGATCGAGG
>JBBQVL010000131.1:0-8238 GCA_038211615.1 Hyphomicrobiales bacterium
TCGATCATCGACTTGGCGATGCCGTTGAACTCGGCCTGGTTCACGAACCACTCGCGGGCGTCCGGCGTCGAGTTGGCGTCATAGCCGACGACATGGATGCCGGCCGCGAGCGCCTTCTTCAGCACCGGCGCGATGGCCACCGGGTCGTTGGCGGCGAAGAGGATGCCGTTCACGCCCTGCGTGATGTAGTTGTCGATGAAGGTGATCTGCTTGTCGATGTTGGCCTCGGTCGGCCCGTCGGTCTTGACCGACACGTTGCCGAGTTCGGTGGCGGCCTCGCCTTCGCCCTTCGTGGTGGCGGCGAAGTAGCCGATGCCGATCAGCTTCGGCACGTCGACGAGCGTGATCGGCTTGCCGGCAAGGTCCGGCGCATTGGTCACCGCGCCGCCGTCATAGGGCTTGGAGACGACCGTGCCGGCGCCGCCGTCGCAGGGCAGCGGATTGGTGGGCAGATCGTCGGCGCCCTGCCATTTGTCGGCGGCGAAGGCGGGTGCGCCAAACGCGGCGCTCGCAAGAAGCGCTACACTCAGGATTCTCAGCATTTTTTCAGTCCTCCCACTTGCAAGACTTGATCGTGTTCAGCGCCCTTTCCGGGCGCCGCTTGTCCTCAGCCGTCGCTGCCGCGCCGGTGCTGAAGGAAGTTGGTGATCAGGATGGACAGGATGAGTACCGTCCCGATCACGACAATGGTGGCGTCTCCCTTGACGCCGGTGAGCGACAATCCGTTCTTCAGGAGCTGGATCAGGGTGAAGCCGAGCACGGTGCCGCCGATAGTGCCGACGCCGCCGAAGATCGACGTGCCGCCGAGCACGACCGCCGCGATCACGTCGAGCTCGAGCCCGGTCCCCATGTCGGAGCGGGTGGTCGAGACCCGCGACACGAAGATCGCGCCGCCGATCCCCGCCATCAGGCCGGAGAGGGTGTAGATGACGAGCTTGATGCGATCGACCTTGATCGCCGAGTAGCGCGCCGTCGTCTCGTTGAAGCCGATGGCATAGAGCGAGCGCCCGAAGGTGGTGCGCGACAATACGATCCAGAACACGATGACAGCGACGAGCAGCACCCAGAGCTGCGTCGGAACGCCGAGCACCTCGCCCTGGCCGAGCACGAAGAACCATTCCGGGTAACCGCGCACCGAGCGCGCCTGGCTGATGCCTTCCGCCAGCCCACGGTAGAGCGCCAGCGTCGCAAGCGTCATGATGAGCGGCGGCACCCGCACGCGGGTGATGAGCAGGCCGTTGAAGAAACCCGCGAGGGCGGCGACCGCGATTGCAGCCACGACCGCGAGGGGGAGGGGCATGCCGACGTTCTGCCAGAACACGCCGAGCAGGATCACCGTCAGCCCCATGATCGAGCCGACCGAGAGGTCGATCCCGCCGGTGATGATGATGAAGGTCATAGGCAGCGCGACCAGCGCCACCTCGGTCATCAGCCGGCCCTGGTTGAGCAGGTTTCCGACCGTCATGAAATGATTGGCGGTGACCGAAAGGATCGCCAGCGCAAGCACCAGCGCGATGAGGAGCACCAGCTCCTGGCTCACATGAAAGCGCACCCGCGCCGCATTGTCCGCAGCGCTCATGGATGATTCACCCGCAGGCGACGGATCGGTGGCCTCAAACCTGTCTTGGCCGGGTCAAGCCCGGAAATGACGACAGGGGAGGTACCGTGGCCCCTCATTACCGCCGCCTTGCCTGCCGCGCCCGGCGCCAGAGGTCGGCGAGCACGGTGAGGAGGATAAGCACGCCCTGCACGGCGCGGAGCCAGTAGGGCGAGATGTTGATGAAGATGAGCGAGGAGCCGATGGCCGCGATCAGGATCGCGGCGAGCGTCGAGCCGATCACGGTGCCCGTCCCGCCGAGGATGGAGACGCCGCCCACTACCGACGCGGTGATGATCGTCAGCTCGAGGTTGGGGGGAACCGTCGACTGGATGATCTGCAGCTGCGTGGCGAAGAGGATGCCCGCGACACCGACGAAGAAGCCGTGGATGGCGAAGACCTTCACGGTCGTGCGTTCGCGGTTGATGCCGGAAAGACGCGCGGCCTCGGCGTTGCCGCCGAGCGCATAGAACGAGCGGCCGGTTGCCGAAAGCCGCATCCAGAAAGCCGCGGCGACGGTCAGCACCAGCATGAAATAGATCGGCATGGGAACGCCGAGCGGGCGCATCTGCGCCAGGTGGAAGTTGTCGGGCAGGGTGTTGATCCACGCACCTCCGGTGGCGCTGATCAGTCCACCCTTCAGGATCGACAGGAACCCGAGGCTCACCACGATCGAGGGGATGCGGAGGTAGGCGACCATCGCGCCCATCAAGGAGGTGAAGGCGATGGCGATGATGACCGGGATGATCCAGCAGAGAATGATCGGAACGCCGTTCACCGCGAGCGTGCCGCTGATCGTCGCGAGGATGCCGATCAGCGAGCCGACCGAGATGTCGATATTGCCGGAGATGATGACCATCGACATGCCGATCGCGGCGATCGCGATATAGGCATTGCCGAGAAAGATGGTCTTGAGGTTCCTGAGGTCGCCCCAGTCGCCGCTCTGGATCTGGCTCCAGTCGACGAAGCGCGGGTTGATGAACCCGACGACGACAAAGAGCGCAAGCAGCGCGAAGAGCAGCACCAGCTCCTGGCTCAGCGCCACGCGCGGCAGCCGGCTGAAAGCCGTCGGCGCAAGCGGGGCACTGGCTTCGCGAACCGCCATCCCGCTCATTCCGCCGCTTCCGCCAAAGGCGGGCTGGAATCACTCATCATCGCGGCGGCAAGCCCGGCCTGTGTCGCCTCGGCCCGGTCCACGTCCGCCACGATCCGGCCGGCGCGCATGACGAGGATGCGGTCGCTCATGCCGAGCACTTCCGGCAATTCGCTGGAGATCATGAGAATCGCCATGCCGGCCTGCGCGAACTCGCTCATCATGCGGTGAATCTCCGCCTTGGCGCCGACATCGATGCCGCGCGTCGGCTCGTCCATGATGAGGATGCGCGGCCTGGTGGCGAGCCATTTCGACAGCCCGACCTTCTGCTGGTTGCCCCCGGAGAGCTTGCCGACGATCTGGCCGATGCCGCTGGCGCGGATCTGGAACTCCTTCACGCTTTTCTCGGCGAGCGCGTTCTCGGCCTTGCGGTCGATGAAGCTGCTGCGGGAGACGCGCGACAGGCTGGCGAGCGAGACATTCTCGGAAATCGGCATCGGCCGCACCAGCCCCTGCCGTCCGCGATCCTCCGGCACGTAGGCGATGCCGAGGTGCTTGGCGTCGGAGGCGCTGCGGATCGTCACCGGCTTGCCGTCGATGCGGATCGTGCCGCTTTCGGCAGGCGTCATGCCGAAGATCACTTCCGCGAGTTCGCTGCGGCCGGAGCCGACGAGCCCGGCGACCCCGAGAATCTCGCCGGCGCGGAGCTTCAGGCTGGCACTCTTCGTCATCGGGCTGCGAACCACGTTCTCGAGCTCCAGCACAACGTCGCCGCGCTTCGCCGCGAGCTTCGGAAAGAGGTGCTCAATGCGGCGCCCGACCATCATCTCGATGAGGTCGTCATGATCGGTGGCGCTCACCGGCTTCGTCGCCACGAACTCGCCGTCGCGGAGCACGGTGACTCGATCGGCGAGGAGGAACACTTCTTCCAGCCGATGGCTGATGTAGACGACGCCGACGCCGCGGGTGCGAAGCAGCCGGACGATGCCGAAGAGCCGCGTCACGTCGTGCTCCGTCAGCGCCGCCGTCGGCTCGTCCATGATGAGGATGCGCGCATTGTGGGAGAGCGCCTTGGCGATCTCCACGCGCTGCCGGTTGCCGACCGAGAGCTGGCCCACCGGCCGGCGGACGTCGAGATCGTGGATGTCGAGCGAGGCGAGCACCTCGCGCGCCCGCTCGTTGGTGGTGCGCCAGTCGATCGCGCCGAAGCGGCCCTTCGGGGCGTGCCCCATGAAGATGTTCTCGGCGACCGTCAGCTCGGGGAAGAGCAGGAGCTCCTGGTAGATCGTGGCGATGCCGGATTTCTGCGCCTCCTGCGGAGAGGCGAAGGTCGTCGGCCTTCCATCCAGCGTGATCGTCCCGGCGTCGGGCTGGTAGACGCCCGACATGATCTTGATCAGCGTCGATTTTCCCGCGCCGTTCTCGCCGAGGAGGGCGTGCACCTCGCCCGGCCGCACGTCGAAATCGATGCCGGCAAGGGCCCGCACGCCCGGAAAGGACTTCGCGATGCCTTCCAGTTTGAGGATCGGCTCGCTCATGCCGTCTCCTGGAAGGGCACGGTTTCGCCCCGGAGCGAGGTCTCCGCGACGATGAGCTTCACGCCGGCGCGCTCAAGCATGGCGGGAACGTCGTCGGTGATGCCGTCGTCGGTGATGATCGTATCGACGCGCTCGAGCGGGCAGGCGATGAGGCTCGAACGCTGGGCGAACTTCGACGAGTCCACCAGCACGACGAGCTGTTCCGCCCGCTCCATCAGCTTGCGCTCGCCCTGCACCATCAGCGGGTCGCGCTCCATCACTCCGAGCCGGCTCACGCCCTGCGCCCCCATGAACATGCGCTGCGCGGAGAAGCTCCGCGTCACGTCGTCCTCGGTCGTGCTGAGGATTGCGCCCTGCTCGCGGTAGATCAGGCCGCCTGGCACCATCACGTTGTTGCGGGTGTTGCGGATCAGGTGCTCGGCGATCGGGAACGAGTTCGTCATCACCTGCAGCCGGCTGGCGGTGAGGAAATGCACCATCTGGAACGTCGTGGTGCCGGCGTTCATGATGATGGAATCGCCGTCGGCGCAAAGCGCCACGGCGGCTTCCGCGATGGCGCGCTTCTTCTCGATGTTCACCGCTTCGCTGACCTTGAAAGGCCGGCCGGCGATGCCGACGAACTGCGGCGGGTGCAGCGCCTCCGCGCCACCGCGGACGCGCCTGAGCCGCCCCTGCACATGCAATGCGGAAACGTCGCGGCGGATCGTCGCCTCGGAGGTCGCCGTCATCTCGACGAGCTCCCCGATGGTCGCGACCGGCCGTTCCTGCACAGCGTTCAGGATGAGCTTATGGCGCTCGCGCTCGTGCATTCCTCCCCTCGGTCTTCTTGTTATTTGCCGCTTTTGCGGCTTGTCCTTGGCCGCATCTTTTGCGGCTCGCGACGGCAGTGTCAATCAGGTTCAGTCAATATCTTTCATGTTGCGCCGCACAATGAGTGGAATTGACTGCTGCTGATTGACAGTATCGTTTCGCTGCGGGATAGCATCGCAAAAATCATCGACCCCGCCAAATCTCGCGTGCGTCAACTCACGCCGTCCGGCCGGGGAGGGAGATGCCGATGCTCACCGCCAATCCGTCGCTGACCCAGATCGAGAACCGCTGGGACGATTCCCACGCCAAGGGCCTCTCCGAGCCCGAGCTTCTGCTCTACCGCTCCAACCTCCTCGGGGCCGACAAGCGGATCACGAACTATGGCGGCGGCAATACTTCGCTGAAGGTCACCGAGACGGATCCGCTGACGCGCCAGCCGGTCGAAGTGCTGTGGGTCAAGGGGTCGGGCGGCGATCTCGGCTCCATCAAGCTCGACGGCTTCGCCACGCTCTACATGGACAAGCTCAACGCCATGAAAGGCCTCTATCGCGGCGTCGCGCATGAGGACGAGATGGTGGGCCTGCTCCCGCACGCGACCTTCAACCTCAATCCGCGCGCTGCCTCGATCGACACGCCGCTGCACGCCTTCCTTCCTTACGCGCATGTCGACCACGTGCATCCCGATGCGGTGATCGCCATCGCCGCGTCGAAGAACTCGCGGCAGCTCACCAAGGACATCTACGGCGACGAGATCGGCTGGCTGCCGTGGAAGCGGCCGGGCTTCGAGCTTGGCCTGTGGCTGGAAAAGTTCGCGCGCGATAATCCGGACGCGAGGGGTTGCGTGCTCGAGAGCCACGGCCTCTTCACCTGGGCCGAGGACGGCAAGGCATGCTACGCGCTGACGCTCGACGTCATCAACCGCGCCATGGCCTGGTTCGAGCGCGAGACCGCCGGCAAGCCGGCGTTCGGCGGGGAGGCGGTCGCTGCCCTGCCGACTGAGCGCCGCCGCGCCATCGCCGCGCGCCTGATGCCCGCCATCCGCTCCCTGATCGGAAAGGACGAGCCGAAAGTCGGCCATTTTGACGATTCCGCCACAGTGCTCGAATTCGTCGGTTCGAAGCGGGTGGATGAGCTTGCGGCGCTCGGGACCGCCTGCCCTGACCATTTCCTCCGCACAAAGATCTGGCCGCTGGTGCTGCGTCTCGACGCCGAGGGCGGCATCGATCCCGCGGCGCTCGAACGTCACGTCGAGGAATACCGCAGCCGTTATGCGGGCTACTACGAACGCTCAAAGCAGCCGGGCTCGCCCGCCATGCGCGACCCGAACCCGGTCGTCTATCTCATCCCCGGAATCGGCCAGATCACTTTCGCCAAGGACAAGGCGACTGCCCGCATTGCCGGCGAGTTTTATGTCAATGCCATCAATGTGATGCGCGGCGCGTCTTCGGTGTCGGATTACTTTGGGCTGCCGGAGCAGGAGGCCTTCGACATCGAATACTGGCTGCTCGAGGAGGCGAAGCTCCAGCGCATGCCGAAGGCGAAGAGCCTCGCCGGCAAGATCGCGTTCGTGACCGGAGGGGCGGGCGGCATCGGCCGCGCCACCGTGCGCCGGCTGCTCGGAGAAGGCGCTGTCTGCGTCCTTGCCGACATCGACGTTAAAGCGCTGCAGGCGGCGCTTGAGGATTTTGGGCTATCGCACGGAAAAGACAGCGTTCGCGGCGTCCTGATCGACGTGACCGACGAGACGGCCGTGGCCCGCGCCTTCACCGAGGCGGCGACCGAGTATGGCGGCATCGACATTCTCGTCTCAAACGCCGGCATCTCGTCCTCGGCGCCCTTCGAGGCGACAGAGCTTTCGATGTGGCAGAAGAACATGGACATTCTCGCGACCGGCTATTTCCTCGTGGCGCGCGAGGCCTTCCGCATGATGAAGACGCAAAAACTCGGCGGAGCGATCGTCTTCGTCGCTTCCAAGAATGGCCTTGCGGCCTCGCCCGGCGCTTCAGCCTACTGCACGTCGAAGGCGGCGGAGATTCACCTCGCCCGCTGCATTGCGCTGGAGGGGGCGGGCGACCAGATCCGCGTCAACGTGGTCAACCCCGACGCCGTGCTGCGCGGCTCGAAGATCTGGACGGGCGAGTGGCGCGAACAGCGCGCCGCCGCCTACAAGATGAAGCCGGACGAGCTCGAGGAGCACTATCGCCAGCGCTCGCTCCTGAAGCGGTCGGTCTTCCCGGAGGATGTCGCCGAGGCGATCTACTTTCTCGTCTCAGAGATGTCGGCGAAATCGACCGGCAACATCGTCAACGTCGACGCCGGCAACGCGCAGAGCTTCACGCGCTGACGTTTTTCAGCGACGGAGATGCGAAGCGCGATTTCCAGCGCTTTGGCTGGGCTCAATGCTAGGAGAATGTGCGAGGCATACGCGCCCACTGTCGTCGTCCACGGCTTGACCAACGGATCCATTTCGTAGCGCTCTCAGAGGGCACGATCGTCGCGGGATGGATTGCCGGGTGAAGCCCGGCAATGACGGCGGGAGAGAGGGCGCATCGGGTGTTGGGGGATTGGAATGGCAAGGCCGGGAATTGACACGAAGCTGGTCGGGCAGCGGAACGAATCTGCCTTCGACGTGCTGAAAAACGAATACGAAGCGCTCCGAAGCACCCTTGAGCGCAGGCATGTGGATATCGACGCGATCAAGGCAAAGGCCGCCGCTTTCGCGGTCGCCATCCCGACCTGGGGCGTCGGCACGGGAGGCACACGCTTCGCCCGCTTCCCCGGCATCGGAGAGCCGCGCAACATCCTCGACAAGCTCGACGATTGCGCCGTCATCCAGCAGCTTACCGGGGTCACGCCGCGTGTCTCGCTGCACATCCCGTGGGACCGCCACGACGATCCGGCCGAGCTCGTCACCTACGCCGAGACGCGCGGTCTCGGCTTCGACGCGATGAACTCCAACACCTTCCAGGATTCTCCGGGACAGGCGCTCTCCTACAAGTTCGGCAGCCTCTCCCATACCGATCCGGCCGTCCGCAAGCAGGCGATCCAGCACAACATCGACTGCATCAATTTCGGCAAGGCGGTCGGCTCGAAGGCGCTTACCATCTGGATCGCCGACGGCTCGAACCTTCCCGGGCAGAGCCATTTCACCAAGGCGTTCGAGCGCTATCTGGAATCGCTCAAGGAAATCTACGAGGCGC
>JBBQVL010000132.1:0-8011 GCA_038211615.1 Hyphomicrobiales bacterium
ACCAACGCCACCCTCGCCCGCGCCGCGACCGCGGCCGGTGTCTCGATCTTCATCCCCTGACCTACCTACGGTGCCTCATGCCTCGTTGGTCATTCCCCGTCGCGCTCGCGCTGAGCGTCTTCGCGCCGATGCCGCTATTCGCGCAGCCGGCCACACCGCCGAAGCCGCTCGCGGGCGCGGAACTCAAAGACTACATCCGCGCGAACTATACGAAGTACGAGTATAACATTCCGATGCGCGACGGGGTGAAGCTGTTCACCGCCGTGTACGTGCCGAAGGACGACGCGCAGAAGTACCCGATGATGCTGATTCGCACGCCGTACAGCGTCAGCCCGTACGGAGCAGACAAGTACCCCGACGCGCTGCGCCCGAGCGCGTACTTCGTGCAGAGCGGGTACATCTTCGTGTATCAGGACGTTCGCGGGCGGTGGATGTCGGAGGGCGAGTTCGTTAACGTGCGCCCGCACAACGCGAACAAGAAGGATAAAGAAATTGATGAGAGTAGTGACACATACGACACCGTCGAATGGCTCATCAAGAATGTGAGGGGCCACAACGGGAAGGTGGGCATTACGGGCATCTCGTACCCGGGGTTCTACGCGGTGTGCGGGATGATCGACGCGCACCCCGCGGTGAAGGCGGTCAGCCCACAAGCCCCGGTCAGCGAGTGGTTCATCGGCGACGACTTTCACCACAACGGCTGTCTGTTCCTCCCGCACTGCTTCAACTTCATGTACGGGTTCGGCAAGAACCGCCCGGAGCCGACCAAGAAGTTCGGCCGCGTCGGTCTCGAACACGGCACCCCGGACGGCTACAAGTTCTTTTTGGATATGGGACCGCTCAAGAACGCCGACGCCAAATACTACAAGGGTGAAATCGCGTTCTGGAAAGAGGTGATGGAACACGGCACCTATGACGACTTCTGGAAGGCGCGGAACATCCGCCAACATGTGAAGAACATTACACCTGCGGTGATGACCGTCGGCGGGTGGTTTGATGCCGAAAACTTATTCGGCGCGTTGGAAATCTATAAGCACGCAGAAGCCAACAACCCGCCGAAGAACAATCACCTCGTAATGGGGCCGTGGGTCCACGGCGGGTGGAGTGGCGGCGACGGCGACCACCTCGGCGACGTGAGTTTCAACGCGAAAACCGCTCCGTTCTACCGCGAGAACATTGAGTTCCCATTCTTCGAATACCACCTGAAGGGGAAGGGAGACGACAAGGCCCCGAAAGCATGGGTGTTCGAGACGGGCACGAACGTATGGCGTAAGCACGACAGTTGGCCGCCGAAGGACGCGACCCGCGCCTCGCAGTACCTCCACGCGGACGGCGATATGCACTGGAAATCTGACGGATACGACTCGAAATCGGCGTTCGATGAGTTTGTCAGTGACCCGACCAAGCCGGTGCCGTTCATCAACAAGACCGACATCGGTATGGTGAAGGAATACATGACCGCCGACCAGCGGTTCGCCGCGTCGCGCCCGGACGTTCTCGTGTACCAGACTCAGGAATTCGGCACTGACCTCACGCTCGCGGGGCCGATCGAAGTGGAGTTATACGTTTCCACGACGGGAACTGATGCCGATTGGGTGGTGAAGGTGATCGACGTGTACCCGGACGACGCGACCGACCCGGACCCGAACCCGACCGGCGTTCGGATGGGCGGCTACCAGCAGTTGATTCGCGGTGAGCCGTTCCGTGGCAAGTTCCGCAACAGCTTCGAGAAGGCCGCTCATGGAAGGCGAAGCGATGCAGGCCGGCGCCTACGAGCTTATCTTCGAGGCCGGCGCCTATTTCGACCGGCTGGGCCTTGCGCTCCCGTCACCAAAATTCCTGGACCAGGTGGTGATCCGCTTCGGCATCGACGATCCTCAGGCGCACTATCACGTGCCGCTGCTCCTCTCCCCCTTCGGCTACTCCACCTATCGGGGAAGCTGATGCCGATCCGCTTTCTGCTCGGCGATCAGGAGCGTACGATCGAAGGCGTGTCGCCGACGCTGACGGTGCTCGAATATCTGCGCCGCCACGAACGGCGCATGGGCACCAAGGAGGGCTGCGCCGAGGGCGATTGCGGCGCCTGTACGGTGCTGCTCTCGGAGCCGGACGGAAACGGCGGCCTGCAGCACCGTTCGGTCAATTCCTGCATTCAGTTCGTGCCGGTGCTGCACGGACGCCAGTTGACGACCGTGGAGGATCTCAAGGCGGAAGACGGCGCGCTGCATCCCGTCCAACAGGCGCTTGTCGAGCATCACGGCTCGCAATGCGGCTTCTGCACGCCGGGCTTCGTCATGCAGCTTTATGCCGGATGGCTTGAAGGCGCGCTCAAGGAGCGGCAGGCGGTGAAGGACTGGCTCGCCGGAAATCTCTGCCGCTGCACAGGTTACGGGCCGATTGTAGACGCGGGACTTGAAGCAGGCGCGGCTCCGCGGCCCGACAAGGTTGCGGCGGCGGGAGCCGCGAAGAAGCTTGAGACGATCGCTGCCGGGCCGATGCTGCATCTCGCGCACGGAGAAGCGGAGGTCTTCGCGCCGCGCTCGGCCGATGAGCTGGCGGAAATCTATCTTGAGCAGCCGGATGCGGTGATTGTTGCCGGCGGGACCGATGTCGGGCTCTGGGTCACGAAGCAGCATCGATGCTTGAAGACTCTCATCGATGTCACGCGCGTGAAAGACCTTTCCACCCTCGAGGAGGGGGACGACGGGTTGACGCTCGGCGCCACGCTCAGCCATCGCGACGCGACGGCGGCGCTGGCGCGCCTGCACCCCGACCTTGGCGAGCTGATGCGCCGCTTTGCCTCAATCCAGATCCGCAACGCCGGCACAGTCGGTGGCAACATCGCGAACGGCTCGCCGATCGGCGATCTGCCGCCGGCCCTGATCGCGCTCGACGCAAAGCTCACGCTTCGCCGCGGCGTGGAACGGCGCGAAATTCCACTGGAGGACTTCTTCGTCGCCTACGGCAAGCAGGACCGGGCGCCGGGAGAATTCGTTGAGTCCGTTTTCATCCCGACGCTGTCGGCGGACCATCGCTTCGCCTGCTACAAGCTTTCGAAGCGCTTCGACCAGGATATTTCCGCCGTGATGGCCGCCTTCTCTCTGCGCTTCGACGGCGGCAAGGTCGGCGCGGCGCGGCTTGCCTTCGGCGGAATGGCTGCCACGCCGAAGCGCGCGGCCAACGCGGAGGCGGCGCTTGTTGGGCACGCGTTCGACAAGGCGGCCACCGAGCGCGCGGTTGCTGCGCTTGCGGAGGACTTCAAGCCGCTGACCGACATGCGCGCCTCGCAAGATTACCGGCTGAAGGCCGCGCAAAACCTGCTGCGGCGCTTCCACCTGGAGAATTCCGGCGGGGAGCGGCCGGCGACGCGCGTGCTGGAGCTTGCCGGATGAACGAGACCTTCATCCAGGACCGGAGCGGCGCCGGCACGGTCACCTCGGTGCCGCACCAGCATCCGCGCCATGATGACCGCATCCGCGGCGGCGTGGCGCGGTCGATCGCGCATGACAGCGCCGCGCGGCATGTGTCCGGCGAGGCGGTCTATGTCGACGACGTGCCGGAGCTGCCGGGCACGCTGCAGATCTATGTCGCAATGAGCCAGCGCCCCCATGCGCGGCTCGTCTCGCTCGATGTCTCCGCCTGTCGCAAGTCGGGGGGCGTCGCCTGCGTGCTGACCGCCGGGGATATCCCCGGCGAGAACGACGCGAGCCCGGTGATGCACGACGATCCGGTCTTCGCGGTCGGCGAGGTCCAGTACGTCGGCCAGTCGCTGTTCGCCGTGGCGGCGGACTCGGTCGACGCGGCGCGGGCTGCCGCGAAGCTCGCGAGGGTCGAATACGAGGACCTTCGGGCGTTGATCACGGTCGACGACGCGCTCGCGGCAGGTGCCGATCTCCTGCCGACGCGCGAGATGCGCCTCGGCGACACGGATGCCGCGCTCGCCCGCGCGCCGCGCCGTCTCGAGGGCAGCATCGTCATCGGCGGACAGGATCACTTCTATCTCGAAGGGCACGTGGCCTACGCGATCCCAGGCGAAGCCGGCGACATGCTGGTGCATTCCTCCACCCAGCATCCGGCGGAAGTGCAGCACACCGTCGCGAAGGTCCTCGGGCTGCATGACAACGCCGTCACCGTGGAGGTGCGGCGGATGGGCGGCGGGTTCGGCGGCAAGGAGAGCCAGCCGGCGTTGATCGCGGGCATCGCGGCGCTGGTCGCGGCGAAGACAGGCCGGCCGGCGAAGCTGCGGCTCGACCGCGACGACGACATGGAGATGACCGGCAAGCGTCACGATTTCCGCATCGGCTACGATGTCGGCTTCGACGATGCCGGAACGATCCAGGGCGTACGCTTCGAGCAGGCGACGCGCTGCGGCTATTCGGCGGACCTTTCCGCCGCCATCGCCGACCGCGCGATGTTCCACGCGGACAACGCCTATGCGCTCAACAACGCGCACATCCGCTCGCGCCGCCTGAAGACGCACACAGTTTCCAACACCGCCTTCCGCGGCTTCGGCGGTCCGCAGGGGATGGTCGGTATCGAGCGCGTCATTGACGAAGTCGCGTTTGCGCTGGGCAAGGATCCCCTCGACGTACGCCGCGCGAATTTCTACCCGGCGGAACGCGGCGGCGTCACGCCCTACCACATGGAAGTGACGGACTGCGTCATCGCCGAGATCGTGGACGAACTGGAAGCGTCGTCCGACTACCGCGCCCGCCGCGCGGCGATCCGCGAATTCAATGCAAAGAGCCCGATCCTGAAAAAGGGCATTGCGCTCACGCCGGTGAAATTCGGCATCTCCTTCACCACCACGCACCTGAACCAGGCCGGCGCGCTGGTCCATGTCTACAAGGACGGCTCCGTGCACCTGAACCACGGCGGCACGGAGATGGGGCAGGGGCTCTTCGTGAAAGTGGCGCAAGTCGTCGCCGAGGAATTCCAGATCGACCTCGACAAGATGAAGATCAGCGCCACGACGACCGCGAAGGTGCCGAACACTTCCGCCACGGCCGCGTCCTCGGGCTCGGACATGAACGGCATGGCGGCGCAGGCGGCGGCCGGAACCATCAAGGGAAGGCTGATCGCGTTCGCCGCACAGAAATACAAGGTGCCGGAGGAGCAGGTGGTGTTCCTGCCGAACCGCGTGCGCATCGGCAACGGGGAAGTGACGTTTCCCGATCTCGTGGCGGAAGCCTATCTCGGGCGCGTATCGCTCTCCTCGACCGGCTTCTACGCGACGCCGGACATCCATTTCGACGGCGAGACGATGCGCGGAACGCCGTTCTTCTACTTCGCCTATGGGGCAGCGGTGAGCGAGGTCGTCATCGACACGCTGACCGGCGAGAACCGTCTGCTCCGCGCCGACATCCTGCATGACGTCGGCCGCTCGCTGAACCCGGCGGTTGATCTCGGGCAGATCGAGGGCGGCTTCATCCAGGGCCTCGGCTGGCTCACCACGGAGGAGCTGTGGTGGAACGAGAAGGGCCGCCTGATGACCCACGCGCCCTCCACCTACAAGATCCCGACCGCCAACGATCGACCCGACGACATGCGGATCAAAATCTGGGAGAGGGGCGTGAACCGCTCGCCGACGATCCATCGCTCGAAGGCGGTGGGCGAGCCGCCGCTGATGCTGGCGCTCTCGGCGTTCTCGGCGCTGGTTGATGCGGTCGCGGCAGCGGGCGACTACACGGCGTTCCCGAACCTCGACACACCGGCGACGCCCGAGCGCATCCTTTTCGCGGTGGAAGACGTCCGCGCTCGGGCCGGAGCAACGGCGTGATGCGCGCATGGCTGCTCCCGGCCGCGGAAGCGCTGTCGCGTGGCGAGGCGGCGATGCTGGTGCATCTCGTGGAGCTGAAAGGCTCCGGACCGCGCGAGGTCGGCGCGCAGATGCTGGTCACCGAGGATGCGATCTTCGACACGATCGGCGGGGGAGAATTCGAGCGCGCCGCGATCCTCCGCGCGCGGGAACTGCTGCACTCGGGAGGCGCCGGGCTGCTCCGCCTGGCGCTCGGGCCGGAGCTCAACCAGTGCTGCGGCGGCTCGGTGACCGTCGCCTTCGAGCCGTTCGCGCCCGCCGATCTTGCCTGGCTGAAGAAGCTCATCCGCGCCGCGGAGGAGCCAACCTCGATCGTCCGCACCGTCGCTATCGGCGATGCGGGCGGAGTGCGGCGCGACTGGCGTGACAATTCTGGCGCGACTCCTGACTTCGTCGCGGTGTTCGATAACTGTCGCGCCGCTATCGAAGAGCGCATCAATCCGCAGCCGCAGGCCTTCTGGCTTTTCGGCGCGGGGCATGTGGGGCGCGCGGTTGCCTATGCCGTCGCGCCGCTGGGGTTTGCAATGACCTGGATCGACGGCCGCGCCGGACAGTTTCCCGATCCTGCTCCCGCCGGGATAAAATGCCTGGCGCTCGCCATGCCCGAACTCGCCGTGGACGACGCGCCGCCGGACACAGTGTTCGCGGTCATGACGCACAGCCATCCGCTCGACGAGGCGATCTGCGAGGCGATCCTGCGCCGCGACGATTTCGCCTATCTCGGGCTGATAGGATCGGCCACCAAGCGCGCGCGCTTCATCAGGCGCCTCGGCGAGGCCGGCATTTCGGGAAAGCAGCTCGAGCGTCTTGTCTGCCCCATCGGCCTCGGCAGCATCAGGAGCAAGGAGCCCACTGCCATCGCCGCCTCGTTCGCCGCCGACCTCCTGCTGCGGCGCGAGAAGAACCTTCTTCGCACCAACGCCCCCATGCCCCATGACCGCTGACAGCCACCGCGACTTCATGCTCCGCGCCGTCACGCTTTCCGCCGAGCGGATGCGGCGAGGGGAGGGCGGGCCCTTCGGAGCGGTCATCGTCAAGGATGGCAAGGTGATCGCCGAGGGCTGGAACAAGGTCACCTCCGACAACGACCCGACGGCGCACGCCGAAATCACCGCGATCCGCGCCGCCTGCGAGGCGCTGCAGAATTTCTCGCTCGCCGGCTGCGAAATCTATTCGAGCTGCGAGCCCTGCCCGATGTGCCTCGCGGCGATCTACTGGGCGCGGCTGGACCGCATCTACTTCGCCAACTCGCGCGAGGACGCCGCCGAAATCGGCTTCGACGACGCGATGATCTACGAGGAGGTGGCGAAGCCCATCGACGCCCGCAGCATCCCGACCTTCAAGGTCGACCTGCCGGAGGCCGAAGCGGTGTTCGCCGAGTGGCAGGCGAAACCCGACAAGGTCGAATACTGAGATGCAAAGTCCACGACGCGCTCACCTCCCCCTTGCGAGGAGGGGTTGGGAGCGGGGTGGCGCGGCGTTTGGTCGTAACCTCCCCCTTGAGGGGAGGTCGAAACCGGTTTTAGCCGGTTTCGGGAGGGGGGCTGCTACGCCACTCGCCGCGCGACGCCGCAAGAATGGCAGCGCACACGGCGTCGAGTTCGTGCATCACCTCGTTTGTCCAGAACCGGACAACGATGTAGCCCTGGGCCTCGAGCCACTTGGTGCGCGTTGCATCGGCAACCGGCTGGTCGCCGAGCGCATGCTGCTCACCGTCGACTTCGACAATCAACTTCGCCGCGGGACAGAAGAAATCGACGATGTAGCGGCCGATGGGCTGCTGGCGGCGGAACCCGAGGCCGTCCAGACCGTGACTGCGGAGTTCGCACCACAATCGGAATTCCGCATCGGGCATCTTACGCCGCATGCCCTTCGCGAGCGCTCTGATCGGCGGCGGCAAGCTTCTGCGCGGCAATCCCCCCTCCCGAAAGTCTGCTCGCTATGCTCGCCGACCTTCGACCTCCCCTCAAGGTGGAGGTTAAATGGCAGCTCGGCCGCATCGGCTGGTTCCAGACGCCTCGGTCGCAGCGCCCCAATCCCCAATCCCCAATCCCCGACCCCCCAATGACCGCCGCGATCCTCGAGTGGCTGAACGCCGTCTTGCGCTGGGCGCATGTGATGACCGGCATCGCGTGGATCGGCACGTCGTTCTTCTTCATCTGGCTCGAGGCGAGCCTGAAGAAGCGCGATGGG
>JBBQVL010000133.1:0-7774 GCA_038211615.1 Hyphomicrobiales bacterium
AGCTCGGCCGCCATCGTTTCCAGCGCCTCGCGCTTCGCTGCGTAAACGAAGAGCGTCGGGCGCGTGGCGAAGAGCGACCCCTTCTGCGCCAGGATGTTCATGTCGAAATTCTGGATGACGCCGGAGGATTGCCCGAAGAGCACCCACATGCCAAGCGGCCGCAGGCAATCGAGCGAGCCGGGATAGGTGTCGCGCCCGACGGAATCGTAGACCACGTCGCACTTCTTGCCGCCGGTGATTTCGGCGACCCGCTCGACGAAATTCTCGGTCTTGTAGTTGATGACGTGATGGCAACCGTGCGCCTTGGCGAGCTTCGCCTTCTCGTCCGAGCCGACCGTGCCGATGACGGTCGCACCGAGATGGTTGGCCCACTGGCAGGCGATCAGGCCGACGCCTCCGGCCGCGGCGTGAAAGAGGAGCGTCGTGCCCTTCGTCACCGGAAATGTCTGGCGCAGGAGGAACTGCGCGGTCAGCCCCTTCAGCGTCATCGCCGCCGCCGTCTTGAAGTCGACGCCGTCGGGAATCTTGACCAGCCGGTCAGCCGGGAGAATGCGCTCCTCGGAGTAGGAGCCCTGCGGCCCTGAATAGGCGACGCGGTCGCCGGGCTTCACGTGGGAAACGCCGGAACCGACGGAGACCACCGTGCCCGCCCCCTCCGAGCCCGGCGTGAACGGCAGGCCTCCCGGGGCCTTGTAAAGTCCGGTGCGGTTGTAGACGTCGACGAAGTTGATGCCGATCGCCGCATGTTTGACACGCGCCTCGCCGGGCCCCGGCTCGCCGATCGTGACATCTTCGAACTTCATCGCGTCCGGTCCGCCGTACTCGCGGACAACGATTGCCTTGACCATGCGACCCCCTCAGTTCGACTTCCGCTTGCCGCGCTTCGCCAGCACGTTGAAAATCTCGACGACGGCCGCGAAGGCCATCGAGAAATAGATGTAGGCGCGCGGAATATGGAAGCCCAGCCCGTCGGCGATCAGCGCCACGCCGATCAGCAGCAGGAAGGCGAGCGCGAGCATCTTCGTCGTCGGATTGCGCTTCACGAAGCCGGCGATCGGCCCCGACGCCACATACATCACCCCGATTGCGACGATCACCGCCGCGATCATCACCTCCACCTCGTCCACCATGCCGACCGCGGTCAGGATGGAATCGATCGAGAACACCGCATCGACCAGCACGATCTGCGCGATCAGGGCCGTGAAGCCGGTAGAGACCGCGTGCCCGAGCGCGCTCTCCTCATGCTCGATCTCGCCGTGGATCTCCCGCGTTGCCTTGAAGATCAGGAAAATGCCGCCGGCGATGAGGATCAGGTCGCGCCATGATATCTCCGGGTCGAACAGCCCGTGGCCATCGGGGCCGCCCGGAAACTCGAACGGCAGCGTAAAGACCGGCGCCGTCAGCCCGATGATCCAGGTAATGGCGAAGAGCAATCCAACGCGAAAGAGAAGCGCCAGCAGCAGCCCGATCTGCCGCGCGCGCGTCGCCGCCGGCTCGGGCAGTGATCCGACGAGGATCGAGATGAAGATGATGTTGTCGATGCCGAGCACGATTTCCATGACGGAGAGCGTCAGGAAGGCGGCCCACGCTTGCGGGCTGGCGAGCAGTTCGAGCATCAGAACCTAGCGTGAACTCAGATATTGCTGCACGGCGGCGACGCAGAAGAGATAGGTAGACGCCGCGAGAAGCGCCAGCTTTACCGTGGTGGGCGCGGTGAAGCCGCTGGCGAGCAGCCACTGCCCGGTGACCACCCACAGCGCGACCACCGCGAGCGTCGGGATCCGCCAGCGAATCACGCGGAGCGGGTGCACGAAATTCACCGGCAGAAAGGTCAGCACCGCGAGTGCCACGACGCTCACCACCGTGACGATCGGCGGCGGGAGGAAAGCGTAGAGCACGAACACCGGCATGTTCCACACGGCCGGGAAGCCCCGGAACGAATTGTCCGGGCGCTTCATGCGGACGTCGGCGAAATAGAGCGCACCGGATACCGCGACGACCACACCGCAGAAAGCGCCGACCAACGGTGGCAGCGCCAGCGCCCGCGCCACGACGATCGCCGGCACGAAGACGTAGGTCGTGTAGTCGATGACGAAGTCCAGCGCCGCCCCGTCCCATTTCGGCAGCCGCTCGCGCACCCGGTAGCGGCGCGCGATCGGCCCGTCGATGCCGTCGACGAAGAGCGCCACGCCGAGCCAGATGAAGGTGCTGTTCCAGTCGCCGGCAAAGCTCGCCATGACGGCGAGAAGCGAGAAAGCGGCCCCGCTCGCGGTCAGGAGATGGATGGCGAAGAGATGTCGCGGCCCCACATTCATCCTCGGACCAGTCCCCCGCGGAAAGCCGCCTTCCGGCCGCCCCGAAACGCCAGCTTCCCAAGGGCTCTCATGCCGGTCGGGCGGGGCTAGCGCAAGCCCCGGCGCGGCCTTCGGCGGGGAATGAGTCCGGCAGATGACGAAGCCGCCACATTGCGGGGGCGGACGGATATGGCCATCTTGGCCGCCATGACCCGGCCCGATGCGGAAAATTTCGATGTTGCGGTAGTTGGCGGCGGCCCGGCCGGGCTTGCAGCGGCGATCGCGGCGACAGACGGCGGCCTGCGCACAATCCTCTTCGCCCCGCCGGCAAGCTTTCCGCCGGGCCGGACGGCCGCGCTCCTGCACGGCTCGGTGGCTTTTCTTTCCGACCTCGGCGTCTGGCCGGCGCTTGCCGCGCACGCCGCTCCGCTTAACGCGATCCGCCTGGTCGACGCGACCCGCCGGCTGGTGCGGGCGCCGGAGGCGACCTTCTACGCCTCCGAAATCGGCCTCCCGGCCTTCGGCCAGAACATTCCGAACGGCGATCTGGCGGAGGGGCTTCGCCGGCATGCCGAGGCCCTCGATGGGCTGACGCTGACCGCCTCGCCGGTCGAGTCGATCCTGCCGGAGGACGAGCGGGTGGTGCTCCGGTCCGGCGACCGCGTGTTTTCCGCCCGCCTCGTCGTCGCCGCCGATGGAGCGCGGTCGATGGCGCGCGAGGCCACTGGCATCCGGGTCAGGCGCTGGACCTATTCCCAGTCGGCGCTGGTCGCCACGTTTTCCATCCAGCATCCGCACCAGGGCGTCTCGACGGAGTTCCACACCGAGAACGGCCCTTTCACGCTGGTGCCGCTTCCCGGCAACCGGGTGAGCCTCGTCTGGGTCGACCGGCCCGAAGCCCTGGATCGGACCATCGGCCTTTCCGACGAGCTTTTTTCTCGCGCCGTCGAGGAAAAGGCGCGCTCCATCCACGGAGCGATGCAGGTCGACAGCCGGCCGGCGCTCTTCCCGCTCGGTGCGGCGCTCGCCGACCGCTTCGCCGCGCGCCGCACCATGCTGGTCGGAGAGGCGGCGCACCTCTTCCCGCCGATCGGGGCGCAGGGGCTGAACCTCGGCTTCCGCGACGTGGTGGCGCTGCGGCATGTGCTGTCGCGCCACGCGGCTGACCCCGGCTCAGCCGCGTCGCTTGCCGCCTATCACGAGGCGCGGCGCATGGACGTGCGCTCGCGCACGCTCGCGGTCGATCTCCTGAACCGCTCGCTCCTCACGGATTTCCTGCCGGTGCAGGCCGCGCGCGGCCTCGGGATCGCACTCGCTTCGTCGGTGCCTATACTGCGGAAGTTCGTGATGCGGCGGGGATTGACGGGAGCAGCGCTGCGGACGCCTTGAGCCGCCAGTGTAGCGGCTCAAGTGCATACCTGTGAAAGCGTCGATACCACTTACGGTGATAAATTGTTGAATCCGTCATTGCACGGGACGATCAAGGTGACGGCCAAGACTGCTCAGTGCCAGAACCAGAATGTCGGCGACATAGCGGCCTCACGCTTTCATCCGCTGATTGCCGGACAGGGCGACCAGTCTGAAGGCTTTAGTTTCGTCTATAACCTTGGCGGCGTTGGCTACAATCTGCAAAACCACGTCCTCGACACCACTTTCAGGACGGTCGTAACCGGCGGGCTCGGCTGGGGTGGGGTCTACACTCAACAGACTTCCCACTTCGCGAAAATTCAGGTGCTTGCGCACGCCACCGTCACCGCATCAACGCAGCTGCTTGTCTTGAAGGGCAAGATCCAGCGGCCCGATGACGATCCCGGCGGCCTCGCCTGCGTGATCGATTTCACCGCGACTTATGTGAAAGAGCAGTAGCCGGGCCACACCGGCCGAAGCGTCCTTATCCGAAGAGGCACCGGCCCGGCCGGTGCCTCTGTTGTGACGAGACCTGGCCGGCCTGCGCTTAGCTGAAGAGATACTTTCGCGTATCCGGATTCTCCCGCCGCCACATCACGTTGTCGAGGAAGTAGTGGTGGACGTTGATGAAGATCCAGAAGACGAACAGGAACATCGTCCCGCCGAATAGCTGCTTGTCGTACGGCACGATGGAATCGAGGAACTTCGGCACGCCCCAGAAGCCGAGATAGCCGATGACGATCCCGGTCGCGACGAAGAGCGTCATGCTCGCGATGTAGCGGCTGCCGAATACGCGTTCGACCAGCGGTACGGTCGGCGCCTCAAGCGCCCCCTCCTTGCCGCGCTCGTAGTTCAGCTCGTAGCGCCAGACGACCAGCAGGTACTGGAGCGAGTGGAGTGCGGGGACGACGAGCAGCCAGAGCGGATTGATCCAGACGAACAGGAGCCACAGGTAGAGGCTGACGGCATAGGCGAGCACACCGTTCACCGGCAGGCCGCCATTCGCCCTGAAGCGCGCGGCAAGCACCCAGAGCGCCACGAGCCCGCACGCCAGCGCCGCGAGCCCTGCCGCCGTCACCACCCAGGTCGGGAAGGCGAAGGAATAGTACTCCAGCCCCCAGAGCTTCTGCTGGCTGACGGTCTGGTTGAAGCTCAGCCAGGCGTAGATCCAGACGAGGTAGCTGTTGGCGAGGAAGACCTTCTTTTCCGGATCCTTGAAGAATTTCCGCTTCAGCACCGCGTCCACCATCAGCATGCCGTAGCCCTGCTTGACGTAGTGCCAGCCGACGAAAAGCCCCATCAGGTTGCCGCCGTAGCCGAGAAGCCGCGCATCGCCGGCCAGAATGCTGCCGGCGCAGAACGCGAGGAGCAGGACAGGCACGCCCACTCCCGCAAAGAGGTAGCGCGCCTGCATGGCGCGGCCGAGATCGGGGCGGAACGCCTTGGCCCCGAAGCCGCGGTAGAAGATCTGGTAGGAGTGCGCGAAGTGCGGGTGGTTCACGAGGTGCGCGATGAGCAGCATCGTCGTAGCGACTGGCGCGCGGTAGTCCGCGTCGGGCAACACGAAGAGAAGCGGCAGCAGGAAGAGCGAGCTTCCCCCGAGACAGAGGAAATCGACGACCGGGCTGAAGAGGTAGCGTTTGTCGCGGACTGCGGCCTCCGCGCCCTTCTCCGGAAGCGCGCCGGCAAGCGCGGTGGGCGAGGTGTCGGCGATATTGCTCATGGCGGGCGATCCGTCGGGAGGCGTGGGCGGTGTGCGCTGCACTCTAGCAGCATTTCGCCCGCTCCACACGCGCCAACCAGCGGAGACCCGGAGGCATCACACACATGCGCTGCTAGAGCGGCAGCAGGCCGTGTGTCAGAAGGTAGAGCACCGCCGTCACGGTCACGACGGAAACCCCGGTTCCGATGAGGATCGCGGAAGAGGCGCGCTGCACGTAGGTCTCGTACTGCGCGGCAAGCACGTAGATTGTGGCGGCCGGTGGCAGCGAGGCCATCAGCACCGCCGTTTTTACCCAGATCTGCTGGAAGCCGCCGATCCAGCCGAGGATCGCCAGGACGACCAGCGGATGGACGACAAGCTTCATCGCGATCAGCACCGGCAGCTCGCCCGGTACGCGCTTCAGCGGCCGGCATGCCACCGTCACCCCAAGCGCGAAGAGCGCACAGGGCGCGGCCGCGTTGCCAAGCGCGGCGAGCAGCCGGTCGACCGGGTCGGGCGGCCGGAACTGAAGCGCCGCACCGGCGACGCCGAGGAGGGTTGGGAGGATGAACGGATGCAGGAGCACCGTGCGCGGAATGTCGCGAAGAAGCCTCGCGCGCGAGCCGCCGCCGGCTCCCGCAAGCGCCATCATTAGCGGCGCCAGCGTGAAGGCGAGCGCTACGTCGAAGCAGAAGATGAGCGCCGCCGGCACGGCAGCCGCCTGCCCGAGCGACACGATCGCCAGCGGCGCGCCCATGTAGCCGACATTTCCGTAGCCGCCGAGCAGCGCCTGAATGGTGGACTGCGCGACTTCGCCGCGCGTGCGGAGCATGGCGAAGGCAAAGCTCAGCGCCAGCACCGAGAATGTAGCGAAGCTCGTGGCAAGCACGAAGCGGCCGTTCGCGAGCTGCTCAATCGGCGTGGCAGAGATCAGCCGGAAGAACAGCGCCGGCAAGGCGAAATAGATGACGAATACGTTGAGCCAGACGAGACCGCTCTCGTCCTTCCGCCAGATCCGGCCGGCAAGCGCGCCGAGAAAGATCAGCCCGAAGAACGGCAGCGCGAGGCCGGCAACGTCCATCATGTCACACCCGGGCGCCGAGAGCGTTGCGGGCGTCCGGCGGGGCTTGCCAGTGACGATTCAAAAGGCGAAATTCCAGCGCATGATGAAGATCGGCCAAGCGAAGTACTGCGTCGGTCAGGTGGTTCGCCACCGCTTCTTCCCGTTCCGCGGCGTCGTCTTCGACGTCGATCCGAACTTCGCCAATACCGAGGAATGGTACACCGCCATTCCCGAGGAAATCCGCCCCTCCAAGGACCAGCCCTTCTATCACCTGCTGGCGGAGAACGAAGAGACGGAATACGTCGCCTACGTCTCCGAGCAAAATCTGCTGCCCGACGACAGCGGCGAGCCGGTGCGCCATCCGCAGGTGCGCGATCTCTTCGGGAGTTTCGAGAAGGGACTCTACCGCAGCCGCGGCGCGCCGAACTGAGCCCGCTGGAGGGGCGGCGTCCCCGCCGCCCACCTTCGTCCCCGTACCGAGGGTAGGAAGCGGTGCGCGAGGACGCGCACCCTCCACTACTGCGTGGTCGTCGATTGCTGCTGCTGGAGCTGCAGGAGCTGCTGGCGCGCCTCATCGGCCTTCTTCTTCAACTCGTCCTCCAGCTTCTGCTGACGCACCTGCGCCTCCGCCGGATCGATGCCCGGGCCATCGTAGATGGCGGTGAAGCCGGCGAGGCTGACGTCGAAATTCACCGGCTTGCCCTGCGGGTTGAGCATGGTGACGCTGACGTTGCCGCCCTTCTTCAGCTTGGCGATGAAGTCGGCGTTGATCTCGCCGAGCGCCAGGCATTCGCCGGGCGTGCACACGACGTATTTCACGCCGGTCGCTTCGCCGTTGTCGATCTTCACCTGCACGCCGGGCTGGATCAGCGCCACCGGCGGCACGGCGAGTTGCAGGAGCTTCTTGTCGCCGCGCTCTATGATCAGGAACTGCGCGATCGGCTGGCCGGTCGCGGCGAGCCGCTTGCGGCTCGTGTGGCATTCCTGCTGGTCGTTGATCTTGCCGCAGACCTTCTCCCAGTCGGGCTGCGGAATGGCCGTCGCAGCGTCCGTGGCCGGAGCCGGCGCGGCGAGCGTCGGCGCCGCCGCGTCCTGCGCATCGGCGGGAACCGCAGAGAACGCCAGCAGCGCCGCGAGGGTCGCCGTCCGGATGCCGAATGCAACCGGGCTCGAAGATTTGCGCTTGAATGTCATTGAAAACCTCGTCCTGGCCGCCCGATTGGCGGGCGGCGCCCCTACCCCCGGCCCTCTGACGGCCAAATTTGGCGACAGAGTGACCCTGTTGCCGGTCTCATTACCCGGCATTTG
>JBBQVL010000134.1:0-7702 GCA_038211615.1 Hyphomicrobiales bacterium
GCGATGGTCGCGGCGATGGTCATGGTCAGCGTGTCGCGGTTCTTCACATGCGTCAGCTCGTGGCCGATGACGCCGGCGAGCTCCTCGCGCGTCAGCCGGCTGAGGATGCCGGTCGTCGCGGCGACGGCGGCGTTCTGCGGATTGCGCCCGGTGGCGAAGGCGTTCGGCTGCGGGCTGTCGATCAGATAAACCTTCGGCATCGGCAGGCCGGCGCGTCCGGCGAGTAGCTCGACGATGCCGTAAAGCTCCGGCGCGTCGGCCCGGCTCACCTCCCGCGCCTGGTGCATGCGGAGCACCAGCCGGTCGGCGTTCCAGTAGCTGAAGAGGTTCATCCCCGCCGCGAACAGGAACGCCAGGAATGCGCCGCCGGCGCCGCCGAGCAGATAGCCGACGCCCATGAACAGCGCCGTCAGCGTCGCCAGCAGCATTCCGGTCTTCAGGACGTTCATCGTCAGACACACCTCGCGCCGGGACGGATCGATTCCCGACGATCCCGGATTCCCTTATATGATGGGAAGCAATTCCACAGGGTTCAATCTCCCGGATCCATTGTAATGCGCCGCCCGACGGAATCGAAGACGAGCGCGGACATCGTCCGGGAACGCATTCGCGCGGCGGGCGAGCGCGCCCGCGCCGAGGCCGAAGCGCGCCGGCAGGCTGCGGATGCGAAGCCGGCCGGGGACGGATCGCCCCCGAAGGAAGTGAATGGCCGCGGGGGGCCGGACCCGGTGCGCCACGGGGACTGGGAGGTGAAGGGGGTCGCCAGCGACTTCTGAGCGGCGGCGCGCCCGGAGCGGCTGGCCCTCGGTCACCCCGTGCAGCTGGCGCTGATCTGCTTCTTCAGGGTTGCGCGGTTGTCGAGCGACACCTCGTCGAAGCGCTTGCGCAATTCGGCGGTGTTCGGTGCGGCGAGCACATACTGCTTCCGCGCCTGCGGTGCGGCGTTCATGACGCCTTGCGCGCAGGCGACGAAAGCGCGCTTCTCGGCGGCGCTCATCTTGTCGAGGAAATCGTTGTGCACGCCGGCGAGCACCTTGGCCACGGCGGCGGCAAAGGCCCGGTCGACGGAGGCGGCGCTGGCGTCCTGGACGGGCAATGCCGAAGCAATTGCGAGAACGGCACAAGCGGCAAGGGCGTTGCGGCGAAAAGTCATCACTCACTTCCCATGTTGGAACGGCGGAGCTTCGCCCCCCAATTTTGGCGAATTCTAGCCGAAATCGGTAGCGCGGTTCGGATAGCAGGCGAAACCTGAACGCCGGCTGAAGGACGCGGCGGCGCGTCTTTGCCGCGCCGGCAAGCCTCGACCGCGCTCCCCAGTCTGTGCCAAGCGTGGCGGATGAGAGCGAGGCCCTGCCCATGACGAGCGCGCCGACCATCGACGCCGACGCAATCCGCCACGCGGCAGCGCTGATCGCCGGGCATGTGCGGCGGACGCCGGTCATGGAGGTCGCGGGCGGCGATTTCGGGATCGGCGCAGAGCGGCTCGCACTGAAGCTTGAGCTTCTGCAGCATGCCGGCTCGTTCAAGCCGCGCGGCGCGTTCACCAATCTCCTGACGCGCCCGGTGCCGGCGGCGGGGGTGGTTGCTGCCTCGGGCGGCAACCACGGCGCGGCGGTCGCCTACGCCGCGCTGCGGCTCGGCCACAAGGCGTCGATCTTCGTGCCTGGCATCGCCTCGGCCGCGAAGCTCGATCGCATCCGCTCCTACGGCGCCGATCTGGTGATCGCCGGCGAGCGCTATGACGACGCGCTCGCCGCAAGCCGGGATTTCGTGGCGAAGACCGGCGCGCTTCCCGTGCATGCCTACGATCAGCCGGAGACGCTGATCGGGCAGGGCACGCTCGCGATGGAGTTCGAGGAGCAGGTCCCGGATCTCGACACGGTCCTGGTGGCGGTCGGCGGTGGCGGGCTGATCGGCGGCGTCGCCGCCTGGTACGCGAATGCGGGGAGGGTCAAGGTGGTGGGCGTCGAGCCGGAGATGGCGCCGACGCTCTTCATGGCGCTCGCGGCCGGCGAGCCCGTCGATGCGCCGGCCGGCGGCATCGCGGCGGATTCGCTCGCGCCAAGGCGGGTGGGATCGCTGATGTTCCCGATCGCCGCCGCGCACATCGATCATGTGGCGCTGGTGGAGGACGCCGCGATCGCGGCGGCGCAGCGGGTGCTCTGGGACAAGCTCAGGCTCGCCAGCGAGCCGGGCGGCGCGGCGGCCTTCGCGGCGCTGCTGTCGGGAGCCTATCGGCCGGAGAAGGACGAGCGGGTTGGCGTGATCCTCTGCGGCGGCAATACCGGTGCGGTCGATTTCGACCGCTGAGGGGCTTGGCCGGGCGCTGACCGCGCGAGCCACCACCACCTTCTGCGTGCAATATTCGCATTTGCTTACCCCGGGAGGTTGTCTATTGTCCTCCCGCGGGGGAAGCGATGTACATCATCAGCTGCTTCATCGTCGGCTATCTGCTCGCGCGACAGATCAAGCACCACGCGCGGCGCAGCTCCCGTGCGGCTCTCACGCGATTCATCCTGCTGTGCGTGGCGGTCATCGCCCTCGTCTGCATCGTCTACGAGTTTCGCGTGCCGGGCGTGGACGATCTCGACTATTGGCTCTACGCGCACATGTTTGTCGGAAGGACCGGGGTGTCCTTCGGACGCGGAGCGATCGCCTTCCTGCTCGGGATGATCGTCTACGCGCTCCGCTCGAGGATCAAGGCGCTGGTGGTTGCGCAGCTCGCGGCAGAACCGGCGCCGCCTGAGGAACCGCCGGCGCCCGAACAGGCAGGCGCTCCGCGGCCCGGCGCGTAAACATGGGCGCCCTGATCGCCAGCATCTTCAGGCAGAACGGGACACTCATTCTGGTGGTGGTCGCGCTGATCGCCGCACTGCTGCTCACCAATCCGGGCGTGCTCAACTCGTTCTCTTCAGTGAAGCTCGGCCCAGCGGAAGTGACGCTCCGCCCGATCGCCTCGAGCAGGTCGGATGCCGCGACCGTGATGCAGGGCAGGCGATTGCGGTCGAAGGGCAATCTCGTCGTATGGACTCAGGCGGACTACATGGACCGCGCGCTGCTCGTCGAGAAGATGTCGCGTGTCTCCGACCTTTCGGCGCTGCGGGCCTTCAAGGAATTTCGCGACAGGGTCGTGGTTCATGTCGCGCTGCTGAACAGGTCGCTGCTCGACCGGCAGATCGATCTATTCGGAGGCTCCAGCAAAGCCAGGCTGCTGGTCAGCACGCTGCTGTTCGTCACCACGCCGGCGGAAATGCTCCCGAAAGAGCCGAAGGAGACTCTGGCGGAAAAACGGAGAGGCAAATTCCTGGACGGACTTGCCCTGCTGAAGGCGATCCTCGCGGACGCCTCGCGCAGCCTGTCGTCGGGGCTCGCGGCGGACGACGCGATGACGGAGGTCGATCCGATCACCAAGGATATCGCGGCGGCCATCGCGGACATCAAAGGCTACCAGGACTGGCTGCTTGCGATGCCCTCCGACGAGGCTGGCGCCGAGATCGACGGCACCATCAAGAGCGGCTACCTGGTGTTCCTCACCTACAACCTGCTGGACATCAGCTATTTCTCCGACGGCCTGAGCAACGAGAAGGCCGTCGCCTATTTCAACCTTCTTTACGGCGAGCCTCCGGAGCTTGTCAGCTTCGCGCGCCTCGGGGATCATCCCGGCTACGACTTCCAGTCAAAGCTTCTCGTCGCCAACAAGGTGCTCGACGAAAGCCGCAGTTACGACTCGCCGGAGGACACGTTCCGCTTCGCTGCCGATCTCTACGACTTCGCCTATTCATTCCTCTTCGAACATTTCGATGCACCCGCCGACCGCACTGAGGGCTACAGGCTTTGTGAAAAGGTCCCGAGCGACACCGACAAAGCCGATGTGGATAAGGAAAAGGACCTGTGCCTGCGGCTGGAATACCTGACCATTCCGGCGCTGATGAACAACATCCTCTTCTACCCGATCCAGATGCGGCTCGAGGGGAGAGAGCTTTCACCCTATCTCGTCAAACAGCTCTCCGATTACCTGGAGCCGGTGGCGAAGCGCGCCGAGCTTCTGAGGACCTCCTGGCAGTATTCGGGGATCTATGAAACCGGTGCGAGAAACCTCTACGCGGGGCTCATGGACACGCTCGCGACATCCCGGATGATCCTAGCTGCCGAAACCTCCGACAAGGTCGACGACGTCACATGCGCGCAGAGCAAGTTCGAATTTGCACAGGTGCTGGACTATCTCGACCTGGTACGCGCCGCGCGGGCCGCGCAACCCTCTCCGTCACTTGACGTCGAGGGAGCCGTCCAGACCGTCTGGGACCAGATCCACAATGTGGAAAGCCGCCGGCACCTCGTGCTGCAATATTGCGATCACGCGGACTAGAGCCGGCGCGAGAGAAGCCGGGCCGTCAGATCGGATTGGATGGCAGCAGGAGCTGATCCGACGCGGGGCCGGCAAAGCTCGTGTCGACGCTGAAAGCGAAGACCGGGAAGATCAGCATTGCAATCAGAAGAATACGAGACATCGCTGCCTCCTGTTGTTCACCGGCAAAGTCGCATGCCGACGCTGAACGCCCGATGAACCAGATCGCCTCCAAAATGGGCTCGAAACCAGCAAAAGTCAATGAATTGGTCGCTTCGGCCACTCGACAGTGCAAGCCGCGCACATTGGCAACCTTTAAATTCTGAACGCCTCAAATCCCGCATCGGTTGCGCGCGGTGCGGGAACCCGCCCTGGCCCCGTGGTCTAGCGGCCCGGCGCGAAGGCGCGCGCCTGGATGATCCGGCGGGGCTGAAACACCGGCGCCGGCGACTGGGCCGCAAAGGGGGAGGGGGCGGCGACCACGCCGTTGATCTCCGCCAGCACGGCGCGGCCGCGGGGAGAGAGGCGAAAGCCGATCTCGAGGCTTTCCGTCAGGCCGAGCTGCTTCAGCCGCAGCACGTCGCGCTTGAAGGCGAGCGGGTCGCGACGCTGGCTCGCCGCGAGGTCGGGGGCGCGGCGCGCCGGATATTTGTCGATGAGCCGCAGCATGGAGGCGGTCCAGGGGCCGCGCTCGCTCGATTCGTCGAGGGTCTTCAGCGCCGCAAGCACGCTCTTCATTTCCGCCTTGGTGAGCCTCCCGTCCTGGCGCAGCGCAATGCGGGGATCGGCGCCCTTCAGGTGGAAAGCAACGCGATAGACGTCGCTGCCGGGATGCTTGGCGAGCTCTTTCAGCAGCGCGGAACGCGACGGATAGCCGGCGCGCTTCACGTCGGACTGAGCGATCCTTGTCATCGCAACCTTGTCGACAGCCTCGATCGCCAGCACGCCTGCGGCTGTCGTCAGCGTTCCGCCGACCTTGATGCTCGGCTTCCGCCAACGGCGAAAGGCCAGCGTCACGCGCTTGGCGGCGATCTGTTCGAGCGTGTCCTTCCGGAAGAGCATGTCAAAAAAACCCTCGCCGCATCATCACTTAAGGAACGGGCGATAGTCAACGGCGAGTCTCGCGAAGACTTAAGCGATGGCGGCGATGGCGAATATTGTGCAGCGGGCGGGGTATCTCAAGCCGGATTCTGGCGAAATCTGCCCTTTACGTCAGGGTAAATCCACCAGGATTCAGCCGCTCCGCCGCGAGACTCGGCGGGGGAGGCTCGGCGCCAGGCGCAGCGGCTCAGGCCCGCTTGTTCTGCCGGTTGTCCACAAGGTTATCCACAACCGTGGGGTCGGCGAGGGTGGAGGTGTCGCCGAGATTGCCGAAATCGTCTTCGGCGATCTTCCGCAGGATGCGCCGCATGATCTTGCCGGAGCGGGTCTTCGGCAGGCCTGGGGCGAACTGGATCAGGTCCGGGGAGGCGATCGGTCCGATCTCGGAGCGCACCCAGTTCCGGAGCTCTGCCCGGAGCGCCTCGGTCGGCTGCTCGCCGCTCATCAGCGTCACGTAGCAGTAGATGCCCTGGCCCTTGATGTCGTGTGGATAGCCGACGACGGCCGCCTCCGAAACCTTCGGATGCGCGACCAGCGCCGATTCCACCTCCGCCGTTCCCATGCGGTGGCCGGAGACGTTCAGCACGTCGTCGACGCGCCCGGTGATCCAGTAATAGCCGTCGGCGTCGCGACGGCAGCCGTCGCCGGTGAAATACATGCCCTTGTAGGCGGAGAAGTAGGTGTCGACGAAGCGCTGGTGGTCGCCATAGACGGTGCGCATCTGGCCGGGCCAGGAATCGGTGAGCACAAGGTTGCCGCTGGCTTCGCCTTCCAGCAGCTTTCCCTCGCCGTCGACCAGCGCCGGCTTGATGCCGAAGAAGGGCAGGGTGGCGGAGCCCGGCTTCTGGGCGATCGCTCCCGGCAGCGGCGTGATGAGTATCCCGCCGGTCTCGGTCTGCCACCAGGTGTCGACGATCGGGCAGCGGCCGTCGCCGACGACACGGTGATACCATTCCCACGCCTCCGGGTTGATCGGCTCGCCGACGCTCCCGAGCAGCCGCAGCGATTTTCGCGAGGTCTTCTTCACGTGGCCCTCGCCGGCGCCCATCAGCGCCCGGATCGCGGTGGGCGCGGTGTAGAAGATGTTGACCCCGTGCTTGTCGATCACGTCCCAGAAGCGCGACATCGTCGGATAGTTCGGCACGCCCTCGAACATCAGCGTCGTCGCGCCGTTCGCGAGCGGCCCGTAGAGGATGTAGGAGTGGCCGGTCACCCAGCCGACATCGGCGGTGCACCAGTAGATGTCGCCGTCGTGGTAATCGAAGACGAAGCGGTGCGTCATCGCCACGTAGACGAGATAGCCGCCCGTCGTGTGGAGCACGCCCTTCGGCTTGCCGGTCGAGCCTGACGTGTAGAGGATGAAGAGCGGGTCCTCCGCGTTCATCGGCTCGGGCGGACAGTCGGCCGAAACCTTCTCGATCTCCTCGTGGTACCAGAGGTCGCGGTCGCGCTCGAAATGGATCGGGTTGCCGGTGCGGCGCACCACGAGCACATGCCGCACCGGGCTCTGGTTCTCGTCGTGCGTCGTGCGCGAGATCGCCTTGTCGACATTGCCCTTCAGCGGGATCGGCTTGCCGCCGCGCAGCCCCTCGTCGGCGGTGATGACGAAGTCGGAGCGACAGTCCTCGATGCGGTTCGCCAGCGAATCCGGCGAGAAGCCGCCGAAGACGACGGAATGCACCGCGCCGATGCGGGCGCAGGCGAGCATCGCGTAGGCCGCCTCCGGAATCATCGGCATGTAGATCGTGACCCGGTCGCCCTTCTTGACGCCGCGCGCCTTCAGGACGTTGGCGAGCCGGCAGACATGCGCGTGCAGCTCGCGGTAGGTGATCTTCTTGTCCTCGGCCGGGTTGTCGCCCTCCCACAGGAGCGCGACCTGGTCGGCGCGGTCCTTCAAATGCCGGTCGATGCAGTTCGCCGCGATGTTGAGCGTGCCGTCCTCGAACCATTTGATCGAGACATCGGGATAGGCGAACGTCGTGTTCTTCACCTTGGTGAAGGGCTTGATCCAGTCGACGCGCTTCGCCTGCTCCGCCCAGAAGGCGTTTGGGTCGTCGATGCTGCGCCGGTACATATCGCGGTATTTCTCCGCGTCGATGAAAGCCCGCGCCGCCCATTCGTCCGACACAGGATGAAGCTTCACTTCCGACATCGATCTCCCTCCCGAGGAGCGTTGCGCGAGCCTCGCCCACGATCTTTGATTCAATTATGCGCCGCCCGAAGAACTACGTCCACGGGAGGAGGTCAGACGCTAGT
>JBBQVL010000135.1:0-7142 GCA_038211615.1 Hyphomicrobiales bacterium
AACTTCTCGATCGTCTCCCAGTCGGAGCACTGATAGTTGTTGCCGGGCCACGGATTGAAGGGGATCAGATTGATCTTCGCCGGAATGCCCTTGAGCAACTTCACCAGCTCCCTGGCGTCGGCAAGGCTGTCATTGACGTCCTTCAGCATGACATATTCGAAGGTGATGCGCTTGGCGTTGGACAGGCCGGGATAGGCGCGGCAGGCGTCGAGCAGCGCGGCGATCGGCCATTTCCGGTTGATCGGCACGAGCTCGTCGCGAAGCGCGTCGCGCACCGCGTGCAGCGAGATGGCGAGCATCGTGCCAATCTCGGCGCCGGCGCGCGGAATCTCCGGCACCACGCCGGAGGTTGAGAGCGTGATGCGGCGCTTCGACAGCGCGATGCCGTCGCCATCGGAGGCGATGAGCAGCGCCTCTTTCACGTTGTCGAAATTGTAGAGCGGCTCGCCCATCCCCATCATCACGACGTTGGAGACGAGGCGTCCCTCGCCCGGCACAATCGCGCCCTGCGCGATTTCCGCGTCGGGGAAATCGCCGAGCCTTTCACGCGCCAGAAGGATCTGCTGGACGATTTCTTCGGCGGTGAGATTGCGCACCATCTTCTGCGTGCCGGTGTGGCAGAAGGTGCAGGTGAGCGTGCAGCCGACCTGCGAGGAGACGCAGAGCGTGCCGCGCCCCTCCTCGGGGATGTAGACGGTCTCCACCTCGACCGGTCGCCCCGCACCACGCGCGGGAAACCGGACCAGCCATTTCCGCGTGCCGTCGACGGAGACCTGCTCGGCGACGATCTCGGGCCGCGCGAGGGTGAAATGCTGCGCGAGCTCGTCGCGGAACGGCTTCGCGATGTTGGTCATCGCGGAGAAATCCGTCGCGCCGCGGAAATACAGCCAGTGCCAGATCTGGCTGCCCCGCATGCGAAGCTGCGCTTCCGGCACGCCGGCGCCGCGAAGCGCCTCGCCAAGCCCGGCGCGCGACAGGCCGATCAGCGACGGGACTTCGGCCGGCGGAGCAATGGCACTCCCGGCGGAGGCGGTCTGGGCGACGGAGTTCATAGGGACTTCTAGCACGGCCTGGCGTCACAACGAAAACGGACCGCCGAAGCGGCTCTCGCGAGAGGGGCGAAAACCTCCACTCTCGTCATGCCCGGACTCGATCCGGGCATCCATTCCGTGACGCAGCAACGTTCGAGCGCAACGGAATGGATTGCCGGGTCACGCCCGGCAATGACGACAAGAATGAATGAGCCTTGGCTCGCGCATCCGCTCAGATGGTGCCGACGTCGGCGAGGCGCTACTTGCACTCCGAGGCGAGCTTGTCCGCCGCCGCCGAGACGCCGGAGAGCGAATAATCATAGGTGGTGACGTTGCCGCGCCGCGACATGCCCTTCACCTCCATCGAGCTGCCGCCGCGCATCGCGGCGAGAAGCGCCGGCTCTTCTTCCTTGTTCACCAGCCAGGCGCTGTCGCCCTGCGTGAACATCGTGAAAGTCTTGTCGCCGATCGAGACGGTGACCGAGGACTGCTCCTTCATCGGGTAGCCGGTGACGAAATTCGCCTCCGTCTTGATCCCCTCCGCCGGGCTCGACGTGATGGAGAAGCTGACGCGCCCGTGGTCGAGCTTGTCGGGCTGCATCTTGTCCGGCTCGGCGTAGATGTAGCAGACCTTGCCCTCGCCCTTGCCGGCATAGCTGCCGGTGTAGGTCCAGATCGTCCACTTGCTGAAGGTGGCGACGAGGGTGGGCTTGGCGGCGCCCTGCGCGAGAGCGCCCGCCGCGGCAAGGGCGAAGGCTGCGCTGAGAAGAAATCGCGTCTGTCTCATGATCGCTATCTGATTCCATCTCCGGTGCAGGCCGATTTCCGGCCCCGTGCGGGGCAAGACCCTGGCCCGGGCCGCAGATTTCCGTGCTTTGGTTACCAAATCGTCAACGGGCAGCGCGACCGGAGCCGTGCCGCGGCCCTCTCGGGGGATTCTTCGAACAAAAGGGGCGAGACTGTGACGCGCGCCCCTCCATTGTCGCGGAATGCCCTTCACCCGTCCGCGGCTTCCGCAAGCGCCTGGCGCGCCGCGACGCGGTGCTCCTCCTTGATGGAGCTTCGGACAGCGCCGAGCGCCGCCATCAGCACGGTCGCGTCGTCGACGAAACCGAGGCCGAGGATGAAGTCGGGAACGATGTCGAACGGCGTGACGAAATAGGCGAGCGCCGCAACCAGCGTCAGGCGCGCCGCGACCGGCGTTTCGCGGTCGAGCATCGCGTAATAGGCCGCCACCACCTCGTCGATGAACGGGATCTGGTTCAGGGCGCGCTTCACCGTCGGCCAGAAGCGGGCGCGCACCCGCGCCTCCTTCTCGCGCGCGTCCTCGGGCCCGAGAATCTCGATGTCGGGAATATGCTTCGCCATCACCTGCTCCTGGCCCTCAACATGGCGTCGGACTTTTCCGACGGCAAGCCGGCCGCTGGCCCGGGCAGGAAAGTGCCGGGTTTCCAGCGGGTTGCCGGCGACAACACTTTCTTAACCCGCGGCGGGCAAGGTTTTCTTAAGCAATTGCGGCGGAGACGCGACCGCGACTGCAACGGCGATCAATGAAAGGAGCTGAAATCATGGATGCCGGGACACACGAAGGCGCGATCCGCCAGCGCGCCTATGCCATCTGGGAAGAAGAAGGCCGTCCGCACGGCCGCGAATGGGATCACTGGACGAAGGCGGCGCAGGAGGTCCAGAGCCTCGCGCCCGTCATGATCGAGGCGACGCCCGCCCCGAAGCCGAAGAAGACCGCCAAGGGCCGCATCCGCGCCGCCATCAAGTCCGCGATCTCCTGACCGGACAGGATGCGCATCAAGATTTGAGGACCCGCTCCGGCGGGCCTTTTGATTCCCGGCCGCCTCAGGCTCCCGCCTGCCAGTCCTTGATCGCCTGCAGCGGCCATAGAAGCATGATGACGTTGAGGGTGAGATTGTCGCGGATCATATACCCGACGAAGAGCTCCATCGCGACCGCGAGCACGATCGTCACCCATGCCGGGAGCCTGGAAGCGACGAAGAAGCCGAGCACCATGAACAGGATGTCGAACGTCGAGTTGATGACGCTGTCGCCGAAATAATCGAGCGAGATCGTCGCCTCGCGGTAGCGGTTGATGATGAACGGGGAATTCTCGACGATCTCCCATGTCGCCTCGACGAGCGTCGCGATGATGAGCCGGACCCCAACGGGCAGACGCCGCGCGAAAAGCCACAGCACGCCGAAGAAGATGAAGCCGTGGATGACGTGCGAGGGTGAATACCAGTCGGAGAGATGCTGGGAATTCTCCGAGCTCACCACCGTGCCCTGCCAGAGTTTTACATAACCGCACTTGCAGATCGGCTCGCGGCCCATGAGGAGGAGGATCAGCGCGGCGAGCGCGATGATTCCGAGCGCGAGCGCGATGTGACGCGGATTCCAGCGGCGAGATTCCTGCACCGCTTCTCTTGTCGTCATGCGCTGGCTCCGCCCGTATCCATTCCGTTGCGCCAGGCGGAAGCCCGTCACGGAATGGATCGCCGGGTCAAGCCCGGCGATGGCGACAGGTCGGGCGACGGGTCAGGCTACGGCTGCTGCCGCTCCATCGGGGCGGCGCTCTTCGCGAGCCGCACCAGGTTGACGAATTCGCTGCGGTAGCCGAACGCGTCATCGCCCTTGTTGGCGTTGGCGAGCGCGATGACATCGTCGTAGCCGAACGCGCCGGTGTAGCGTCCGCCGCGCAGGATCTGCCCGAAGGCCGCGACGGAAGCCGCGAAGCGGGCCTCGCGCGCGACATCGCCGCCGGCGGCGCCGACCTCGTTCGATGCGCCGATCGGCGTCTCGATCAGCTTGCTCGCGTCCTCGCCGGGCAGCTTGTAGCGGATGCGCAGGAACCCGTATTCGTCCGCCGTTCCGGAGGTCGCCGGCGCGGCGTTCGGCTGGTAGCGGAGATCGTCCACCAGCGCGGCGGAGCTTCCCTTCGGCGTGATCTCGTAGATCGCGGTCACCGTATGGCCCGATCCGATCTCGCCCGCGTCAACCTTGTCGTTGTTGAAGTCCTCGCGGTTCAGGAGCCGGTTCTCGTAGCCGATCAGCCGGTATTCGGAGACCGTCGCCGGATTGAACTCCACCTGGATCTTCACGTCCTTGGCGATCGGAAAGAGCGTCGAGGTCGATTCCTCGACCAGCACCTTCCGCGCCTCCGAAAGCGTGTCGATGTAGGCGGCGGCGCCGTTGCCGTTCTGCGCCAGCGCCTGCATCAGCTCGTCGTTGTAATTGCCGCGGCCGAAACCGAGCACCGAGAGGAATATCCCGCTCGACCGCTCGTGTTCAACGAAGCTTTGCAGCTCATCGGTGTCGGTAATCCCGACGTTGAAATCGCCGTCGCTCGCGAGGAGCACGCGGTTGACGCCGTCCTTGTCAAAACTCCGCTCGGCAAGCTGGTAGGCCTGGCGGATGCCTTCCGCTCCGGCCGTCGAGCCGCCGGCGGCAAGGTTCTCCAGCGCCGCGTCGATCTTCCCCTTGTCGGAGGCCTTGGTCGGCTCAAGCACCGTTCCGGCGCTGCCGGCGTAGGTGACGATCGCGACGCTGTCGTCGGGCTTCAGTCCGTCGACCAGCAGCTTCATGGAATTGATGAGGAGCGGCAGCTTGTTCGCTTCCTCCATCGACCCGGAGGTGTCGATCAGAAACACGAGGTTGGCATGCGGCCGCGCGGCGGGCGCGATGTCGTAGCCCTTGATGCCGATGCTGACGAGCTTCGTGCCGGTGTTCCACGGTGTCGGCATCACCGTCACCGACGGCGCGAACGGCGTCTCGGCCGAGTCCGGCCCGGGATAGTCGTAGGGAAAATAGTTGACGAGCTCCTCGACCCTCACCGCATCGTCCTGCGGCAGCACGCCGTTGTTCAGCGAGGCGCGCATGAAGGAATAGGACGACGAATCGACATCGATCGAGAAGGTTGAGACCGGCTCCTGCGCGGTCACCTTCTGCGGATTGGTCTCGATCGTCGCGAAACGGTCACGGCCCTGGTCGTGATAGGCATCGGGCGGCGGCGGCTCCGCGATCATCGCCCCGCCCTCGCTTGAAGCGACCGTTCCCGCGGCAAGCGGCGCCGCCATCGAGCGCAGTGCGTCGGCGGCCGGCGGCGAAGGAAGCGGCGCCGCTTCGTTGATTGGTGGCGAAACCGGCTGCGTCGCGGCGACCTGCGCGACCGGCTGCGTAGCGGCGACTTGCGCGGCAAGCTCCTCCGGCTTGTCGGCGTCCTTTTCGGTCTTCGCCACGGTATTCGCCGGCGCATCGACTCGCCGCATCTGTGCAGGCGGCGGCGTCGCGTCCGTCTTTTGCCCGACCGGCGGCCCGCCGACCGGCTCGCGCGCATCGCGCAGCCCGAAACCTTCGAGCGTCTGCAGATTGGCCGCGGTCAGCACGGCGAGCGTGAGCACGGCAAGGCTCGCTCCGGCGAGCAGCGCCTGGCGCGAGGAGAATGAGGTGGTTCGCATGGATCGTTTTCCCGTCAAGGTTTCGAAAGCGGCACGCGCCGCATTCCTGAGACGGCTGACGAGCCCCGATCCTTGGCGGGTGGATTCAATTTTCGCGTCGAAGGCGGCAAGCGCTGCCGCAACGGCGGCGTCGCGCGCATGGCTGCGCGGCGCGATCCGCTCCGCCTCGAACGCCTCCTTCAGTCTGTCCTTCTCACTCATAGGCATCGTCCGTTCGGGCTTTCAGGTGTTTGCGGGCCATGTGCACGCGCCACGACACCGTGCTTTCGGCGCAGCCGAGGATCTTTGCCGCTTCCGCGTGCGAGAGATCCTCGCCGAGGATGAGGAGCACCGTTTCCCGCAGCGCCGGCTCAAGGCTCTGCAGCGCCCCGTGCAGCCAGCCCGTGCGCTTGTCGCTGTCCGCCTGGTCGGCATCCTCCGCCTCCCGCAGCACGGCGTATTTCTCCACGAGCGCCTGCGACGATTTTCGCCGGCGGAGCCAGTCGCGGCAGCGGTTGATCACGATGCTGACCAGCCAGGTAGAGAAGCGGCTGCGGTTGTTGAAGCGGGAGAGCTTCGTCGCCAGCGTGATGCAGACCTCCTGCGCGATGTCCTCCGCGTCGGCGGCCGAGCCGAGATAGCGATAGGCGACCCGGTAGATCATGTCGTAATGCCGCTCGACGAGATGGCGGAACGCTTCGCGGTCGCCGGCAATGGCGGCGGCGGCAAGCGCGCTGTCGTCAGTCGTCTTCAGCATCTAATCCCTGAGACGCGGTGGGGCGGCGATTCCTTGGCGGTCCCTCGAACAAATCTGGCGCAGCCCGACGCGCCCGTCCACCTGCATCCATGCCAAAGCCGTCGGGAGCGAGATTCAACCTTTCACTAACCACCTCGGCCGATAGGCGCTTTCAGTTACGCGCGCGTTTCCCATTTGATGAAAATGGAACGCAATCTTGCGCAAGTAAGGGGAGTGCTTGCCGGAGCTGGTGCGATGCATTCTTCTTCAGACAACGACAAACCGATCGAGCTGCATGTCGCCACCGGAGACGATGGCGGGGCGCATCACCGCGGCACGCACCGCAAGCGCACGCTGAAGGCCGCCAAGGCGGTCCTCACCAACTGGACGACGATCGACTGCACTATCCGCGATATCAGCGAAACCGGCGCACGGCTCGTCTTCGGCGACGTTGTCAAGCTGCCGGAGGAATTCCGCGTTCTCACGGTCATGACGAATACGATCGTTCCCGTCCGGCTCCTGTGGCAGCGCGGACTGACCGCCGGCGTCGCATTCACTGGGCCGGAAGAAGCGGTGCCGGTCCACCATAAAGCGGTCACCGGTCCTCCGGTGCCGCCTTCGGCCGGAGACATCTAGCATCGGCCTCGCTTCATGCGGAGCTGTGACGCCTTCGGCGCAGACAGGATGAATGAATTGACTCCCGTTCGCGCTTGAGAACATAATAAGAACATTCAAGTTTATTGCTGCATCCCGCGCAAGCTTCCGTTTGGCCGCGATAGGTTGGTTCATGCCCGAAAAACCGCCCTCCAGCCGCGCGCGGCCCATCGTTCCGCTCTTCGCCGCGGACGGCGGAAGGAAGGGGCGCCTGCGCCTGCGGCATGCCTTGGAGCCTGGTGCGGAGCCGGCCTATGCCGAGCTGCTCGCCGCCTCGAA
>JBBQVL010000136.1:0-6881 GCA_038211615.1 Hyphomicrobiales bacterium
CTCGTGATTGCTCCTCGCATTGACTCGGCAAGGAGAGCAATCTAGAGAATTGTCAAGATGACAAATTGGATGCCGGATCTCGCCGCCGGCTCGGGTCCCCTCTACGTGCGGCTCGCCGATCAGATTGAGCGGGGTATCGCCAGCGGGAGCCTTCCGGATGGAGCCAAGCTGCCGCCACAGCGCAATCTTGCCTTCGACATCGGCGTCACCCTCGGCACGGTCAGCCGCGGTTACGCGCTGGCACGCGAGCGGGGCCTCGTTACCGGCGAGGTGGGTCGCGGCACTTATGTCCGCGCCGGCCGCGCTCCGGAGCTGAAGCCGCCTCCCCCCATTATCGCGGAGCCGGTCCCGAACCGGAGCGTAGGCACAGAGATGCTGCGCTTCGACACGACAGCCGCACCCGAAAACGGCGTCGCGGCACTTGTGTCGCGGACGACAGCGGATATCTGCCGCGACTATCCCGAAGCGGTGTCCACCTACATCCGCGCCGTCCCGCAGCGCTGGCTCGACGCGGGCGCGCGCTGGCTCGGCCGCACGGGCTGGCAACCCGCCGCCGCCGACATCGTGCCGGCCCAGGGTGCGCACGCCGCCATCATGGCTGTCATTGCGGCGACTACCGTGCCCGGCGACCGGATCGTCTTTGAAGACCTGACCTATGCTTCGATCGCCCGCAGTGCCGCGCTGATGGGGCGGCGCGGGATCGTGGTCGGGTCGGACCGGGACGGAATCGTACCGGAGGATTTTGAGCGGCTCTGCGCGCAGCAGCACCCAAAAATCGTGTTCCTGATGCCGGCGCCGCAGAACCCGACGCTGGCTTGCATGCCCGAGGATCGTCGCCGGGCCGTGGCCGAAATTGCGCGAAAGCACCAGGTCTGGATCATCGAGGACGCGGTCTATGGCGTTCTCCTGCACGACAACGTCCCGCCTCTCGCCGCGCTGGCGCCGGACCGGGTGTTTCATGTGAGCAGCTTGTCGAAGGGCGTCGCGGCGGGGCTTCGTGGCGGATGGGTTGCCTGCCCGCCGAACCTCGCGCCCCGCGTCTCCGTCGCCCACAAGATGGTCACCGGCGGCGGCCCGTTCCTGATGTCGGAGATCGCCGCGCGGCTGGTGCTTTCCGGCGCGGCGGACGATTTCAGGAGCGCGACGCTTGCCGCGATTGCGAGCCGCGTGCGGCTGGCGCGCGATACGTTCGCCGGACTGGATGCCCGCCTCGACGACCGGGTCCCGTTCCTCTGGCTGACCCTCCCCGAACCCTGGCTCTCCAGCGCTTTCAAGAAGGCTGCCGCGGCGGAAAACATCCTGATCGACGACGAGGACGAGTACAAGGCCGCCCGCTCGGAAAAGGTCTACCACGGCGTGCGCGTCGGATTTTCCACCGTGCCCGATCTCGACCGGGTTGCCGCCGGCTTCCGCGTGCTCCGGCGGCTCCTCGACGAAGGACCTGCGGCCTACGACACCTATAACTGACGCTGATGCAAATTAACGGGCTGGCGGTGGATTTCTCGGCCTTGCCCGTATGTCCGGCCGCAAGGGCGCGCTAGGAGAAAGCGCCACCATCCGCCAGGCCCCGAGTCCATGGACCAACGCAAAGCGCCGACGATCAGTCCGCAGCTCATCGCCGATCACGGGCTGAAGCCCGACGAGTACCAGCGCATCCTCGACCTGATCGGGCGCGAGCCGACGCTGACCGAGCTCGGAATCTTCTCCGCCATGTGGAACGAGCACTGCTCGTACAAATCCTCGAAGAAGTGGCTGCGCACGCTGCCGACCACCGGCAAGGTCGTCATCCAGGGACCGGGCGAGAATGCCGGCGTCATCGACATCGGCGAAGGCCTCGTCGCCGTCTTCAAGATGGAGAGCCACAACCACCCCTCCTACATCGAGCCCTACCAGGGCGCGGCGACCGGCGTCGGGGGTATCCTGCGCGATGTCTTCACCATGGGCGCGCGGCCGATCGCGGCGTTGAACGCGCTGCGCTTCGGCGATCCGGAGCACCCGCGCACGCGCCACCTCGTGGCCGGCGTGGTGGCGGGCGTCGGAGGCTACGGCAATTCCTTCGGCGTGCCCACGGTCGGCGGCGAGGTGAACTTCCACCGTGCCTATAACGGCAATTGCCTCGTCAATGCCTTCGCGCTCGGCATCGCCAAGGCCGACGGGATTTTCTATTCCAAGGCCGAGGGCGTCGGCCTGCCGGTCGTCTATCTCGGCGCCAAGACGGGACGCGACGGCGTCGGCGGCGCGACCATGGCGTCGGCCGAGTTCGACCATCGCATCGAGGAGAAACGACCGACCGTGCAGGTCGGCGATCCCTTCACCGAGAAGCGGCTGCTGGAGGCATGCCTCGAGCTGATGGCATCCGGCGCGGTCGTCGCGATCCAGGACATGGGAGCGGCGGGCCTCACCTGCTCGGCGGTCGAAATGGGGGCGAAGGGCGATCTCGGCATCGCGCTCGACCTCGACCGCGTGCCGACGCGCGAGCCGAACATGAGCGCCTACGAGATGATGCTTTCCGAAAGCCAGGAACGCATGCTGATGGTGCTCCGGCCGGAGAAGCATGCCGAGGCGGAGGCGATCTTCAGGAAGTGGGGACTCGACTTCGCCGACGTCGGCCGCACAACCGATGACCTGCGCTTCAGGATAACACGCCACGGCGAGGCCGTGGCCGACCTGCCGATCAAGGATCTCGGGGACGAGGCGCCGGAATACGACCGGCCGTGGGCCGAGCCGAAGAAACCGGCGCCGCTCGATGCCTCCGGTCTCCCGGCCGGAAGCGACGTCGCCGACGCGCTGCTGAAGCTGATCGGATCGCCCGACCTCTCCTCCCGCCGCTGGGTGTGGGAGCAATACGATCACCTCGTGCAGGGCAACACGATCCAGCGCCCCGGCGGCGACGCCGCGGTGGTACGGCTCGATGGAAGCGACCGCTGCCTCGCGCTCTCGCTCGACGTGACGCCGCGCTACGTCGCCGCCGATCCGTTCGAGGGCGCCCGGCAGGCGGTCGCGGAATGCTGGCGGAATCTGACGGCTGTCGGCGCGATGCCGCTCGCGGCCACCGACAATCTGAATTTCGGCAACCCCGAGAAACCTGAGGTGATGGGACAGCTTGTGCGCGCCATCGCCGGGCTCGGAGAAGCATGCCGCGCACTCGATTTCCCGATCGTCTCCGGCAACGTGTCGCTCTACAACGAGACGAACGGTGAGGCGATCCTGCCCACGCCGACGATCGGCGGGGTCGGGCTGATCGACGACTGGCGGCAGAGCGCCACGCTCGCCTTCAAGGCGGAGGGCGAGGCGATCCTGCTCGCCGGGGCGCCGGAGAGCTGGGGCACGCATCTCGGCCAATCGCTCTACCTTCGCGAAGTGCTCGGGCGCGAGGATGGCCCTCCCCCGCCCGTCGACCTCGCAGCCGAGAAGCGCGTCGGAGATTTTGTCCGCGCGCTGATCCGGGCCGCCCTGGTGACCGCCGTTCACGACCTTTCCGATGGCGGCCTCGCGGTCGCGCTGGCGGAAATGGCGATGGCCTCCGGCATCGGCGCGAGCATCGAATTTTTGGGCGATGCGAACCCGATCGCGCCCTATTTCGGCGAGGATCAGGGACGCTATCTCCTGACCGCCGAGCCGGTCAGCATGGCGGCGCTTCAAGAGCGCGCAGCGGCCGCGGGAATTGCCCTGCGGCGGATCGGCACGACCGGGGGCACTGACCTGCAGCTCGGCAAGGCGCGAACCGTCGCCGTCGCCGACCTGCGGGAGCGCCACGAAGGCTGGTTTCCCCGTTACATGGGCAGCGTCTAGGGCGCCCGCGCTGCGAAAGAGTCACCTCTTTGGGGATTTCCGGCCTCTGGCACCCTACTTGCACCGTTTCAGATGGCCGGATTGACCGGCCCGCCGCTCGTGCCCACATTGCTGGGCTGGGATGCTGATTCCGGCTGATCGGGGAAGATGATATCCATGCCGATGAGCGCCAACGACATCGAGAGCCTGATCCGTACCGCCCTGCCGGACGCGCGCATCTCGATCCGCGAGCTTGCAGCGGACGGCGACCATTATGCTGCCGAAGTCGTGTCGGAGAAGTTCCGTGGCAAGAGTCGTGTGCAGCAGCACCAGATGGTATATGAGGCGCTGAAGGGAAACATGGGTGGGGCGCTGCATGCGCTTGCGCTGCAGACGAGCGCCCCGGATTGAGATGACCGGCCGCGGCCGGTCGCCAGGAGAGAGCAATGACCGCCATCAATGAGTGGATCGACAGCCAGGTAAAGTCGAACGACGTGGTGCTTTTCATGAAGGGCACACCGACCTTCCCGCAATGCGGGTTCTCCGGTCAGGTCGTTCAGATCCTCGACTATCTGGGCGTCACCTATTCCGGCGTGAACGTGCTGGAATCCGACGAGCTGCGCCAAGGCATCAAGGTCTTTTCCGAATGGCCGACAATCCCGCAGCTCTACGTGAAGGGTGAATTCGTCGGCGGCGCCGATATCGTGCGGGAAATGTTTCAGGCCGGCGAGCTGAAAAGCCTGTTCGAAGAGAAGGGCGTGGTCTCGGTCGCGGCCTAGGCCAAGAGATCCGGGACACCTCCGATGGCTGGCAGCGTCGAGCCGATAGACGCCGATGACGCCAAGGCGATGATCGACGCCGGCGAAGCCGTCGTCATCGACGTGCGCGAGCCGGCGGAGATCATGGTCAGCGGCAAGGTGCCGGGATCCATCAATATCCCGCTCGCGGAATTTCTCGCGAGGGCCGACCCCGGCTCTCCCGACCACGAGCCGTCGCTGCAGCCCGACAAGGCCGTGATCCTCTACTGCGCATCCGGCAAGCGCTCCCTGTTCGCTGGCAACAAGCTGGTCGAGTTCGGCTACGGCGAGGTCTTCAATCTGGGCGGCTTCAAGGACTGGGAACTGGCGGGCCTGCCGGTGGACGAAGCGTAGGAATAGGCGTAGCCAAGAATAATCCGCGGCTTCGGATCGACCGAAGCCAGCAAGCGCCATTGTCGTTCCGACGGGCGCGACCCATCACACTGCGAACGAGAAACTGATGAGCGAGATTTCCGGCGCGTCGCCCGCCGCGCGGCTGCCGCATGGCGAGTTCGTGGCGATGATCGCGTTCCTCATGGCGCTCAACGCCATGGCGATCGACGTTCTGCTCCCAGCCCTGCAGCAGATGGGCGAGAGCCTCGGCGTTGCCGACGAGAACACGCGGCAATTTCCCCTCACCGCCTACATCGCCTTCTTCGGCCTGTCGCAGCTCGTCTACGGCACGCTTTCGGATCGTTTCGGTCGACGCCCGGTGCTGCTCTTCGGGCTCGCGGTCTATGTCGTCGGCAGCATCGGGGCTGCGTTGGCCGGCAACTTCACCATGCTGCTCGCGATGCGCGCCATCCAGGGCGTCGGCGCGGGGGCGACGCGCGTCATCGCAATCTCCGTTGTCCGCGACACGTTCGGCGGGCGGCGGATGGCGAGCATCATGTCGCTGGCGATGATGGTCTTCATGGTCATTCCGATCGTCGCTCCGACGATCGGGCAAGGGATCATGTTCGTCACAAGCTGGCGGGGCATCCTTGTCCTCATCACCGCCTTCGCGCTCGGCATGACGGTCTGGTGCTTCCTCCGGCTGCCGGAGACGCTGCACCCGGAAGATCGCCGCGAGCTCCGTGTCGGCCCGGTGCTGGAAGCCTTCCGGATCGTCGTGAGCAATCGCGTCGCTTCCGGCTACGCGATCGGCACGGGCCTGATGTTCGGCTCCCTCTTCGCCTTCATCAACTCCGCCCAGCAGATCTATCAGGACCTCTACGGGCTCGGTAACTATTTCCCCCTCGCCTTTGCCGCGGCGGCGGCTCTGATCGCCGTGGCCTCGTTTGCGAATTCCAGGCTGGTCGAACGCTTCGGCATGCGCCTTCTGTCGCACAGCGCGCTTGTCGGGTTCGCCGCGATATCGGCGTTGCTCTGTGCGATCGCGACCATCGACCATGGGCACGTGCCGTTCTGGATCTTCTTCGTCTGCACCCTGGTCGGGTTCGGGCTGTTCGCCTTCATGGGGACGAACTTCAACGCGCTCGCCATGGACCCGCTGGGTCATGTGGCCGGGACCGCGTCGTCGGTGGTCAGCTCGCTGCAGACCGTGGTCGGCGGCGTGGTCGGCGCGATCATCGGCCAAGCCTACGACGGAACGGTGCTGCCGCTCAGCCTCGGCTATCTGATCCTCTCGGTCTTCAGCTTCGGGATCATTGCGCTGACGGAGCCGCATCGGCTGTTCGGCCGGCTGGATACCAGGGCTGCCCGATCGACGCCGCCGCACTGAGGGGCGGGACCGCTACGCGGCCAGAGCGCCCTCGCGCCGCAACGTCACGACGGTGATCTCCGGCGGCACTCCGAGCCGCACCGGCATGATCGAGCAGCCGAGGCCGGCCGAGACGATCAGGTCGCGCCCCTCCTCCCGGATATGCCCGTAGGCAAAGCGCTGGCCGTAGGCGGAGGGAACGACCGGGCGCCCAAAGAACGGCAGGCAGACCTGGCCGCCATGCGTGTGACCGCTCAGCGTGACCGCGAAGCGGTCGGGGACGTCGACGAAAAGATCCGGCTCGTGCGCCATCAGGACTGCCGGCGCACCGTCGGTGATCTGCGCCAGCGTTGCCGGCAGGTCGTCGGCGCCGCGGAATTCTCCCCGACCGAGCCGATGCGCGACCATGCTGTCCGTGCCGGCGAGCCAGAAGGGCGCCGCGCCTTCGATCTTCACCGCGCGGTTCTGGTAGAGCGGGATGCCGGCCGCGGCGAGCGTGGCCTTCACCTTTTCCGGATCCCACCACCAGTCGTGGTTTCCCATGATGGCGTGCACGCCGAGCGGCGCACGAAGCAGGGAGAGCGCCGCTCCCCATTCCTCGGCGGGGACGC
>JBBQVL010000137.1:0-6782 GCA_038211615.1 Hyphomicrobiales bacterium
CACCAACCAGGGCAAGCTTCCGGGGCAGACATCGCCGACGTCGACGGCCGCCGACTGGGAGCTCTTCGCGTCCGGCTTCAATCCGCTCGGGACGTGGAAGAGCACGGCGACCTACCAGAAGAACGATGTGGTCCTCGCGGCCAATGGCGCCGTCTACCGCGCGCTGCGCACCAACGCCAACAAGACCCCGGGCCTGCCGGCGAACACCGCTGACTGGGCGGTCTTTGCGCTGCGCGGCGCAACAGGCGCGCCGGGGCCGCAGGGCGTGCCGGGCTCGACCGCAGTTGCGGATGGCTCGACCTCCGCGCCGGCCTTCAAGTTCACCTCGAGCCCCGACACCGGCATGTTCTCGCCCGGCGGCGGCAAGCTCGCGCTCGCCGAGAACGGCTCGCTGCTCCTGCACGACATCGGCTCCTTCAATCTCGGGCTCGGGCTGGGTGCGCTGGGGAGCAGCACCGGCTCCTCAAACACCGCGCTGGGGTTCAATGCGCTATTCTCCAACAGTACCGGCAATGCCAACACTGCAGTCGGAGGCCTGGCGATGCAGGTCAATACGACCGGCAACCGCAACACCGCTGTGGGCGACCTTGCGCTGAATTCCAACGATGTTGGGAACGACAACACGGCCGTGGGATATCAGGCGCTTCTGGTCAACAACGCGAGCGACAATTCGGCGTTCGGGCGTGATGCGCTCCTGAGCAATACCGACGGGACGCAGAACACAGCGGTGGGCAAGGAAGCGCTCAAGTCGAACACCAGCGGCGGCAATAACACTGCTGTGGGCTATGGGGCGCTCCGACCCAACACCCTGGGCTTCAGCAACACCGCCGTTGGATGGCAGGCGCTCGGGTCAAATGTCGGCGGCGACCACAACACAGCCGTCGGTTACCTTGCCCTTGGGGGTATGACAGATGCCCCCGACAACACCGCGGTCGGCTACAACGCCCTCGCGGCCAACCATGGTGGCACCAACACCGCCGTGGGGGTAGACGCCCTGAAGAGCAACAATACTGGGACCGGCAATGCTGCCATAGGAGGCTCCGCGCTTCTCACCAATACCACCGGCAACGGTAACGTCGCCATTGGCTTGGACGCCGGCCGAGGCGCGACCAATCCTTCCCAAAGCATCTTCATCCGAAACATAGGCAGCCCCGACGACACCCTGACGATCAAGATCGGCTCGGGAAGTCAGACATCGGCCTTCATCGGCGGCATCCGGGGCGTTACGACCGGTGTGGCCGATGCCGTCCCGGTGCTCATCGACTCCAACCTTCAGCTCGGCACGATGTCTTCCTCGCGCCGTTACAAGGAGGACATCCATCCCATGGGCGCAATGAGCGACATGCTCGCGCGGCTGCGGCCCGTCTCCTTCCGCTACAGGAAGCCCTATGCCGACGGTTCGAAGCCGCTCCAGTACGGGCTGATCGCCGAGGAGGTGGCGGAGGCCTTCCCCTATCTCGCGGTGTTCAACGGAGAGGGACAGCCGGAGACGGTGAAATACCACGAGCTCCCCGCCTTCCTGCTCGAAGGTTTTCAGGAGCAGCAGAAGATCATCGCGGCGCAGGCGGATAGGATAGCCTCACTGGAGGCGCGGCTCGCCGCCATCGAGGCAATGCTTCAGCAGCCGACGATCACTGCGGTCAGCGACGCGCACTGAGGGACCTTTCACCCAACCTCGTCATTCTCGGGCGAGCCCTCAGGGCTCGACCCGAGAACCCAATTCGAAAAGGAAGCACGCGAGCATCGCCGGTTCTCATCGGCTCGACGCCGCGCTCGCTATCGAACATGCGCGGTTCCGACCCTGTTCAATATGAAGCGCCCGCGCCGAAAGCCGAACCCGGTCCGCGTGCTATGCGACGCGTCTCATCTGAAACATCGCCGCAAGCCGGATCGTCCTCTGCGGCGATATTGCGCTTGCCCGATCCCCGGCCTTAGAGAGGAGCGATGCAAGAGACCCGCAACGCCAACCCCAAAAACCTGATCCCCGGCGCGACCGGCGACTGGGAGGTCGTCGTCGGCATGGAGGTGCATGCCCAGGTCGCCTCGCAGGCGAAGCTTTTCTCGGGCGCCCCCGCGGATTTCGGCGGCGCGCCGAACAGCCATGTGAGCCTCGTCGACGCGGCGATGCCCGGCATGCTGCCGGTCATCAACGAGGAATGCGTCCGCCAGGCCATCCGCACGGGCCTCGGCCTCAACGCCCGGATAAACCACCGGTCCGTCTTCGCGCGGAAGAACTACTTTTATCCTGATCTGCCACAGGGTTACCAGATCTCGCAATACGACCAGCCGATCGTCGGCGAGGGGACGGTCGTCATCGAGATCACGGACAAGTCCGGCGGGACGGAGGAAGTGCGGATCGGCATCGAGCGGGTGCACCTCGAGCAGGATGCCGGCAAGTCGCTGCACGACCAGCACCCGAGCATGAGCTTCGTGGACCTCAACCGGTCGGGCGTGGCGCTGATGGAGATCGTCTCCAGGCCGGACATCCGCTCGTCGGAGGAGGCGCGCGCCTTCCTGACCAAGCTGCGCGCCATCCTGCGCACCCTCGGCACGTCCGACGCCGACATGGAGAAGGGCAATCTGCGCGCCGACGTCAACATCTCGGTGCGGCGCCCGGGCGAAAAACTCGGCACCCGCTGCGAGATCAAGAACGTCAACTCCATCCGCTTCGCGGGCCAGGCGATCGAGCACGAGGCCCGGCGGCAGATCGCCATTCTCGAGGATGGCGGCCGAATCGACCAGGAGACGCGGCTCTTCGATGCGGCGCGCGGCGAGACACGCTCGATGCGCTCGAAGGAGGAGGCGCACGACTACCGCTACTTTCCCGACCCCGATCTCCTGCCGCTGGAGTTTGACGCGGCCTACGTGGCGGCGCTCGCGAAGGATCTACCGGAACTGCCGGACGCGAAGCGTGCGCGTTTCCTCGCCGAATACGGGCTCTCCGGTTATGACGCCGACGTGCTTGTAGCGGAGAAGGAGGTCGCCGATTATTTCGAGGGTTATGTGCGCGCCGGCGTCGAGCCGAAGATGGCGGCGAATTTCGTGATCAACGAAATAGGAAGTCGTCATAACAAGGCAAATATTCCGATTACCCTCAGCCCGATCAGCGTTGCAACCGGAAGCGCCATCCTCCGGCTTGTGGCGACCGGCGTCATTTCAGGAAAGATCGCGAAGGATCTGAGCGATATAGCTTGGGAGGATGGGCTCGATCCGGCGAAGCGAGACTCGATCGACGTGCTCCAGATCGTCGAGGCGCGCGGGCTTCGCCAGGTCACCGATACCGGTGCGATCGGGAAGATCGTCGACGACATCATCGCAGCCAATCCGGACAAGGCGGCACAGGCGAAGGAGAAGCCGGCGATGCTCGGCTGGTTCGTCGGGCAGGTGATGAAGGCGAGCGGCGGCAAGGCCAATCCGCAGGCGGTCAACGCCCTTTTGAAGGAAAAGCTCGGCGTCGCGTGAAACCTGGCGCTTGCCGGCGGCGTATCAGCGCATATCCTGACCGTTCCCAGCCCGAGGAGGTTTCCGGTGCGCGCCCTTCTGGTTTTTCTCGCCCTTGCCGGTTTCTCCGCCCCCGCCGCCGCCTTCAGCGATTCCGACCGCGCCGCGGTGCAAGGCGCGATCGAGCAGCAGCTGCAGGCGTTCCTGCACGACGACGCGACCGCCGCCTATTCCTTCGCGGCGCCGAGCATCCGGGCGATGTTCCCGTCGCAGGACATATTCATGCAGATGGTCGCGAAGGCCTATCCACAGGTCTACCGGCCGCGCTCGCATCAATTCCAGGGCCTGGAGGAAAAACCCGGGCACCTGGAGCAGATGGTGTCGATCGTCGACGGGGGCGGTGTCTACTGGAACGCTCTCTACCTGCTCGAGCAGCAGCCGGACGGTTCGTGGAAGATCACCGGCTGCATCATCGAGAAGGCGCCCGGCGTGGGCGCCTGACGGCCCGCGGCTAGGTCTGGAAGACCACGCGGCAGGTCGCTCCGTTGTCGTTCTCCATGGTGAGGTGGCCATTGATCTGATTGGCCAGCGAGCGAACGATGCGGAGGCCGGTGCTGGGGGCCGCCTCGACGGAGAAGCCGGCCGGCAGGCCCTTGCCGTCATCGGCGACGGTCAGCACCCGCTCGTTGCCCTCCGCCCTGAAATCGACGCGGATCGAGCCACCCTGGAGGCCTACAAAGCCGTGCTCGAGCGCGTTCGAGATGAGCTCCGTGACGATCAATGCCAGCGGGATGAGCTTGTCCTCGGGGATCACGGCGTCCGCAGCCGATACGAGGCAGACGATGTTGCTGGCCCCCGAGGCCGCGAGCACATCGTGGGCGAGCTCCTCTACGAAGCTGCCGAAATGCAGTTCGCCGCCGGCGGGGTCGTGCAGCCTGCGCTGGATCTTGGCGATGAGGGCGAGCCGCGTTGCCGCATCGCTCAGCGCCTGCTTCGCCTTCGCATCCGAGATCGTCGCGCGCTGCAGGTTGAGCAGTGCCGAGACGACGGCGAGGTTGTTCGCAACGCGGTGCTGCAGCTCGCGGAACAGCACCTCGCGCTGCTCGGCGAGCGCCGCGCTCCGCAGCCGCTCCTCGTCGAGCCTTTCGAGAGCGACCCGCATGATGTGGACGATGGCGATGTCGATCGCCACGACGGCGACGAAAAGGCCGAGCCCGAGCACATTGTTCTCGGTAATCGAGAACGAGTAGGCGGGAACGCCGAAGAAGTAGCGCGCGGCAAGAAGCGACAGCACCCCGCAGGCAATTGCCGGCTGCAGGCCGGAGAAATATGTGGCGAGAATGATGGCCGGGATGAACGCCAGGTAGGGCGATCCAGTCTCTGCAACCTGCGTTAGCGCCGCCCGGACTGCGAGCGAAATGAGAAACGCGCCCAGGGCAAACGCCCAGGCGCCGGCGGAATTGCTTCTAAGCGGCCTCGGCCGCGGCAGGTCCATCTGTCTACCCTCGCCTGAACAGGGTGGCCGAAGCCCGAGTCACTTTGCAAGCAGTTCCCTAAGCAGTCTGCTGCTCGCTATGGTAGAAAATCCGGATACGGGTAGCAGGGGGGGCATTGCGGCGCGGCGGCGGTTTCCCTAACAGCAGCGCATGAGCGATCATGCTGCAGATTCCCACCCCTCCATCCTGATCATCGATTTCGGCAGCCAGGTGACGCAGCTCATCGCGCGTCGGGTTCGCGAGGCTGGCGCCTATTGCGAGATCGTCCCGTTCGACAAGGCGTCGGCGACGTTTGCGCGCCTGAAGCCGAAGGGCGTCATCCTCTCCGGCGGGCCGGGCTCAGTGCCGGAAAACGCCAGCCCGCGCGCGCCGCAGGAGATATTCACCGCCGGCATACCTGTCCTCGGCATCTGTTATGGCCAGATGGCGATGGCCGAGCAGCTTGGCGGCACGGTGGAGAGCGGGCATCACCGCGAATTCGGCCGTGCGCTTGTCGATGTGCGCGGAAAATCAGCGCTCTTCGATGGCGTCTGGAGTGCGGGGGATAGGCATACGGTCTGGATGAGCCACGGCGACCGGATCACCGCGCTGCCGCCGGGCTTCTCCGTGAAGGGCACATCGGAGAACGCGCCCTTTGCGCTGATCGAGGACGAAAAGCGCCGCTTCTACGGGCTGATGTTCCACCCGGAAGTAATCCACACGCCGGATGGCGCGCGGCTCATTGCGAACTTCGTCCGAAACATCGCCGGGCTCCCCGGCGACTGGACGATGGCCGAGTTCCGGCAGGAGTCGCTCGCCCGCATCCGTGAGCAGGTCGGGCGTGGCAAAGTGATCTGCGGGCTTTCCGGCGGGGTCGATTCCGCCGTCGCGGCGGTGCTGATCCACGAGGCGATCGGCGACCAGCTCACCTGCATCTTCGTCGACCATGGGCTGATGCGGCAGAACGAGGCGGACGAAGTGGTGGCGCTCTTCCGCGGGCATTACAACATCCCGCTCGTCCATGTGGATGCCTCGGAGACTTTCCTTTCGGCCCTGGAAGGGGTGAGCGACCCTGAGGCGAAGCGGAAGACGATCGGGCGGCTGTTCGTGGAAACCTTCGAGGCGGAGGCGAAGAAGATCGGCGGCGCCGATTTCCTCGCGCAGGGCACGCTCTACCCCGATGTCATCGAGTCGGTCTCTTTCACCGGCGGACCCTCCGTCACCATCAAGTCGCACCACAATGTCGGCGGGCTGCCGGAGCGCATGAACATGCGGCTGGTCGAGCCGCTCCGCATGCTCTTCAAGGACGAGGTGCGGGCGCTCGGGCGCGAGCTCGGGCTGCCGGAGGCGTTCGTCGGAAGGCACCCGTTCCCGGGGCCTGGCCTTGCCATCCGCGTGCCCGGTCCGATCAGCCGCGACAAGCTCGACATCCTCAGGAAGGCCGACGCGATCTACCTCGACGAGATCCGCAAGGCCGGGCTCTACGACGCGATCTGGCAGGCCTTCGCGGTGCTGCTGCCGGTGCAGAGCGTCGTCGTGATGGGCGACTATCGCACCTACGATTTCGTGCTGGCGCTGCGCGCCGTCACCTCGGTCGACGGCATGACCGCGGACTTCTTCCACTTCGACATGGATTTTCTTGGACGGGCCGCGACGCGCATCATCAACGAGGTGAAGGGCATCAACCGGGTCGTCTACGACGTGACAAGCAAGCCGCCAGGAACGATCGAGTGGGAGTGACGGGAGCTTAGTTTCGGATACTTAGTGTCTGTCCGATGAGATGTTGAATCCGTGCCTATCCGGTTTACACATACACCCACTAGGGATAGATTGCGTGTGTGTAAAGACGGATGGTTGCCTCATGGA
>JBBQVL010000138.1:0-6728 GCA_038211615.1 Hyphomicrobiales bacterium
GACCGTCACCCAGAATCTCTGGGACGACGGCGCGGTGATGCTGGGCAAGCTCAACAAGGACGAGATCGCCATGGGCTCCTCCAACGAGACCTCGTACTACGGCCCGGTCGTGAACCCCTGGCGGACGCGCGGCGGCAACGCCGATCTCGTACCGGGCGGCTCATCCGGCGGCTCCGCCTCGGCGACCGCCGCGCATCTCTGCGCCGGCGCGACGGCGACCGACACCGGCGGCTCGATCCGCCAGCCGGCCGCCTTCACCGGCACCGTCGGGATCAAGCCGACCTACGGCCGCTGCTCGCGGTGGGGGATCGTCGCCTTCGCCTCCTCGCTCGACCAGGCCGGACCGATCGCGCGCGACGTGCGCGACGCCGCGATCCTCCTGAAGTCGATGGCCTCCGTCGATCCGAAGGATACGACCTCCGCCGACATCGAAGTGCCGGACTACGAGGCGGCGGTCGGAGAAAGCGTCAGGGGCATGCGGATCGGCGTTCCGAAGGAATACCGCATGGACGGCATGCCGGAGGAGATCGAGGCGCTCTGGCGGCAGGGGATCGAATGGTATCGCGCGGCCGGCGCCGAGATCGTCGACATCTCGCTGCCGCACACGAAGTATGCGCTGCCCGCCTACTACATCGTGGCGCCGGCGGAGGCGTCCTCCAACCTCGCGCGCTATGACGGCGTGCGCTACGGCCTCCGCGTTCCGGGCGACGATATCATCGCGATGTACGAGAAGACCCGCGCGGCCGGGTTCGGGCGCGAGGTGAAGCGGCGCGTGCTGATCGGCACCTACGTGCTCTCGGCCGGCTACTACGACGCCTATTATCTCAGGGCGCAGAAGGTCCGGACGCTGATCAAGCGCGACTTCGAGCAAGTGTTCGCCGCCGGCATCGACGCGATCCTCACGCCCGCGACGCCGTCCTCCGCCTTCGGCATCGGCGAGAAGGGCCAGGGCGACCCGGTGGAGATGTACCTGAACGACATCTTCACCGTGACGGTGAACATGGCCGGCCTGCCGGCGATCGCCGTCCCCGCCGGGCAGGATGCTTCCGGCCTGCCGATGGCGCTGCAACTGATCGGCCGGCCGTTCGACGAGGCGACGCTGTTCCGCGCCGCGCAGGTGATCGAGGATTCCGCCGGCCACTTTTCGCCGCAGAGGTGGTGGTAAGCAGCCCAGCAACGGGCGCGGGCGTCTCGTCGCCCCCGGTTCCGGAGGGACAGCATGGCCGAGGGTGAAACCAGCTCCACACTCAAGGCGCTGAGCCTTGTTGCCGCCGGCAATTGGCAGGCGGCGCATGACCTGGTGGAGGACGATCCCTCGCCCGAGGCCGCCTGGGTGCACGCGCATCTGCACCGGGTCGAGGGCGATCTCGGCAATGCCGGCTACTGGTACCGCCGTGCCGGCAAGCCGCAGGCGACGATAAGCCTCGAAGAAGAACGGCGCGCCATCGAGAAGGCGCTCGGCGCGGCGCTGCCCTGACGCTTGAGGGCGTCTTCCGGCCCGACGCTATTTACACTCCGTTAACCATGATCCGCCGATACACGCCTCGCGGAACCCCGGATCACGGAGCAAGGACATGGAGCGAGTCTGGCCGATCGCCGAGCGCGTGCTGAGGCATGTTTTCCACCGGCTGCTGAAGCACGCCGAGAAGGTCCATCACGTCTAGGCCGGGCGCTGATTTTCGCAGCATCACAGCGGCCCCGGCGATCATCGTTAATGGGATTGTAACCAAGCCGGCGGATTCTCCTCCCATCCGCTTCGAACCGACGCGTTCGACGCTCCACACGCTCTGCCTCGCCTGCCTCATCGATCTCGGAGTCCGGCGGATGCGCAACAGGAACGGTGCAACAATGCGACAGCTCGCAGCCGCGATCTTCCTCTCGGGCCTGGCCATCGCCGCCATGGCCGGTGTCATCGGACCCGCGAGCGCGGCCGATCTTCCCGAGTCGGCAACCGGAGGGCGTGCCATCATCGACGCCTGCGCGCCGAAGGAAGATGTGGTCCTCTTCGACAAGAAGGGCACGCCGACGGTGCCGGCCCGCACGCCCTACTTCACCTGCATCACCGGGACTGTGCTCATCCCCGGGACCATCCCGCCGCCGCCGGAATTTTGCTGCAGCTAAGGCCCGTCCGTCAGGTCGCCCGTCGCGTCCCCGCCGCACCGCCGGCGAGGGCGGCGGCGTCGGCGAGCTTTGCGGAAATGAACGCGACGTTGCTCCGCCGCAGGATCGGGCGGCCGGTGAACGGCACCTCGCGCGCCTGTTCGTAGACCAGGAACAGGCGGTAGCCGAGCCGCTCCAGATACGCCTTCACAGCCTCGAACGGTACGTGCCGGCGGTTCTCCGGGTTCATGCCGACCTCGGCCTCGACGATGTCGACGCGCATCGCCTTCAGCATCCCGCGAAAGCCGCGCAGGACCTCGAGGTCATGCCCCTCGGCGTCGACCTTCAGGAAGCCGATCCGCTCGATCGCATGCTCTGCGCAGAAGGCGTCGCCGGACGTCATCTTCACGATTTCAGCGGGTTTGAAGCGGTCGCGCCAGCCGGCGACCCGGTTTGAGACCGACAGCGCCTTGATGCGCATGCGGACCCGCTTCGGGTTCCGCCCGAGCGCCAGCGCGAAAGGCCTGATCCGACCTTCCGCCGCGACGTTTTCCACAAGCTTCCGGAACGTCGCCTCTACCGGCTCGAAGGCATAGACGGTCGCGTCGGGGAAATCGGCGGCTAGCGCCAGCGCGGTTCCGCCGACATTCGCGCCGACGTCGAGAATCACGCCCGGCGCCCAGCCGGCGAGATGCTGCCGCACCGCGCTGACGAGCGCGCCCTTCCTAGACATATTTGTCGCTCAAGGCAGTCGACCGGCAGACATTCGCGTGCTCCGAGCGAAGAGGACAATCGTGGGCGGCAGGGGCGCAAGTCCGGCGCGCGGGGGCGCTTGTATGCGACAGCGCGCCCCCCTACGCAACGTGCTGCCCCTCTGGTCAGCCCATGCGCCTCATCATCGACACCGACACCGACGGCGACGATGTCTTTTCCATCCTCCTGGCGCTCAGACACCCCTCCGTCATCCTAGAGGCGCTGACGATCTGCAACGGCAATGCGGGCTTCGCGCAGCAGATCGAGAATGCGCTCCTCGCGCTGGAGGTCGCGGGCAGGGGAGGGACGGTCCCGGTCTATCCCGGCTGCGACCGGCCGATGCTCAGGCAGCCGACCGATGCGGCCGATCTGTTCGGCGCGGGCGGGATGAGCGGCGCGGATTTTCCGAAAGCGCGGCAGCGGCCGGAGAAGAAGCACGCCGTCGATGCGATCGTCGATCTCGTGATGGCGAATCCGGGAGAGATCACCATCCTCGCGCAGGCGCCGCTGACGAATATCGCGACCGCCTTGCAAAGGGAGCCGCGCATCGCCGCGGCGGTCAGGCATCTCTGGATCATGGGCGGCACCGACAATTCCATCGGCAACGTCACGCCGGCGGCCGAGTTCAACTTCTACGTAGATCCCGAAGCGGCAAAGATCGTGCTGAATGCGGGCTTCAAGGTGACGCTCTCGACCTGGACGCTGACGATGCAGTCGGGAATCCTCGCCGCCGACGATCTCGCCGCCATCGGGCGGATGGGGACGAAGCTTTCGGCCTTTTTCCTCAAGGTGAACGAAGCGACGCTCGCCTTCACCGACGATCGCCACCGCGCCGTGCTTTCGCCGCATCCGGATTCCCTCACCTGCGCCTGCATGCTCGACGAGAGCCTCATCCTCGAGGCGGAGGAATGCGTGGTGGACGTGGAGACGAAGGGAGAGCTGACGCGCGGCTATTCGAGCGTATCGTCGCGCCTGCTGCCCGGGCACGGCCTCGCCGATCCGGACCGGCCGCGCGGCACGCCCAACGCGCGCGTGATCAAGCGGGCCGACGGGGCGAAGTTCGCCAAAATGCTCATCGCGGCGCTCGCCTGACGCACGACAATTGCCCGCACGAATTGTTCTGGCGCCCCCGAAGGTTGCGACATGCTTTCGCGTTGCGCCCCGTCTCCTTCCGCTACAGAAGCCCTATGCCGCCAGCCGCTGAGGCGTGCCGGGGCGGTAGATCGGCTCTCCGCTTCCCCGGGGCGGGGCCGCGCTTGCGCCGCCGCCGGAATCGGGCTTCCCGGGACCGTTGAGCCCCGCTAGCATCCGGCGCGCGGGGAGGAGCCACCCCCCGCCGTTCCGTCGCCGGAACTGCTTTGGGGGGACTCCATGTCGGTTGGGAAATTCCGCGGCTTAGCCGCCGCGCTGCTGTTGTCTGTGTGCGTGTTTGCCGTCGCGGGCCTTGGCGAGGCGCAGGCCCTCAAGCCGCGCGGCGCCTGGTCGGCGTCCGTCAGCTACGCGCTGGACGACATCGTCATCCTGCGCGGCTCGACCTGGCGCTCGAAGCACAACTCCAACCAGGGCAAGCTTCCGGGGCAGACATCGCCCACGTCGACGGCTGCCGACTGGGAGCTCTTCGCCTCAGGCTTCAATCCGGTGGGCACGTGGAAGAGCACGGCGACCTACCAGAGGAACGATGTGGTCCTCGCGGCGAATGGCGCCGTCTACCGCGCGCTGCGCACCAATCTGAACAAGACGCCGGGCTTGCCGGCGAACACCGCCGACTGGGCGGTCTTTGTGCTGCGCGGGGCGACGGGCGCGCCGGGGCCGCAGGGCGCGCCGGGATCTACGGCCGTCGGCGACGGGTCCACAACCGCGCCGGCCTTCAAGTTCACCTCCAGCCCCGACACCGGGATGTTCTCCCCCGGCGGCGGCAAGATTGCGCTCGCGGAGAACGGCGCGCTTTTCCTGCACGACATCGGCGTGAACAACCTGGCGCTCGGCAACTCGGCCCTGAGCCTCAACACGACGGGCAGCAAGAACATCGCGATCGGCGAGGTCGCGCTCGGCAGCAACGACAACGGCAGCCGCAACATCGCCATCGGGCTCTCGGCGCTCGGCTCCAACACCAGCGGCTCCTACAACACCGCGATCGGCTACCTGGCCTCGTCGACCGCGTCCACCGGCGGCCAGAACACGGTGCTCGGATATAGCGCGTTGCAGCTCAATGACGTCGGCAGTAACAATACCGCCATCGGATATCTGGCGCTGCAGAAGAACACGGTCAGCGGTAACACCGCCGTTGGCAATCTGGCCCTCGCCAACAACACCGTGGGCGTCAACAACGTTGCCACCGGAAATTCGGCCCTCGGCATCAACACTTCAGGTTTGTCGAATACGGCGGTCGGATATCTGGCAATGGGGACAAATTCCAGCGGAAATCGCAACACGGTGCTGGGCGACCGCGCACTCTATTACAACGAGATCGGCAGCAACAACACCGCGCTCGGATATCTGGCACTCCAAGACAATACGGCGAGCGCCAACACTGCAGTTGGCAGTCTGGCGCTCGGCGACAACATTGGGGGCGTCAACAATGTCGCGCTGGGAGCTTCGGCCCTCAGCGCCAACACCGCGGGTTCTTCGAATACGGCGATCGGATACCAGGCAATGAAAGCCAACTCGACAGGCGGGGGCAACACAGCGCTTGGACAGGCCGCGCTCTACTACAATGAGGCTGGCGCCAACAACACGGCGCTTGGATATCAGGCGCTTCAGAGCAATACGGCGGGCGGCTCCAACATCGCGATCGGCTATTTCTCGGGAGGGTTCGCCGTCAATCCCCAGAACAGCATCTTCATCGGCAATGAAGGAAATAATCTCGATACCGCCACGATCAAGATCGGCTCGGAGCTTCAGACCTCGACCTTTATCGGCGGCATCAGCGGGGTCAGCGTCGCCGGCAGCGCGGTTATCGTCAACGCGAACGGCCAGCTCGGCGTCACCGTCTCCTCGCGCCGCTACAAGGAGGACATCCATCCGATGGGGGCGATGAGCGACATGCTTTCGCGCCTGCGGCCCGTCTCCTTCCGCTACAGGAAGCCCTTCGCCGACGGCTCAAAGCCGATCCAGTACGGGCTGATCGCCGAGGAGGTGGCCGAGGCGTTCCCCTATCTCGCGGTCTTCAACGGAGAGGGTCAGCCGGAGACGGTGAAATACCACGAGCTCCCCGCCTTCCTGCTCGAAGGCTTCCAGGAACAGCAGCGCACCATCGCGGCGCAGGCGGAGAGGCTTCGCCAACAGCAGGCGACGATGGCCGCGCAGGCGGAGCGGATCGACAGGCTGGAGGCGCAGGCAGAAGATCTGGCAGACGTAAAGGCGCGTCTCGCCGCCATCGAGGCGATGCTTCAGCCGGCCGCCATCACCGCCGCCAGCGCCAGCCGCTGAGGCGCGCGCAGGGGGCGGTTAACCGGCTTCCTCTTCGCGGGGCGGGGCCGCGCGCGCCGCCGCCGCAATCGGGCTTTCCGGCACCGTTGAGCCCCGCTAGCATCCGGCGCGCGGGGAGGAGCCACCCCCGCCAATCCGTCGCCGGAACTGTGCCTGGGGGGAAATCAATGTCGGCTGGGAAATTCCGCGGCTTCGCCGCCGCGCTGCTGCTCTCTGTGTGCCTGTTCGTCGTCGCGGGCCTTGGCGAGGCGCAGGCCCTCAAGCCGCGCGGCGCCTGGTCGGCGTCGGTCACCTATGCGCTGGATGACATCGTCATCCTGCGCGGCTCGACCTGGCGCTCGAAGCACAACACCAACCAGGGCAAGCTTCCGGGGCAGACATCGCCGACGTCGACGGCCGCCGACTGGGAGCTCTTCGCGTCCGGCTTCAATCCGCTCGGGACGTGG
>JBBQVL010000139.1:0-6688 GCA_038211615.1 Hyphomicrobiales bacterium
GATGGCGACCGACACGAAAAGCAGGATGTCGCCGGCGACCGGCAGCATGGCGCCGTCGCGCATCGAAAAGGCGACCACGAAGCCAGCGCCGAGCAGCGACATCGCCCAGAAGAAGAGCGAAGGGCGTTCGCCCGCGACGAACACGGCCGCGATCGCGGTCACGATCGGCAGCAGGCCCAGGATCACGCCGCCATGCGCCGACGGCACGCTCCGCATGGCAAGCGCCATCAGCCCCGGAAAGCCGATAACGAGGCAAGCCGATATCAGCGCGAGGCGCGGAAGGTCGGACCAGGGAATGCGCCGCTTCAGCAGAACGAGGACGAAGACCGCGACCAGTCCCGCCAGCGCGCCGCGCGCCGCCGTGACGAACCACGGGTCGAGCGACGCGACCGCAAGCCGCGTCATCGGCAGCGACGCCCCGAAGAGCAGAATCGCGCTGGCGCCCAATACGAGGCCAAGGAGAGGATGGTTCGCGCGCATGCGGGGGAATGCTCGGTCGGAGGGGCCCGCTATAGAAGCTCGCCCGCATCCCCGCCAGAGGGCAGCGGCGCAAGGACTGCGAAGCATCGGCGACGGATCATGCGGTTTTGTCGGCGGCATGGAACGTGAATTGTTGAGCCGGCGTTAGAGACCGGGATATAAACCGGCTCGGCGGATTTCTCGCTCGCCCCCATCCTCGCAAGGAGACTGAAGCAATGGCGTTGAAATCGGCAAAGGATGCAAAGGCGCGGCGCATGGCTCCGCTGAAGACGCCTACGGATCTCACCTCGAACGCTGCCAGGGACCTGAGCGGCGCCTTGACTACCCTGCTGGCCGACATGCTGGCCCTCTACGTCAAGACCAAGAATTTTCACTGGCACGTGTCCGGCCCGCACTTCTACGGCCTGCATCTCATGTTCGACGAGCAGGCGGGGCAGATTCTCGCCACCACCGACGACATCGCGGAGCGCGTCCGCAAGATCGGCGGCACGACGCTCCGCTCCACCGGACATATCACCCGTCTGCAGCGGGTTGCCGACAACGATGCCGACTATGTCACTCCGCTCGATATGCTGGGCGAACTGCGCGAGGACAACCAGCAGCTCGTCGCGCACATGCGCGAGACCCACAGCCTCTGCGACGAGCACGAGGACGTGGCGACCGCGGGCCTCCTGGAGAACTGGATCGATGAGGCGGAGAGGCGCGTCTGGTTCCTGTTCGAATCGAGCCGGCGCGCCGAGGGATGACCACGCGCGGCTTCACCGGGCGGCGCAACGCACCTGAGATGGCCGGGCGGATTCCGCCCGGCCAGTATCTCGAGCAGGGCTTTCCCGTTCTTTCCGCCGGTCCGACTCCAAGGGTCTCGACCGACGATTGGTCCTTCACGCTGAAGGACGGGCCGAAGGTGATCGGCAAATGGGACTGGGCGGAGTTCAATGTGCTGCCGCAGACGGCGGCGACGCGCGACATCCACTGCGTCACGAAGTGGACCAAACTCGATACGGCTTGGGAGGGGGTGCTCTTCGACGACATCCTCGCCGCGGCCGGTGTTGCGCCGCCGACCGGCTATCTCCTGGCGCATTCCTTCGATGGTTATTCGACCAACGTGCCGGTCGCCGATCTGGTGGGCGGCAAGGCGATGGTTGCGCTGAAATATGACGGCCAGCCGCTCCACCCCGAGCATGGCGGGCCAGCCCGGCTCCTCGTTCCGCACCTCTATTTCTGGAAGTCAGCCAAATGGGTGAACGGCCTCCAGTTCACGCGGGACGATACCGCCGGCTTCTGGGACTTGCGCGGTTATCACATGTATGGCGATCCCTGGAGGGAGCAGCGGTTCACGGGTGACTGAGCCGAAACTTCGCTGGCAGCAGGCGACGATCTCCGCGATCGGGCCGCTCACCCGGCGCATCAAGAGTTTCGGGTTCACGCCTTCAGAGCCGTTTGCCTTTCGCGCCGGCCAGCACGTCGATGTGCGGCTCACGGCGCCCGACGGCGATAGCGCCGAGCGCTCCTATTCGATCGCCTCGGCGCCGGAGGCGGGCGATGGCTTCGACCTCGCCATCGAACGCCTCGACGACGGCGAGGTGTCACCCTTCTTCCACGATGTGGCTGCCGTCGGCGATGCAATCGAGCTGCGCGGGCCGATAGGCGGGCACTTCGTCTGGTCGGTCGAGGATGGCGGTCCGATCCTGCTTATCGGCGGCGGCTCCGGAGTTGTGCCGCTTATGGCGATGCTCCGACACCGCGCCGCGCAGGGCGCGGATATCCCAATGTCGCTCCTCTATTCCGCGCGCACCTCGGACGAAATCATCTACCGCGACGAGCTTCTCGCCGCCGACGCGAAGGGCGACGGGTTTGCCCTGGCGCTTGCGCTCACGCGCGAGCCTTCAAAGCGGAGCGGCGACTATTCTCGCAGGATCGACGCTGCGATGCTGTCGGAGTTCCTCGCACGGCTGCCGGAGTTCCCGCGCCGCACCTTCGTCTGCGGCTCCAACCGCTTCGTGGAAGCGGCAACGCAGGCGGCGATTGCGGCGGGCCTTGCTCCGGGCACGATCCGCACCGAGCGCTACGGAGGTTGAGACCTCTTTCGACGGCCCTGCTTGACCTGACCTACACCCGGTGCCACCTCTCTCCGCGCCAGCCGGCCGGACGGCCGCCTCGCGCAAGCGGGGAGGAAAGTCCGGGCTCCATGGATGAACGGTGCCGGGTAATTCCCGGCGGGGGCGACCCCAGGGACAGTGCCACAGAGAACGAACCGCCTGCCGAAGCCCGCAAGGGGAGAGGCAGGCAAGGGTGAAAAGGTGGGGTAAGAGCCCACCGCGGACCCGGCAACGGGGACGGCATGGCAAACCCCACCGGGAGCAAGACCAAGAAGGGATAGCGCGGGCGCTTCTGCCCTCGGGCAGGAGATCCAGCCTCATTCAGGCGGGCTATCCGGGTAGGTCGCGCGAAGCGTCCGGCGACGGACGCTCCAGATGAATGGCCGTCGCGCCGCTGGTTTCGGCCAGCGGCCTTACAGAACCCGGCTTACAGGCCGGCTGGCATTTCTCTTCACGAAGCCTTGCCCTGCTTCGCGCCTTCCTTCGGCGCGGTCGAACGGTGCGGCGCGCCCTCGACCGCGACGTGGAAGCTCGTGCAGCCGGGGAACTCGACCTTGCCATCGATGGCGCTCCCGTCCCCGGAGAGGGTGCCGTGCAGGTTGACCATCCCATAATTCTTCGGCCGGTCGATCCAGGCGACGCCCTTGATTTCGATCGCACCGGACTTCGGATTGAAGTCGCCCTCCACGGCGAACCGGCCGGTCGGCACATGCGGATTGTCCGCAACCGGATAGAAGGCGAACTCGCCCGTGAATCTGGTCTCCGCGGCCTGCTCGAACGTCAGCAGCAGCCCGGTGTGGCCCTGCGCGCAGCTATATGACCCGCGCCATTTGCCTGCCGGTGAGCCGGCGGCGGAGGGGCTCGGTCCGACCGCCAGCAGGATCAGCAGGGCGGCAAGGGGTATTCCGATGTGTCGGTTGCGAATTGCGCTGCCCCTTTGGTGTTCCTGCCCTCTGGCACAGGACAGGATAGCGATCGGAACCGCCGTTTCAAACCGACGGTTCGTCGGAGCGGCGCTCAGTGAACCGTCGCCCCGCTCTGCGTGACGATGGCGATCTTCTGCCAGATCTTCCGCGCCAGATTGGTGGCGAGCATCTCGATCTCGTTCACCGTCTGCGCGATGGCGGAATCGGGATGGCTCTGGGCGTAGAGCGCGGCGAGTTTTCCGAGGAGCGACAGCATTTCGGAGCAATAGTCGAGGTAACGCGTGAGCTGCGCCGGAGGGAGCTGGTGCGGCGATGGAAGAGCCCGCGGGGCAGGCGACGCGAGCGTTGCCCCGGGGTCCTTGGTGAGTTGATGCATGTCGATGACATGCGCGAGCGAGCGCAGCATGTGGAGTGACGCGAGCGCCCGCCGGCGTTTCCAGCGCGACTCGAGTTGCGTCAGTGTGACCACGCCGAGTCCGACCAGGATCGCGATGTTCATGGTCGAATCGATGCCCTGCACGAGCGAGACTGCGCCACCGCCCTCGACTCCGTCTGACGCGATCCGCATGGCGACCGCAACGAGGCACGCGGCGCCCGCGACAAGCACCGCGCCTACGGCCACCCGGATCGGCATGTTGGGCTTGTCGAGAAGCAGCGCTTCCGATTCCGTGTTTCCCGCCAGCTCGACCAGCGTGGCCGCGACCTTCGACAACCCGGACCCGGGGAAACGGTCGCCTATCCGCGACGCCAGCCGTTCCGCCGTCGCGATGATCTCCCGCGGATCGAGTCGGGCAAAGTTCGGCAGCGCCTTCGGCATGGTGGGAAGAAGGATACGCCGCGCGCGTCAACGCTCCGATAACGCGCTGCGACCTCGCTCGGACAGCGCAAGTGTTAGGGGAGCGCCGCGAGGAGCGCCTGCAACGTTTCCAGCGTCGAGCGGTCGGCAACGCCATCGACCTGCTTCGAGCGGAAATGGCGCTGGAAAGCGGCGACCACATCCTCGGTCCGCTGGTCGAAGGTGCCGCTCACCTCGAGGCCGTAGCCATAGAGCGCCAGCAAGGCCTGCAGCCCCTCGACCCGCTTGCCGGCATCGCCCTGTCGCAGCGCCGGCCCCGCGGAAATCGGCGCTGGCTCCACGAAATGCCCGATCCCTCCCGCCGCCAGCCGCGCCCAGGAAAAGCGCTCGCCGGGGTCGAGCTTCCGCCCCGGCGCGACGTCGGAGTGCGCGAGCACGCGATGGGGCGGGATGGGATGCCGCCCCACGATCTCCCGGCAAAGCGAGATGACCGCGTCGATCTGGACGGACGGATAGTCGGGGAGGCCGCCCGGATGTCCGGCGTTGGCGATCTCGATTCCGATCGAACGGGAATTCACGTCGTCTTCGCCGCTCCACGTCGAGACGCCCGCGTGCCAGGCACGCCGATCTTCCGGCACGAGCTGCAGCACGCGCCCGTCGGCATGCACGAAATAGTGCGCCGAGACGTTGCTTGCCGGATTGCAGAGCCAGGCAAGCGCCTGCTCGTCGTCAGGCATTCCCGTATAGTGCAGGAGCAGGATATCGACCGGCCGGGCGGGCCGCTCTCCATGATTGGGGGAGGGCCGGCTCTCGACGCGGAGCGCGGTCATGCCTCGACCTTGCGCCGTTCGATCCTGTCCCAGGCCGCGTTGATGGCGGCCAGGCGGTCGTTGGCGATGCGGATGAACTCCTCCGGAACGCCGCTGGCAATCAGCTTGTCCGGATGGTTCTCCCGCACCAGCCGTCGGTATTGCCGCCGCAGCCGCTCATAGTCCCAGCTCCGGTCGGCTTCGAGCACCAGATAGGGGTCGCCCGCCGCGTCGATGACGTGCCGGGCGCGGATGCGTGCGAAGGCCGTCGCGTCGAACCCGAAGATCTCCGCGACCTCGCTCAGATAGGCAAGTTCGCGCTCATGCACCGCGCCGTCGGCGCGCGCGATGTCGAAGAGCCCGTCGAGAACGGCTTCCAGCATTTTTGGATCGGCAACGAGGAGCCGGGCAATTTCGCGCGCATAGGAACCGAAGCCGGCGACATCCTGCTTCGCGAGGTTGTAGACGCGCCCGACATTCCGCTCCTCGCCGGGCGGAATGGCAAAGATTCGGCAGAAGGCGTCGACCTCGGAGCGCGACACCACGCCGTCCGCCTTCGCCATCTTGGCGGAGAGCGCGATCATCGCGATGGCGAAAGCGGTCTCGCGCCGCACCTCGCTGTCCGCGAGGGTGGAGAGCAGGTCGCGCAGGCCGGAAACCGCTGCGCCGACGCGGCCGGCGCTTCCCGAGAGGATCGCCGCGATGCGCTCGAAAATGCTCATGCCGCATCCCTAGCCGCGCCGGCGGCGCATGGGAAGCTCGTCTTCCGGGAGAAATTTCGTAGGCGGGTCGGCACTTAGCGGCGCTCGCTTAACTTCCGTTTACCCTGTTGGACCAAGCTCGCGGCCGCGTTGTGCGTCGCACGAGTGCCACTAGGTTCCATTGACCACCCATAATTTCCCATGATACTCCATCACATCCCGGCCCTGAGCCCGGTGGTCCCCCGCGGAAAGGCCCTTTCACGCGGAGCCCCAGGCTCAATCGGGCTTCGCACCTCGGAATGGGGCTGCGGGGCTGCTGCCGGCGAGGGGGTCGATGGACGGTTTCGTCGCCACATTCGTGAATCGGCTCGACCAGAAGGGTCGGGTTTCGGTGCCGGCGCAGTTTCGCGCCGTGCTGGCGCGCGAGGGTCAGGACAGCCTCTATTGCTACCCGGCGCTGGATCGGCCGGCGATCGATGCGGGCGGGGCACGCCTGCAGGAGGCCATCGCCCGTCGCCTCGAACCGTTCGAGACCTTCTCGGAAGATCACGAGAGCCTGTCGACGGCCTTCTACGGCGAGAGCCGCATCCTGAAGATCGATCCGGATGGGCGGGTGGTGCTGCCGGAGGAATTCCGCGCCCATGCCGGAATCTCCGACACGGCGACCTTCGTCGGGCAGGGCTTCAAATTCCAGATATGGGAGCCGCAGCGCTTTGCCGAGCGGCAGCGGGAGACCCGCGGACACCTGATCTCGGTGACGCGCGGGCTCGGTCGCTCCAATCCCACGGCGAGATCCGATCCGGGCAACGGGGATCCGGCATGAGCGCGGGCCGCACCTCTTCGGAGCGTGATGGCGGACTGGCCCGCCACGTGCCGG
>JBBQVL010000140.1:0-6624 GCA_038211615.1 Hyphomicrobiales bacterium
GCGAACTGCTCGCCCTTGCCGATGTTCACGTATTTCAGGTCGTAGGGAATGCCGGCTTCTTCGAAATAGATGTTGATCTTCCAGCCGTTCGGAGTGGGCCAGTAGTAGAGGTCGATCGGTTTCGTCTGCTTCGCGGCCATGGAATTCTCCGTGCTGGATCGGACGGAGCTAGTTAGCCGCGGCGCTTGCGGCAAGTGAGGGGCGCGCGGATTCCGTCGCGATCAGGCCGCGCGGCGGAGACACGTGACGAAAAAACCATCCGTGCCGGCACGATGCGGCGTGAGCAGGGCCGAGTTGTCCGACAGAGTCCCAACGGGGGGCGCCGCACCCGGCATCGCCTCGCTCCACACGTCGCGCATCGGCATCGGCTGGAACATGGGATGCGCCGCGCGGAAGGCTTCGATGCGCTCGCCGTTCTCCGCGGCAAGCATCGAGCAGGTGACATAGGTGAGGACGCCGCCGGGCTTCACGAAGGCCCCTGCCTGCGCCAGCGCCGCGTCCTGCTCGCCCAGGCGCTTCTGCAGCGCCTCCGGCGTCACGCGCCACTTCGCATCGGGCCGCCGCCGCCAGATGCCTGTGCCGGTGCAGGGCGCATCGACCAGCACGCGGTCCATCTGGCCCGCGAGATTGTCGAGCGTTCCGGGTCCCGGCGGCCGCACCTGGACGTTCCGCACGTCGGCGCGCTTCAGGCGGTCGAAGATCGGCGCGAGGCGGTTGCGGTCGGAATCGTGCGCATAGATCTGGCCGCGATTCTCCATGCGCGCGGCGAGCGCCAGCGTCTTGCCGCCGGCACCGGCGCAAAGGTCGAGCACCTGCTCGCCGGGTTTCGCCCCGGAGAGAAACGCCGCGACCTGGCTTCCCTCGTCCTGCACCTCGAAGCGGCCGCGCTGAAACGCCTCCTCAGCCTGCACGTTCGGATGACGGCGCGGTCCCTCCACCGGAGGAATGTGCAATCCCACCGGCGAGTAAGGCGTCGGCTGCGCGGCGAAGCGCGCGAGCTGCTTCGCGACCTTGTCGCGATCCGCCTTCAGGGTGTTGACGCGAAGGTCGAGCGGCGGACGGCCGGCAAGCGCCGCGGCCTCCTCCACCCAGCTTGCGCCGAGCGCGGCCTCGAAGAGCGGCGCCAGCCATTCGGGAAGATCGGCGCGGACATGACCCGGCGCGTCCGACAGGACACGGCCGCCAAGCCCGGCGAGGAGTTCTTCCGGCACGGGCGGAGGCGCGTGGCGATCCTCCGCGAAGGCGGCGTTCAGCGCCGCCGGCGCCTCGCCCCATTCCAGCATCGCCACGCCGAGGACGAGATGCCACGGCGTGTCGCCGCCCATCCGCCAGCCAAGCGACGCGCGCTTCCTGAGTGCATCGTAGGCGAGGTTGCCGATGACGGCGCGGTCGCCCGATCCGGCGAACCGGTGGGCGAGCCCCCAGTCGCGCAGCGCATCGGCCACCGGCCGGTGGCGTGCCTCCATGTCCGAGAGAACCTCGATCGCAGCCGCGAGCTGACCGGGAAGCCGCATCTTCGCTCAGGCCGCGAGGAGCCGCAGGACGATCACGATCCACATCAGCCCCAGCGCGGTCACCCCCAGGGCGAAGACGAGTGTGCGCACCGGCAGGAAGTTCGAGGTCGTATGCACGATCGTGTGGACGACGCGCGTGGCGACATAGAGCCAGGCAAGGATCGCGATGCCCACGGCTGTCACGCCGGCATACGTGGCTACCCCGCAAAGGGCGTAGAAGATGACGGGCGTCTCGAACTGGTTGCGGAGATTGTTCGAGGCCTTCTTCGCGTCTTCCGTCCACGCTTCGTCCGTGAGCGCGATGTCGCGGGGGTTCGTCCTGCGGCTGCTGATTGCGCGATAGCGCTGCAATCCGAGAATGCCGAAGACAACGAAGGTCCAGAGAACCTGCGCAAGGACGGGGTAGACGAGCGCCAGCGGACCGCTCATGCGCCGCCCGGATAGTTCGGGCTCTCGCGCGTGATGGTGACGCCGTGCGCATGGCTCTCGCGCCAGCTCGCTCCCGAGATGCGCACGAACTCCGCCTTGGCGCGGAAATCCTCCAGCGTCTTCGCGCCGACGTAGCCCATCGCGGCGCGAAGACCGCCGCCGAGCTGGTGCAGCACGTTCGCCGCCGGTCCCTTGTAGGGCACCTGCCCCTCGACGCCTTCCGGCACGAGCTTCAGGGCATCGCGGATCTCGGCCTGGAAATAGCGGTCGGCGGAGCCGCGCGCCATCGCGCCCACCGACCCCATGCCGCGGTAGGATTTGTAGCTGCGGCCCTGGTAGAGATAGACCTCGCCAGGACTCTCCTCCGTGCCGGCGAGGAGCCCGCCCACCATCGCGATGCTGGCGCCCGCCGCGAGCGCCTTGGCGAGGTCGCCGGAATATTTGATGCCGCCGTCGGCGATGACCGGCACGCCTGCCACTTCGGCGACCGACACCGTATCCATCAGCGCCGTCAGTTGCGGCACGCCGACCCCGGCCACGATGCGCGTCGTGCAGATCGAGCCCGGCCCGATGCCGACCTTGATGCAATCCGCGCCGGCGTCGATCAGCGCCCGCGCGGCTTCGCCGGTCGCGACATTGCCGGCGATCACCTGCGTCTCGTTCGACATGCGCTTCACCGCGGAGACGGCGCGGAGCACCATCTCCGAATGGCCGTGGGCGGTGTCGACCACGATCACGTCGCAGCCGGCCGCGAGCAGCCGCTCGCTCCGCTCCAGCCCCTTGTCGCCGACGGTGGTCGCCGCCGCGACGCGCAGCCGCCCCTGATCGTCCTTGGCCGCGAAGGGATTGAGCCGCGCCTTCTCGATGTCCTTCACCGTGATGAGCCCGGTGCACCGGTCGTCGGCATCGACGACGAGGAGCTTCTCGATCCGGTGCTGATGCAGCAGCCGCTTCGCCTCGTCCTTGCTGACGGTGTCCTTCACGCGGATCAGGTTCTCGCGCGTCATCAGGGCCGCGACCTTTTCGTTCGGATCGGAGGCGAAACGCACGTCGCGGTTGGTGAGGATGCCGACCAGCCGGCCGGTGATGTAGCCGCCCTTGCCGCCGCCCTCGACCACCGGAATTCCGGAAATCCCGTGATCGCGCATCAGGCCGAGCGCATCGGCGAGCGTCGCCTCGGGGCCGATGACGACCGGGTTCACCACCATGCCCGATTCGAATTTCTTCACCTGCCGCACTTCCTCGGCCTGCGCATCGGGCTCTAGGTTGCGGTGGATCACGCCGATCCCGCCGGCCTGCGCCATGGCGATGGCGAGCCGCGCCTCGGTGACGGTGTCCATCGCCGCCGAGATGATCGGGAGGTTGAGCCGGATGGAGCGCGTCAGCCACGTCGAGATGTCGGTCTCGGCCGGCAGCACCTCGGAATGACCGGGCTTCAGCAGGACATCGTCGAAGGTCAGCGCTTCGCGGCCGGTGATGACTTCAACGATGCGGGCCATGCCAAGCCTCCGAAATAATAAGAAGCCGATCGCAGGCCTTGGTGGCTGCGCGGGAGAGAATCGGCTCCGGGGTTGGCGCGGGTCACTAACACGCCGGCACGGCTTTGGGAACGCCCTGCGCGTTCCCGCCGTCAGCCGCTTGCCGGGCGCTTTCGCCGCTATGCATCAAATCCGGGTGTCGAAGGTCAGCGCCGTCGTACTCCCAGGCAGCGGAAGAGGCATTTCCGGAAAGTCGAATGACGCCGTGCGGGTGATGTCGGTGGCCGCACCTTCGCCGATGCCAAAGATGCCAAACTGCGAATTGCTGACGGTTGCGGAGACGCTGATGGTGTCGGCCGGGTCCGCATTCGTCCACTTGAAGGGAACCACGACGGTGCACGTCCCGACGCTTCCGACGACGGTGACCGGCGTCGTCTTCACTTCCGAATGGTCATTGCCGTCGGAGAAGAAGAGCGTGCAGGAGAGCGGCAATTTGAGATGCTGGCTGGTGATCTTGATCGTTCCCGTCACCCGGACAACCGCCGTAAGGTCGATCGGCGCCAGCGTCCGCGCGGGCGCGTTTTTCGCCACGAGCTGGCGGAGGAGATGCTCGATACGCTTGTCCGTCAGATCGTCAGCCCGGACGGGCGTTGCAGCAATCTGGACCAGCGCCAGCGCCGAGATCGCCGTGGCAAGAAGCTTCATCATTTGAGTGTCTCCAAGGTCGCACGCCGCCTCTCGCGGCTTCGGCGCAGGCCTAGGGTCTGTCGGTGCGCCAAACTTGCAGGGCATTCGGGGAATGCGTGGTGATTTTCTGGATTCCTTCCGCGCAGTTCCGCCCGCCGGCAAGATTCTGCGCTGCCGGACAACCGGAAAGTCGCCGTCGCGCGTTCAACCCCGAGCAAGTATCCTTGCGTGCCGCGGCTCGTTCCCCGGACGGCTCGTGGTAGCCTCGCCTCCACCCACCTGATTTCAGTGGCTTTCGCCCGTGCCCGACCGCATTCTTCTTCCGCTCATCGTCGCCTGTGCGCTGTTCATGGAGAACCTCGATTCGACGGTGCTCTCCACGTCGCTGCCGGCGATCGCCGCGGATTTCGGCGAAAGCCCCATCCACCTGAAGCTGGCGCTCACTTCCTACCTGCTCGCCATCGCTGTCTTCCTGCCGGCCTCCGGCTGGCTCGCCGACCGCTACGGCGCGCGCACCATCTTCCGCCTCGCGATCGCGCTTTTCACCACCGGCTCGATCCTCTGCGGCTTCTCCGGCTCCATCGGCGCGCTTGTCGTGTCGCGCGTCATCCAGGGGATCGGCGGCGCGATGATGGTGCCCGTCGGCCGGCTGGTGATCCTGAAGTCGGTGCCGAAGCACGAGCTCGTCGGCTCGCTCGCCTGGCTGACAGTGCCGGCGCTGATCGGCCCGGTGATCGGTCCGCCGATCGGCGGCTTCATCACCACCTATTTCCAGTGGCGCTGGATCTTCTGGATCAACATCCCCGTCGGCCTGCTCGGGCTGGTGCTCGCGACGCTGTTCATCCCGAATCTCTTCGGCGAATCGCGGGTGCGCTTCGATACGCGCGGCTTCTTCCTCTCCGCGCTCGGACTGGCGGGGTTCATGACCGGCTCGACCTCGCTCGGCCTCGGGCTGCTGCCGCTGTGGCTGACGCTGTCGCTCTTCCTCGGCGGCGCGGCGCTGCTCTTCCTCTACGTGCTGCACAGCCGCCGCATCGAGCACCCGATCCTCGACCTGTCGCTCTTCCGCCTGCCGAACTTCACCATGTCGATGACCGGCGCGCTGCTCTTCCGCATCGGCGTCGGCGCGACCCCATTCCTGCTGCCCCTGCTGTTGCAGATCGGCTTCGGCCTGTCGCCGTTCAAATCCGGCTCGATTACCTTCGCCGCGGCGGTCGGCGCGATGGTGATGAAGTTCGTCGCGCCGCCGACGCTCCGCCGTTTCGGCTTCCGCAACGTGCTGGTGCTGAACGCCTTCATCGCCGGCGGCTTCGTGGCGCTCCCCGCCGCCTTCACGCCGGCCACGCCAATTGTCCTCATCACGGTGCTGCTGCTGATCGGCGGATTCTTCCGCTCGCTGCAATTCACCAGCATCAACGCGCTGAACTTCGCCGACGTGCCGCCGGCGCGCATGAGCCGCGCGACGACGCTGACCAGCGTCGCACAGCAGCTCTCGCTTTCCGTCGGCATTTCGATCGGCGCCATCACGCTTGAGACGACGCAGCGGCTCAACGGCGGCGTCATCGACGCAGGTTCCTTCACGCCGGCCTTCCTGCTGGTCGGCATCCTCACCACATCGTCGGTGATTCCGTTCCTGCTCCTGTCGCGCGACGCCGGCGACGAGATGTCAGGCCGAAAGCTCGCGCCCGACCCGGTGACGGTGATGCGCGAACGGGGCTAGGCCTGCTACAAAATTGCGCGGCGGAAGAATTTGCGGGTGAACGCCATGGCCGACAAGACGTCCATCAAGCCAGCGAAGGTCGCGAAGCCGACGCTCCTTGCGGGCGGCAACCCGCAGATCGCGAAAGGCGAAGGCGATGCCCCCGTGCAGGCCTATATCGCAGCCATGCCGGGCTGGAAGCGCGACCTCGGCCGCCGCCTCGACGCGCTCATCGTGCGCACCGTCCCCGGCGTGCGGAAAGCGGTCAAATGGAACTCGCCGCTCTACGGCGCAGACGGCCCGGCGGCCGAGGACACCTGGTTCCTCAGCCTCCATTGCTTCACGAAATACGTGAAGGTGGCCTTCTTCCGCGGCGCTTCGCTGGAGCCCGCCCCGCCCGGAGCCTCGAAGAGCAAGGACACGCGCTACCTCGACATCCATGAAGGCGACCGGCTCGACGAAACCCAGCTCGCAGATTGGGTGAGGCAGGCGAGCCTTTTGCCCGGAGAGCGCATGTAGAAGGCAGGGGGCGACGCGCTCGTCGGGCGCGTCGTCCACCGCCCGGGCTTCGAACTACCGGAGCGTCCCGAACGCCGCGCGGAGTTCGCCCGCGAACAGGTCCGGATATTCCCACGCCGCGAAGTGGCCGCCTCTGTCGACCTCATTGTAATAGATCAGGTTGCGAAAGGCGCGGCGGGCCCACGTCTCCGGCGCGCGATAGACTTCGTCCGGAAACACCGTCACGGCCACCGGGACCGATATATCGCCGGTCATCTGGGCAGACGCGCTGACCAGGCTTTTTCCACGGCTCTCCCAG
>JBBQVL010000141.1:0-6610 GCA_038211615.1 Hyphomicrobiales bacterium
CACCAACGCAGCGTTGATTGGGATGTTCGGCGGACTGGGACTTCTGCTTGGGTTCCGCGAGGTGGCCGCCGTGCAATTGCCGGTCCTCGTCCTCGCGTCGATCGTGGGTGTCTGGCTATTCTCTATCCAGCATCGGGGCGACGGGACGCTATGGACCCGCCACGAGGACTGGGACTCGGTCTCGGCCGCGCTGGGAGGCTCAAACTATCTGCGTCTGCCGTCGGTGCTGCAGTGGTTTACCGGCAACATCGGATACCACCACGTGCACCACCTGAACCCGCGCATCCCCAACTACCGGCTCCAGGAATGTCACGAGGCGATTCCGGCAATCCGCGACGCGCCAACGCTGTCCCTGCGCGACGGGCTGCAGGCGCTCGGCTTCGTCTTGTGGGACGAAGAGCGCGGCCGGATGGTTACGATCAACGAGGCCGACGCGACCGTCCCCGGATCGTGAATTGACCACGCTGACGATCCATCACCACACTGCCTACCGCTACCGCTACCGCTACCGCGGGCCGATGGTGTTCGGTCCGCACCGGTTGATCCTGCGCCCGCGGGCAAGCCGCGCCCTGCGGTTGCGCGCACATGATTTGGAGATTTCTCCTGCGTCACCGTACCCTGGGCGCGCACGATGTAGGTCACATTTCGCATAATTGCAGACGCTCACACGAAAAACGCCTCATATTCAGCGATATAGCAAGTCCCTACCGCAGCAATTCATCGACGGAAGCGGCGACACCCGACGGGCGGTAGGGGAAGCCGGCGATGTCGGCTTCCCTGGTGACGCCGCTGAGCACGAGGATTGTTTCCAGTCCGCTTTCCATGCCGGCGACCACGTCGGTGTCCATCCGGTCGCCGATCATGGTCGTCTCCTCGCTGTGGGCGCCGAGCCGGCGCAGCGCCGCGCGCATCATCAACGGGTTCGGCTTGCCGACGAAGTAGGGGCGGACATGGCTGGCGGCGCTGATCAGGGCGGCGACGGCGCCGCACGCCGGGACGACGCCGCGTTCAGACGGGCCGGAAACGTCAGGGTTGGTGGCAACGAAGCGGGCACCGGCCGAGATCAGCCGCATGGCGGTCGTCATGGCGTCGAAGTCGTAGGCGATGGTTTCGCCAAGGACCACGTACTCGGGCTCTCGCTCGGTCAGGGTAAAGCCGGCGTCCGTGAGCGCGGACGTTAAGCCATCTTCGCCGACGACGTAGGCGCTGCCGCCGGGCCTTTGGCTGGCGAGAAAGTAGGCCGTCGCCAGCGCCGAGGTGAAGATGTCGCTGGCGCCGACACCGATCCCCAGACCTTGCAGCCGCTCGGCATGAACGCTTGGCGTGAAGCGGGAGTTGTTGGTGAAGACCATGAACTTCGTGGCCGTCGCGCGCAGCCGGGCGATGAAGTCGCCGGCGCCGTGGATTGCGGTGTCGCCACGCACCAGCACGCCATCCATGTCGATAAGGTACGCGGTCATGAAAGTGTCCCTTCCCCAGGTAAAGCCAAGCGCGAGCGCGCAGTCTATATCCCATGGAGACGAGGGGAACCCGTAAGGAAGAGAGGCAACGTCGGGCGGTCCGTTGGCGCTCCACCTCGGTGGCGGCCTGTCATCCCAGTCACATCAAGACGCAACCGCGCCTCGCGGTGGCCCTCCGGCAGTTGCTCCTGGTCCCGCGCGAACCAGGAACGCCGGCATGTCCATGGCTTAATGTCTATCTCAGATCACAAGAACTACAAGGCGGTGGGGCGGCGGCGATGCAAACGGGGAGCTTGTCCTGCGGTCCATGCATATTTTATGCGGGCACGCGCATACCAGGCGTGGAAAGTGGGCCGCTGCCACCTGGCGCAGACGCTGCTGCGCCGCGAGATCCACCGCATGGTTTGGACTTCGAGCACCTCGCCTGCGAGCGCGGCGACTCCGTGGCGCTTGCCCATGACGTGATCGCCGTCGGCCTCGCGTCGGCCTCGCGTCGGCGCGGATCGTCGTGCAGGGACGACGGCAGCGTCGTAACCGCCGTCACATTCAATGCGCTGGTGACCATGGTCGATGACACCGACGACGGCCTGCGGGTCCGCCGGCGCGAGGGGCGTGCCCGCCTGGTCGTCGAGAGCAACCGTCCGGACCACGAACGCCGCAGCGAACCGAGCCGCCGACGCTGATCCCGGACCTCGGCTGCGCGCCCACGACCCGGATAATTGCTTGCACCGGCCCCCCCGCCTCTGGCTCCACCGAGCCGGCCCTCAACGCCAGAACGGCTGCGCACTTGCGCCCGGTGGATGCCGGGCGTGCTCGATCCCGATCCCCGCTGTTCGTTCGCGTTCGCTCCTTCTGATGAGGAGGTCTCGCGATGCTGACCCTGCTCGGCTCGCTGTTGGGATTGTTGACGTCCGCCTCCCCGCAGCTACTAGGCTTGGCCCACAATTGGCAGGATCGCTAAGCACGAACTCGCGGATCCTCGACCGGCAGATGCAGACGCAGATGCTTGGGCACACCCAGCGCATCGAGCCTTGCCCGCAAGCCCGGTGCCTTGCGCAACGGCGCACCGTTCAAGGACGGGGTGCTACCGACGTCCCTCGGGGTGCGTCGGAAGCTGCGCGCCACGGCGGAAAAATGACGAGAATTCGCTTCCGTCATCATGCTTTCGGTGACGCGGACCGCTCGGCGGAGGTCCGGCGTACGGGGCCGCGTTTCGGCTTGAAGGCGCGCAAACGATGCTGGACAGTGGAGCAATGGCAGATGCCCCACCTCCCGACTTTCCGGTTGTCGCCTTGGGCGGTTCGGCCGGGGCGTTGCAGAGCTTCTTCGACTTCTTCGGCGCGCTTTCTCGCGAGAAGAGGCGGGGGGAGATGGCGTACGTGGTTGTTCTCCACCTGTCGCCCGACCACGAAAGCCATCTGGTCGAGCTCCTGCGCAACAGGACAAGCCTTCCGGTCGCTGCCGTCGAAAGTCCGGCGGTCATCGACTGCGGGAACGTCTACGTCCTTCCGCCGGACCGGACGCTCGCCGTCGTTGACGGGGCTCTAGTGCCGCGGCAGCGCGCGCCGGGAAGCGCGCATCGGCCGGTCGATGATATCGTTCGTGGTCTTGCGCGGGAGTTCCGCGAGCGGACGACGGCGATCATCTTTTCGGGCACCGGCTCGAACGGTTCGGCTGCGCTCGGCGACGTGCGCGAGGCCGGCGGCTGCGTCATCGCGCAGGCGCCCCAGAGCGCCGAGTTCGACGAGATGCCGCGGCGAGCGATCGAGACGGGCTTCGTGGACATGGTGCTCGAGCCTGCGCAGATGGTTCCGGCGCTTGTCCGCAATGCGCACCGGCTGCAGGGCGTGGAGGGCGAGGGGCGCACCGCGGACGGCGCCGGGCCGCATCGCACGGACAACAAGACGGACGCGGCCGAGGAGCGGAGCGAGGCTCCGCAAGACGATCCGTTCGAGCGGATCCTGAGAGTGCTGCGTCGCCGGAGCACGATCGACTTCCGGCAGTACAAGACCGGGACGCTGTTCCGCCGGATCGACCGCCGCGTGCACTTCCTCGGCATCGACGACTGGGACGCCTACGCCGCGCATCTCGAGCAGTTTGCCGAGGAAGCCGACCTGCTTCTGAAGGACGTGCTCATCACCGTCACCTCGTTCTTCCGAGACGGCAAGGCTTGGCACCAGCTGACGGAAAGGGTGCTGAAGCCGCTCGTCGCGGGCAGGTCCGAGGATCGGCCGATCCGTATCTGGACCGCCGGCTGCGCCACAGGGGAAGAAGCCTACTCGGTGGCGATCGCGCTCTTCGAGCTCCTTCGCGAGACGGGTGCCGCGCCGCAGGTGGAGATCTTTGCAACCGACGTTTCGCAGAATGCCTTGGCACGGGCGCGCACGGGCCGCTTTCCCGCAGCGTCGGTGGAGCATCTGCCAGAGGACCTGATCGAACGCTGGTTCGACGAAAGCGGCGATCATGTAAGGATCAGGTCAGAGATACGCGACGTGATGATCTTTGCACCACAGAACCTGGTCCAGGACACGCCTTTCTCGCATGCGGACCTCGTCATCTGCCGCAACCTGCTCATCTATCTCAAGCCCGAAATTCAGCGGCGTCTAATCCGCCTGTTCCACTTCGCGCTCGCCGAGGGCGGAGCCTTGTTTCTTGGCACTGCCGAGAGCGTCGGCGAGACGGGTGAACTCTTCGAGACGCTGGACAAGGAGGCCCGTATCTGGCGCCGGATCGGTCCGACGCGGCACGACCTGGTGGACTTCCCGCTGATCCGTGAGCAGGAGCGCAAACGCAGCGGCGGACGGACCGCGGGGCCGTCCGCCGTTACGCCTGTCCGGCAGAAGCGCCTGTCGGACTTGGTGGCCGCTGCCTTGGCCGACCGCTACTCCCCGCCCGCTGTCGTCGCCGACAGCGGGGCCGTGATCTACTATTATCACGGCAATGCGGGCCGTTTCCTCCGCCCGCAAGCTGGAGAGGTGACGCACAACCTGATGGCGCTGGCGCGCGACGGGCTGGCGCCATACCTCCGCCGGGCGCTGGAAGCGGCGTCGCGCTCCGGTCGGCCGGAGTCGGTGAGAACGCTTGCGACGCTCGATGACGGCGAGCGCATGCTGCAGATCGAGGCGACGCCGATCGACGGGATTGAGGACAGGTTCGTCATCAGCTTCGTAGAGGAACGGCCCGCCCATGTTCCAGCGGGCGGCGAGGCTCCGACCGCCTCATCGCGCGAGCAGGAGCTCAAGGAAGAGGTGCGCCTCCTTCGCGCCGAACTCGCCACGACGACATGGTCAGCCGACCACAACCTCGAAGAAATGCGCGCCTACAGCGAAGAAATGACCTCGATCAACGAGGAGTTGCGGGCCGCGAATGAGGAGCTCGAGACCTCCAAGGAGGAGCTGCAGTCGCTGAACGAGGAGTTGCGGACAGTCAACGCGCAGCTCCGCGCAACGGTCTCGGAGCTGCGCGAGCGAACGGCCGATCTCGACAACCTTTTACGCAGCACGGACGTCGCTACGCTCTTCCTCGACGCCGACCTCGCGGTGCGCTGGTTCTCGCCCAGCCTCGCCGAGCTCTTCCGGATCAGGGAAGAGGATCTCGGGCGTCCCGTCGGCGACCTCGTCCGAAGCTACGAGGATCCGAGGCTGGGGGAGGAATGCCGCCGCGTAATCGAGTCGCTCGAGCGGCGCGAGGAGCAGGTCGAGACTGCCGGTGGCCGCACCTTCATGCGCCGGATCACGCCATACAGGGACGCCAACGACCGCATTGCCGGAGTTGTCATCACCTTCGCCGACGTGACCGAGATCCAGAACGCCCGGCGCTATGCCGAGCGGATCGTGGAGACGGTGCCCATGCCGCTGCTTGTGCTCGACACCGAGTACCACGTGGTCTCGGCGAGTCCGGCCTTCTACAAGAAGTTCCAGGTCGATCCCGCCCAGACCATGAACCAACTGGTCTACGACCTCGGGAACGGTCAGTGGAACATCCCCGAGCTGCGACACCTTCTGGACGACGTGCTGCCGGATGGCGAGGTGTTCCACGACTTCGAGGTCGCGCACGACTTTCGCGGCATCGGCCGCAAGACCATGCTGCTGAGCGGCCATCGGCTCGACCATGTCCAGCTGATCCTGCTGGCCATCGAGGACATCACCGAGCGCCGGGCGTTTGAGGCGCATCAGGCGATCCTGATGGGAGAGCTGGGGCACCGGGTGAAGAACGCGCTCGGTGTCGTGCAGGGCCTCGCGTCGCAGACGGCGCTCCGCAGCCGGTCGCTCGAAGAGTTCGCGGAGGCGTTCTCCGGGCGGCTCTTGGCCTACTCGCGCGCGCACAATCTACTTCTCGCGCACGACTGGCAGCCCGGCTCGCTGCGTGAAATTGTCGAAGCCACTCTCCAAGCACACGCGGTGGAGCCCGAGCGCGTTGCGGTAGACGGTCCTTCTGTTCTTCTCTCGGCTGAGCAGGCGCTGGCGCTTGCCCTTGTGCTGCACGAGCTCGAGACGAACGCCGTTAAGTACGGTGCTTTCTCCAACGCGGCCGGCCGCGCGTCAGTCTCCTGGGCAATGCACGACGGTCATGTCCATCTGCGGTGGCAGGAAAGCAACGGTGCCGCCGTGGAGCCGCCCAAGCGCGAAGGCTTCGGCTCGACCCTGATCCGCAAGATGGTCGGCTACCAGCTGCGTGGCGAGGCGAAGCTCACCCTGGCCCGAGACGGCGCCGTCTGCAGCATCTCTTTCCCCCTGATCGGATCCGAGAAGCCGTGAGCCGCCGCCACCATGCAGCTGTCGCCGCCTCTTCCGTCGCCCTCCACAAGCACTGGCCCGAAGTGAATGGAACACACGGCCAAGCGGACCCGGGTTCTCGTCGTCGAAGACGAGTACATGATCGCGATGGATCTCGTCAGCACGCTCGAGCAACTCGGCTATATCCCGGCCGGCCCGGCTGGTTCCGTTGCGGAGGCTATTGCGATGCTGGAGCGCGAGGGGGTGGACTTGGCGCTGCTCGATGAGACCCTGAGCTCGACTTTCCGCAATTTGGTCGGGCGGGACGACTGGAGATGATGTCGCTCGCCATGCCGTATGATGGTCTTCTCGGCGAACTCGTGCCGCCGGTGGATCGGCCGAGCGGCGGCGTCGGCATGCGTTGGCGGCGATCGA
>JBBQVL010000142.1:0-6541 GCA_038211615.1 Hyphomicrobiales bacterium
AGCGCTCCACCTCGTCGCGCATCGGGCGGATCATCTGGCTGTGGCAGAGGTAGCAGCCCTCGCGCGTGTAGATATTCCGCCCCGCGAGCTCGAGCGGCGTGTAGGGGCGCATGCCCTCCACATGCTCGATCGTGTTCTGCAGGTAGAAGAGCGGCACGATCTCCACGATGCCGCCGATAGTAACGACAAGCAGCGAGAGGACGAGGAGCAGCGTGGCGCTCCGCTCGATCTTCGCGTGGTTGCGAAAGATCCAGCGGTGCTGCGGCAGTTCGTCCCTGGCTTCGAGATTCGACATCAGCGTCACTCCGCCGGCTGGAGGGCGCCCATGGCGCGCTCCTGCCTGAGATCGCCACGGATCGTCTTCCACACGTTGAAGGCCATGATGAGTGCGCCACTCAGGTAGAGAAGGCCGCCGAACGCGCGGATGAGGTAGTAGGGATGCATCGCGGCGACGGTCTCGACGAAGGAATAGACCAGGAAGCCCAGCTCATCGTATTCGCGCCACATGAGGCCCTGCATGATGCCGGAGACCCACATCGCCGAGGCGTAGAAGACGATGCCGATGGTCGCGAGCCAGAAGTGCCAGTTGACGAGGCGCAGACTGTAGAGCCGCTCGCGGTTCCACAGGCGCGGCGTGAGGAAATAGATCGCGCCGAAGGAGATCATCCCGACCCAGCCGAGCGCGCCGGAATGCACATGGCCGATAGTCCAGTCGGTATAGTGGCTGAGCGAGTTGACCTCGCGGATCGACATCACCGGACCCTCGAAGGTGGACATCCCGTAGAAGGCCACGGCGATCACCATCATGCGGAGGATCGGGTCAGTGCGGAGCTTGTCCCAGGCGCCGGAGAGCGTCATCAGCCCGTTGATCATGCCGCCCCAGGAGGGCATCCACAGCATCACCGAGAAGACCATGCCGAGCGTCTGCGCCCAGTCGGGCAGCGCGGTGTAATGGAGGTGGTGCGGGCCGGCCCAGATATAGAGGAAGATCAGCGACCAGAAGTGCACGATCGACAGGCGGTAGGAGTAGATCGGCCGGTTCGCCTGCTTCGGCACGAAGTAGTACATCATGCCGAGGAAGCCGGCGGTGAGGAAGAAGCCCACCGCGTTGTGGCCGTACCACCACTGGATCAGCGCGCCCTGCACGCCGGAATAGAGCGAGTAGCTTTTCGATCCGAGGAAGGACGCCGGCACCGCCAGGTTGTTCACCACATGCAGCATCGCGATCGTCACGATGAAGGAGAGGTAGAACCAGTTGGCGACGTAGATGTGCGGTTCTTTCCGCTTCAGGATCGTCCCGAGGAAGACGACGAGATAGGCGACCCAGACCACGGTCAGCCAGATGTCCACGTACCATTCCGGCTCGGCGTATTCCTGCGACTCGGTGATGCCGAGCAGGTAGCCGGTGGCGGCGAGGACGATGAAGGTCTGGTAGCCCCAGAAGACGAACCAGGCGAGCCCGCCGCCGAAGAGCCGCGCCCCGGTCGTGCGCTGCACGACATAGAAACTCGTCGCGATGAGCGCGTTGCCGCCGAAGGCGAAGACCACCGCCGAGGTGTGCAGCGGCCGAAGCCGGCCGAACGTCGTCCACGGCAGGTCGAGGTTGAGCAGCGGGTAGGCAAGCTCCAGCGCGATATAGAGACCGACGAGGAAGCCGGCGATGCCCCAGAAGACGGTGGCGATGACGCCGGCGCGGACCACGTCGTCCATGTAGCCGGCAGGCTTTTCCCGCAGCGGAATGGTCTTTGCCGAAAGGTCCATCGTCTTGAGCCGCCAGGCCATGCCGATGAGGGCGATGACGGCGACCAGACCCATGTGGATCGAGAAGAGCTGGTCGTGGGCCTTGGAGGAAGCGAGGATCGCCACGAAGGCGATCAGGCCAAAAATCCATGATTGCAGAAGTGGCATGCAGCAGCCCCCAATCAACCCAGCTTGCCGACCCAGCTTGCGCGGCGACAGTCTGCTAGCGCGCTCGCAGGGCCCCGCCTTTGATTCAGATCAAGGAAGCGTGCGGGCCATCGGTTGAGTTTCGTTTTTGCCTGCCGGAATGCGCGAGGGTCGCATGGAAGCCTGTCTCGTCGAGAAATACGCAGCGGCGGCGCCGCGCTATACGAGCTTTCCGACAGCGCCGCATTTTCATGCGGGCGTGGACAGCGATGCCTATCGGGGCTGGCTGGGAGAGCTGTCGCCGGACAGCGCCGTCTCTCTCTACGTCCACATCCCGTTCTGCGAATCGCTCTGCTGGTTCTGCGGCTGCCACACCAAGGCGACGCGGAGCTATGCGCCGGTCGCCGCGTATCTGCGCGTGCTGCAGGCCGAGATCGCACTCCTCGCCGCCGCGATGCCGCGGAGCTGCAAGGTGCGGCGCATCCACTGGGGCGGGGGTTCGCCGACGATTCTATCGGCCGGCGACATCGCGGCGCTTTCCACCACCATCCACAATGCCTTCGACGTCGCCGGAGATGCCGAGTTCTCGGTCGAGATCGATCCGCGCAACCTCTCGCACGCGCAGATCGAAGCGCTTGTCGAGGCCGGTCTGACGCGGGCGAGCTTCGGCATCCAGGACTTCAACCCGAAGGTTCAGCAGGCGATCAACCGCGAGCAGTCCTTCGCGCTGACCAAGGCCGTGGTCGATTCCTTCCGGCTGGCCGGCGTCGCCTCGGTCAACGTCGACCTGCTCTACGGCCTGCCGCATCAAAGCACGCAGCTTCTGGTGAAGACGCTGGTGAACGTGCTGGAGCTGCTCCCTGACCGGATCGCCCTCTTCGGGTATGCGCACGTGCCGTGGATGAAGCGGCATCAGGCGATGATCGAGGAATCGGCGCTGCCGGATGCGCGGACGCGTCTCTCCGGCTCGCAGCTCGGCAGCGACCTGATGACCGCCTGGGGCTACGAGCGGATCGGCATCGACCATTTCGCCCTGCCGCACGATCCGCTCGCCGTCGCCGCGCGCGGCGGCAGGCTGAAACGCAATTTCCAGGGCTACACCGACGATTCCTGCGACGTGCTTCTCGGGGTCGGCGCCTCCGCCATCGGCCGGCTGCCGCAAGGCTACGTGCAGAACGCCGTGCCGGTCGACGATTACGGCCGGCGGGTCGAAGAGGGGCGGCTTCCCGTCACGCGCGGCGTGGCGCTCGGCGCCGAGGACCGCGTGCGCGCCCATGCGATCGAGCGGCTCATGTGCGAGTTCCGGCTGAGCGGCGCGGAGCTGCGCCAGCGCTTCGGGAGCGAAGCCGCGAAGGTGCTGGCCGAGGCCGACGAGATCGTGGCGGAGGACGACGACGGGATCCTGGTCAAGGACGGGCAGACCTTCCGCGTGACGGAGGAGGGACGGCCCTTCGTGCGCTCGATCTGCGCCAGGCTCGACCCCTATTTCACGGTCGGCGCCGCGCGCCACAGCCTGGCGGTCTGAGCGGGCGCATTTGCGCCTGGGGCGGGTATCGCCCACACTCCGCTCCTGAAATGCTCGGCCCGGCATCCGGATGCTTGACCTCCTTGTCGTCAAGTTGGCGCTCGCGCTCCTCATCGGGCTGCTTGTCGGGCTTGAGCGCGGCTGGCAGGAGCGGGCCATGCCGGCCGGCAGCCGCACCGCGGGGATCCGGACCTACGGCCTGACCGGCCTGCTCGGCGGGGTCCTCGGCGCGCTCGCCCAGAGCTTCGGCGGGGGAGCGGTCTTCGGATTCGGGTTCCTGGGCTTCGCCGTCGTCTTCGGCTGGTTCAAATGGCAGGAGGAGAAGCGGGCGGGCGCGTTCAGCGTCACCGGCGCAGTCGCCGCGCTGGCGGTGTTCGCCCTTGGCGGACTGGCGGTCGTCGGCGACTACCGCGCCGCCGCGGCGGCGGGCGTGGCGCTTGCGAGCGTGCTCGCCAGCCGCGAAGCCCTGCACGGCCTGCTGGAGCGCGCCTCATGGATCGAGCTGCGGTCGGTGCTGCTTCTGGCGGGAATGACGGCGATCGTCCTGCCGCTCCTCCCTGACCGCAGCATCGACCCGTGGGGCGGCGTCAATCCCTGGCAGATCTGGTTCTTCACGGTGCTGACCGCCGCCATCTCCTATGGCGGCTACATCGCGATGCGGGTCTTCGGACCCGGCAAGGGCGTGCTGATCAGCGGGCTCGCCGGCGCGCTCGTGTCATCGACGGCCGTGACGGTCGCCTTTGCACGGCGCGCGCTGGCCGGCGAGCTGGTGCGGCCGCTGGCGGCGGGCGCCAATCTCGCGGCGATGATCTCGGTGTTGCGGGTCCTGACGGTCGTGGCGGTGGTGAAGCCAGCGCTCGCGATCGAGATCGCCGCGCCGACGCTCGCCGCCGCGCTGGTCTTCGCCGCGACCGGAGCCGTGCTCCTGTGGCGCGGATGGGATGCGGCCTCGACCGAGCCCACCCTCGGCAATCCCTTCGACCTCGGGCCGCTGCTGCTCTTTGCCGTGAGCTTTGCCGTGGTGGCGGCGATCAGCGCCGCGCTGACGCAGAAATTCGGTTCGGCCGGCGTGGTGGTCGTATCGGGAATATCGGGCATGGCGGATGTCGACGTCGCGGCGCTGAGCGCGGCCCGGCTCGCGGGCAATGCGATTCCATTTCCCGCGGCGGGCGCCGCAATCCTCCTCGCCATCGCATTGAATGCCGCGGTGCGCGTCGTGGCGGCGTTCGCCATCGGTCCGCTCCGCTATGCCGCTCCACTGCTGGCGGCGACGCTTGCGGCGCTCGCCGCCGGCGGGGTCATTTTCCTGCTGTCCCAGCCGTCAGCCGTTTGATCTGCCGCAAGGCGATCGCCGCTAGGCGCGTGTTTGTGGGGGCGTCTCTTCCATCGGATCGAGTGCCCGACAATGACGAGCGATATTGCCACCCTCATGGTCGTCGTCGACGGCGATCACCCGGTCGACGCCGACCTGCATGACGTCGGCGTGCTGGCGAGAGACCTCGGCGCGAGCATCATCGGCATCAGCGCAAGCGACCACGCGCCGTCCTTCTACTTCGCGGCCGGCGCCGTGGCGGGCGACGTCCTCGAACAGGACGAGGAGCGCATGCGGGAGCGGATGGGGGCAGCGGAAAAACGCTTTCGCAACGCGCTGCAGGGCCTCCAGATAACGGCGGAGTGGCGCTCGGCGGTGGATCTTCCGATCGATGTCGTCATCCGGGAGGCGCGGGCCGCCGACCTGGTCGTGTGCTTCGCGCGGCGCGACCTCTATCCCTATTCCGACGTCGATGCGGGCGAGCTGGTGCTGAAATCCGGACGTCCGGTGCTCGTCGTTCCGGCGGGAGCGGCGTGGCGGCCGCCCGGCCGGATCCTGATCACCTGGAAGGAATCGCGCGAGGCGCGCCGCGCCGTGAGCGATGCGCTGCCTCTCCTGCGCCGGGCGAAAGATGTCCGGGTCGTGGAGATCGCCGAAGGCGAGGACAGCCCGCGCATGGCCGACGCCCGTGTCGGAGATGTCGTCGCATGGCTGAAGCGGCACGGGATCGCCGCATCGAAGCAGGTGGTCGCGCGCGACGGAGACGTGATCGACGCGGTGGTGAAGGCGGCGCAGGACTTCGACGCGGACTGGATCGTCGCCGGCGCCTACGGGCACACCCGCCTCGGCGAATGGATTTTCGGCGGGGTGACCCGGCATCTGTTGACCGAGTCGAGCAGGCCGGCTTTCCTGTCGCACTGATCGCGCCCGCGGCCCGGTCTCTCTCCGGCGCGGCCGAAGGCTCGACGCGTCGGAGGATGAACGCATGGCATCGCAGCCGCTTCTGACCAGCGCGCTCGACGGAGACCGGCTGCTCCTGACAGCCTCCGGATCGTGGACCGCGACGCACGCTGAGGCCGCCGACCGGCTGGTCGAGGGCGTCGCCGCGCTCGCCACGAAGGCGAAGAGCGTCGCTATCGAGACCGGGCGCATCGAGGCGCTCGACACGTTCGGCGCCTGGCTGCTCGAGCGGTTGCGCCGCGCCGGAGGAGGAGAGGAGGCGGAGCTCCTCGCCCTGCCCGCCCATTATCGCGGTCTCGTCGAGGAAGTGCAGCAGGTCAATCGGCGGCCCGCTGCCCCGCGCGACACACGCAGTCTCCTGGCGCGCGCCGCCGACGCCGCGGCGGATAAATTCTCCCGCCTCGGCGAAGACATGGGTTCGGTGCTGGCTCTCTTCGGCGCGGTCGGCGTGGCGCTGGCGCGTGTCGCCATCCGACCGCGCGGCTTCCGGCTGACCTCCGCCGTGCATCATCTCGACCGCGTCGGCTGGCAGGCGATCGGGATCATCCTGCTGATCACGCTGCTGATCGGCGGCATCATCGCGCAGCAGGGCATCTTCCACTTCCGCAAGTTCGGCGCCGACGACTATGTCGTCGATCTTATCGGCATCCTGGTGCTGCGCGAGTTCGGCGTGCTGATCGTATCGATCATGGTGGCGGGCCGCTCGGGGAGCGCCTACACGGCCGAACTCGGCTCGATGAAGATGCGCGAGGAGATCGACGCGCTCCGCACGATGGGGCTCGACCCGGTCGAGATCCTGATCCTGCCCCGCGTCATCGCCCTGGTGATCGCGCTGCCGATCCTCGCCTTCATCGGCT
>JBBQVL010000143.1:0-6214 GCA_038211615.1 Hyphomicrobiales bacterium
GGCTCGCGGTCGATCTCGATCCGCCCTGCCTCGAGCCGCGCCATGTCGAGAATGTCGGAAATGACGCGCAGCAGGAAAGTGCCGGCTTCGTTGATATCTCGGCAGTAGCCGTTGTACTTCTCGTCGCCGAGCGGACCGAAGGCGCCGGAGAGCATCAGCTCGGAGAAGCCGATGACGGCATTGAGCGGCGTCCGGAGCTCATGCGAGACATTGGCGAGGAACTCCGACTTGATGCGGCTGGCGTCCTCGGCCTTTTCCTTCTCCACCGCGTATTTCTCGGCGAGCTCCACCAGCTGCTGCGCCTGCTTTTCGAGCTGCTGGCGCGAACGGCGGAGATCGGAGACGGTTTCCGTGAGCGCCCGCTGGTTGTCGAGAAGCTGCGTTTCCTTGTCCTTCAGCGCCGTGATGTCGGTGCCGACCGAGACGAAGCCGCCGTCGCCAGTCCGCCGTTCGTTGATCTGCAGCCAGCGGCCATCCTCGACGCGCGCCTCCACCGAGCGCGGTGCGGCTCCTTCGCCGGCGGCCGGGAAGCTGTCGGAGACGATCGGCCGGCGTCCGCTTCGCGCGATGTCGGCGTAGGGCGTTCCGGGCTCCACCAGTTCGTCCGGGAGCGCGTAAAGCTGCTGATACTTGCTATTGCAGAGGACCAGCCGGTTGTTGGAATCCCACAGCACGAACGCCTCCGAGATCGCCTCGATGGCGTCGCGCAGGCGGATGTCGGCGGTGCGCGAAGCCTCCGCCAGCCGCCGCTGCTCGGTGACGTCGACGGCGATGCCGACGAGGTGCGGCTCGTCCTCGGCGTCGGCAACCACCTCGGCGCGGGCGCGGATCCAGACCCAGTGCCCGTCGGCGTGCCGCATGCGGAATTCCGTGTCGATGTGGCCCTGTCCCGCGCGGATCAGGCCGTTGGCGAGTTCGACCAGGTCGGCATCGTCGGCGTTCGTGAGGTTGGCCACCTCGCTTACCGAAAGGAGTCGGTTCTGTGGCTCGAGCCCGAGGATCTCGAACATCGACTGCGACCAGAAGATCGCGCCGCGCGACAGATCCCATTCCCAGAGGCCCGAGCGTCCGCGCCTGAGCGCCGTGTGGACGCGCGTCTGCGTCGCCGCGTAGATGAAGTCGGCCTCGTGCGCACGCGCCGTCTGTGCGTGATAGGCGAAGCCGAGAATGACGAGCACGACGCTTGTCGCCACGAATACGGTCGCCTCGCGCGACACCGTGCGCCGCCATTCGGCGAACGCCCCGGCCGTCGGCTGCAGCACGGCGATGGCGCCGACGCCATCGAGATTGTGATGCACCGTCGCGAGCACGTCCTCGTCGGTGGAGAGCGTGAGGTTGAGCACGCCGGCCTTCTCGCCGAGCGTGGTCAGCGGCTGGCTCGGCCCGAGAATCTCGTCGATGTAGCGCCCGACCCGGTCCGGCTCGCGCGGGCTCTCGGCGACCACCATGCCCTGCGGGTCCATGACAAGGATCTGCCGGGCGAAGTCGGTGGCGGAGGGCGGCAGCGCATTCTCAAGCTGGCCCTGCAGCATCTCGGATGGTTGCGCGAGCGACAGAGGCTGGCCGGAATGGGCGAGCTCGCTCACCACCGCCTTTGCAACCAGGGACAGGCGCAACTCCGCGCTCGTCTGCGCTTCGACGTGCGCCTGGTAGAGTGCGACGACCCGCATCACGCCGAGCGCGGCGACGAAGAGGACGATGAGGATGGGGATCAGGCGCTTGACGTAGGGCTCGCTCGCGACGAGCCGCGAATAGGCGGGATGGACGAAGAGCCGGGCATGTCCCGCGAGGGCTGCGCTGTTCCTGCGCTGGAGCTCGGGTATGCGCCGAAGCGCCGACGCGATGGCCCCCCGTGGCCGCGTCATTCCGTGCCCTCCGTCTGACCCGCGACGGAGGCCCGCCGCCCCGCCAACCGAATCACCTTCATTTGAATCAGGAGGAATCGGCTTGTCTACACACACGTGTAAATTTCGTTCCGCTGAGTCTTTTGTGCCCGTTCAACCCTCCAGCGTGCGGGTGAGGATGTCGCCAAGGTCGCGCGAGACGGGCTCGGATTGCTGCATCCTGCGGAGCGTGCTCTGCGCCTTGCCGCGGCGCTCCGGCTCGAGCATGCGCCATGAGCGGAACGCCGTCGCGATGCGCGCCGCAACCGAGGGGTTCTGCTTGTCGAGGTCGGAAATCACCCCGCCAACGAAGGAATAGCCAGCGCCGTCCGGCCGGTTGAAGCCGACCGGATTGAAGGCGGCGAAGGAGCGGATCAGCGCATAGACCCGGTTCGGATTCTTGAACGAGAACGATGCGTGCGTGGCGAGTGCCTGCACGCGTTCGAGGGCGGAGTGACTCGGCGCGGTGGCCTGCACGGAGAACCACTTGTCGAGCACCAGCGGGTTGTCGCGATAGCGCGCGTGGAACCGGTCGAGGGCATCCTCTGAGCCCTCCAACCCATGATGGACGAGCAGCCTCAGCGCCGCGAGCCGGTCGGTGAGGTTTTCAGCCCGCGCGTAGCGCGCGACGAAGTCAGCGCCGCTCATGGCTCCGCTCGCGACCGAAAGGTTCCAGGCGGCATGCGCAAACGACCGGCGGCCGACATTGTCGGCGTCGGGTGAATAGGGGCGGCTCGGGGGAGCGCGATCCGCGGCTTCCGCAACGGTTCTGCCGATCGTGCGGCCTAGAAACGACTGCAGCGCCCGCCGCGCCTGATGCACCGCGTCGGGGTCGATCTCGCGCCCGATCGCCTGGGCAATATCGGTTTCGCTCGGAAGCTGCAGGGCGAGCGCTCGGAAATCCGGATCGAGCTCGTCGTCTCCGGCGAGGCGCTGAAGCTCCTCGGCAAAGCGCGGATCGAATTCCGGCGTCCCGCCGGCGCGGAGCGCGGCGCTGGCGCGGGCGAGCATCGCAAGCGCCACTTGTTGCGCCGCCTCCCAGCGGTTGAACGGATCGGGATCGTGGCCGATCAGGAAAAGGCGATCCTCCGGCGTCAGGTCCGACTGCACCTGCACCGGCGCCGAGAATTCCCGGAAGAGCGAGGGGATGGCGCGGGCGCGCACGCCGTCGAAGACGATCTCCTGGCTCCCCCTGGTGAGGTGGATCACGCCGTTCGCCACCGCTGCGCCGCTCGCCTTCGAGAAGCTCAGGTCCTGCCCGTCAGGCCCGACGAGGCCGAAGGCAATGGGGAAGTGCATCGGCAGCTTCGGCATGCGGTCCGGCGTCTCCGGCAGATCCTGCTTCACGTCGAGCGTGAGCCGCTCTTTCTCCGGTTCGTAGCGGTGCGTGAAGCTGATCGTCGGCGTGCCGGCCTGATGGTACCAGAGTGCAAACTGGTCGAGATCGGTATGGGTCGCGTCGGCGAACGCTGCGAGGAAATCCTCGATGGTCGCGGCCTCGCCGTCATGCCGCTCGAAATAGAGATCCATGCCGGCGCGGAAGCCGTCGCGGCCGAGCAGCGTCTGCAGCATCCGGCAGACCTCGGCGCCCTTCTCGTAGACGGTGGCCGTGTAGAAGTTGTTGATCTCGCGGTAGCTCGTCGGGCGGACGGGATGCGCGAGCGGTCCCGCATCCTCCGGGAACTGGTGCTGGCGAAGGCCCGCGACATGCGTGATCCGCTCCACCGCGCGGGAGCGGACATCGGCGCTGAATTCCTGGTCGCGGAAGACCGTGAGGCCTTCCTTCAGGCAGAGCTGGAACCAGTTCCGGCAGGTGATCCTGTTGCCGGTCCAGTTGTGGAAGTACTCGTGCGCGATGACGCTCTCGACGTGCGCGTAATCCTGGTCGGTGCCAGTCTCCGGGTCGACCAGCACGTATTTGTCGTTGAAGATGTTGAGGCCCTTGTTCTCCATCGCGCCCATGTTGAAATCGGAGACGGCGACGATGTTGAAGACGTCGAGATCGTATTCCAGGCCGAAGCGCTCCTCGTCCCAGCGCATGGAGCGCTTCAGCGCGTCGAGGGCGTAGCGGCAGCGCTCCTCCTTGCCCGGCTCGCAATAGATGCCGAGCCGCACCGGCCTGCCGGAGCTGGTCGTGAAGGTGTCGTGGATCGAGGCAAGCGCGCCGCCGACCACCGCGAAGAGGTAGCTCGGCTTCGGAAACGGATCGTGCCAGACGGCGAAGTGGCGCCCGCCGTCGAGGGGGCCGGCCTCTACCGGATTGCCGTTCGAGAGAAGGATCGGCGCCTCGCGCCGGTCGGCTTCGATCCGGGTCGTGTAGACGGAGAGCACGTCGGGCCGGTCGTAGAAATAGGTTATGCGGCGGAAGCCTTCGGCCTCGCACTGCGTCGTGTAGATGCCGTTGGAAAGGTAGAGCCCCATCAGCGCGCTGTTCGCGGCCGGGTTCACCTCCGTGACGATCTCCAGCGCGAACGGGCCGGCCGGCGGCGCGTGCAAGGTCAGCCGGTCAGGCGTTGCCTCGAAATCTCCCGCCGCAAGCTGCGCGGAATCGAGCGACAGACTCTTCAGGACGAGACCGTCGCCATCGAGTTCCAGCGGAGTGTGAGGCGGAGTGCCGGGGCGCGGGCGAAGCGAGAGCTTCGAGACGATTCGCGCGGCGCTGGGCGAGAGGCGGATGTCGAGATCGACGGCGTCGATCAGATAGCCTGTCGGCCGGTAATCTTCGAGGCGGATGAGGGGAGGGGTCTCGGTGCGCATCGGGGCTCCTTGTCAGGAGCCCCGATAGCATGTTCGCTCGGCATTGAAACCTTGCCGCCGAAGCGGCCCCGGCTTCCCCGGTCAGTCGTTCCAGCCGCGTGGGCGGCTGCGCGACGCACGGATTTGCAGTTCGCGGCCCGGATCATGCGAGAACGGAAGCTCAAGGGCTTCCCTGACATCGCTCCGGTTGAGGCCGATATCGGCGAGCATGTGATCGTCGAAATCGACCAGCCGGGCGACTTCCCTGCGGCGCTTCCAGGCCGAAAACGTCGCCCAGGCGAAGCGGGTCGCCGTCTGCAAAACTCCAGCCTCGAACGATCCGCTCTGGCTGGCGATGAATGATGCCGCGTTGCGCATGGCAAAGCTCCTTCCTTCGCCGGAAATGCCGGCGTTCGTCCGTTCTTCGAGTGTCGCGGGGTCAGGTCGGTGGGGCCTGTCTCGTCCTGTTTATTTATACCCTGCTATTGCTCAATCAAGCGAATTGATCTTATCTATATGGTCAAGACGATTGAACGATCCGTTGGAGGTCGAAATGAGTGTCGTGGCCCTGAGCTCGAAGTCCCAGGAGAGCGAAGCAAGCCCGGATTTCCGCGGCGGCGCGGGTCTGGAGCTGGACCTTTTGCGGACCTTGGTGGCCATCGCCGACACCGGCAGTTTCAACCGTGCGGCCCGCGCGGTGTTCCGTACGCCATCGGCCGTCTCCATGCAGATGAAGAAGCTCGAGGAGCAGGTCGCGCGCCCGCTCTTCGCCAAGGACGGCCGCTCGGTCATCCTGACGCCGGATGGGGAATCGCTGGTCGGTTACGGACGCCGCATCCTGAAGCTCGCAGACGAGGCGATGCAGCGCTTCCGGGCGCCGGAGATCGAGGGCACCATCCGGCTCGGCATCCCCGACGACTATGCCGGGCATTTTCTGCCGGACATTCTCGCACGCTTCGCCGCCAGCCATCCGAACGTGGAGGTCGATGTTTTCTGCCAGTCGAGCCGCGAGCTGCTCGCGCATCTCGACGACAACGCGATCGACATCGCCCTCGTCACTTCAGGCAGCGGCCAGCATACGGCTGGAATGACACTCTATCGCGGACAGCTTGTGTGGGCCGGCTTGAGACATGGATGCGCGCATGAGCGGAGCCCGCTGCCGCTTGCGCTGTCGCACATCGGATGCTGTTGGCGGAAACAGGCGCTCGGCGCGCTCGACCGGGCCGGCATCCCTTATCGCATCGCTTATTCCAGCAAGCACTATCTCGGCCAGTTCGCGGCCGTCATGGGTGGGCTTGCCGTCGCACCGTTGCCGAGCTCGATAGTGAAGGGCGACCTGAAGGTCTTTGGCGAGGAGGTCGGGCTCCCGGCGATCGGATATTTCGAGCTTGAGATGCGCCGCGCGTCCGCCTCGACCGGGCCGCTCTTCGAGGCGCTCGCGAGCCATATCGTCAACAATTTCCGCGGCTACGACGCGGTGGCAGCCTGAGCCCGCAAGCCACGCGACCCTCGAAGCCGGTGGCCGCAAGCGCGAAATCGGCTCCGCCGCGCGCTGTTGAGACGCAGCGCGTCTACTCGGGCTGGAACATTCTTGA
>JBBQVL010000144.1:0-6036 GCA_038211615.1 Hyphomicrobiales bacterium
GCACGAAAAACGGCGTCGAAAGACCCTGCAGGAACAAAAACGTCCGTGGCGCCCCGCTCAATGCCAATCCTACCCCCAACCCACGCAGCCGAGACGCGCCCCCGGCCAACATGCCCCGGCGCTGGTCCGCTCAGAACACGCGGACTCGCTACCCGGAGCGTTATCCGCCTCGCCCGAAGGTCTATCATGCCCAGCCGATCCGGCAACCGCGCGGCGAAAAGTCCTCCCTTGCAAAGGCCGGGAAGGGCCGCGAATGATGCCGCCTGTTGCACTTTTGCATGCCCCACCGTAAGCCGCCCGGCATGGGAGAGATCGCCATCCTCACGCGGGGCCTCTGGCGACTGCGGGGCGAAATCGCGGCGCTGACCGGGATGGTTCCGGTGCGCTTCGAGCCGTGGCGGCGCTCCAGATTTGAGGCGGTCGCCGGCTGGGGGCACGCCCCGACCGCAGACCGCGCTCGACGCCTCGCGAATCGATCCGGCGCTCCGTATTTCGCCTTCGAGGACGGGCCGCTCCGCTCGGTGCGGCCAGGCCCGCTCCAGCCGCCGATGAGCATGGTGATGGATCGCTCCGGCATCTACTACCGCGCCGGTTCCGGCTCCGACCTCGCGGCGCTGGCGGCCCGTCCGGACTGGTTCACGCGGGCGCTGGCGGACCGGGCGGAGCGGGCGGTCGAAATCCTGCGGGCATCGAGGCTCTCGAAATACAATTCCGGGCCCGAGAGGGCGGCGCAGCAGATGGGCCTCGGGCTCCGCCGGGGCCCGCGGATTCTTGTGCTCGATCAGGTGCATAACGATGCCTCGATCGCCGGCGCGCTGGCCGATGCCAGCGCCTTCGAGCGGATGCTCGCGGCGGCGCTCGCCGACGACCCCGCGGCGGAAGTCGTGGTGAAGCTGCACCCGGACGTGCTTTCGGGGCGGCGCGCCGGCTACTTCTCCGAACTGAAGCGACGCGAGCGGCTGACGCTCGTCGCCGAGCAGGTCAATCCCTGGTCGCTGCTGCACGCCGTCGATTCCGTCTACACCGTTTCCTCGGGCCTCGGGTTCGAGGCGGCGCTGGCGGGGAAGCGGGTCGTCACCTTCGGCTCGCCGTTCTATGCGGGGTGGGGATTCACCGAGGACCGGAACCTGAAGGTCGAGCGTCCGCGCGCTCTGACGGCGCTTGAGCTTTTCGCCGCTTACTATCTGAGATACAGCCACTATTTCGACGCCTGGTCGCGGCAGGAAATCGACTTCGAGACGGCGGCGGAACAGCTCGCCTGGCTGCGCGACCGCTTCATGGAGCAGGGGCGGCGGGCGGTCTGCTACCGGATCACGCGCTGGAAGCGACCCACCCTCGGCCGCATGCTCGACGGACCCGCCGGCCGGCCCGACCATACAAGAGACTGGAGGGAGGCGATCGCGCTTGCAAAGGTCAACCGCGGGCCGATCGTGGCGTGGGCTTCGCGCGACAGCGCCGCCCTGGAGGCCGCTTGCGCCCGGGAGGGGATAGAGCTGCAGCGGGTCGAGGACGGCTTCGTGCGCTCCGCCGGCCTCGGCGCGTCCTTCGTGCCGCCTTCGTCGCTGGTCTTCGACGGCCGCGGCATCTTCTACGACTCGCGGGCCCCGAGCGACCTTGAGGTGATGCTGGAGGAGGCGGAGTTTCCCCCCGGGCTGATCGCACGCGCCGAGCGGTTGCGCGGAAAGCTCGTGGCGGCGCGCACCACAAAATACAATGTCGACGCGCGCGCCGGGGAGATTATCGATGCCGGCGGCCGGGCGATCATTCTCGTCCCCGGACAGGTGGAGGACGACGCGTCGATCCGGCGCGGATCGCCGCTGCTTGCACGCAATCTCGACCTCATCGCCGCGGTAAGGGCGCGCCATCCTGACGCCTATGTCGTCTACAAGCCGCATCCGGACGTAGAAGCCGGGTTGCGGCGCGGCCGGGTGCCGGAGCGCGACGCGCTGGCGCATGCCGACCGGATCGTCACAAAGGGCTCGATCCTCGCGCTGATCGAAGCCTGCGACCGGGTCGAGACGATGACCTCGCTCGCCGGCTTCGAGGCGCTGCTGCGGGAGAAGCCCGTCGCCACTTATGGCCAGCCGTTCTATGCCGGCTGGGGCCTGACGGAGGATCTCTGCCCTGTGCCGCGGCGGACGCGGCGGCGCTCGCTCGACGAGCTCGTCGCGGCGGCGATGATCCTCTACCCGCGCTACGTCGATCCGGTGAGCGGGCTTCGTTGCACGCCGGAGCTTCTGGTCGACCGGCTCGCCGCGGTCGGACAGCGGCAACGCGGTGCGCGCGAATGGCTGATCCGGTTGGCGCAAATATCCGCCGCCCGCGCCCTGCATCTCGGGCATTCCCTGAAGCAGTTTTCGCGCGGCGCCTGAGCGGGATTCAAACGTCTTCCGCGAAGATATCGCGCCACTGGAGCGCGGCATGGGCGAGGGGGTCTGTCGCTTGTATGTGCGACCGCGCCGCCGCGACCTGGGTCCGCATCGCCTCCGGCCGGGCAAGGAGCGCCTCGATCCGCGCCACCCATTCCTGGCCGTCGCCCTCGACGAAGGTTGCCGCCATGTCAGGCCCGGCCGCCGCGCGGAGCGCCGGATTGGGTGACATCAGCGAAGCCGCGCCGACCAGCGCGTGCTCGTAGAGTTTATTGGCCGAGCGCGCGTGGTTGAACGGCGTGGGCGCCAGCGGATAGAGCGCAAGATGAAAACGCATGCCGGGCAGCGCGCGCTTGTAACGCCACCACGACAGCGGGCTCTTGAGCCGCACATGGCGATGGCTCTTGAGGAGGGTGGGCGCCGCGGCTCCTGCGAAGAGGGTCAGGCGGGCTTCCGGATGCGCGTCGAGCAGCTTCGCGAGCGGTGCGGCGATCGCCGCAAGGTCGCCGCTGTGCGAGCCGGTGCCGAGGTGCACGATGCCGATGTGCTTCGGCCCGGTGAAATGCTCGGTTGTGGCGGGCAGCAGATTCCACGCCGGCGGAACGATGCGCGCCTTCGCTCCATAGGTTTCCGCCAGCACCGAGCCCGGGACGATTACGATATCCGCCGCCTCCTTCAGGGCCGGCCAGTCGCCCTCCGCGAACGCGCGGAGTTTCGTGCGGTAGCGCTCCGGCAGGCCGTGGTCGGCGGCGCCGGCGGAAAAATCGTCATCGACGATGTAGACGATCCTTCCCGCGCCGGCGCGTCGGAGGCGGGCGAGATCCTCCGCCCGCCCGTAGCGGACGATCACGCCCGTGCGGCCGACAAGGAAGGCGTTCGCGGCGACGAGGCGGACATTCGGGATGCCGGCCTGCTGGCGGTGCAGCGCGGCAAGCGGGTTCAGGAAATAGAGGTCGGTCGTCGGAATCCGATCGAAGGCTTCGCGAAGGCTGGATAGCGACAACCGGACCATCTGCCCTTCATAGCGGAACGGGCGGGTGGCAGGCCATAAGGCCATGCGTGACGCCTCCGTCAGAAGATGCGCCAGGCAGGAAGGACGAAACCGGCTGGCCTCAGCCCGGCGCGATCATCGGGATGACCGCGACCGAACGCGTGTCCCGGGTGACGAGGACGCTGCAGCCGGAATAGTCCTTCTCGCTGTTCTGGAGGAGATCCTCGACCATATCCCTCGCAAGCGCGATCGCCTCGGCATCGCTGGCAAGCACCGCGCTGCCGAGATTCTCGCGCCGACGACCGTAGACCTCAAAGACATAAACGCGCGAGGCGTCCGCCTTGTCGGAGGCCATCTAGCGGGCTCCGGAAAGAGAATGGGCATTCGGGCGAACCGGCAGCCGCAGCTTTCCAGCTTCCGCCATCGGCGTGAACCTTGTCGGCATACCGCGTTGCCTTCTTCGCGGTCGCCGGGCCATCAGCCCCGCTCACCGATCGATCTGCGTATCGGAAGATGTTAGCCGGCAATTGTTACGGAGCAAGAGCCGCGGAGATAGCAAAAGCTTTTTTTCAGGGCGCCTCTGACCGCTGGCTCCGGAGCGGGAGAACTCCGTGCGTCAGGCGCACGAATTGCGGCCGCTAGGCGCTCGCGTTCCGCGGGTAGATGCTGACGCCGGTTTCGCGGAAGCCTATTTCCCCCGCCCCGGTCATGACGGCGACCTCGACGCGGTTGGCCTCGATCCGGATGAGGTTGTAGGTGTTGGTTTCCGCTCCGCGCGTGCGGGTCGATATGGCCGTGCCGGCATGCGCGATCAGGACGGAATGCAGCGGGTCGGCGCCGACCGCGATGTTTCCGCTCGTTGCACGATGGTGATGGCCGGAGAGAAGGGCGTTCACCCCTGCCTCCACGATTGCGAGGAGCGCGGGGCGGGACCGGTGGACCAGTTCGAGGCCGAGTCCGCCAAGCGGTTCGCCGAGCGGATGATGGGTGACGAGAATCCTGAAGCAGTGCGGCGGCGTCTCGCCGAAGACCTGCCGGATCTCCGCCATCTGCTTCCACGATACACGGCCGTTCTTGCGCGTCAGCCGTCGCGCGGTGTTGAGCGCCAGGACGGCGATCTCGTCGTCGGCAAAGAAGGACGACACCGGCCCGAGCGGGGCGATGTAGCGATCGTAGTGACGGAACGGGGTCAGGAACCGCGCGACGAAATCGTAAAGCGGAACGTCGTGGTTGCCGGGGATGACCAGCGTCCTCGCGGCGATGCGGTCGAGAAATTTCCTGGCCTCCGCAAACTCCGCGCTTCGCGCCCGCTGGGTAAGGTCGCCGCTGACGATCACGAGATCTGGACGATGCTCGGCGAGGCTGGCGAGCAGAGCCTCGGCGATCGCCGGATCGTGGCGGCCGAAGTGAAGGTCGGAGACGTGGGCGACCGTCCGCATCTGCGTGCTATGACGGCGCGGGGAGGGGCGCGAAGACGACGAGGTCGCCTGGGCGCGCGCGATAGACGAGCGGCGGCCGCATGACGATCACTTCGCCATCGACGGCGACCGGCAGCCGGCTGGTGCGCGACAGGATCTCCGCCTCGGCGACGCGGGCGGTCGTGAGGTCCGCGGCCGGATCGGCCATGCCGGTGATGAGGCGGAACGCCAGCCACAGGAAACGGATCGGATCGGGCGCGGTGGCGATGCAGAGCCAGAGCTCTCCCGCGTCCATCCGGGAGCGCTTGCCGAGCGCGAGCGGGGTCAGCTCATAGGCATTGTTGCCGACGAAGAGGCATGGGGTACGGAGCGGCGCGGCGCTCCCTCCGAACCGGACTGTCAGCCGACGCCGCGGAAACCGCCGCAGTACGCGGAGAAACGCGAGCGTCATCGCGAGCCATTTCTTCCGCCCTGTCTCGGCGGTCTGCCGCTCCCGATCGGCGACCAGGTAGGGATAGATTCCGAGCGACGAGTTGTTGATGAAGACCTCGCCGTTCACCTCGCCGAGATCGATCCGGCGCGTGTGACCCGCAGCGATGATCGCAGCCGCGGCTTCGGGCTCGGCCGGGATGCCGAGGTCCTTGGCGAAGTGGTTCAGCGTGCCGAGCGCCAGGACCCCGAGCGGCACCCCGGTGCCGGCCAGCGCCGCCGCGACGGTTCGGATCGTGCCGTCCCCGCCGCCGACAATGACAGCGTCGATTGTCTTCGCGAGCGCGTCGGCGAGCGCCTGCTCCGCGGCCGCCCGGATTTCCTCGCCCGTCACGAGTTTCAGCTCCGCCTCGACGCCGTGTTTCTCGAACGCCGCCGAGAGCGACGCGCGGAGCTTTTCGGAATCCCCGCCGGCCACGGAGCCTGCGCCGGCATTGATTATGGCGATCGCTTTCATCCGCGGGGCTCCGCATCGATGCCTGCCGGCTTGCGGCCTTCCAGCCAGAACCAGCCGAGGCAGCACAGAATCGCCCACGCGGCGCCGAACGACCAGCCCGCCAGCACATCGGTCGGATAGTGGACGCCGAGATAGACTCGGCTGATGCCGACGAGGATCGTTAGAAGGAAGGCGATGGTCATGAAGTAGAGCTTCATGGCGTGGGAGACGGCGGTGCTGGCGAGAAGCGCGCCGAGCGTCAGGTAAGCAACGGCGGAGAGCGCCGCGTGGCCACTCGGGAAGCTCATCGTGAAGACACGCACGGCGTGCGCC
>JBBQVL010000145.1:0-5925 GCA_038211615.1 Hyphomicrobiales bacterium
ACGAGCGGATAGCGCTTGCGGCCGGACAGATGCTGCCGGACGATGTAGCTGCCGATCTTGGCGACCTGCTTTAGCGGAATTCCCACTTAGCGACTTCCTCTTGCTGCCCGGTTGGCGCGCGCATTGTCGTTTTCTTCCAGATCAAGCGGCAGGCGGAACCGCACGTTTTCTTCTATTCCGTCGAGTGTGGAAACCTCGACGGGCGCGATCCGCCGGAGCGCGCCTATTACGTCTTCCACTAGCACTTCGGGCGCCGAAGCGCCTGCCGTAAGTCCTACAACCTTAACACCTTGGAGCCACGCCGGGTCCACCTGGCTGCCATCTGCGACAAGATAGCCCGGAACGCCGGATTCTTCCGCGATTTCCCGCAAGCGGTTGGAATTCGAGCTGTTCTTGGCCCCGACGACCAGGATGAGATCGGCGACGCGGGCGAGATCGCGCACCGCGCTCTGCCGATTCTGCGTGGCATAGCAGATGTCGCGCGTCTCCGGCCCGACCACGTCGCTGAAGCGGCGCTTCAGCGCCTCGATGAGGGCGCTGGTGTCGTCGACGCTGAGCGTCGTCTGCGTGATGTAGGCGACGGGCGTGTCGATCGCGAGCGGCAGCGCGCCGATCTCGGCCTCGTTCTGCACGAGATAGGTCGGCCCGTCGATCTGGCCGAGCGTGCCCTCGACCTCCGGATGCCCGGCATGGCCGATGAGAATCAGCGTGCGGCCGCGCGCGATATAGTGCCGGCCCTGATTGTGCACCTTGGAGACGAGCGGGCAGGTCGCATCGAGCGTCGGCAGTCCGCGCCTCTCCGCCTCGTTGACCACCGCGCGCGGCACGCCATGGGCGCTGAAGATGGTGATCGCACCATCCGGCACTTCGCTGAGCTCTTCGACGAAGTGCGCGCCCTTGGCGATCAGGCTCTCCACAACGTGACGGTTGTGGACGATCTCGTGGCGCACGTAGATCGGCGGTCCGTATTTCTGCAGCGCCAGCTCGACGATGTCGACTGCGCGCACCACCCCCGCGCAGAATCCGCGCGGCTGAGCCAGAATGACCTGCAAGCGGCTTTCCACCGTGTTCTTCAACACAGTTTCCCCTACCGTTTCTCGGCCACCTCACACCCGCACCTATGGCACGCGACGCCGCAGAGGTCGAGTCGGAGAAACGCGCCAAACGCAAGAAATCATAGAGGGTTGCCGCAATATTACACCGCGCGGGTTCCCTCTGCCAACGGCTCAACGGGAAGCCAGGCAAGGTCTCGGCCGATGCCGACCGGCGCCTCCCGCCGGGTTGCTAGCCGCCGAGCCGCCGCAGGCGGATGACGACCGCGTTCTCGCCGGATTTGATCGGGAGCTCGGCGTCGGCGAACGTCGGAACGAGCTTCTCGCCGGCGTTGTTGCTGAGCGCGTAGGGCTCGCGCGGAATTCCGAGCGTCTTGTCGAACTGCTGGTTTCCGTTGACGTCATGGTAGCCGACGATGGCGTAGTTGCCGGGCGGAATATTGTCGAACTCCGTCTGCACGAAGCCCTGCTGCGCCGGGATTTCGTGGACGTAGGGACAGCCTTCCCGGCTCAGGCCCTTGTCGCAGATCGCGACGTTGACGCTTCCCGTCGCCACCTGGACGTTCTCCACGATGACGGTGATCGTCGATTCGTGCGGATTGGCCGCCGGCGGCGCCTTGTCCGGCGCGGGAACGGCGGGCGACGGCTCGACGGCCGCTTCGCCCGGCGCATCCGGGACGGACTCCACCGGGGCCTCCACCGCCGCATCCGGCGGCGTTTCGACGACCGGTTCGGCCGCCTGCGCGGTCTGCGCTGCCTTCGGCTTCTTCGCGGGGGGAACCGGCTCGGGAGCCGGATCCGCGACCAGTTGCGTCGAAGCGGCTACCGAGATCACCACCGGCTCGGGCGGCACTTCGGCAAAGACGGTCGAATTCGGCGCCGGCTCGATCAGCGTCCGCAGCATGGTTCCGGCGAGCGGATCGGGGGCGAAGAGCATCGTCGGCAGCGTGTTCGGCATGGGCAGGAAATTTCCGCGCGCATGGCTGTTCGACTGCGCCGCGGCCGGCCCAGCAGCCGCCGTCGCAATGCCGATCAGGAGGAGTGCCGCGAATTTCATCTCAGTCTGCCAAACGCCCGAACGCGGAAGCTCTGGATAGATCACGGCATTTTGTCGAAAGACCGGCTATTCCGCGTCACTGGCCGCCGCCCTTTCGCTTGAACGCGCGCACGACTTCCGTCAAGGCCCGTTCGATGGGCGCGGCGGAATAGCCAAGTTCTCGCCGTGCCTTGGCGCTGTCGAACGGCGCGGAGCGGAGCGCAAGCAGCACGGCCTCGCGCGTGGCATGCGGCGGAGCGTGCGTCACGCGGTCCGCGATCCATCCTGACACGCTACCGGTCGCAAGCGCCAGAGCGGCGGGAACCGTGCGCTTCGGCATGCGCCGGCCGGAAAGCCGTTCAAGCGCCGGGAGGAGGTCGCGCATTGCCACATTTTCGCCGCCCAGGATGTAGCGCTCGCCGGTCCGCCCGCTGTCGCCGGCGCGCACGATTCCATCCGCCAGGTCGCGCACATCGACGAGGTTCAGCACGCAGTCGAGGAAGAACGGCGTGCGCCCCGACAGGAAGAGCGCGAACATCGCGGCCGGCGGCGTCATGTTCCGGTCGCCGGCGCCGACGGGTACGGTCGGGTTAACCACGACCACATCCATCCCGTCGCGCGCCGCCTGCAGCGCGGCCTTTTCGCCGAGATATTTCGAGCGGGTATAGGCGCCGGGCATGTCGTCGACGCTCGGGTCGACGGATTCGTCGATCGGCGCGCCATGCCGCCGCTTCGGCAGCAGGATCGATTCCGTCGAGCAGTGCACGATGCGGGCGATCCGCTGCTTCGCCGCGGCGGCAAGGATCGTCTCCGTCCCGCGCCGGTTGACGAGGTCGAAGTCCTGCTTGTCGCGCCGCCAGAGATGCGCGATCCCGGCCATGTGATAGAGGCGGTCGACACCGTCCAGCGCGCGCTCGCAGACGCCGCGATCGGTGACCGAGCCGCGCACGTATTCGACCTTCGCGTCTTCCGCCGCGGGCGGCATCGTATCGAGCACCCGCACCGTATCGCCGCGCGCCACGAGCGCCTCGACGAGATTGCGCCCGACGAAGCCGCAGCCGCCGGTGACGAGAACGAGGGGCATCTATTCGATCTTGGTCGGCGTCGCGCGCGCGCCGACGCCGATGGCGATCATGAAGGAGGGAAGCACGACCAGCGACACGATGAGCACGAAGAAGATCGCGACGCCGAGCAGCACGCCCATGCTGAACAGTCCGCGGTGCTGCGCCACGGCAAGCGTCGCGAAAGCAGCGACCGTGTTCAACTGCGCGACGAGCACCGCAAGCGGTGTCGAGGTATCGAGGACGTGCATGCCTTCCTCGTGCGACCCGTCGCTGTCGCTCACCACCTCGTGCGTGCGCACGACGATATGGATGCTGCTCGCGACGCCGAGTCCGATGAGGAGCGGCACGACGATGATGTTGGCGAAGTTGAACGGAAGGTCGAGCCCGACGGATGCGGCCATCGTCCACAGGGCTGCGATGCCGAGCGGCGCAAGCACGAGCAGCACGTCGGAAACGCGCCGCCGCAGGAATGCGACAATCAGGCCGATCGAGATGATCGTGTAGGCGATCGCTTCCGCGAACGAGCGCAGGATCGCGAGCCCGGCGCCGGTCACGCTCGCCGGCGCGCCGGACGCACGCGGCGCGACCGCCTGCACGCTCTCCGTGAACGCCTTCATGAGGCGCGGTGCGCCGATGTCGCCAGAGGGAAGCACGCGGAGCCGCACCCGCCCGTCGGCTGCCACCCAGTCCTGCTTCAGGTCGGCCGGAATGTCGTCGATCGAGACCGGCGCGCTGACAGAGAACTTCGCCTGCAGATCGGCCACGATGGGCGGCATCTGGCGGGTCAGCGCATCGCCAAGCTCGATCAGCATGGTCGGATCCGTGCCGCGCTTCAGATCGAACGCGGTGAGCGCGTCGGCGAGCGATTTTCCCGCCGCGATGACGGAAGGATCGATCGGACTGTCGGCCGGGGTTGCGGCGATCGCATCGGCGGTCGCCTTGATCGAAGCGAAAGCCTGGGTGAGCTCCGCGTCGCTTGGCGCGGGCGCGGTGTCGGTCGCGAAGAATGCCTCACCCAGGCGTTCGCGCGCGGCCGCGATCGCCGCAAGCCGCGGCGGCTGGTCGCGCGGCACGAAATCGTCGATCCAGCGCACGCCCGCCACCCCGTCGGCGGCCGCAAGCTTCGGCGCGAGCTCGCCGGCGGATTTCAAATCCGGGGCGATCACGTTCAGCGCATAGGGCGACGTATCGGGATCGCGGGCGAGATCGCGGTAGGTCTGCACCGACACGGTGTTCGGATTCTGCAGGTTGAGCGGGTTGGTGTCGATCTGCACGCCGAGCGCGACGTAGCCCGCCGCCGCGGTCGCGAGCACCGCCGCGACGAGCACCGCGCGGTGGTAGCGCGCGATCCATCCGCCGATGCCGATCGTCACGCCCATGCCCGGCTTCGGGCGCGGCGGCATCAGCGCCATCAGCGCCGGCTGAACGGTGAACGTCACCACCACCGCGACCAGCATGCCAAGCGCGGAAATGATCCCGAACTCGGCGAGCCCGGTGTAGCTCGTCGGCACGAAGGCGAGGAACGCCAGCGCCGCGCAGATCGCGGAGAGCATTATGCTCGGGCCTTCGCCGAGCATCGAGGCGATCAGCGCGTCCTTGAAATTCCTGCCCCGCTTCGCCTCTTCCAGATGCCGCAATCCGAGATGCGTTCCGAAATCGACGCCGAGGCCGAAGAAGAGGACGAGGAAGGCGACGGAGATCAGGTTCAGGCGCCCGATGGCGAGCGCCGCAAGGCCGGTCGTCCATACCGATCCGACGACGAGCGTCAGGAGCAGAGCCGCGATGAGCCGGCCCGAGCGGATGCCGATGACGAGGCTGAGCGCGACCAGCACGAAGGAGAGGCTGCTCGCATAGAGCGCGCCGGAGAACGCGTCGTTCAGCTCCTGCTGCCGCAGCACCGGCTCGCCGGTGACGCGCGCGGTGATATCCGGATGATTCTCCTTGACGCTGGCGATCGCAACGTCGAGGGCGGTCAGCGCGTCGGAAGCCCGGTTGATCGAGCTGTTGTTCAGAACCGGCTTGATCTGCACCAGCCGGCGCGCGTTTTCATTCAGGCCGCTTGCCCCGAAGGTTTCGCTCCAAGGCATTTCCGCCGCCTGGCCATCGGCGAGCTTCCTGACCGTATCGGCGAGTCTTGCGATGATCGGGCCGGTCGAATCCGGCGCGGCACCTTCCGCCACGCCTTCCCGCACGAGGTCGAAGAAGCCCGCGAGCCCGCGCAGGCTCGGATCGCCGGCAAGCGCCGTCAGCAGCCGACGCGCCTGCCGCACCTCGTTGCCGATGTCGGCGATCGCTGCCGGATCGAGGAAGAGCAGCCCGTAGCGGTCGAAGTAGGGCGACGCGCCGGCGACCTCGACGCGCTCGAAGAGCTGCGGCCGGCCGTCGATCAGCGACAGGAGCTGGCGCGACGCCGCGTCGGCCTCCTCCGGCGTCGGCGCGTCGATGACGGCGACCGCCAGGTCTTCCTGCGGAAAGGTATTTTCGTATTCGGTGTCGATCTGCCGGTAGGGCAGTTCGGCGGAGAGGATGTCCTCCGTGCTGGTGTCGATGGTGAGCCGGGTCGAGGCATAGGCCGCGAGCCCGGTCAGCACGAGCGTGACGAAAATGACCGACCAGGGACGCCCGGTCGCCAGATTGGCGCAGCTTCGCAGGATCGACTCGCCGAATTTCGACATATAGGGATTTGCTCCGACCTGTCGGCTGGCGACGGGTTTGGACGGCCAGGGGTCGTGGGGCGGCCGATTTCATCGGCAAAACGCCTGTTACCGCCTGG
>JBBQVL010000146.1:0-5800 GCA_038211615.1 Hyphomicrobiales bacterium
GGGCAGGGCGCTCGGCGACCAGGCGAAGCCACCCCCACAGCGTGGAGGTGGAGATCTTCGCCTCTGTCGCGACCAGCGCGACCGCTGCCTGCCGCGACATGGCAGCGGAAAGCGTGTTGGCCTGCTCCACGCGCGCGAGGCGCGCGCGGGCTTCATCCTTCAGCCTGTCGGGGAGGCTTTCAAAGCGGCTCCAGAGGAGCTGCGAGGCGGCTTCAACGCGGTCTTGCGGACCGTCCGTGGCGATCTCGCCGGCGACGAGTCGGGCGCGGACCTCCGAGGGGAAGAGCGAGAGGTGATACTCCCACGTCCCGCCCTCGCGGCCGGCGCCGGGCTTCAGCCGCGCGCGGTCTTCGTTGGTCCGCCAACCGCGCTCGTCGATGAGGCGTGAGAGCCCGCCCTTGTCGGAGGGGAGCGCCGACGAGCCGGCCGCGAGGATCTCGGAGACGCTGAAGAACTCGCGCGGCATCAGCCGTGCGCCTCCGCGCGCGAACGCGCGTCGAGCGCGTCAATCCCGTCATTCGCTCCCTGCAGATACGCGAAGACGAACAGGTCCCGCAGAGGTCGGTCGGCGGCGAGACGGCGAAGGAACTCGGTCCGCTTAGCCGCGAGCCGGAGCATGCCTTTGGGGATTTCTATATCCCGGGACGCCGGAAAATTGACGGTGATCTTGCGCCGCCCCATCACCGCCCCCGCCGCTTGACTTGGACGGGCGCCGCGCCGAGATCGCGATCGAGCGCCTTGATCTGCTTTTCGAGCTTGCGGCGCTCCTGTTCGAGGTGGCCGCGCTCGGCGAGCTTTGCCTCCTCGCCCTCAAGCACGAGCAGGCCGTCGTCGCGGAGCAGCTCGTCCCACAGCCAGGTCGCGCCCGTCGCCCGCACGAAGGCGATGAAGCGCGTGATGCCCATGTCATGCTCGGGCTTCGACGGTGCGGTGTAGGCGTAGAGGGCGTCCGCGCTGATTTCTCTTCCGCTGAGCTCGGTCATCCGGGCGGCGACGATGGCGGCGCTGTCCGGGCACTCCTTGAGCGCCACGCCCATCGCCGTCTTGATTCGCAGTGAAAGATCGACCGCGCGGACGCCCCGCTCAGCCCGCCGCACCGGGTAGAGATTGGCAGACGCGAAAAGGTCGCCTTGTTTAGTCACGCTTTTTCGGTTCTTGGCGCGCCGCTTCGCCATTCCCCTTGCCCCCGTTGTGAGAGTTCCCCTTGCCGCCGGCGGTCCCCGCGCCGCCGGCGACCTCGATTGCCGCGAGGAAGCGCCTGCGAACCTTCGTGTTCGCGCGCGACCAGCCGTCGATGAGCTTCTGGAAAGCGGCCTCGTCGGTGTCGGCCTTGCTGTCGCCGCGGCCGAGCGCCGGAACGGCCTCTTTGAGTGTCTTGGCTTTGCCCGATGCGATCGACCTGACCGCGCGGACCTGCTCGTCGTCGGAGAGGCGCGAAAGCGCCTGCAGGTCGGAAGCATGGTCGGTGAGATAGGTTTCGCGGATCAGCTCGATCGCCTTCGGCGAGAGTGCGTCCGCCAGAGCTACGGCCTGCTGGATCGAGCGCTCGGAGAGGCCCGTGCGCGCTGCGGCATCGGCGGAAAATCGAGTCGCAGATTCTGCGACTTGAACTTTGCCCCGCCGCTTGCCGCCGTGCTTCGTCTCCGGGTGCTGCTCTTCTCGGACGCGCTTGAGCTCGGCGAGATTGAGGGCACGATCGAGAGCGCTGAGCTCGGCGCGATGCAGGTTCTCGCCTATCTCACGGAGCCGCGCCTCGGTCTCGCCGATCATCAGGATGCGCGAGCTGATCGCGGCCCGTTCGACAAGCGCGTGCGAGCAGAGGCGATGCAGCCCGGCGACGAGCCAGTATCGGCCCGGCTCGTCATCGCGCGGCCGGATGTCGATCGGCGGCGCTTCTTCGCCGTCGTTGAGCTTGTCGGCGTAGAGGTTGACGTAGTCGGGATCGGCGGGCCGCAGGCGGTTCGGGGGCACGTCGATCAGATCAAGACTGATCATCACGTGGTCCACCGTCGCGGGCTTCGCAGGCGCGGCAGCGACGATATCGGCGAGGTCGCGCTTCATTGGAACGGCACCTCTTCCGGATACGCCCCGTCCAGCGCGCCGATGTGGCGCAAGGTCGTCTTCGCGCGCTTCAGGGCCTTGCCGGTTGCGGAGCCCCAGGGGTCGCGTTGCAGCTCAAGGGAGTCGACGAGCGCAACGAGCGCGAGGCGGAGTTGCCAGTTGTCCTGCGCGGCCTGGTCGATCGGCCGCGCCGGCGGTGCCGCGAAGATCTCGGCGAGCGACCGCTTCATGCTGCGGTCTCCCCGATGGACTTGCGCACCCGCCGGCCGAGGCCAGTGGCGGTGATTGTCGCGTTCCGAAGGGCCGCGTTGTCAGACGTCGCGAGGCCGCGGGTTATCAGGGCTCGGACGGTCGCGGTCGCGTGGCCGAAGAGGGGATTGTTCGCCCATCCATGCCGCTGTTGGGTGAGCGGCTTCGCGCAGAGGCAAACAAGCGCGTCCTCCATCGCTTCGGTGAGGCGTATCTTCATGCCGCGCGCTTCTCTGTGGGCTGGTAGGAAGCGATGGCGGCGTCGACGACCTGGCCGAGCGTCACGCCCCCGTCGACCTTGACGATGCACTCGCGAAAGGCAGTCGAGAGTTCGTCCGGTCCGGCGATGGTGCGCTGCACGAGCTGCAGCACGCCGTAGAGGTCGTCATCGGCCGGCAGCAGGCGCGAGCCTTCGCCGCTCTCCTGCATCAGCCGCCAGATCAGCTCGCGCGCCGCGCGGAGCCGGTCGAGCCGCCGCGCCATGATGTTCCGCTCGGCGATCGTGAACGCCTGCCGTCGCGTCGCCTGGTCGAGTTCGCCCCTGAGCTCGCGGTAGAGCCGCTCAATTTCCTCGTACTGCTCGGAGAGCGTGGCGCGCATGGTCTAGGCGCCGCCGGTCGGGGCCGCAGTTGTGGCCGCCTCGGTGAGCGCCGCGACACGGCTTTCGAGGTCTTCGAGGCGTTTGACGAGGTGTGAGAAGTCGAAAGGCTCGTGCGCCCATCCTTCGAGCCTGCTCAGCCGCTCGGACAGCCCTGACCTCTCGATAGCGGCATCCATCAGGGCGGCGAATTCAGGCGCCTGCACCAGCTTCCTGATGAACAGCGCGGCGAGCGCGTCGCTCTCCGGGCTCTCTTCGCCGGTGAGCCGGGCCGGAAGGTCGCCGCCTTCGTAGCGCTGCTTCAGGAAAACGTTGAAATTGGTGCGGGAGACCGGCTTCTCCCCGCACCGCGCCAGGCGGGCGTTGACGGCGGCCAGAATGTCCTTCTGGTCCATCTGTCCCTTGCGGTGCTCCGCAATGCCCCAAATGATGGCCGCCTCGGCTTCCCCGGCAAATTTCTCGATGCGCGAGAGGCGCCTTTTGATCCGCCGCGCCATGTCTACGCCGCTCGCCGGTTTGGACTGGTGGAGGCGTATCCGGCCGGGCTAGTCTCGCTTCGCGAAGCCGAAGGAGGAGTCCGCCGCGGCCACAGAACGGATCGAGGAATTTTCAGAAAGTCCGAAATCGCCTGCTCGCCGGCTTCGTGATGGCGATGCAGAGCGACTCTGCAGGAGCTCAGTTCTAGCCCGTTGAGCTTTGAAAGCCCGACGAGCGTCTGGCCCCGGCGGTGCACCTCGGCCTTGATCGCGTGCTTGTCCCAGCGGATTTCGTCCAACGATTTCGCCTTTGAGAGAGCCGGCTGGTCCCGCCGGTTTTTTCAGGGAGTGCAAATCACGTTGGTGACCGTGGGACAAATATGTCCACAAAGCAAGCCAAATCTGTCTCGTTGACGGCCATGCGCGGTGCCGGTCCTATCTCTCGAATTGTTGAGAGTGGGCGAACTGGCGAACGCCTGCGCACGATTTCTGATGGGACAGATTTGTCGACAACGGAGCGTCTGGAATACGCGTTGAGCCTCATCCCGCCCGAGGAATTTGAGACGCGCGTGGGGCGCTCCTGGAAGCAGATTCAACGGTATTTGAAGGGGGCCGATATCCCTCTGAGCGTACTGACGATGATCCACGTCGCGACCGGTATTCCCGCCGATTGGATGGTGTCGGGTAGGGCTTGGTCGGAGGCAGATGTTTTAAGATGGTTGAAAGGCGAGAGGTCGGGCGAGGAAAAGCCGGAGGGGGAGTTTGCCTACCTTCCCCGGTATGAGGCACGCGCCTCGGCGGGAAGGGGGCTTTTGGCCGTATCTGAGCAGATCGCCGACGAATTGGCGTTCCGACGCGATTGGCTCTCACGCCTGGGCGTAAATCCGAAGAACGCCGGCTTGCTGACCGCTGAAGGGGATTCGATGGCGCCGACCATCCCGGATGGCGCGATCATGCTCGTCGACTTTTCGATTCGGGACGTTCGCAACGGCATCATCTACGTGATGATTCGGGAGGGCGCGGTCATCGTGAAACGGATGCAGGTAAAGGCCGGAGGTTCGATCGTCCTGATTTCCGACAACGAGCGCTACGAGCGGGAAACGATCACGCGGGACAGCCTTGCCGACCTGCAGATCGCTGGTCGAGTCGTCTGGGTCGGTCATGCCGTCTGACGGAGGGAGGGATCATGCCGTGAGAATGTGGGCCGCGGCCCTTTTGTGCACGTGGGCGAATGCGGCGCCAGCGTACTCGGTGCTCGACAGCTCACAATCAGCCGCCACCGCGATATCAGACGCCGTTCTTTCAGGCATCGCCGACGAATTTGCAGACCCGGTTGCCGTGCAGTTTCGGCGACTTCGAATGGGCCGTGAGGACGTAGTCTGCGGCGAGCTTAACGCGAAGAACGGTTACGGCGCGTATGTCGGCTTTCAGCCTTTCTACGCCTTCATACGAAACGGGCAGACCTTGCCGCTGCAGCTCGGCCAGAATTGCCCAGCGAGTGTGCGATCGCCTTAGAGGTGAGATGGCATGACCGACCGGCAGATCGGCTGGTTTTTCCTCATCGCAGCGATCTTGCTTGCGGTCGGAATGGCTGTAGTGCCGCTTTCCATGTCCGGCCGGCTTTGACACCCGATCTCGGCGGTCCGGCGATGGCTGTCATGGTCGGCGACCTGATCGCGGCGGGCGACCGGCTCGGCGTGCATTGCTGGCGCTGCGGTCGGTTCAATTCCCTCGATCCCGCCGCTCTACCGTTCGCTGCCGATACGCCCGTTCCTTCGCTCCGGCGCCGCTTCCGCTGTTCTCGCTGTGGCTCGACTGAGACCGAGGCCCGTCCCGATTTTCGCCCTTCCTCCAATCAGCTCACGCCGGGGGTGTCGTGGCCCCAGATTTCGCAACTATCCGCACCGACGTCGGCGGATGCTTCCCCCAGCTGACTCTCCTAGGGCTTCCGCGCCCGCCGCCTTGCCGGGGGTCGCCGCGCGTCGATTGTTGTGAATTGCAACTATCGGACCCGCCGGGCATCCGCGCGGAGACGATTTTCCCGGGATCGGGAAGATGGCGTCATGGGGCTCGTTAAAGCCCGTTCTCTGCGGTTTCGGGGCCTTCTTGAAGGGCGTTAAAAGCCCGCCCGATTTTTCGGCCCCACTGCAGAACCAAGTGTCCCGCCCGCCGCCGGACTCCAAAACCAAGTGTCTGGCGCCCCGACGCCTCTAGACCGCCAGCACCGCCCGAAACCCCGCAGACCCCGCCGACTTCCCGGTCATACCCGGAATCGCACCAACGATCCCGCCTACTGCAGAACCAAGTGTCCCCTAACACTGGTCCTCTCTCCGCGGCTGTTCTCAACGGCATCGCATCGAGGATCGCCCCCGCGCTCGATTCCTCTGGTGCGCACGAGATCGCCGCCGTGCTTTCG
>JBBQVL010000147.1:0-5747 GCA_038211615.1 Hyphomicrobiales bacterium
CGGTCTCCCGGCACTTCGGCGGCGTCATGGCGGTCGATTCCGTTTCGATCGATGTCGGCCGTGGTGCGATCGTCGGGCTGATCGGCCCGAACGGAGCCGGCAAGACGACGCTGTTCAATTGCATCGCCGGGACAGTGCGCCCGTCGTCCGGCGAAATCCTGCTGGAAGGCGCGCGCATCGAGCGCGAGCCGGCGCATGCACGGCTGCGCCGCGGCCTCGGGCGCACATTCCAGATACCGCGGCCCTTTCCGCAGATGACGCTCATCGAGAACCTGCTGGTCGCGGCAAAGGATCAGACCGGCGAGCGGATGCTTTCCAACTGGCTGCGGCCGGCGACCGTCGCACGCGAGGAGCGCGCCAATCTCGACCGCGCCATGGCGCTGCTCGAGTTCGTGACGCTCGACAGGCTGGCGCGCGAACCGGCGCGCATTCTCTCAGGCGGACAGCGGAAGCTGCTCGAACTTGCCCGCGCGATGATGGCGAACCCGGCGATCGTGCTTCTTGACGAGCCGGCGGCGGGCGTCAATCCCGCGCTCTGCGAGACGATCATGTCGCGCATCGCCGAGCTCAACAGAAGCGGCGTGGCGTTCCTGATCATCGAGCACAACATGGACCTTGTGGCGCGGCTCTGCCGGCATGTCTTCGTCATGGCCGGCGGAAGGCTGCTCGCCGAGGGCGCGCCTGGCGAGGTGATCCGCGATCCGCAGGTCGTGGAGGCCTATCTCGGCGGGGCGGCGGCATGAGCGACGGCGTGCCGATGCTGCAGGTCGAGAACCTAGAAGCCGGCTATGAGCCCGGCGTGCCGATCGTGCGCGGCGTCAGCATCGATGTCGCGCCGGGCGAGATCGTCGCCATCCTCGGCCCGAACGGCGCGGGCAAATCCACGCTGATCCGCTCGGTCGCCGGACTGGTGCCGAAATTTGCCGGCCGCGTCCTGCTCGTAGGCGCCGACGTGACGGCGCTGGCGGCGCATCAGGTAATCCGCCACGGCCTCGCCTTCGTGCCGCAGACGGAGAACGTCTTCGCGGGGATGAGTGTCGCCGACAATTTCGCGCTGTCCGCCGCGATCCTGCCAGCGCGCGACCGCCAGGCGCGGATCGGCGAGATGTATGCCTTCTTCCCGAGCCTTGCCGCGCGGCGCGGGACGCTCGCCGGGCGGCTCTCCGGTGGCGAACGGCAGATGCTGGCGGTCGCCCGCGCACTGATCGTGAGGCCGCGGCTTCTTGTCCTCGACGAGGCATCGGCGGGACTGTCGCCGAAGATGGTCGAGGCGGTGTTCCATCGCCTGAAATCCATCCGGGAGACCGGTGTCACGATTCTCCTCGTCGAGCAGAATGTGCGCGCCGCGCTCGCGATCAGCGACCGCGCCTACGTGCTCGCCGAGGGGCGGAACCGCCACGCGGGGAGGGCGGCCGACCTCTGGAGCGATGCGGCGATCGCCGAACTCTATCTCGGCACGGCGCCGGTACTTGGAGCTGTGTCGTGAACCTGCAGTTCGTCGCGGACGGCCTGCTGATTGGCGCCATGATCGGCCTCGGCGCGATCGGCGTGACGCTGACCTACTCGATCCTGCGCTTCGCCAATTTCGCGCACGGGGAATTCATCGCCTGGGGGGCGTATGGCGCGCTCACGATCACCAGCCTCATCGGCTTTTCGATCGGGCGGGATGTGGCGCCGCTCGGCCCGTTTTCCTTTGGCTGGCCACTCCTCGTCGCGGGTATGCTCGCCATGGCGCTGACCGGCGTCCTGGCGCTGGCGCTCGACATTGTGCTCTTCAGCCGGCTGCGGGCGCGCGGCAACGCCATCATCATGGTGATGGCGAGCTTCGGCGCGTCGATGGCGCTCCGCAGCCTGCTGGAATTCATCTTCACCTCGCAGCCGGCCTATTTCACCCGCGAGATCCAGATGGCGATCCCGCTCGGCGGCGGCGTGCGAATGACGCCCGACCAGCTCCTCACCTTCGGCCTCGCGATGCTGCTGGTGGTCGCCATGTTCCTTGTCATGCGCCGCACCAATATCGGCCGGGCGATGCGTGCCGTATCCGAGAACCCGACGCTCGCGGCGGTCGTCGGCGTCGATGTCGAGCGGGTCGTCCGCGTCACCTGGCTGCTCGGCGGGGCGCTCGCCTGCGCCGCAGGGATCATGGTCGGCATCACCGTGCAGGTGCGGCCGGCGATGGGCTTCGACCTGCTGCTGCCGCTCTTCGCCGCCGCCATCCTCGGCGGCATAGGCAGCATGCCGGGCGCGGTCGCCGGCGGGCTCATCGTGGGCGTTGCCGAGGCGGCGGCGGTGCCGCTGGTCGGCGCCGGATTTCGCGGCGCCGTGGCGTTCCTGGTGCTGATCGCGGTCCTGATCGTCAGGCCGACCGGGCTCTTCGGGCTGCGCGAATGATCCTCGATCTCGTCAGCTACGGCGCGTTCTTCCTGACGACGGCGCTGAGCTTCGGGCTGATCTGCCTCGGCCTCAATGTGCAATGGGGGCAGACGGGCCTGTTCAACGTAGGGGTCGCCGGGTTCGTGGCGATTGGCGCCTACACGTCGGCGCTGCTGACGACGCCCGACGCGCCGGGCCGCTTCGGCGGCTTCGACATGCCGATCGTCGTCGGTTGGCTGGCGGCGGCGGGCGTCACCGGCCTCGCGGCGCTTTTCATCGGCGCGGTCACGCTGCGGCTGCGTGCCGACTATCTCGCCATCACCACCTTTGGCGTCGCCATCTCGATCCAGCTCGTCGCGCTCAATCTCCAGGGCCTCACCGGCGGGCCGTTCGGGATCGCCTTCATTCCGCGCCCCTTCGCTTCGCTGCAGGAGAACGCGCTTGCCTTCAACGTCGCGAATTTCCTGCTGGTCGCGGCAGTCGTCGCGGGCGTGTTCCTCGGCCTGGAGCGGCTCTTGCGCGGGCCATGGGGCCGCGTGCTTCGGGCTATTCGCGAGGACGAGGCGGCAGCCGCGGCGATCGGCAAGAATGCCCGGATCTACCGCCTTCAGGCGTTTGTGCTCGGCAGCGCGATCATGGGTCTGGCGGGTGCGATTCAGGGCCATTTCATCGGGTTCATCGCCCCCGACAATTATCTCTCGGCGATGACCTTTCAGGTCTGGGCCATGCTCATCGTCGGCGGCGCCGGGAACAACCGCGGTGCAATCCTCGGAGCGGTGGTTGTGTGGGGCCTGTGGAGCGGCTCAAGCGCCGCCATCGCATCGATCTTTCCGCCGGAGCAGCAGGCACGCGCTGCCTCGCTGCAGATCGTCATGATCGGCGTGCTGCTGGCGGTGATCCTGGTCGTGCGGCCACGCGGGCTGATCAGCGAACGCATGACGGTTTCCCGCTTCGCCGAGGGCCGCGATCAGGTGCGTGCACCCTCCGACTGACGGAAGCGGTCGAGCGCGACGGCGCCGATGATGACAAGGCCCTTGACGATATATTGCCAGACATCGGGCACGCCGGTCAGGATCAGCCCGTTGCTCATCACGGCGATGATCAGCGCGCCGATCAGCGTGCCCCAGATCGACCCGATGCCGCCAACGAAGCTGGTGCCGCCGAGGATCACCGCGGCGATGGCGTCGAGCTCATACGACTGGCCGAGCTGGATGCCGTTCGCCGCGTAGAGGCGGCCGGCCGACATCACGCCGCCGAGTCCGGCGCCGAGGCCGGACATGCTGTAGACGAACAGCAGGATCGCCCAGACGCGGATGCCGGCGAGCCGGGCTCCGCTCGGATTGCCGCCGACGGAATAGACATAGATGCCGAGCACGGTGCGGCGGAGGATGAACCACGAGATCACGATCACCGCCGCGGCGATGATGACGAGCAGCGGGATTCCGAGGAAGGTCGCGTTGCCGATGAACGCGAACGGCAGATCGGAATTGATGACGGTCTGATCGTTGCCGAGCAGCCGCGCGAAACCGCGCACCGCGGTCAGCGTCCCAAGCGTCACGATGAAGGGGGGAAGCCTCAGGCCCGCGATCAGCACGCCGTTGACGGCGCCCCAGGCGAGGCCCGTCAGCAATCCCGCTGGGACGCCGAGCATCCCGATCCCGGGAAACTTCGAGACGATGACGGCCACCATGGCGGACGCGGCGAGCATCGACCCGACCGAGAGGTCGATCCCCGACGTCAGGATGACGAATGTCATGCCGGCGGCGAGGACGACGTTGATCGACGCCTGCTGCATGATAATCGAGACGTTCTGCCAGGAGCCGAACCGGTCGGTGAGCAGCTCGAAGCCGATGCAGAGGATGATCAGCACCGGCAGCATGCCCAACGTCCGCAGACTGTAGCCGACGCCCTGGCGCACGAGCCGGAACGCCGGCGCACCGGAAGCCGGCGCGTCTACCCGGGCGGGGCTGTTGTCGGTGGGGAGGCTCATCGCCGGATTACATCGCGGCCGGGGCATGTTCGGCGGAGGTGGCGAGCTCCATGATCGCCTCCTGCGTGATCGGCGGGCCGGTCACGCCATCGAATTCGCCGACGATCCTGCCGCCACGCATGACGAGCACGCGGTCGGCGATTCCGATGATCTCGGGCAGCTCCGAGGAGATGAAGACGATCCCCATGCCCTCGCGCGCAAGCTCATCCATGATCCGGTAGATCTCCGACCTGCTGCCGATATCGACGCCGCGCGTCGGCTCGTCGAGGATGATGACCTTGGGGCTCGGCTGGAGCAACCGGGAGAGCAGCACCTTCTGCTGGTTGCCGCCGGATAGCGAGCCGACCAGCGTCCGCGCGCTGCGCACCCGGATCGAGAGCGACTCGATCGCCCGCCGGGCGCGGGCCTGGGTCTTGGCGAAGTCGACGATCCCGCCAAGCCTGGCATCGGCGGAAAGCACCATGGTGTTGGTGTTGTCGTGCACCGACATGTCGAGGAACAGGCCGAGGCCCTTGCGATCCTCGGTCAGGTAGACGATGCCCGCATCGATGGCGTCCTTCGGCGAGCGGACCTTGAGGAGCTTGCCGTCGAGGATGATCCGGCCCTGCGCCGCCGGGTCGGCGCCGAAGATCAGTCGCGCCATCTCGGTGCGGCCGGAGCCGACCAGACCGGCGATGCCGAGGATCTCCCCACGGCGAAGCGCGAACGAGCAGCCGTGAACGCGGCGGCCGTCGCCGATGCCGTCCACCTCGAAGAACGTCGCCCGCCGATCGAGCGGGTCGGTCTTCGCTTCCTTCTTGTAGAAGCCGGCGAGGTCGCGTCCGACCATCATCCTGACGAGACGCTCAGGAGTGATCTCGGCGCGCGGGATCGTGCCGACCAGCGCGCCGTCGCGCAGCACGGTCACGCTGTCGGCGAGCCGGATGATCTCGGCCATCCGGTGGCTGACATAGATGATCGCCAGACCGCGCTCGCGCAGCTTCTCGATCAGGGCGAAGAGCCGCTCCGATTCGTGCGCCGAGAGCGCCGCCGTCGGCTCGTCCATCACCAGGATGCGCGCATTGGCGTGCATGGCGCGCGCGATCTCGACGAGCTGGCGCTCGGCCAGCGAAAGGCTGGAAACCAGCACCGCCGGGGAGAATGTCGCGCCGAGGCTCGCCAGGATGGCGGCGCAGCGCGACTGCATCGACTTCCGGTCGGCAAGAATGCCTTTGCGGAGCTCGCGGCCGAGATAGATGTTCTCGGCGACGCTCAGGTTCGGGCAGAGGCTGAGCTCCTGATAGATGACGGCAATGCCGTGCCCCATGGCGGCGGCGGGCGTATCGATCGAGACGGGCTTCCCGTCAATCCGGATTTCGCCGTCCGGGTCGGCGGAATAGGCCCC
>JBBQVL010000148.1:0-5458 GCA_038211615.1 Hyphomicrobiales bacterium
GCGGGCCGACGAGCTTGATCTGCTCGAACACCGAGCCCGGCCAACCGTGCGAGATGATCACCGGCAGAGCGCCGGCGTGCCGCGAGCGGACATGGATGAAATGGATGTCGAGCCCGTCGAGCTCCGTCACGAATTGCGGCAGCGCGTTCAGTGCCGCTTCCGCCTTTCGCCAGTCGTAGTCCGTCGCCCAATAGCGCACGAGGCTCTGCAGCGCCGCGAGCCGCACACCCTGCGAATGATCCGCCACCGTCTCCTTGTCGGGCCAGCGGGTCGCCGCGAGGCGCTGGCGCAGGTCAGCAAGTTCCTCGTCGGGCAGATGGACGCTGAAGGGGCGGATCGCTTCGGCCTCGGTCGCGGCGCGTACCTGTCCGGGAAGCATGCCGATCGCCCCGGCGGCGGCCGTGGCGGCAAGCAACTCGCGCCGGGTGGGCGAAAGTAGAATTGACATGATCTGATCCTCCTGCGTCGCCGGTTTTTGGAATTGACTTGCAGCGACGCCGGGATATCGGGCCAATCCCCGCGGCAGAGCGAGTTTAAACCTGTGAAAAGTCGTTAAGCGATGCAAGGCGACAGGAAGGCCGCCTGTTGGCGGTCAAATCCTGAGGCGTTTCGCTGTCCGTGACAGAGGCTGTTCTCATGCGGACTGGACGTAATGGCCGCGCCCAACCGTCGGCCAACTGAACAGCACCCTCAAAGCCGTTATTTGCCGTTCCACACCGGCGACCCGTAGTCCCACTGGATGCGGGGGAAGTAGCGCATAAGGCTGAAGATATCCGTCTTCTTCAGCACGTCTATCTCTTCCTGCGTTTGAACGGGGACAAACGTCACGTAGGACCGGTCGTTGCCCTCCTCCCAGTCGACCCACTCGTACCATTCGTAGAAATAGAGCTGACCGCACTCGCGGCATTTATACAATGTTCGGGTCAGGTGATTGCGATCCTCGAACGTCTCGACCTCGTCGAAGACATCGGCGATCTTGCCTCCGACAAGCTCCGGATGCTCCCAGAGGACGCAACCGACCGGATGGCTCAAATTGACAATCTGGGTCGATTCTTCTTCGGTCACCGGAGAGCCTCTGGGTGAAGCGATCCATCGTATCACGGGACCCGAGCCGGCTCCCACGAAGAAGAGCGATGCCGACATGAAGAAGACCAAGAGCGCCTCAGAGAGTGGAATAGCCGCAGCCTCGCCCTCTCGGCCCGCCGTCGCTCAAACCGCGGCGCCGGGTGACTGGCGCGACGAGGCGCTTGCTCGCGTCCGCGCGCTCATCCTGCAGGCCGATCCCGAGATCGTCGAGCAGGTGAAGTGGCGGAAGCCGTCGAATGCCATGCGCGGGGTCCCGGTGTGGGAGCGCGACGGAATCATCTGCACCGGCGAGACCTACAAGACGTATGTGAAGCTGACGTTTGCCCGGGGCGCGGCGCTGGATGACCCGAAGCGCCTTTTCAACGCCAGCCTCGAAGGCAACGCTCGGCGCGCCATCGACATCCATGCGGACGACAAGCTCGACGAAAAGGCTTTCATGGCGCTCATCCGCGCCGCCGTTGCGCTGAACGTCTCGGCCCGCGCTGCCGCGCCCGTCCGCTCCCGGAAGAAACCGGGGAGCGCGTGAGGGGCGTCGGGAGACCGGCAGCGCCGCCCGACCTTGTGGTCAGCGCCCGAGCCTACGGCCGGCCGCGAAATCCCGTCGCCAGCAGATAGAGCTCCGGGCTGTCGGAGCGGCTCGCCGGCGGCTTCACGTGCTGCACCTTGACGAAATCGCGTTTCAGGTTGGCGAGCAGCTCGTTCTCGGTGCCGCCGCGGAACACCTTTGCGAGGAACGCGCCGCCGGGCTTCAGGACATCGCGGGCGAAATCCGCCGCCGCCTCGCAGAGTGCCACGATGCGGAGATGATCCGTCGCCCTGTGGCCGGTGGTCGGCGCCGCCATGTCGGAAAGCACGAGGTCCGCCTTCTCGCCGCCGAGCGCCTGGCTGATGCGATCGGGCGCGTCGGGATCGAGGAAGTCCTTCTCCAGCACCGTCACCCCGGTGATCGGATCCATGCCGAGGTAGTCGATCGCCACGATAAGCGGCTTCGCCTCCGTCGCCCCGAGCCGCGCCGCCGCCACCTGCGACCAGCCGCCGGGTGCCGCGCCGAGATCCACGACCCGCCGCCCGGGCTTCAGGAGCCCGAAGCGGTCGTCCACCTCGATCAGCTTGTAGGCGGCGCGCGAGCGGTAGCCCTCCTGCTTGGAGCGCGCCACGTAGGGGTCGTTCAGCTGCCGCTCCAGCCAGCGCTGCGACGAGAGCTTTCGCCCGCGCGCCGTCTTCACGCGCGTATGCAGGAGCCGCTGGCCGGAGCCGCCCTTTGCCTTGGTCAAGCGAGCGCCTCCAATTGCTTCACCGCTGCCTCACTGGTGGCGCATGCCGGCTTGCGCCGGGCGGTGTCCGCGAACGCGCAGGAACCCGTCGGCGCGCATCAATTGCATCAAAATGCCTTCGCGCAGGCCACGGTCGGCGACGCGCAGGCGGCTGCACTTCCACTCCCGCCGGATCGCCTCGAACACCGCGCAGCCGGCAAGCACCAGGTCGGCGCGCTCGCGCCCGATGCAGGGGTTGGCCCGCCGCGCCTCGTAGTCCATGCCGCGCAGCTTCACCATCATCGCCTCGATCTCGACGGCCTCCATCCAGAGGCCGTCGACGAAGCGCCGGTCGTAGCGCGGCAAATCGAGATGCACGCCGGCGAGGGTCGTGACCGTGCCGGAGGTGCCGAGATAGTGGAAGCCGCCGCCGCGCACCGCCGCGCGCAGCGCATCGCGCGCGTGGAAGCGATGGAACTCGGCGCGCACCTCGTCGACCATCGCCTCGAACACCGTCTCGTTGACGTCGATGCCGCCATGCCGCTCGGCGAGCGTCACAACGCCGACCGGCAGCGACACCCAGGCGCGCACCAGGCCGCCGCGGCGGTGCGGCTTGCGCCGGTCGAGCCAGACGATCTCCGACGAGCCGCCGCCGATGTCGAAGAGCACCGCCCCGTGCCCCGCCTGGTCGAGCAGCGAGAAGCAGCCCTCGGCGGCGAGCCGCGCCTCGGTCCGCCGGTCGACGATCTCGAGGTCGAGGCCGGTCTCGCTGCTCACCCGGTCGAGGAACAGCGAGCCGTTCTCGGCCACCCGGCAGGCCTGCGTCGCGATCAGCCGCACGCGCGCCATCGGACGGAGGTCGAGCTTCTGGGCACAGATGCGGAGCGCGCCGATCGCGCGCTCCATCGCCGCTTCTCCGAGCCGTCCGCTCTGCCCGATCCCCTCGCCGAGCCGCACGATGCGCGAGAAGGAATCGACGACGCGGAAGGCGTCGCCCGTCGGTTCGGCGATGAGCAGCCTGCAATTGTTGGTGCCGAGATCGAGCGCGGCATAGAAAGGCCCGCGCTCCCGCCTGGCGCCACGCCCCCTGCCATCGTTCCCGGCTCGGCGGCCTCCGTCTTCCGCTCGCGGCCCGGAGGAACCGGGCCGGTCGGAATCTGGCGCGGAGGCCGGCGCACGGACCTCGCCATCGTTCGCGGCGCTCGCCGTGACAGGCGCGCCGGCGGCATCCGTGACCTGGCCGGGCAAGGGATTCGGGGATCCCGAATCCGTGCCCTTGTCCATGTCGTGCTCGCTTATCGGGGGCGCACGAAAGGCGGCGCCCTGCTTGCGTTGCGGCGAGGATAGGCCCTCGGCGCGCCGGAGGCAAACGCCATCGCGGACGGCTACTCCGCCGGCGACGCGCGGCCCCGGAGCGGCCGTTCCTCCATCAGGAGGAGCAGGACGAAGGAGAGCCCGAAGGCGATGGCCGCCGCGCCGAACATCCAGCCGAACCGCGCAACCAGGTCGCCGCGCCCGGCAAGGAGCGCCGCCGCATCCTGCCCCGCGGCGGGCAGCGCCTGCGCGCCAAGCACCATTGCGCCGAACACCGCGACGAGCAGCGCCCCGCCGAGCTGGCGGAAGAAGCCGATCGCCGCCGTCGTCGTCCCGAGCTCGTGCGGCTCCACCGCGTTCTGCACCGCGACCGTGGTGATCGGCAGCATGGTCCCCATGCCGACGCTGACCAGCGCCAGCACCGAATCGATCGCGAGCAGCGACATGTCGCGCGTGAAGAAGGCGAGCACCAGGCAGCCGCCGGCGGCGAGCACCAGGCCGGCGAGCGGCACGCGCTTGTAATGCGTGACGCGCGACAGCCCACGCCCGGCAAAGGTCGCGCCGATGACGACCCCTACGGTAAGCGGGATCAGCGCGAGGCCCGACTCGCCGGCCGTCAGTCCCAGCACCTCCTCGAAGAACACCGGCAGGAAGACCGTCAGCCCGACGAGCGTGCCCATGCCGAAGCAGGAGGACGCGGTCCCGGTCCGCACCACCTGGTTCCGGAGCACGGTGAGCGGGATGAGCGGCTCCTCCGCCGTCGCCATCCGCAGCCCGAACAGCGCCCACAGCACCACCGAGCCCGCGACGAGCCCGAGAATCTCCACCGAGCCCCAGGCGAACCGGTTGCCGCCCCAGCTCAGCGCCAGCATCAGGGTGACGATGGCGGCGGTGATCAGCACCGCCCCGAGCACGTCGAGCCGATGCCAGCGCTCATGGCGCGGCAGGAGCTTCAGCGTGCGGCTAGTCATGACATAGGCGGCGAGACCGAGCGGCAGGTTGATCCAGAAGATCACGGTCCAGTGCAGGTGCTCCGCGATGACGCCCCCCGCGATCGGCCCGGCGAGGCTCGAGGAGGCGAAGACCGCCGCGAAATAGGCCTGGTAGCGGCCGCGCTCCTTCGGCGAGGTAACGTCGGCGATGGCCGTCTGCGCCAGCGATATCAGGCCGCCGCCGCCCAGTCCCTGTACGGCGCGCGCCACGATCAGCACGATCATGCTCGACGCCAGCGCGCACATCAGCGATCCGACGATGAAGGTGGCGATGGCGACGAGAATGGTCACGCGCCGGCCGTGGATGTCGCTGAACTTTCCGTAGAGCGGGGTCGCCGCCGTCGCCGCTACGAGATAGGCGGTCACCACCCAGGGAAGATCCGCCACATTCTGGAGCTCGCGCCCGATGGTCGGGAGCGCGGTCGCGACGATGGTCTGGTCGAGCGCCGCCAGAAACATCGTCAGCATCAGGCTGACCAGGATGGTGCGGACTTCATCCGGCGTCAGCGGCGCGCGCGGCGCGATCGACGGCGCATCGCTGACGTCGATGACCTCGGTGGTGATGTGTGTCAGCTCGTCGGCAATATCGTCGGGCAATGTCGCTTGCTCGGCAGGTTGACGGCTCTGCCGTTCGAATTTGTTCATGTCGAAATTATAAACTTCTCTCGCGTTATTCTTCTGTGCGGCGGATCACCGCCGCGATGGAATCAGTAGAGCCTTATCGGTTTGACGCGTTTTCTTTACGCGAACCGGTATCCACTTCGCTCGAAAACGCTCTGGTTCGGCGGCACTTTAGAGGGCAAATACCCCTCG
>JBBQVL010000149.1:0-5210 GCA_038211615.1 Hyphomicrobiales bacterium
CTGCTGGAGGCGGTCGGCTCGCTGCCCGTGAAGGCTCTGCTGACCACCGGTCCGGTCATGCCGCGCGAAGAACTCGGAGTGATCCCGGACAATGTTCGTGTCGAGAGATTCGTGCCTCAGGTGGAGATTATGCCGTACACCAGCGCAGTCGTCTGCCACGGCGGTTCGGGGACTTTGTTGAGCACACTCGCCACGGGGTGCCCGGTTGTCGTCATCCCGCTTTTTGCCGACCAGCCTGCCAATGCACGTGCGGCGGAAGCCGCCGGAGCCGGGTTGGCAGTGTTCACCCATCATGCCGATGAGATCGCGAAGGCGATCCGTGCTGTCCTTACAAGTGAATCCATTCGCGCGGGCGCACAAGACGTCGCGGCAGAACTGGCCTCCATGCACCCGATGAACGACGCGATCGCCGAAATGATTTCAATCGCCGGGAAGTAATCTGATCACCTCGCCTCGAAGCTCACTCCGAGATCTAGCAATGTCGTCGGGTGGCAACGCGCTACGTTAGGCTTGGCGCCAACTGCCTTGCCTTCGTTCAACTCGCGTCAATCAGGCTATGGCTGCGCCTTGATGAGTCCGCGTCCTAGTCCGCCGCCTTCAGCGCCCGAAACCGCTCCACCATTCCCCGAGTCGATGAATCCAGCGCGTCGGCCGGCGCGCCCTCAATCACCGGCACGAGCCGCGTCGCGAGAGCCTTGCCGAGCTCCACGCCCCACTGGTCGAAGGAGTTGATGTCCCACACCGCGCCCTGCACGAACACCTTGTGCTCGTAGAGCGCGACCAGCATCCCGAGCGTCTCCGGATCGAGCTTGCGGTAGAGCAGCGTGTTGGAAGGGCGGTTGCCCGGAAAGACCTTGTGAAGGACGAGCTTTTCCAGCGCCGTGCCGGAGAGACCGGTCGCGAGGAGCTCGGTCCTGACCTCCGCCTCGGTCTTGCCGAAGGCGAGCGCCTCGCTCTGCGCAAAACAGTTGGCGACGAGCTTGGCGTGGTGGTCGCCAAGGTCTTCGTGCGGCTCGGCGGCGATCAGGAAATCCGCCGGCACGATCTCCGTGCCCTGGTGCAGGAGCTGGTAGAAGGCGTGCTGCCCGTTGGTGCCGGGCTCGCCCCAGACGATCGGCCCGGTGCGGTTCTCCACGAGCTTCGAGGTGCGCGTCACCCGCTTGCCGTTCGATTCCATGTCGAGCTGCTGCAGGTGCGCGGCGAAGCGCGAGAGCCGCTGGTCGTAGGCGAGCACCGCATGGGTGCGGAAATCGAGGACGTTGCGGTACCAGATGCCGAGGAGCCCCATGATGACGGGAAGATTCTCGGCGAGCGGCGCGTCGCGGAAATGCTCGTCCATCTTCCGCGCGCCGGCGAGGAATTTTCGGAAATTCTCGCTGCCGATCGAGATCGCGAGCGGCAGGCCGATCGCCGACCAGACCGAATAGCGGCCGCCGACCCAGTCCCAGAAGCCGAAAATCCTGTCCGGCCGGATGCCGAACTCCGCGACCTTGCCGAGGTTGGTGGAGACCGCTGCGAAATGGTCGCCGACCGCTTCCTCGCCGCAGCGATAGGCGAGCCAGGCGCGCGCCGAGGCGGCGTTGGTCATCGTCTCCGACGTCGTGAAGGTCTTCGACGCGATGAGGAAGAGCGTGCGCTCGGCTTCGAGATCGGCAAGCGTGTCGGTCAGGTGCGCGCCGTCGACGTTGGAGACGAAGTGCAGCCGCGGCCCGCCGTCGCGATAGGGGGTGAGCGCGGCGGTCGCCATCGCCGGGCCGAGGTCGGAGCCGCCGATGCCGATATTGACCACGTCGCTGAACTTGTCGGCGGCGACGCCGCGGATTTCCCCGGAGCGGACCTGATCGGCGAAGCGCAGGAATTTCCTGAGCGTCGCATGCACCTCCGGGACGACGTTGACGCCGCCGGTGCGGATGTCGGCATCCTCCGGCGCGCGAAGCGCCACATGCAGGACGGCGCGGCCTTCGGTGATGTTGATCGGCTCGCCGGCGAACATCGCGTCGCGCAGCGCCGTGATGTCGGCGCGCTCGGCGAGCGCCAGCAGCAGGTCCATCGTCTCGGCGACGATGCGGTTCTTCGAATAGTCGAGCGTCAGGTCGCCGAAGGTCAGCGAGAACTTGTCGAAGCGCCCCGGATCCATGGAGAAGAGATCGCGGAGATGCGGATTGCCGACCGCCTCGCGGTGCACGCGAAGCGCCTCGAGCGCCGCTTCGGCAGCAGCCTTCACGGAGCGCGCCGCATGGCGACGGCCTCGCGCGCCAGATTCGTGATGCGCGACCAGTCGCCGAGGCCGATGGCGTCCTTCGGCGCGACCCAGGAGCCGCCGACGCAGACGACGTTCGGCAGCGCGAGGTAGGCCGGCGCATTCTTCGCGTCGATGCCGCCTGTCGGGCAGAAGCGCACCGCCGGCAGCGGCGAGGCGAGCGCCTTCAGATAGGCGATGCCTCCGGCCGGTTCGGCCGGGAAGAATTTCAGGATCGTGTAGCCCAGGTCCATGAGCTGCATCACTTCGGTTGCCGTCGCCGCTCCGGGAAGAAACGGCACGGGCGAATCATCGGCCGCCTTCAGGAGGTCTTCGTTTACCCCGGGAGAGACGATGAAGCGAGCGCCGGCGCGTGCCGCCGCCACGAGCTGGCCCTTGCTCAGCACCGTGCCCGCCCCGACGATCGCGCCTTCCACCTCCGCAGCGATGGCTTCGATCGCGTGGATCGCGGCGCTCGTCCGGAGCGTCACCTCGATCACCGTCAGCCCTCCGGCGACCAGGGCGCGGGCGAGCGGGACGGCGATGGCCGCGTCCTCCAGCACGATGACCGGGATGACCGGCGCCGCGGCGACGATCGGCTGAAGCTCTGCGCTGAGGCTCATGCGTTTCCTCCGAAGGCGATGGTGCCGGCGCCCTTTTCGGCCGGTGCGGCAAGAGCGCGGAAGGCGCCGAAGAGTTCCCGTCCGGTGCCGAATTCGTTGCCGGAAAGGTCGGCTGCGGCCGGATCGCGCGCCGCCCACTCATCCGCCGCGACCAGAACTTCGAGCGTTCCGGCCGCCGCGTCGAGGCGGATCATGTCGCCGTCGCGCACCCTGCCGATCGCGCCGCCGGCCTTCGCCTCGGGAGAGACGTGGATGGCGGCCGGCACTTTTCCCGACGCGCCCGACATCCGCCCGTCGGTGACGAGCGCCACGCGGTGGCCGCGATCCTGCAGCACGCCGAGCGGCGGCGTGAGCTTGTGCAGCTCCGGCATGCCGTTGGCGCGCGGCCCCTGGAAGCGCACCACGGCGACGAAGTCGCGGTCGAGGCGTCCCTCCTTGAAGGCATCCATCAGCGCCGCCTGCGAGTGGAAGACGATCGCCGGCGCCTCGACCATCTGGCGCTCCGGCTTCACCGCCGAGACCTTTATCACGGCGCGGCCGAGATTGCCCTTCAGCAGTTTCAGCCCGCCGGTCGCCTGGAACGGATCGGATGCCGGGCGGAGCACGTTCCGGTCGTGCGAGGCCGGCGGCGCCGGGTCCCAGCGGAGGTTCCCCTCCGCATCGAGCTTCGCCTCGACGCGGTAGTCGGAGAGCGAAGTCCCCGCGACGGTGCGCACGTCGTCGTGCAGCAGGCCGGCGTCGAGCAGCTCGCCGATCAGGAACCCCATCCCCCCCGCCGCCTGGAAATGGTTCACGTCGGCGAGCCCGTTCGGGTAGATGCGCGCCAGCAGCGGCACCGCCTCCGACAGGTCGGAGAAATCGTCCCACGTCACCACGATGCCGGCGGCCTGCGCGATCGCCACAATGTGGATCGTGTGGTTGGTGGAGCCGCCGGTCGCGTGCAGGCCGACGATGCCGTTGACGATCGCCTTCTCGTCGATCACCTCGCCGACGGGCGTGTATTCGTTGCCGAGCCCGCTGATCGCGAGCGCCCGCGTCGCCGCCTCGCGGGTCAGCGCGTCGCGGAGCGGCGTGTTCGGGTTGACGAACGACGCGCCGGGCAGGTGCAGCCCCATGATCTCCATCAGCATCTGGTTGGAGTTCGCCGTGCCGTAAAAGGTGCAGGTGCCGGGCCCGTGGTAGGACTTCGACTCCGCCTCCAGGAGCTCCGCCCGCCCGACCTTCCCCTCGACGTAGAGCTGGCGCACCTTGCCCTTCTCGTCGTTCGGCATGCCGCTCGTCATCGGACCGGCCGGGACGAAGACCGCCGGCAGATGCCCGAAGGCGAGCGCCCCCATCAAGAGCCCCGGCACGATCTTGTCGCAGATGCCGAGATAGACGGCGGCGTCGAACATGTCGTGCGACAGGGCGATGCCGGTCGAGAGCGCGATCACGTCGCGCGAGAAGAGCGACAGCTCCATCCCCGGCTGCCCCTGCGTGACGCCGTCGCACATCGCCGGCACGCCGCCCGCCACCTGCGCCACGCCGCCCGCGGCTTCAGCCGCCGCGCGGATCAGATCGGGGAAGCGCTCGTAGGGCTGGTGCGCGGAGAGCATGTCGTTGTAGGCGGTGACGATCGCGAGGTTCGGCACCGCGTCGCCGGCAAGCTTCGGCTTGTCGGAGGTGGCGCAGGCGGCGAAGCCGTGCGCGAGGTTGCCGCAGGAGAGCCGGCTCCGCGACGGGCCCGCCGCATGCGCGCGGGCGATCCGCTCGCGGTAGGCGTCGCGGCTATCGCGGCTCCGCGCAACAATGCGCTCCGTCACCGCGGCGATGCGGGCCTCTACTGCCATGCTCGTCTCCTCGACGTGTTGCGGGACACATCCGGCGGTGCAAGCGCCGTGCCTACCTCCAGGTCGTCATCCTCGGGCTTGACCCGAGGACCCAGGGGACAGCGCCCGCTCGTGGGTTCCCGGCTCCCCGCTTCGCTCCGCCCGAGAATGACAGCGTTGAGGTCTGCCCCTCTAATCTCCGAAGCCCCGGATCAGTCGGCGTCGCCGTGCCTGACGGCGATCCGCGCGCCCATCGGCTGGCCGATCGCGGCAAGCATGGCGGAGAACCATGGCGCGCCGATGTCGAACGGCTTGCCGCCCTTCACCCGCGGCAGCTCGACCGCGCGAAGGCTCCCGCCGCGCTCCTCGTCGTGGCCGACCAGCCCCGCCTCGCCCCGGAGCGCGCAGTCGACCGCGACATGCGCCATGGCGCGGATCAGCGCGCGGTCCTCGTCGTTCGCCTTCGCCGAGCGCGCGAAATAGCCGGACTTCTGCACCAGCGTCCGCTCCGCGCCGACGAGCTTCGTCAGCCGCTTCGCG
>JBBQVL010000150.1:0-5105 GCA_038211615.1 Hyphomicrobiales bacterium
CCGGCGGACCAGAAGGTCGGCACGTGGTTCTCGAACCCGATATCCGTCGGCGCGACGCCGATGGCCGCTGCGACGAGTTCCCTCGCGACCCCGTCCCCCGCGACCTCGGGCAGCCTGGGGCAATCGAATTCCGCGAAGCCGCCGGAGTCCGAGAGACGCACGCCGCAGCGGACCGGTCCGATCTCTTCCTCCAGCACGATGACGGCATCCTGCCCTGCCCTGCCCGCGAACCGCGCGCGCGCCAGGCAGACGGCGGTCCCGACGGTCGGGTGCCCGGCAAAGGGAAGCTCGCGTGCAGGCGTGAAGATTCGAATTCTGGCGGTGTGCGCCGGATTGTGGGCGGGGCTCACAAAGGCCGTCTCGGAAAGATTGAACTCGCGGGCTATCGCCTGCATCGCCGCCGTGTCGAGGCCCTCGCAATCGAGCACGACGGCAAGCGGATTACCCGCCAGCGGCCTGTCGGTGAATACGTCGAAGACCCTGAAGCGCCGTTGCATGCCTTCTCCGCCGCCAGCGTCTGAAACCCGCCTCGAAACGTATAGATCGCCGCGGCAGGCTGGCAAAGCACAGCAACGTCAGGCATTTGGCAAAGGCCGGGGCACGATCGGCGTGAAGAAACAATCGCGCTGGCGCGCAAACGAGGTGCGGCGCGGCGAAACCATTTCAGCGGTGCGGCGAAAACAGGCCGGAGCGGATCGCGGGTATCACTCTCCCATCGAAGCGGGACGGAAGAACGACCCGCAGAAAGCAACCGATGCTTCACCCGGCGCAACGCCGAGCGACGCATCAAAGATTAGGGAGAACTCAAATGAAGAAGATTCTGGTCACCGCCTCCGCCGCCCTCCTTGCCACCCTGGCAATCGCCGCGACCACCGTTCCGGCCAGCGCCGGCGGCAGCTTCAACTTCAACATCGGCGTCGGCGGTTGGGGTCCCGGCTGGGGGCCCGGCTACGGCGGCATCTACGTGGGCTCGCCCTACCCGGTCTACAACGACAACTGGGAAGCGCATGTCGACTGGTGCTACGATCACAAGGGGCCGAGCTACAACCCGAACACCAACAAGTACATCAACATGGCCGGCAAGAAGCGCACCTGCCACTCGCCGTTCGCCTAGTTCACCTGTGGAGACAGAAGGGCCTCCCCCGCCGGGGAGGCCCTTTCGATTCGTGCTTCGACGAAGACTAGTTCTTCGCCTTGTCGACCAGCTTGTTCGCCTTGATCCACGGCATCATGCCGCGCAGCTTCTCGCCCACTTCCTCGATCGGGTGGGAGTCGTGCATGCGGCGCGTCGCCTTGAACATCGGCATGCCGGACTTCACCTCGCCAATCCATTTCGACGTGAACACGCCGGACTGGATGTCGTGCAATACCTTCTTCATCTCGGCGCGCGTCTCGTCGGTGATGATGCGTGGCCCCGAGACGTATTCGCCGAACTCGGCGGTGTTGGAGATCGAGTAGTTCATGTTGGCGATGCCGCCCTCGTAGATGAGGTCGACGATGAGCTTCACCTCGTGCAGGCATTCGAAATACGCCATCTCCGGCGCGTAGCCGGCCTCCACCAGCGTCTCGAAGCCGGCGCGGATCAGCTCGACAAGCCCGCCGCAGAGCACCACCTGCTCGCCGAAGAGATCCGTCTCGCACTCCTCCTTGAAGGTAGTCTCGATGACACCGGAGCGGCCGCCGCCGATGGCTGACGCGTAGGAGAGCGCGAGATCGTGGGCGTTGCCGGTGGAATCCTGCGCGATGGCAATCAGGCACGGGACGCCGCCGCCCTTCTGGTATTCGCTTCGCACCGTATGGCCGGGGCCTTTCGGCGCGATCATGATCACGTCGACCGACGATTTCGGCTCGATCAGGTTGAAGTGCACGTTCAGGCCATGCGCGAAGGCGATTGCTGCGCCGTCACGAATGTTGGGGGCGATCTCGTCGCGCCAGATGTCGGCCTGCAGCTCGTCGGGCGTCGCCATCATCATGAGGTCGGCGGTCTTCGCGGCATCTTTGACCGAGAGCACTTTCAGCCCGTCCGCCTCCACCTTTTTCGCGGTCGCCGAGCCCGGACGGAGCGCGACGGTGACGTCCTTCACGCCCGAATCCTTCAGGTTTAAGGCATGCGCTCGGCCCTGGCTGCCATAGCCAACGATGACGACTTTCTTGCCCTTGATCAGATTCACGTCCGCATCGCGGTCGTAGTAAACGCGCATAGACTTGCCCTTCCCGTCGGTTCCGGCTTGCTGACATGCCGAGTTTTCAAATGAAGCTCGCGGGGTTCTAGCTTTGCGAGACAGCAGGGGCAACAGCCAGCGTGGCGCTTCCCTCTCCTCCCCGAGCCATCGCCCGCCCGCCCATGCCGCTCAGTCGGCGCCTTCCTTCTCGAACGAACGCAGCCCCGCGATCGCCGAGAGCCAGCGCTGCGCCGAATGCGCCCATATCTGCCGCCTCGGGACCAGCCGGTCGCGCTGGCGGATCGCGCCGACCCGGAGGTTCAGCCGCGCAGCGTGATCGTCGAGCGCCGTCGAGTAGATCGGCGTTCCGCATTGCGGGCAGAAGGCCTGCACGCGCCTGGCGCCGCTGTCGCCGATCTTCACGTAGATCGCCGGCTCCCCGGACATGAGCCGGAAATCCTGGCGCTCCGTTGGAACGGAAACGCGGAAGGGCGAGCCGGAAAGCGTCTGGCAATCTGTGCAATGGCAGATCGACGTGTCGTCCGGATCGACCTCCGCCTCGAAGCTGAGGTAGCCGCAATGGCAAGCTCCTTCGATCTTCATGGATTTTCCTCCACCGGCTTTGCTTGTTTCACAGGCTTCTCCTAGAGCAGGCATCAAGGCTGGCAAGAGCGGCCGGGAGGAACGCATGTACGAGCTCTTCATCGCCAACAAGAACTACTCTTCATGGTCGCTTCGGCCGTGGGTGCTGATGAAGGCGCTGGCGATCCCGTTCGAGGAGCGGCTCATTGCCTTCGGCACACCCGAGGAGAACCGCACCGCATTCCGGAAATTCTCGCCGAGCGGCAAGGTGCCCTGCCTGCTCGACGGCGAGACGGTAGTTTGGGATTCGCTCGCCATCGCGGAATACCTCCACGAACGGCACGAGGGCGTCTGGCCGAAGGATGCCAAGGCGCGGACGTGGGCCCGCTCGGCGGCAGCGGAAATGCACTCGGGGTTCGCGACGCTGCGCAACACCTGCGGAATGAACTGCGGCGTGCGGGTGAAGCTGCGCAAAATTTCGCCGGGTCTCGCGGCGGACATCGCACGCGTGACCGAGCTCTGGAACGACGGGCTGAAGCGGTTCGGCGGGCCATTCCTCGCCGGAGAGAGCTTCACCAACGTCGATGCAATGTTCTGCCCCGTCGCGTATCGCGTGCAGACCTACGGATTGCCGATCGACGGCAAATCCTCCGCCTACGTGAAGCATCTGCTGGCACTGCCGGCGATGCGCGAATGGTACGAGGCAGGGGTCAAGGAAACGTGGCGCATCCAGCGCTACGAGGACGACGCCCGCGCCGGCGGAACGGTGACCGCAGACCTGCGGGCAAGCTGACAGCGTATCAGGCGACCTTCGCCACGTAGCGGGCGACCTTCAGACGCCGCGTGCTGCGGCGTGCCTCGGCAAGCGCGTACTGCGCCTGCATCCGTAGCAACAGAGCGGCATCGGCGCCGAATGCCTTCTCGAACCGGACGGCCATCTCCGCCGAGACGGCGGCGCGTCCGTTGAGCAGCGCGCTCAACGCCGGCCGGCCGACATCGAGCACCCGCGCCGCCTCGGTAACGGTGAGGCCGAGCGGCGCGACGAGTTCCCTGGCCAGAAAGAGGCCGGGGTGAACAGGGTTCTTCATCTCCATCGCGGCACCTCAGTGATAGTCCACGAGATCAACGTCATAGGCATCTGTCTTCTCGAATCGAAACACGACGCGCCAGTTTCCGGATACCGTCACACTCCACATTCCGCGCATATCACCTTTGAGCGCGTGCAGCCGCAGGCCCGGGAAGGGTGCCGCCTGCTCCGGCGTACTTGCGGCGTTGAGAAACGTCAGGATATTCCGCAGTTTATCGGATAATTGCGATTGAATACCTCGCGTATCGTCATCCTCGAAGAGCCGCCGAAGGCCCTTATGCCGGAACGATCGGATCATTGCTGTATGTAGCTTGTCGCGCTACGGACGTCAAATTCGCCGCGGCTTCAGCGCACGATCGTGATCTGCTCAGCCGCCCTGGTGATCGCGGTGTAGAGCCAGCGGTCGCGGGTGTCGCGGAAGGCGAAGCTTTCGTCGAAGAGGACGAGCTTGTCCCATTGCGAGCCCTGCGCCTTGTGGACGGTCAGCGCGTAGCCGTAGTCGAACTCGTCGGTATGGCGGCGGCGGTCGAACGCCACCGCTTCCGGGCCTTCCTCGAACATCGCCTTCAGCACGCGGATTTTGGCCGAGGGGCCGAGCGGGCCCTCGTCTTCGGATTTCACCAGCATGCTGATCGCCGGCCCGGCATGCGTGCCGACCGACGAGACGCGCCAGAGCCCGCCGTTCAGCAGGCCCTTCTCGGACGAATTCCGCAAGCAGACGAGCTTGTCGCCGGAAGCCGGCAGCGTCCCTTCGAAGCCTCGCAGCGTGCGGATGCGGCGGTTGAAGTTCTGCCGGGTGCGATTGCGGCCGACGAGCACCTGGTCGGCGGCCATCACGTCATCCGCCTCGATCTCGTCGCGGGTGATGACGCGGCTCTCGCCGTAGCGCCCGTAATCGGGCCTGCCGCCTTCGCGCACGGTCTGCGCCAGCGCGATGATCGGGTTTTCCGCCGCCTGCCGGTGGATCTCGGTCAGCATGATGTCGGGCGCGGCCTCGGTGAAGAAGCCGGCCCCGCCCTCCCCGCCCTTGACCGGCGGGAGCTGGCCGGGGTCGCCCAGCACCAGCACCTTGGTGCCGAAGGAAAGGAGATCGCGTCCGAGCGCCTCGTCGACCATGGAGCATTCGTCGACGACGACGAGCGCGGCCTTTCGGACCTCGCTCGTGCGGTTCAGCGAGAACGCCGGCTGCAGCTCGCCCGTCTCCTTCTCCGCCTTCTCGCCGCGCGGGCGGTAGATCAGCGAATGCAGCGTGCGCGCATTGGCGCAACCGCGGT
>JBBQVL010000151.1:0-4877 GCA_038211615.1 Hyphomicrobiales bacterium
TCAGCATCCCGTCGGTTACGTCGAACGTGCCGACCCGGACTTTGCGCCCCGTCGGCAGCGCCTTCACGGCGGCGACCGCCGGCTCGCCGGCAATGGTCGCATTGAGGGCCAGCGCGACGTCGATCTCGGCGTCGTCGGCAAGCTTCTTGGCGATAGCATCGCCGGCCTTCTTCGGATCAGGATCGACCGGCATCACCTCCACCGATCCGGCGAAGCCGTCGATGAACCCCTTGCAGCGGAGATCGAGCCCGACATTGCCGAGCTCGTGGTTGATGCAGAGCGCCTTGGTGCCTCCGAGCTTGCGCATCATGTCGCCAGCGACGCGCCCGGCCTCGTATTCGCTTTGCCCGACATGCAGGAGCGCGCCGAGCGAATGGCTGACGTCGAAGCCGGAATTGATGGTGATGACGGGAATGCCGGCATCAACTGCTGCGCGGATCGGCCCGGCGACGGCGTCGGCGTTCGGGATGGAGACGATGAGCCCGTCGGGCTTTTCATCCACCGCGGCGCCGAGCAGCGCCGCCATCTTGTCGAGGTCGAAGGTTGCGGGCGCGCGGTATGCGATGTCGACCTTTGCCTCGGCGGCGGCCGAGTCGGCGCCCGCCTTGACCGCACCCCAGAAGGGATCGCTCGCCGCCCCATGCGTCACCATGACGAAGTGCAGCCGCTTCTCCGCGGCTTGCGCCGTGGCGCCGGCCAGCGTGATCACCGCGAGGGCGGCCGCGAGCGGCCGCAGGTGCCTCAACATCATTCCGCGCTCCGAGCGCCCCCGCTCTGCGACTTTGGTGCGTAGCACGGGAAATGTGGCAGGGAAGATAATCGCCCGCCTCATTCGAACGAAATTGCGACTTTTCTCGCAATCCGGCGGGCTTTATTCGCCCGACCCGGCCTCCTTTGCCGGGGAATGCTGGAGGGCGCGCGCCTCGGCGACGCTGCGCGCCCGCCATGCAAAGGGGATGTGCGCCAGGTAGAGGAAACCGGCGACCGTCAGGAAAGAGAACGGGTAGCTCGCGAGGAGCGCCACCAGCAGCACGCCGATGACGAGCACGGGAAGCACCCCCTCGCGCGGGATGCGCCGACCGAAGCGCTTGCCCGACAGCGTCGGGATGCGGCTCACCATGAGGAGGGCGATGACGATGGCGTAGGGCGCGACGAGCCCGGCCGCGACGTGCAGATCGACGATCCGCTGCAGGAAGAACGGCAGCAGGATCAGCCCCGCTCCCGCCGGCGCAGGCGCGCCGACGAAGAAGTCGCGGCTCCAGTCTGGTTCCGGCTCCTCGGCAAGGAGCGCGGCGTTGAAGCGGGCGAGCCGAAGCCCCGTGCAGATGGCGAAGACGAGCGCGCAGATCCAGCCGAAGGAGGAAAGCTCGTCGAGCCGCCAGATAAAGACGAAGAGCGCCGGCGCGACGCCGAAATTGACGAAGTCTGCGAGCGAATCGAGCTGCTCGCCGAAGCGCGACGTGGCGCGGAAATAGCGCGCCAGACGTCCGTCGATCCCGTCGAGGATGATGGCGAGGATGATCCCCGCGACCGCGAGATCGAAGCGGTGCTCCACCGCCATGCGGATCGCCGTCAGCCCGGCGCAGAGCCCGAGCAGCGTCACGAGGTTCGGCAGCACGGCGGTGAACGGGACGAGCCTTCGCCGCGGCCTGCCGCGCTTCGCTTCCGGATCGACGGGGGGAAAGAGGCTGGCCATCGCGGACTAGTCGCGCCGCGTCGGGAACGGCGGAAGGAAGGTCGCGCCGGGGAGGAGCGCGATCACCGTCTCGCCGGCGATCGCCCGCTGTCCGGCGGAGACGACGACCGTCGCGTGTTCCGGCAGGTAGACGTCGAGCCGTGAGCCAAAACGGATCATGCCGATGCGCTCGCCGGCCGCGAGGCCAGCGCCTTCCCTCGTCCAGCAGACGATGCGCCGCGCGACGAGCCCGGCGATCTGCACCACGCCCACATCAAAGCCGCTTTCCGACTCGATGACGAGCGCGTTCCGCTCGTTCTCCTCGCTTGCCTTGTCGAGATCGGCGCTCAGGAATCTTCCCGCCTTGTAGCCGATACGGGTGACGCGGCCGGCGACCGGCGCGCGATTGATGTGGCAATCGAAGACGTTCATGAAGACCGAGACGCGCGTGCGCCGCGTTTCCCCGAGCCCGAGCTCCGGCGGCGGCACCGCCCGCACGACCGGCTCCACCCGCCCGTCCGCCGGGCTGACGACGAGGCCGGGTGCCGTCGGCACGACGCGCTTCGGATCGCGGAAGAAGATCGCCATCCATCCGGCGAGGATCAGAAGCAGCCAGAAAAGCGGCTGGAAGAAGAACGCGGAGATGACGGCCAGCACCATGACCGCCGCGATAAAGGGCCAGCCCTCGCGGTGGACGTTCGGAAGCCCGTCACGTATGGATTTCAAGATCACCCGCGGGTCTTAGCGAATGCCGGCAGTGGGGCCAAGCGGTGGCGCTCCGCACTGGGTACACCGAGTAAGGTCAAATCGTCGGGATTATCTCCGGCCGTTCCGAAACCGAAATGTCACCGCGTTCTGCTACGAGGATATCGGCGATGCCCGCCACCATCTAGGCATGGCCCGGGTCTGGTGTTCTACCGAGCAGCTCCTTCGGCGCTCGGATAATCTTCGAGGAGGCAACAAATGAGATTTATCCACTCGATCTGCGCGGCGGTGGCCGTTGTGGCCATGGCAGCTCCGGCGCATGCGATTCCATCCGGACCGGCATGGAGCGCCAACGCAACATCATGCACCCCCGACGCGGATACCATCGTCGGCCAGAGATACACTACGACCAGCCAGAAGGTGGCGCATCGCGGCAGCAACGTGAATCAGATCCAGCTCGTCTGCGGGATCAACATCGGTGCGACATTCTCAAGCACCGCCTGGAACCTCATCCTGACCTACCGCGACTCGACTGCTGCCGCGACCAGCGCCTTCGTCAGCGCGCGGCTCGTTCGCGTCTCGCGGGTCAACGGAAATTCGGCGACGGTCGCCACGTTCAACTCGAACAGCAGCGAAGTGACCGGGATCAACAAGGCTGGCGTCGGGTTTACCCATACCTTCGACTTCGCCGCCGCCTACTATTACGTCCAGATCGTGCTCGACAGGACGCTGGCTTCCGAGACAGTCGAGGCGTACGGCGTCGACATCGAACTCGCGCCCTGATGCGGTGCTGGTTTTTCGCCATGCCTGAAGACGCTGCATCTCAGTACGCGCTGAAATTCTGAATCCCAACAAGCGGCCCGTTCGGGGCCCGCCGAGAGGACCTCAAATGCGATTCACCCGTTCGATCTATGCCTTAGGAGCCATGGCGCTGATTGCGGCGCCCGCACATGCAGACCTGCCGCAGCCGGCATGGAGCGCCAACGCAACGTCTTGCACCCCCGACGCAGATTCCGTCCTTGGGCAGAGATACACGACGACCGGCCAGAAAGTGGCGCATCGCGGCAGCAACGTGGATCAAATCCAGCTCGTCTGCCCGATCAACGTCGGTGCGACATTCTCGGGCGGGGACTGGCAACTCGTCACGACCTATCGCGACTCGACTGCGGCCGGGACCACGGCCTTCGTCAGCGCGCGGCTCGTTCGCGTTTCGAGGGTCAACGGAAACGCGGCGACAGTCGCCACGTTCAATTCCAACGTCAGCGACGTGACCGGCGTCAACAAGGTCACGGTGGGATTTTCCCATACGTTCAATTTCGACGCCACTTACTACTACGTCCAGATCGTGCTCGACAGGACATTGGCTTCCGAGGTCGTCCAGGCCTACGGCGTCGCTATCGAAGCCGTTCCTCCCTAGTGCGCGGCGGCGGCGGCGGTTTGCGAGCACTCGAGCAAGGCGGGGTAGACAGCTCTTCCTACTCCGCCGCCTCTTCCGCCATCGCCGCGGGCGGCAGGAAATCGCGCGCCGCTTCGCGCGTGCGCCGGAGCTGTTCCGCCGCTTCGTCGGCTTCGCGCTGGCGCTCCCACATCGCGGCGTAAAGCTCGCCGCGGGCGATAAGCTCGCCGTGCGTGCCCTGCTCGGCGATCTCGCCGTCCTGCAGCACGATGATCGAATCGGCGTTCACCACAGTTGAGAGCCGGTGCGCGATGACGAGCGCCGTGCGGTTCTGCGAGACCTCCTCCAGCGCCGACTGGATCTCCCGCTCGGTCGCCGTGTCGAGCGCCGAGGTCGCCTCGTCGAGGATCAGGATCGGCGGGCCCTTCAGGATGGTGCGTGCGATCGCCACGCGCTGCTTCTCGCCGCCGGAAAGCTTCAGCCCGCGCTCGCCGACCTGCGTGTCGTAGCCCTGCGGCAGGCGCTCGATGAAGTGCGCGACCTGCGCCATCCGCGCCGCCTCGCGCACCTCGCCCTCGGTCGCGTCCCAGCGGCCGTAGCGGATGTTGTAGCCGATCGTGTCGTTGAAGAGCACGGTGTCCTGCGGGACGATGCCGATCGCCGCGCGGAGGCTCTCCTGGCCAACCTCGCGGATGTCCTGTCCGTCAATGGTGATCCTGCCGCTGGTCACGTCGTAGAAACGGAAGAGCAGGCGCGAGATCGTGGATTTGCCCGCGCCGGAGGGACCGACGATCGCCACCTTGGCGTTGGCCGGAACCTCGAAGCTGATACCCTTCAGGATCGTGCGGTCGGGGTCGTAGGAGAAGCGCACATCCTCGAAGCGGATCACGCCGCGCTTCACGACGAGCGCCGGCGCGCCGGCCCGGTCGTTCACTTCGGGCGGCACGGCGAGGAGCTTGAACATCGCCTCGATGTCGGCGAGGCCCTGCACGATCTCGCGGTAGATGAACCCGATGAAATTCAGCGGCAGCGAAAGCTGCATGAGGAGCGCGTTGATCAGCACGAAATCGCCGATCGTCTGCTCGCCCGCCATGATGGCGC
>JBBQVL010000152.1:0-4810 GCA_038211615.1 Hyphomicrobiales bacterium
GGCCTCACCGCCGGCAACATGGTTCAATAGGACGAAGTCGCGGGATACTGTCGGACGTCGAAACCTATCAGTATCCCGCGGCCCCGCCATGCCTGAAGTCAAGCTTAGCGACTTCCTCCTCTACCTTCCGACGTTACTCGCCGGCGCCAGGCTGACCATCCTGCTGAGCCTCGCCACCTTCTGCCTGGCCATCGTCATCGCATTGCTGGTCGCGCTTGGCCGGCTGTCGCGATATCGCCTGCTTCGCGTGCCGCTCACGGCCTATGTGGAGTTCATCCGCGGCACGCCGGGGCTCGTGCAGATCTACTATATCTTCTATGTGCTGCCCGTCTGGGGCCTGACGCTTAATGCTGCGCTTGCCGGCATTCTCGGTCTCGGTCTGAACTACGGTGCCTATCTCTCCGAGGTGTTCCGCGGCGGGATAAAATCCGTCCCGCCGACACAGCGGGAAGCCGCCACGACCATTGGCCTGTCGTATTTCCAGACGCTCCGCTTCGTGATCCTGCCGCAGGCGTTCCGCAACGTGCTGCCACCGACCGTGAACTATTTCCTGTCGCTGTTCAAAGACACGTCCCTCCTTTCGGTCATAACCATCCAGGAGCTGACGTTCAGCGGGCTGCTCCTGATATCGACGACCTTCAACTCGTTCGTCATTCTGACGGAGATCGCCATCATCTACTTCGTGATGTGCTATCCGATCGCCCTGCTCTCGACCTATCTCGAATACCGTCTGCATCGCCGGTCGCGGCAGCGCGGCGGCTGGCGCGTCGTGTGGCGTCGCATGATGCCCGGCCTGACGAGCGCATGAGCCGCGCATGACTGAGAAGACGCCGATCGTTCGCATCGAAGATGTCGAGCAGGGCTATCAGGGCGTCCCCGTCCTGAAGGGAATCAATCTCAGCGTCGCGGTCGGCGACGTGGTGGCGATCATCGGCCCGTCCGGATCCGGCAAATCCACCCTGCTGCGGGTCGTTGCCCGGCTTGTCCCGATCGCCGCGGGGCGCGTGGTGGTCGACGGCATGGAGGTGAGCAACCCGAAGGCCGACCTTCGGCGGCTGCACCAGACCGTCGGCATGGTCTTCCAGAGCTACAATCTGTTTCCGCACATGACGGCGCTGCGGAACGTGACGCTGGGGCTGACCGAGGTTCTCCGCCGCCCGCGCGAGGAGGCCGACGAGATCGCCCGGAAGATCCTGAAAAAGGTGCGCCTGGAGGGAAAGGAATACGCCCACCCCGACGAGTTGTCCGGCGGCCAGCAGCAGCGGGTGGCGATTGCGCGAAGCCTCGCCCTGAACCCCAAGGTCATGCTGCTCGATGAAGTGACGGCCGCGCTCGATCCGGAGACCGTAAAGGAGGTCCTTCTGACGATCCGTGAGCTCGTCGACGAAGGCATGACCCTGCTGATCGTGACGCATGAGATGGGATTCGCCCGCGAGGTGGCGAGCCGCGTCGTATTCATGGACGGCGGAGTGGTGGTCGAGGACGGGACGCCCGCAAAAGTGTTCGGCGCGGCCGAGCACCGGCGCACACGCGAGTTTCTGGACAAGGTGCTTTGATGCGCAGCTTCGCCGTTCCCCTGTTCCCTTCGATCCGCGGCGCGCTGGCGCGGGCCGAATCCCGGCCATCCTGAGATGACGAACCCGGAGACCGTCGTGAGGATTCGTATCGCCGATCTCTCGCGCCTTGTTTGCGAGCTGCTCAGCCGCGCCGGCGCGGACGAGGCTTCCGCGGCGGCGGTGACCCGCTCGGTCATCGAAGCTTCCAGCCGTGGAGTCGACACCCACGGCGTGATCCTGGTGCCGCACTATCTCCGGGCCTTGCTCGGCGGCCGGATCAACGGCTCGCCGCAGGTGCGCTTCGAGCAGCGTGCCACGGCGGTCGGATATCTCGATGCCGACAACGGCTTCGGGCACCTGGCGGGCTATGAGGCGATCACGCACGCCGTTCGGCTGGCGCGCCTTTGCGGCGTGGCCGCCGTCTCAGTTGGAAACTCGTCCCACTTTGGCGCCGCCGCGTCCTACACCCTGGCGGCGGCGAGAGAGGGTCTGATCGCGCTTGCGGTCAGCCATTCCGATGCCGTCGTGGTTCCGCATGACGGCGTGCGCGCCTTCAACGGCACAAATCCGTTGGCGTTCGCCGCGCCGGTGCGCGATCAAGAACCGCTTTCGGTCGATCTCGCGACCAGCGCCATCGCCTGGAATCGCCTGGTGCTTCTCAAGCAGATGAATAGGCCGATCCCGGCAGAGGTCGTCGTCGATGCTGCGGGCAGAGAGACCGCCGACATCGACAACGCCGCCGCACTCCTCGCGCTCGGCGGCCGTGGCCAGGGTCACAAGGGCGCGGCACTGGCAAGCATGATCGAGATATTGTCGTCTGCGCTGACCGGCATGCTGCATGGGCATCGGCTGATCAGCATGGACGGACCCGACATGTCGACGCCGCGACGCCTGGGGCATTTCTTCCTGGTGCTGAACCCTTCCGCATTCGTCCCCGCTGCCGTCTACGACAATCTGGTCGCGAACTATCTCTCCGACCTCCGAACTCAGCCGGCGATCTCTGGATCTACAGTCCTGGCCCCCGGTGACAAGGAGGTCCGGGAGCTAGAGCAACGCCGTGAAAGCGGCATTCCTGTTTCTGACGATACCTGGGCAAGGCTCAGCGAATTTGCTCTGCGATTCAAGGTCGAGTTTCCTGGGCGGCTGGGTTAGCTGTCGGAACAGCTTTCTAGGTCTTCATCCCGCAATTTTGGCGGTCGGGTCGGGATATTGCACCGCCAAGCACACGGTAGTGATGTGCATAAATCATGAATTTCGCACGGTTTCGCTGGCCATTTCATATCAATGAGTTACGTTGTGCAAAATACCGGTGCGAAAAGGATCGTACTCCATGGCGGTTTTGGGCTACGCGCGCGTATCTACGGACGGACAAACTCTTGAGGCGCAGGTCAAGGAGTTACGCGAAGCTGGCTCCGAGCGGGTATTCCGCGAGAAGATCAGCGGAGCAGTTACCAACCGGGCGCAGTTGCGACGTGCTCTCGGTGCCCTTCAAAAGGGCGATGTCCTATTGGTCACGCGCCTCGACCGGCTTGCTCGCTCGACACGCGATCTGTTGAATACCCTCGCGGCGATAGCCGATAAAGGCGCTGGCTTTCGATCTCTCCGAGATACATGGGCGGACACCACAACACCGCATGGCCGACTGATGTTGACGGTGCTTGCCGGCCTAGCGGAGTTCGAGAGAGACCTGATCCGCACGCGAACGGGTGAAGGGCGCGAGCGTGCAAAGGCGCGCGGGGTGCGGATGGGCAGGAAGCCAAAGCTCACGCCGCATCAAAGGATAGAGGCAATGGTTCGACGCGATGCAGGAGAAGCCCTGACCGAGATCGGGAGGTCCTACGCCGTCCATCATTCGACGATTTCGCGGCTGCGCTAACCGGCGGCACCTCTTGGTAGAGTCTCGCCGAATCGGTCGTCGGGGATGCGGCTGCGTCATGTTTCCAGCTTGCTCGCTATTGCTCCGCACGCCGGCCGCGCAGAGTGAGGCGCTGCGCATCCCTCGAAGCATCCCGAGGGAGGGGCTCCAGCTCCTAGCCGGGCTCAGCCGCATCCATCGTCGTCTCCGGAAGAACGAAGGGCTGCAGCCGCACACCCGGCCTGTCCTTCCGTCTCGCCACCACACGGTAGGAGAACGTGCCCATTAGCTCGGCCGGACTGAGGCCCTTCAGCGCGGCAAGCGCCCGATCCGCCTCCACTGTAAAACCGCCGTCGCCGCGATGGGTGACATGCATATGCAGATCGCCGTGTTCGGAGATGAAGACGTGGAAGGTGTCGGGCTCGCACAATCCGGCGAACTCCGGATCGAGCAATACCTCGCCTTTGCCGTCCGTCACCGAGCCTTCGCCAAAATCCTCCAGCCACGCTTCCGGCGCCTCGAGGCAGTAAACCAGCCGGTGCGTGCCGTCGGGGTGCGGTACGGCGGCCGACTTCATTCCGGTCACCGCCAGGTCTCCGTCCACAGACAGGTCGCCGGTTGCCGCGATCCTCCCGTTCAAGGTCGTCGTGCCGCTGACGACCAGGCCGGGCGACGACGCACTCGCCGCGAAAGCGGCAAGAGCAGGGGCGTGAGTATTTTGCGAAACACCGAGCACGCCGGCGCCGGTCGATCCCCTCGCCACGCCGGCGACGCCGTTCGCCTTGTTGGAGATGCCGAGCACCCCCGCGATCGGCACTGCCACCCTGTCGACCGCGCCAACCGCGGTGAGGCATTCACCTCTCACACCGTGTTTGCTCAGGCTTGTGCCAAGCATGGCGGTGCCGTTGATCGAGCGCGCGTAAACGCCGAACCCGCTGACGCTCAAAGCCTCGACGCCGACCGATGTCTTGCTCGTCCCGAGCACCCCGCTTTTCAGGGGGGAGCGAGGCTCCCCGCCTCTGCGATCCCGATCAGGCCGTGCGTCGTGGCGCCGAGCGCCGGCAGCACCGCGCCCGGATTCCCCCCCGGGGCGCCGAGTCCGCCATAAGCATTGCCCGTGTCGTTGATGACCGTCGCCCGGAAGTCGGCACGGGCGGGCCGCGCGTCGCCGATGGCAACGGCCGCCGCCATTCCCGCCCCGGCCATCAGCAGGTCGCGCCGACTGGTTCGAGGCGTGGCGCAGTCATCTTTCTCGAGCAGAGCCGGGTGATCCTCCGTCTCCTCATGACCGAAGGCTGCGCCGCCGAGCGAGGCCGCCGCCTTCAGGCCGTCGATCTCGCTCTGCTGTTGGTCGATCCGGCTTGCCAGCGCATCAATGCGGTCCAGCAAGTGCTGCACG
>JBBQVL010000153.1:0-4750 GCA_038211615.1 Hyphomicrobiales bacterium
ATCTCGGTCAAGGACGCGCTCTACGCCGCGGAGGAATGCGGCGCGCCGGTGGTCTCGATCGCCGGCGGCGAGCCGCTGATCCACAAGGACCTGCCGGAGATCGTGCGCGGGCTGATGGCGCAGAAGCGCTTCGTCATCGTCTGCACCAACGCGATCCTGCTCGAGAAGAAGATCCACGAATACGAGCCGAGCCCATACTTCACCTGGTCGATCCATCTCGATGGCGACAAGGAGATGCACGACCGCTCGGTCTGCCGCACCGGCATCTATGACAAGGCTGTCGCCGCGCTGAAGCTCGCCAAGGAAAAGGGTTTTCGCGTCACCATCAACTGCACGATCTTCAACAACGCCGAGGCCAAGCGCGTCTCCGACTTCTTCGACGAAGTGACGGCGATGGGCGTCGACGGCATCACCATGTCGCCGGGCTACGCCTACGAGCGCGCGCCGGACCAGAAGCACTTCCTGAACCGCACTGCGACGAAGGAGCTCTTCCGCGGCGTCTTCCGGCGCGGCAAGGGCGGCAAGGCCTGGCCGATCAACCAGTCCGGCCTGTTCCTCGATTTCCTCGCCGGCAACCAGGAATATCACTGCACGCCGTGGGGCAATCCGACCCGCACCGTGTTCGGCTGGCAGCGCCCCTGCTACCTCCTCGGCGAAGGCTATACGCAGACCTTCAAGGAGCTGATGGACGGCACCGACTGGGACAAGTACGGCACCGGCAATTACGAGAAGTGCGCCGACTGCATGGTGCATTGCGGCTACGAGGCGAGCGCGGTCACCGATTCCGTGAAGCGTCCGTGGAAGGCCGCCTGGGTGACGATGTTCGGCGTCAGGACCGAAGGGAAGATGGCGCCGGAAATCTCGCTCGCCAATCAGCGTCCGGCCGAATACGTCTTCTCACGCAACGTCGCGCAGAAGCTCGACGAAATCCGGCAGACCACGCCCAATCCCAAGAAGGTCTCGACAGCGGCCTAGCGCGCGAAAGCTCGTCCGCGCCTCCGTGGCGAGGCGCGGCAGTGCCACGACCTGCATCGGTTTCCGGATAAGATCGATCAGCACGGCGAAGGGATCGACCTCGCCGTCGGGCTTCACCGCGTTCGCCACCATCGCCGGCAGGGTGCGCGTTGCGGGATCGCAGATGATGCGGATCGCGGCGAACACCAGCCCATGCCGCGCCGCGAATTCGCAGGCGACGTGCGATTCCATGTCGACGGCCGCAGCACCTGTCGCCCGCCGCGCCGCCGCCTTTTCGTCGGCGGTGAGGAGCGCCGCGTCGACCCCGGCAATGTCCGCGCGCTTCGCCCGGATGCCACCGGCCAGCAGCGTCGCGGCGAGCTGATCGGAAAGGGCCGGATGCGCAGTCCGCCGTTCACCGCCGGCGACGATCCCCGTCGCCACGACCACGTCGCCGGCGCTGAGGCTCGGGTCGAGTCCGCCGGCGATTCCGAAGCTCAACACGGCGCGGCAGCCGGGCAGGCTGCGCTCCGCAAGCTGCCGGCGCAGGCGGAGCGTGTCGCCGCCGGATGCGATCGCGACGAGCCCCGGCCCTTCGGCGAGCCGCATCTCCTTCGCCAGTCCCGTCACCATCAGGACGGGGAGCCGGTCGGGGGCGACGTGCAGGGTCATTGTCGAGCTCTCACATTCCGTAGGCGACGGTGCGGCTGTTGCCGCGCCGCAGGCCGCGATAGCGGGCAAGCGCCCAGAGCGGAAAGAATTTCGCGTAGCCGTGATAGCGCAGATAGAAGACGCGCGGGAAGCCGACCGCCGTGAAGCGCTCCTCCGGCCAGAAGCCGTTCTCGCCCTGGTTCGCCGTGAGCCAGGCAATGCCGCGCTCCGCCGCCGGGCTTTCGACCTCGCCTGCCGCCATCAGGGCGAGGAGCGCCCAGGCCGTCTGCGCCGGCGTGCTCGGCGCGGCTTCGTAGCCCTGATAGTCGAGCTTGTAGCTCGATCCGTCCTCGCCCCAGCCGCCGTCCTCGTTCTGGATGCGCTTGAGCCAGTCGACCGCCTTTCGCACCGTCGGCGACTGCGGATCGACGCCCGCCGCGTTCAGCGCCGAAAGCGCCGACCAGGTGCCGTAGATATAATTCATGCCCCAACGCCCGAACCAGCTCCCCTCGCGGTGCTGGTCATGCATGAGCCATGCCACTCCGCGCGCCAGCGCCGGACTGGTCGGCGCTTCCTCGTCGAGCTGCGCCAGCATGGAGACGCAGCGCGCCGTCAGGTCGGCGGTGGGCGGATCGAGCAGCGCGCCGTGATCGGCGAAGGGGATGTTGTTCAGGTAATGGTGCGTGTTGTCGGCGTCGAAGGCGGCCCAGCCGCCATCCCGGCTCTGCAGGCCGACGATCCATTCGCGGCCGCGTTCGATCGCATGGTCGAAATCCGGCCGCGCCGGCTCGCCGATCTTCGAGCGCGCCCGGTCCATGGCCATCACCACGACCGCAGTATCGTCGAGATCTGGATAGTGCGGATTGGCATACTGGAACGCCCAGCCGCCCGGCCGCACCTCGGGGCGCTGCGCCGCCCAGTCGCCGGCGACGTCGAGCACCTGCTTCGGCTTCAGCCAGGCGAGCGCCCGGTTCGCGGCGTCTTCGGCCTCCTCCGAGCCCACCTCGAGCAGCGCGTGCGCGACGAGCGCCGTGTCCCAGATCGGCGACAGGCAGGGCTGGCAATAGGCCTCGTCGTCCTTGACGACGAGCAGCCCCTCGATCGACTCGCGCGCGATGACGACGCGCGGATCGTCGGCCGGAACGCCGAGCACGTCGTACATCAGCACGGAGTTCACCATCGCCGGGAAGATCGCGCCGAGCCCGTCCTTGCCGTTCAGCCGCTCGTCGACGAAGGCGCGCGCCCGGTCGAGCGCGCGGCGGCGCGTGAATTTCGGGAAGAGCGGCTCGACCCGCTTCAGCACCTTGTCGAGCGCGCCGAAGAGCTCAGACCAGGGCGACCGCTGGTGCGCGCCCTTCGGCCAGGTCCGCACCTTCTGCGGCGGCGTCACGAAGAGCTCGGGGATGTGCACCCCGCGCGCGTTGACCGCCTTCGGCTTCAGCGCCTGCAGCACGAGCAGCGGCACGATGACGGTGCGCGCCCAGTAGGAGATCTTGTCGAGGTGGAAGGGAAACCATTCCGGCAGGAGCATGATCTCGACCGGCATGGTCGGCACCGCCCGCCACGGCACCTCACCGTAGAGCGCCAGCAGCGCGCGGGTGAAGACGTTGGAGCGCGCCGCCCCGCCGCGCGCCAGGATCGCCTCGCGCGCCCGCTTCATGTGCGGCGCGTCGGCGGGATCGCCGATCATCTTCAGCGCGAAATAGGCCTTCACGCTGGCGCTCATGTCGAGGTCGCCCTCGTGGAACAGCGGCCAGCCGCCATGTGCCCCCTGGATGCGGCGGAGATAGGCGGCGAACTTCGCCTCCAGCACGCGGTCCTCGGGCTCGCCGCGGAAGTGACGGAAGAGCACGTATTCGGCGGGAATCGTCGCGTCGGCCTCCAGTTCGAAGCACCAGTGGCCGTCGCCCTTCCGCTCGGCGAGGAGCGCGTCCGTCGCCGAACCGATACGCCGCTCGATCTCGTCGAGGCCGACGCCGGCCGCCGCCTTGCGGGCCTGCGCCATGTCCTTGCCGGCCATGCTTTTCCCGAACGCCAGAACGTTGCTCTTCATGCGGCTCTCCGCGACGGTCGGCTCGTGCCGGGAGCGCGCGACAGGATCGCGGCTGCGGTCAGCCCGGAACGAATGGACCCCTCTATCGTCGCCGGAAGTCTCGTATCGGTCCAGTCGCCGGCGAGGACCAGGTTGGAATAGCGGGTTTCCGCCGCCGGCCGCCGCGCCGATTCCGCCGGCGTCGCGGCGAAGGTCGCGCGGCGCTCACGCACGATCTGCCAGCGCGGCAGCGCGGGGGTAAGGCCGGTGAGCTTCGCCACCTCGCCCCAGATCGTTTCGGCGAGCTGCTGGCGCGGCTCGTCCATCAGCCGGTCGGCCGCGCTGATCGTGACCGAAAGCCTGTCATGATAGGCGAAGAGCCATTCCGTCATGCCGTTCACTACGCCGAGGATGAGCGGCTGGTTCTTCGGCGGCGCGATGCGGAAGTGCGCGTTGACGATGGCGTGGAAATTCTCCGGCACGGCAAGCCCCGGGACGAGCGTGCGCGCCACCACCGGCGGAACCGCGAGCACGACGCTGTCCTCCGCGCCGAGCTCGATCTTCTCGTCGCCGAAGTCGAGCCGGATGGCGCGCGCGCCGGCGAAGATGATCTCCCGCAGCGAATGCGCGAGCCGCACCTCCCCCGCATGCCGCGACAGATAGCCGAGCGCCGGGTCGATGAAGGCGGCGGAGAGCCCCCCGGTCGCCACGATCGGGCGGCAGGCCTGGCCGCCGGCGGCAAGCGTCTCGCGCAGGATCTGCGCGGCGAGGCGCGCGTCGGCCTCCGCCGGCTCGGTGTTCAGCGCCGCGAGCAGGACCGGCCGCCACAGCCGCTCATAGAGCGGGCCGCTGCACGGCATCACGGCGCCGACGGTCTTCGCGGCGGGGGCGCGAAGCACGCTGATCGGCGCAAGATAGTCCGGGGCGCGCGTGCCCGGCACGCGGCGGCGTGAATCCAGGATCCACCAGGGCAGCCGCCCGGAATTCGGCCGCAGCGTCCAGCGCTCGCCGGTCTTCAGGTCGGCGAACGGGAACTCGGCCTTGCGCGCCTCGGTGATCGCGGCGAGCCCGCCGATGCGGCGGAGATAGCCGAGCGCGGCGCGGTTGCCGGAG
>JBBQVL010000154.1:0-4537 GCA_038211615.1 Hyphomicrobiales bacterium
GGGCCCTGCGCGCCCGTGTCGCCGGTGTCACCCTTCGGGCCAGCGGGACCAATCGGACCCTGCGGGCCGGCCACCCCGTCCGCTCCGCTCGCACCTGTCGTGCCGGCGGGACCAGCCGGACCTTGCGGCCCGGCCGCGCCGGCCGCGCCATCGACTCCGCTTGCACCTGTCGCGCCGATCGGACCAGCCGGACCCTGCGCACCAGGGTCGCCTGTGTCACCCTTCGGGCCGGCGGGGCCGGCCGGACCCTGCGGGCCTACCGCGCCGTCGGCTCCGCTCGCACCCATCGGGCCGATCGGACCGATCGCGCCGTCCGAACCCTGCGCACCGGTGTCGCCGGTGTCGCCCTTTGGGCCGGCGGGGCCGGCCGGACCTTGCGAGCCGTCCACCCCGTCCGCGCCGGCTGTGCCGCGCTCACCTGCCACGCCCTGCGCGCCACGCGCCACGAACAGCTGCCAGTCGGCCGGATTAAGGGCCGGCCGCTTGCCCTTGTTCGACCGCTGCGCCAGCCAGGCCGCGCCCGCATCGAAGACCACGTCGCGCGCCGCGTACTGACCGCCGCCGACCCAGGCGCCGCGCGGCACGAGGCCTTGCGGACCGCAGTCGCTGACCAGTACGGCGAGCGAGCCGGTGCTGGTCGTGAGCCCCACGCTGCAGTCGGGCGTCCGGTAGTTGATGTCGAAACGGAACACGCCTTGGGAGTCAGACCTGACGCGCAAGGCCGTGCCCGAAATTGTGACCATCGTTCCGGCGCCGCTGGTTCCGACGATGAGGAGCCGACCGCCGGAGATGGCGGCGATCTTCACCGCAAGATTGGCATTCTGCGACTGGGCAAGAACGACCGGCTGATTGGCTGCATCGGCGGCGGGAGCGAAAGCCGGCGCCGCAAGAACGGCCCCTGCAAGAGCAAGGCGAACGAAGGCAATCATGGGCTCTTCCCCGGTTTCTTCTCGGCCCGGTCTTGGCAAGCCCCGATCCCCCTCGGCTCGCCTTCCCGGTTGCATCGAATTTGAGCCCTCCGCTGTATTGAACATCCTAAGAATTAATCGGAATAAGTATTAACCATACTTGCCTCTTACTTTAACCGAATACAACTTTAGACAATGAATTGTCGCGCCTACGAGTTGTGGATGTCAGGCGGCGCGTGCCTGCCTTCGAGCGGGCGCGCGACCGGCCCGAACGTTCGAGGAATCCGCAAGATTTGCGAAGCGTGCTGCGGTGAGCTCGGCGCAGCATTTCTTAGCCGTCTAAAAAGATGAACGGCGTCACGGCGAGGTGCGAGTTTTTGCGCTTTAAATCAAGCGCTCCTTAACCAGTCCGACAACCTTGTCCTTATAGCGACAGATATCGGCGATGACGCATTCCGGGCAGCGCGGCTTGCGGGCGACGCAGACATAGCGGCCGTGCAGGATCAGCCAGTGGTGCGCGTGCAGCTTGAACTGTTCCGGCACCACCTTCTCCAGCAGGTCCGCGACGTCGTCCGCCGTCGCTCCCGGCGCGAGGCCGGTGCGGTTGGAGACGCGGAAGATGTGCGTGTCGACCGCGATCACCGGCTCGTGGAAGGCGATGTTCAGGACCACGTTCGCCGTCTTGCGGCCAACGCCCGGCAGCGTCTCCAGCGCCGCCCGATCGCGGGGAACTTCCCCGCCGTGCTCCTGCACGAGAATCTGCGAGAGCCGGATGACGTTCTTCGCCTTCATGTTGAAGAAGCCGAGCGAGCGGATCGCCTCGACGAGGCGCGTCTCTCCGAGGGCCAGCATCTTCTGCGGCGTGTCGATTTTGGCGAAGAGCGGCTTCGTCGCGCGGTTCACGCCGACATCGGTGGATTGTGCCGAAAGGACCACGGCGACGAGCAGCGTATAGGGATTGCGATATTCGAGCTCGCCTTTCGGCTCGGGGTTCTTCGCCTGCAGACGGCTGAAGAGAGCCTCGATCTCCTCCGGCTTCAGCCGCGAACGGCGGGAAGCCTTGCGGCGCTGCGGCTTTTTCACGCTCGCCGCCGCGCCGGCCACAAGCCGGACGGAATCCCTGCTGCCCTTCGCCATTCCCTCATCCTATATTGGCAAGCGATGACGTCCGAAACCTTCGATGATACGATCTTCTCGGCGACGCTGGTGCCGCACCGCTCGCTCGGCCGCCGCGGCTTTACCGTCCTGATGGCGGCGATCGCGGCGCTCTGGTTCGTCTTCGGATTCTACCTCTGGGAACGCGGCGCCTGGCCCATCATCGGCTTCGGCGGGCTCGATATTCTGGCGATCTACATCGCTTTCCGGCTGAACTATCGCGCGGCGCGCGCTTTCGAGGAAATCGCGGTCAGCCGCACCGAGATCGTGGTGCGCAAGGTGACGGCGAACGGCCGGGCGCAGGAATTCCGCTTCAACCCCCAATGGGTGCGGCTCGAGGTGGAGGAGGTGGTGGACGAAGGCGTGGTGCGGATCGTGCTCCGGGCGCGCGACAAGCGCGTGGCGGTCGGCGCCTTCCTCAATCCGCAGGATCGCAAGAGCTTCGCGCGCGCCTTCGGCGCGGCCCTCGCCGCCGCGCGTCTCTAGGCGGTTCTGCGGGCCAAGAATCGGGTGGGCGCGGCGGCGGCTTGTGCCTAGACCAGGCGAGAGAGGATGAGACCCATGGCATTCGAAGCGCAGATGATCGCGGAGCGCCCGCTCCCGGAGAGCCGCGAAACGCCGAACGACTACGAGATCGTGCGGCAGGTGATCGAGTTCGTCACCGAGACCTGGCGCGACCAGCCGTCGCTCGAGGCGATCGCGGAGCGCGTCGGCATGGAGCCGACGCGGCTGCAGAAACTCTTCACCCGCTGGGCCGGGCTTTCGCCGAAGGCGTTCCTGCAGGCGATCACCCTCGACCATGCCCGCGCGCTGCTGGCGCAATCGGCGACGGTGCTCGACACGACTTACGAGGTAGGCCTTTCGGGTCCGGGCCGCCTGCACGATCTCTTCGTCACGCACGAGGCGGTGACCCCGGGGAGCTACCGGGCGCGGGGCGAGGGAATCGTCATCCGCTACGGCTTCCACGCCTCGCCGTTCGGCGGGGCGCTGGTGATGGCGACGGAATATGGGCTCGCGGGCCTCGCCTTCGCCGATCCCGGACAGGAGATCGCGGCGCTCGCCGACATGATGCGGCGCTGGCCGCGCGCCGAATACGTTGAAGATTCCTCCGCCACCGCGCCGCTCGCCGGCCGCATCTTCAACCCGGAGAAGTGGCGCCCGGAAACGCCGCTCCGCGTCGTCCTCATCGGCTCGGATTTCGAGATCCGGGTCTGGGAGGCGCTGCTCAAAGTGCCGGTCGGCTGCGCCACCACCTACTCCGACGTCGCCCGCCGCATCGAAAGGCCAAACGCATCCCGCGCGGTGGGCGCCGCGGTGGGGAAAAACCCGATCTCCTTCGTCGTGCCCTGCCATCGCGTGCTCGGCCGCTCCGGCGCGCTCACCGGCTACCACTGGGGCCTGACGCGCAAGCGCGCGATCCTCGGCTGGGAGGCTGGCGTGGTGGGCGGGTCGGCCTGACGCCCTGCGTAGCTCGCCCCTCGCCTAGAGCTTCTTCACCGCGATACTCGGCGCGGCGATGTGCAGATAAGGCGCAAGCGCGGCCTTGACGTTCACCACGACCCGCCGCCTGTCCGGGTCGAAAGCGGGAGCGCCCGTCGGCGCCTTCACGCGCACGGAGAAGCCGAACACGGTTCCCTTGGTCGCAATGTAGGTGACGCTGCTTGCATAGCTCGCGACGCACACGCCGGTGCTGATATTGGTGCGGCAGATCGCAACTGTGTAGCGGGTGTTGGCGGGATCGTCGAAAGGCCCGACATAGGCCGGCAGCACAGCGAGGCTCGCCGAGGTCGTCGTGTTCCTGGCCCGGAATGTGAAGTAGGCGAACCCGGTCGCCGGCACGTTCAGCACGCCGCCGGCCGGAGCCACCGCTGACACGCCAAGGGCGGGAAGCCGGTCGGCATAGGGCCATGTCGAGATGTCGAACCCACCGCGCAGCTTCAGTTCGCTGCGAAAATTGTTGGCGCAGTCGGCGATGACATCCGGATCGATGGTGTCGGCATCGTGCAGACCCTGGCTTGCGGTCGTGACCTTGAAGGTCCGCGACTGGCCCGCCGCGATGTTCACCGGCGCATTGTCGGCGGTGAGGCGCGCGCCGGTGGACGGATTGATGGTGTAGAAGGTCGTCCTGAGGTTGCTGCCGTCCACGCTGCGGAAATGGCAGCCGATCGCGTTCTGGACGCCGGTGTTGGTCACTGTCGGGGTAAAGGAGACAGGCACGTTGGTGTGAGCCGTCTGCACCTGCAGCGGTGTGCGCACCGTGATCAGGTCCGTGACCCTCACCGCCGGCCGGGCGATCACCAGAGCGCGCTGCCGCGCTTCGCTCACCACCGTCGCGCCGGTGCGTCCGGTGAAGATGAAGGCGCCGGAAGCGGCGCGCACGGTGGTGTGATTGAACGCCGCGCCGAACGTGAAGGTCACAACCTTCAGGCCGCCCTTCAGGAGATTGAAGGACGCGGGCGACGCCGTCACCCCGG
>JBBQVL010000155.1:0-4427 GCA_038211615.1 Hyphomicrobiales bacterium
CTCGCATAGCGCAGGCCATGTCGGCCGGCCGCACGGCGGTGTTCGGGTGTCCACATCGGGCGCTCCTTCGCGAATCAAGCGCCCGCAAGGGAATCACATCCGATTCATCCGACTCAACAACTTCCCGGATCGGCTCTCAGAGATGACGGTTGACGGCCTCCTTCGGGCTGACGCCGGATCGCGCGGTTGAAGCCTGAGGCCGCCCACCTGAACGGGAGAGGACTCGATTCGGCAAATACAAGCAGCGGCGAATGCATTGCGGCCCTTGAGCCGGCGGGACCAGTCTCAGCTCGAGCCGTCCAAACCAATGGCCATCGCCGATGGCTTCATTTCGAATTTGAGGCATTCGTTCAGTCCGCCCGGCCGAGCCCGAACAAAGTGGTTCCCCCACATGACAGCATGGTGGCTCTTTCGAGAGGGCCGGAGCCTGCCTAATGTCCACCCAAAGTTGGAAGAATCCGGGGAGACTCCGATGTACGTGGTCGGCGAAGAAGAGATTGCAGCGCTCAGCAACGTCATCCGGGAGGGCAAGCTGTTCCGCTACGGCGTGGGCAGCGAGTGCGACCGGTTCGAAGCGCGCTACGCCGAATATCTTGGCGTCGATCACTTCGCGCTGACCGTCAGCGGCACCTATGCGCTCTCGGCGGCGATGATCGCGCTCGGCATCGGGCCGGGCGACGAGGTCCTGATTCCCGCCCACACCTACATGGCGACGGCCACGGCGGTGCTGACCACCGGCGCGATCCCGGTCATCGTCGACGTCGACGAGAGCATCACCATCGACCCCGAGGCGGTACGCGCCGCGATCGGCCCGCGCACCAAGGCCGTCGTCGCGGTCCACATGTGGGGCGCGGCGTGCGACATGAACGCCATCATGGAGATCGCGCGGCAGCACGACCTGTGGGTGATCGAGGACGCCTGCCAGGGCGTCGGCGGCGGCTACGAGGGACGGAAGTTCGGCTCGATCGGCGACATCGGCGCGTTCAGCTTCAACTACTACAAGAACATGACCTCGGGCGAAGGCGGCGGCGTGTCGACCTCAAGCGAGGCGCTGGCCAAGCGGGCTCGCTGCGCCATCGATCCCTGCCATTTCTACTGGACCGGCCGGCAGGACGGCATGGAGCCGTTCGCGGGCAATGGCGGCCGGGCCTCCGAGCTGATGGGGGCGATGCTCAACGTCCAGCTCGACCGCATCGAGGGCATCATCAAGGCGATGCGCGCCGAGAAGAAGAAGATTGTCGCGGCGACCGGCCGGCTGAGCAACCTCGGCCTGAAGCTGTCGCCGATGAACAGCCCGGATTACGACTGCGCCGCGCACGTCATGTACCTGTTGCCGTCGGCCGAGGAAGCGCTGCATTTCACCAAGGTCTTCCCCTCGGTGATCGCCGGCAAGACCGGCCGACACACCTATACCGAGTGGGACCAGGTGCTGATGGGCATGGGCGCGGCGCATCCCGCGATGAACCCCTACAATCATCCGGACAATGCCGAATGCCGGCGCACCTACAGCAAGGACATGTGCGCGCGCTCGCTCGACATCCTCAACCGCACCGTGATGGTGCCGATCAATCCCAAGCACTCCGCCGAGGAAATCGACGCGATCATCCACAACATCGAGGTGGCGAGTCACGTCGCGCTCGGGGGCTTGAGCGCCGAGGAGGCGGAAGTCCTGCCGACCAGCGCGCTCGACGCCCAGAAATTCGACATGGGCCCGGCCTACGAATCGGATCTGGCGACGCGCGCCGGATAGGCCGGCGGGGGGGGCGGACCGATCAGGCGGCGCGGGCGCGGAGTTCGTCGCGAAGGACGCGCATGCCGATGATCTCGAGGCCGAATTCCTTCACCCACTCGCCGATGCGCTTTGTCTTGAAGAGCGCATATTCCTCGGTGCGGATGAAGGCGAACTCGGGATTGACCACCTCGAAATCGCCGGGCGCGTTGAAGTGCATCGACAGGAACGTCAATCCGTCCGGCACTTCGGCGAAGATCGGCCTGTAGGCGGTCTCGGCGTTGGTCTTGCGCTGCCACGGCGTCTCGAAGACGATCTCGAAGATCGGCTCGCCCGCGGCGCGTGCTGCGGCCACTTCCGAATCGTAGACGGCGGTATTGAGCGGGCCCGCATAGCTCGCGGGATTGTAGCGACTCAGGTCCTTCACCAGAAGGACCGGAAGCCGGTATTCGCGGCCGAGTGTCCTGAGGATCTTCACGAATTCGGGCATCTGCGCCGTGCCCATGTGGGCGTCGAGGTGGGTCACGTCGATGCCGGCCGCGAGGGCGGTCTCGAGCTGTGCGCGAAGCTCCTTCTCGACCGCCTCGGGCGAGGCGCGACGGGCCGTCGGTACATCCGGCCAGAAATATCCCGCCTTGTCGGTCAGGCCGGCCGAGGCGGGCGGCGCCGTCAGCGGGCGCCAACGGTAGGGCTTCTGCTCGCTGGTCAGCGTCAAATGGACGCCGAGGTCGAGGGCGGGGTGCGTACGCGCCATCTCAACCGCTTCCGGGAACCAGGGACAGGGCACCATGACCGATCCCGAGCTGCAGGTGCCGAGTTCGGAAAGCTCGACGAAAGCCTTGTTGGCGCCGTGGGTCATGCCGACGTCATCCTCATGGATGACGACCCGCTTCCGTCCGGCGCGATCCTTTGCGGTCATACCCCGTGTTCTCCCGATTAGGTCGGCGATCGCTTGATCTTCACGTCAGGTTGCCGACCCCTCGGTCCCATGTAAAGGTCAGGTTTCGGTGAATTGACCGGTACCACTTGATGCTGCGCAGATCCCTTCTCCCACTCGACATGCTGGTCCTTGACCGGCTCTCCCAGACGCCTCTCCACCGCCAGCTTTACGACAGCCTGCGCTCGCACATTCTCGACGGCCGCCTCCCGCCGAAGACGCGTCTCCCGGCGACCCGCGAGCTCGCGGGCGATCTCGGCGTCAGCCGGAATACGGTGATCGCCGCCTACGACGCGCTGCTCGCCGAAGGCTACCTTGATTCGATTGCCGGCTCCGGAACCCGCGTGGCCACGCTCCCGGCGCATCCCGCCCGTGCGACCTCCGGCCGCAAGGGGCCGGCGCTCCCGCGGCTCTCCGAGCGGGGCCTCCTGATGTCGACCCAGCCGACGGACCGGACGATCCCCGATCATGTCGCTTTTCACCCCGGCTATCCCGAGATCGCGACCTTCCCGTTCTCGACCTGGGCGAGGCTGGTCTCGGCCAACACGCGGGAAACCCACGAGGACCTGTTCGGCTATCACCTCGTCAACGGCCATCCGCGGCTGAGAAAGGCGCTGGCGGAGTACCTCGCCGTGTCGCGGGGCGTCAAATGCGAGCCGGAACAGGTCGTGGTCATGACCGGGGCACAGGCGGCGCTCGACCTGATCGGCCGCCTGTTCATGGACCCCGGCGACCATTTCTGGATGGAGGAGCCGGGGTATCTTGGCGCCTACAGCGCCTTTCTGAGCGCCGGCGGCAAGCCGGTGCCGTTGCCGGTCGGACCGAAGGGCTGGCTCCTGGAAGTCCCGAATCGTCCGCCGCCGCGATTGATCTTCGTGACTCCGTCATGCCAATGGCCGCTCGGCCTCGTCATGCCGATGGAGTCGCGCCTGCGGCTTCTTCAGATCGCCGAAGCGCATGACGCCTGGATCATCGAGGACGACTACGACAGCGAGTACCGCTTCCGCGGACGTCCGGTGCCGGCCATGCAAGGACTCGACGACAGCGGGCGGGTGATCTACGTCGGCACGCTCTCGAAGACGATGTTCCCATCGATCCGCGTCGCCTACATCGTGGTTCCACCGAGCTTGGTGGAGGGCTTCAAGACCGCCGTCAGCATCACCGGACAATATCCGCCGCTCCTCCTGCAGGTGGCGCTGGCGGATTTCATCAGCCAGGGCTTCTTCGCGATGCATCTGCGCCGGATGCGGCGCCTGTACGCGCGCCGCCAGCGCGAATTCGTGGCCATGTGCCGCGACCGTCTCGGCCGCTGGCTGACGGTCGACGAGGTCGACACCGGCATGCAGGTCATCGGCCGGCTGACCCAGCCCATGGACGACGGCGAGGTCCTCGCCGCGGCGCTGAGACACGGCGTCAACTTCTCGCGCATGTCCACGCAGTATCGGCACTCTAAGCCCGAGCATGGGATATTTCTGAGCTACGCCGGCGTCAATACCGAGCAGGCGCGCGACGGCGTCGAGAAATTGCGCCTGGCATTCGAAGACCTCGAGCGCCGCTCGCCCAAACCCCGGCCGCGTCCGCCGCGCCGGAAGGCACCTGCGGCATCGCTTGGCGCGAGCCGCTAGTGGAGCGATTCAATCACATGCTTCCCTCGCTGGACTGCAGCGAGAACTCGGTTTGGATCGGCGGTCCAGACGAAGGGTTTGGGGTCGGCATTGGTTTCCTGGACGAAGCGGTTGATGGCAGCCTGAAGGTCGACAA
>JBBQVL010000156.1:0-4331 GCA_038211615.1 Hyphomicrobiales bacterium
GGAAGCGGCCGTTGGTGGTCGCCCAGCCACCGATGACGACCTCATGCCCGGCGCGGCATTTGGATTTGGTCCAGCTGTCGCTGCGTCCCGAGACATAGGGCGCGGAAAGCTGCTTCGAGATGATCCCCTCGAGCGACATGCGGCATGCGGAGCGCAGAACAGCATCGCCACCGCTGACGAAGTGCTCCACGAAGCGGATCGTCGGACCGGTCACGGAGCTGGCGAGGAGCCGCTCCAGCGCACTCTTGCGCTCAGCGAGCGGCAACGGCCGAAGATCCTTGCCGTCATGGAAGAGGAGGTCGAAGGCAAAGAACACCAGATCCTTGACCTTCCCATCCGACATGGCCGCTTGCAGTGCCGCGAAGTCCGGGGCGCCGTTGTGGTCGAGGGCGACGATCTCGCCATCGACGATGCAATCGGGGAGGGCTGCGGCGGCATCGGCAAGCGGTTGATATTTCGCGGTCCAGTCGAGGCCCTTCCGCGTGCGGAGCGTCGCTGTTCCGTCTTCGACGCGGAGCTGCATGCGGTAGCCGTCGAACTTGATCTCGTGAGCCCAGTCGTCGCCGGCCGCGGGCCGCGCGACGAGGCGGCAGAGTTGCGGCGGCAGGAAGTCCGGCATCGCAGAACGCCGCTTCGCGGGCGTCCGTGATCTTGATGCTGCGGCAGGTTTTCTCGCGGCTGCCGCCGGAGCCGGGATCGCCTGCTTTTCCGCGCCTTCCTGCCGGTTGGAGTTCCACACCGCGTCGGCGTTGAACTTCGGCTTTGTGTCGCGCTGTCCCTTGGTGATGAATGGTTTGGGGGAGCGTCCCTTGCCCGCGGCGACCTCGTCCATCGACCGACCGGAGGCGACGGAGCGATCGTCGGCCAGGAGGGCGTCGGCATCGCCTTCCTTCTCGTATCCATCATGGTGCTTGATGAGGAGCCAGTTGGTGCGCTTGCCGCGATTGCGGTCGGCCTTCAGCCGGACGAGCACCCAGCCTCCCTCGACCTTCTCGCCTGCCATGACGAACTTCAGCTCACCCTTGCGGAGCGCTTCCTGCGGGGAGCCGCCGTCCACCGGAGCCCAGTATCCTCGGTCCCAGAGCAGCACCGTTCCCCCGCCGTACTGCCCCTTCGGTATGGTCCCCTCGAAATCTCCGTAGTCGAGCGGGTGATCCTCCACCTCAACGGCGAGCCGCTTGTCCTTCGGATCGCGCGAGGGGCCTCTTGTTACCGCCCAGGATTTGAAGACGCCGTCGAGCTCAAGGCGGAGATCGTAGTGGAGCCGCGTTGCCGCATGCTTCTGGATCACGAAGCGGAGCCGCTTGGACGGCGCGACCGCCGCCGCGCCGCTTGGCTCGCGAGTCTTCGAAAAGTCGCGCTTTGCCTGGTACTCCGCGAGGCCCTTTCTGGGCATGATCTCCTCCTTGCGTGGGTTTTGGCGCTGGAGGCCAAAAAGTACGCTGCTAAAACGCATGTCAGCGGAGTTAGTCGCAGCGGACGCGCGCGATCGGCGATGCACTCGACCATTTCGTTTTTTGGATCGAACGTTCAAGCTTCCGGTTTACGCAGAGGCCGGGCTCAATCGCGGTATCGTCCGGCTGATCAAACCCCTGTCTGATCCAGGTCCCAGAGAAGCAGCCGCCGGGAGAAGCTCCGAGTGCATGAAACCTCCGCAGAGATCGTCAGCGTCGAGAGCGTGAGCCGCACGCTTCGCGTTATTCCTTTCGGCGTGGAGGACGGGCGCGGCGTCGAGGCGATCCGGCCGATCAAAGCCGGCGAACTGATCGAGCGCTCCCCGGTCATCCTCGTGCCGGAGAAAGATCGGGTCGCGGTCGACGCGTCCAATGTCGGGTCCTACATCTTCATGTGGGAGCACGGCACGACGGGGGAGGACCTCAATTCCCAGAAGGGCAGGGCTGCGGTCGTGCTTGGCTTCACCAGCTTGGTGAACCATTCCGCCGACCCGAACTGCACGATCCTCCGCTATATCGACGCACTGGCAATCGACCTGATCGCGCTGCGCGACATCGCGGCCGGGGAGGAGCTTCGAATCGACTACCACATGACCCTGTGGTTCACGCCGGTCTAGTCATCGAGCCAGCCGAGCGCTTCGAGGCGCGCCCAGTCGCCACCGAGCAGCCGGTCGCCGATATCGAGGCGGTAGCGCATATTGGGGATCAGGACCTTTGCCGCGAGATCATATGCGCCCGTCTTTGCATCCCGGATCGTAGGACCGGTCCCGGTCGCGACCATGGTCCAGCCGTAGAGACCGCTGGTGACGAGATCGCCGTTGCGCATCCCGACCTCGCCATAGTGCAGATGCCGGCGGTCGGCCTCAGCCAGAGTGTCGGCGAAGAACACGGGGAGGCCGATCGGTATCGGCACTTCCCGGCGCGTGTAGGGGAAGGGAGGCGTCGTCAGCACGATCGCCACCGAGAACCCGGGCCGGGTGCGCCATCGCGACGATTCGCCCGCCACCATCATGCGAAAGAGCTCGGCCCAGGAGGTCTCCTGCAACGGTTCCAGCGTCGCGAAGCCCGGGTAGCCGAAGCGACAGGTGAATTCGAGTGGCCAGATGCCGTCGGCATTCACGATCGTGTTGAGGTTGATGTAGCCAAGATAGCCCGCCGCGCGAAGCCTCTGTTCCAGCCTGCCGAGCGTCGCCTCGAAGAAGCGCCCGGACCGGTCGAAGGTCGCGACCGTCCCCATCTCCCCGGTGAGCTCGCCCATGTCTCCGGCGAAAAAGCGCTTGTGCTCCCAGTCGAGGCAGGCGGGCCGCAGGAACTCCCGGCCATTGAAATAGGCGCCGACCCCCATCTCTATGCCTTCAAGGAATGGCATGAGGATGAAACTGAACGGCTGGCCGGCATATTCCGCGGCCTTCGCGGCAAGCACGGCGCGCACGTCGCGGCCATCGCCAAGCTGGCCGACATGATTTTCGCTTGAATAGAAATTCGGCCCATTGAATTTCAGGACGTAGCGGGCAGGCCGGTCGCGGATGAAGCGGTCAGCGCTCTCCACGTCAGAGAATTCCCACACCGGAGCTGTCGCAAGGCCGACCTCCGCCAGGACCGTTTGTGCATAGGCCCGGTCGTTCTCCAGGCGATCGCCCCAGACACTGCCGCCGATCACCTGGAAACCTTCGCGACGCAGCGCCTCCTGCTGTTCGCCGCTCCCGTTCGCAACGCTCTCGAAGAGAATGATCCCCTCGCGGCCGGCTTCACGGATCCAGTCGAGTTCGCTCCGCCAGTCGTCCGTATGCGGCACCAGCCCCGCGAGCGTGCCCTTCGCCAGCGGCTCGGTCACCTGCGCCCGGACCTCGTGACCATCGGCAATCAGCCGCAGATAGAGCGAGGCAAGGTCGAGGACGCTGCCGACTCCGAGAAAACGCATGAAGACTCACTTTTTTGTCAGGCAGGCCAGTCTCTGTCAGGCAGGCCAGTGTTCCGGGAGACATGTGTATCCGCCCTCTCGATCTGACAACTGAACCGGTTGCGATAGAGCCCGAGAAGCGCGCCATACATCGCGTCAGAGGAGCCGAAGAGCGCATCTACCCGGATTCACGACCCGAAAGCCGAGATCGACCGCATCCAGCACGGCAGCAAGGACACACATGTCGGTCTCTGCGCCCGTTGTGACGAGGCTGTCGACGATGAGCTGCGATTCCCTTGGCCTTCGGCCTTGGACGGAGAAATGCAAGGTCGGCGGGTGCAGAGCCCGTCGACAAGTGGGCCGACCGCAACAGGAGGATGCCCCCGGATCGCAAGAGCATGTCCTTAAGGGAGATAAAATTCAGAAACGAGGCGGTGGCTGGGGAACCTGGATTCGAACCAAGATTAACGGAGTCAGAGTCCGCCGTTCTACCGTTGAACTATTCCCCACCAGGGCCGGCGGCTTCCTAGCATCCGATGCTTGAGGGTTTCAAGCGCCGCAAGCCTGCCCTTCGGGACGGGCAGCCATGCGGTCGGAATTGTCGCGTCGCGCCGGCCGCCGGCTTTGACTATCTCTGCCCGGCCATTTAGGCAGCCCGCAAGGACAATCAAACCCATGGACGCAACGCCTGTCGCCGAACGCCCGGCTCCGCTGTCGCATGCGGAGATCAGGAAGATCATCGTCGGCGTGATGCTGGCGATGTTCCTGGCGGCGCTCGACCAGACCATCGTCGCGACCGCGATGCCGACGATCGGGCGGGAACTCGGCGACGTCGCGCATCTGCCCTGGGTGGTGACGTCCTATCTCCTGGCCTCGACCGCGGTGACGCCGCTCTACGGCAAGCTGAGCGACATCCATGGCCGGCGCATCATGCTGCTTGTCGCCATCGTGGCCTTCATGGTGGGCTCGCTGGCCTG
>JBBQVL010000157.1:0-4299 GCA_038211615.1 Hyphomicrobiales bacterium
GCTGTGCCCGCCGTCGCCATGGCCATGTCCGTGCGCATGCCCATGCGCATGATTATGGTCATGCCCAGGCTCGTCGTGACGATGGCTCCCGGCGCGATCGGTCCCGCTATGGTGATGCCTTTCTATCGGAAAGCTCCTGTCCCAAGCGCGTTCGGCGCGCATCCTTCTAGGCCGAGGCAAACGCTTCCGGCCAGTCTCTTCGCACGGCGCGGACCGCCTGGGACGGAGCGCCGCGGGGCGACAATCCGGCCCGTCTGTGCCAATCTTCGCCATGCCTCTCTACGACAAATGGCCGGCCTATATCGGCAACGCGCTGCTTTTGCTCGCGGGACTGATCATCGCGACGAAGAATTCGATACTCGGCGGGGGCGCCGTGACGGGGCTTGCAGCGCTCAACATCTACCTCGTCTGGAAGCTCGACGTCTTCTCGCAGGAAGAAGTGTGGCTGGCGCTTGAGATCGAGAAGGCCAAGATGCGCGAGGAGCTGCTGGCGCTGCAAGGCAAGATTGCCGAGCACGAGAAGGCTCCCCCGAAGCTCCCGCGACCGGCGGCCCCCGGCGGCTGACGACGCCGCGAGAAAAACCAGAGATCTCACCAGCGTCCGTGCCGCCGGTTCCAGGCGTAGAGCCGGTTCGCGAACCAGTCGTATCCGACGCGCGCGAGCGACCGCAGGCCGGGCGCCGCGATCAGCCAGCCGAGTGAGCGGCGGCCCGGCGTCGCCCGCCAGAGGAGCGCGATCGCATCGGCTCCGCGATGCAGCCGCCCGGCTGCGTCGAGCACATAGATGTGGCGGCGGACATCGTCGAGCGTCAGGTTCTCGCCGGCAAGCGCATCGGGCGAGGCAGTCATGTCCGTGAAGGTGGGCTGGACGGCGCATCCCTTCCACATGGCGCGGCGCTGCGCGTCGACCCCGGCATCGCAGACGGGGCAGGCGCTGTTGTAGAAGACTTCGATCGGCCTTTCGTCGGGCATGCCATTGCCTCGCTCAGCTCGCCGCGAATGCCTCCGTCAACGATACAAGCTGCCGTCCCTCGGTCTCGAAATTTTCGGCCGCCAGCCAGCGCTGCATTCCCGCCCGGATGCGCGGCCAGTCGCCGTCCGTCATCGCGAACCAGGCGGTGTCGCGGTTCTCGCCCTTCACCACCATGTGCTGGCGGAAGATGCCCTCGAAGGCGAAGCCGAAGCGCTCCGCCGCACGCCGCGAGGGGGCGTTCCGCGCATTGCATTTCCATTCGAAGCGGCGATAGCCGAGATCGTCGAACGCATATTCCGCGAAGAGATAGAGCGCCTCCGTCGCCATGCGGGTGCGCGCGATCGCCGGTCCCCACAGGATGTTGCCGATCTCGATGACGCCGTTGGCGGTGTCGATTCGCATCAGCGTCTGCCGGCCTTCGGCGCGGCCTGTCGCAGGATCGATGACGGCGTAGCAGAGCGGGTCGGAGCTCGCGGCCATCTTCTCCGCCCAGGCGTCGAAAGCTTGCCTGTCGGGCGGCGTGTCGGGGAGCCAGCGGAAGCGGTCTTCGGCGCCGGGCGCCGTGGAGGCCGCGAAGAGACTGTCGCCATGCCGCGCCGGGTCGAGGCGCTCAAGGCGGCACCAGCGTCCCTGCAGGCTTTCGGCGGTCGGACGCGGACGCGCCGTCCAGTGCGCGAGGTCGCGCTCAGTCATCCTCATCCTCGCCGCGCGGAACGGCGAACGCGCCGTTCAGCGTGCTGGAAGCAGCCGAGCCCTCGTAGGCGAAGCGGCGCTCGGTCAGCGCCTGCGCCGCGTTCAGGAACGCGCCGAGCGCGACCTTCGCAAGCCCGGCGCCGATCGAAACACGCTTCACGCCGAGCTTCTCCAGCGCCCCGATGTCGCTTGAAACGCCGCCGAGGCCGCCGAGAACGTTCACCGGCACCTTCACGGAATCGACGATCGCGCGCACCTCCGCCTCGGTGGTCACGCCCGGAGCGTAGACGACGTCGGCGCCCGCCGCCTCGTAGGCCTGCAGCCGCCGCACCGCTTCGCCGAGCGGATCCGGGTGCCTGTCGAAGAACACCTCGCAGCGCCCCGTCAGCACAAAATCCGACCCGGCTTTCACCGCTGCCTCCTTTGCAGCGGAGAACCGGCGCAGGGCCTCGTCGAACGGATAGAGCCCGCCGGCGGACTGGTCCTTGTCCTCGATCGAGCAACCGGCCACGCCGGCGCCGATCGCCCGGCGGATCGTCTCGGCCACCTCGGCGGGCGTTGCGCCGTAGCCGCTCTCGAAATCGCCGTTCACAGGGAGACCGGTCGCCTCGCCAAGCACGCGCGCGTGCTCGATCGCAACGTCGCGCGTGACGCCGCCCTTCGCGTCGGGCATCGCCAGCATCCAGGCGAGCGCCGCCGAAGACGTGGCGATCGCTTCGAAGCCGAAGTCCGCAAGCAGCCTCGCCGTGCCCGCGTCCCAGGGGTTCGGCATGACGAGGAGCCCCGCACGCCGATGCAGCGCGCGGAAACGGGTGGCGGCCGTCTCGGTCATGACTTCCCCCGCGTGACGGCCCTTCAGTGGTTGTCGAGCGGCAGCTCGTGATGCGCCACGTCCTGGTATTTTATCGCCGGCTTCAGCACCATGCCGCGGTCAAACTGGTCGACCATCGAACGCTGGATTTCCTGCCACGGCGTCTGGCTGTGCGGGACGTAGGGCAGTCCGCCGTTCCCGAGCTTCTCCCCCACGGCCTTTTTACGCGCTGCGAGCTCCTCGTCGGAGATCATGATGTTCGCCGTGCGCTTGTTCAGGTCGACGCGGATGCGGTCGCCGGTCTTGACCAGCGCCAGACCGCCGCCGGCCGCGGCTTCCGGTGAGGCGTTCAGGATAGACGGCGAGCCCGACGTACCGGACTGCCGGCCGTCGCCAATGCAGGGAAGCTCGTTGACGCCGCGCTTCAGGAGCGCGTCCGGCGGCTGCATGTTCACCACCTCGGCGCCGCCCGGATAGCCGATCGGCCCCGCGCCGCGCATGACGAGGATCGAGTTCTCGTCGATCCCGAGGGCGGGATCGTTGATGCGCGTGTGGTAGTCTTCGCGCCCATCGAACACGACGGCCTTGCCCTCAAAAGCGTCGAGATCGCCTGGCTTGGACAGGTAGCGCTTGCGGAACTCATCCGAGATCACGCTGGTCTTCATGATCGCGGAATCGAAGAGGTTGCCCTTCAGATTGAGGAATCCTGCCTCCTTTACGATCGGATTGTCGAAGGTGCGGATCACCTCGCGGTCCCAGCTCCGCTTGCCCCCGCAATTGTCGCCCATGGTCTTGCCGTTGACGGTGAGCGCCTGCGGATACGGCAGTAATCCGCCCTCCAGGAGCTCCGCCACGACCGAAGGCACGCCGCCGGCGCGGTGATAGTCCTCGCCGAGGAAGCGTCCTGCCGGCTGCAGATCGAGAAGCAGCGGGACGGCGTGTCCGATCCGCTCCCAGTCGTCGTTGTTGAGCGGAATGCCGAGATGCGCGGCGATGGCGTTCAGATGGATCGGCGCGTTGGTCGAGCCGCCGATCGCGGAGTTGATGACGATGGCATTCTCGAAGGCCTCGCGCGTCATGATCTGCGACGGCTTCAGGTCTTCCCGGACCATCTCGACGATGCGCTTGCCCGTCGCATAGGCGACCTGCGCCCGCTCCTTGTGCACGGCGGGGATGGCCGCGCAGCCCGGCAGCATCATGCCGAGCGCTTCGCACAGCGAATTCATCGTCGTCGCGGTGCCCATCGTGTTGCAGAATCCCGGCGACGGCGCCGATGAAGCGACCAGCTCGTAATATTCCGGCCAGCCGATCTCGCCGGCCGATTTCATTTTCTTAGCCAGCCATTTGATCGTTCCGGAACCGGTCCGCTGTCCCTTGTACCAGCCGTTCAGCATCGGTCCGACGGAGAGCGCAATCGCCGGGATGTTCACCGTCGCCGCCGCCATCAGCTGCGAGGGCGTGGTCTTGTCGCAGCCCGTCGTCAGCACCACGCCGTCGAGCGGATAGCCGAACAAGGTCTCCACCAGCCCGAGATAGGCGAGGTTGCGGTCGAGCGCGGCGGTCGGCCGCTTGCCGGTCTCCTGGATCGGATGAACCGGGAATTCGAAGGCGATGCCGCCGGCTTCGCGTATGCCTTCGCGGACGCGCTGCGCCAGGATGATATGATGCCGGTTGCACGGCGCCAGATCCGACCCGGACTGGGCGATGCCGATGATCGGCTTGCCGGATTGCAGCTCCTCCCGGGTGATGCCCCAGTTCATGTAGCGTTCGAGGTAGAGGGCGGTCATGCCGGGGTTCTCGGGATCGTCGAACCAGCGGCGGC
>JBBQVL010000158.1:0-4223 GCA_038211615.1 Hyphomicrobiales bacterium
GGCTCGGCAACGCGGCGTTCATCCGATGCGCATAATCATGTGTCGTACTTGACGTAGGCGAAGCGCTGGTCGCCACCGGGAGTTCCCTCAAGCGCACCGCCCTCCTTGCCGGGCTGCCAGTGCACGACCTCCTCGATCTTCCTGGCGAGCGCGAAATCCTTGTCGGTGATCCCCTTGGCGGCGTGGTTCATGAGGCGCACCTCGACCCAAGCGTACGAGGCCGTTATGTCCGGGTGGTGCCAGGCGGCCTCGGCGAGGTGTCCGACGGTGTTGATCACCATCAGCGTGCCCTTCCAGCTAGCGGTCTTGTATTTCCGCCTGATCCAGCCGTTCTCCAGGCGCCAGTGCGGAAGCTCCTTCTTGAGCCTTTCCTCGACCTCCGCGTCGCTGTAGGTCCGCTCGGTTGCCTTTTCGCTCATCGTTGATCGCCCTCCCTGACTCTGCCACATTGGACCGCAACCCCGGCCGGTACCATAATGCGGGGAGAGGAACGCCCAAACAATCCGCCCAGGCGGGGATAATCGCGGCTGAATTCTTGATGGCAAACGGCGTGAGAGTGGCGGTTGCGGCGCGCCTGCATTTGGGCTTCCTCGATCTCAATGGCGGACTTGGGCGGCGTTTTGGCAGCCTCGGGCTGGCGCTCGACGGGCCGGAAACGGTGCTGGAGCTGAGCCGCGCGCTGACGGATTCCGCCAGCGGGCCGCAATCGGACCGCGCCGCCGAGGATGTCCGCCGGCTTGCCGCCCATCTCGGCCTGCCGGGCGGTCACCGCATCGTGATCGGGCGCGCCATCCCCGCGCATGCCGGCCTCGGCTCCGGCACCCAGCTCGCGCTCGCCGCAGCGGCGGCGCTCCGCACGCTGCACGGCCTTGCCCTCGATATCGAAAGCGACGCGATGGCGCTCGACCGCGGCGCGCGCTCCGGCATCGGGACGGGGCTCTTTCTGCGGGGCGGGCTGGCGCTCGACGGCGGTCGCGGCCACGAGGATCGCCCGGCGCCGATCATCGCGCGCCTGCCATTCCCGGAGGACTGGCATGTCCTTCTCATTCTCGATCCCGCCGGGCAGGGCATCCACGGCCCGGCCGAAATCGCAGCCTTCAAGGCCCTCCCGACATTTCCTGCCGAGACCGCCGCCCACCTTTGCCGGCTTGCCGTCATGCAGGCGCTCCCGGCGCTCGCCGAGCGGGATCTGTCGGCCTTCGGCCGGGCGATCACCGAAATCCAGAAGCACGTCGGCGATCACTTCGGCGCCGTGCAGGGAGGGCGTTTCGCCAGTCCCGGCGTTGCTGCGACCCTCGACCTCCTCGCCGCGAACGGCGTGGAGGGCTACGGACAGAGTTCCTGGGGCCCAACCGGATTTGCCTTTGCCGCGTCGCGGGCGGATGCGCGCAGGCTGCACGACATCGCCATGCCGGTCGCCAGCGAAAAGGGCGTCGCGCTGCAGATCGTGAAGGGCCGCAACAGCGGCGCGACGATCGACGAGACTGTGGAAGCCGTAAGAAAGACTGCGGAAGCCGTCAAAAAGGGAGCGCGGCATGGCTGAGCCTTACATTCTCCACATGATCAGCCCGCTGAAGCAGATGAGCCCGTTCGACGCGAACATGGCCCTCGATGCCGGCTACGACCATGTGATCCCCTACACGCATGTCGAGGCTTCCGAGGTGCGGGCGCTGGTGCAGGACGCGATGTTCTCGCGCCCGCCGAAGCTCGCCCGCCGCACCGGCATCTTCATCGCCGGGAAGAACGCCGTCCTGGCGCTTGCGATGCTCGACAGCGCGAAGCAGGCGATGTTTCCGCCGTTCCAGCTTTCCGTGTTCGCCGACCCCGCGGGCTCGTTCACGACGGGCGCCGCCATGGTCGCCTGCGTGGAGCGCGTGCTGAAGGAAAAGAAGCAGCGTGAGCTGAAGGGACTTCGCGTGGTCATATTCGGCGGCACCGGCGTCGTCGCCTATGCCGCCGCGGTGATCTGCGCCCTGAACGGCGCGAAGGTGACGCTGGTCGGCTATGACGGCCCGGAGCGGGTGGGGCGTGTCGCCGACGAGATGAAGAAGCGCTTCAACCTCGACGTGACATCCGCCGACGGCAGCAGCGAGGACGGCAAGGTGGAACTGCTGAAACACGCCGATGTCGCCCTCTGCACCGCGCGGGCAGGACTGCAGGTGCTGTCGCTGCAGCAGGTCGATGCGGCGCCGGACCTGCTTGTCGCCGCCGACGTCAACGCCGTCCCGCCGACCGGAATCGAGGGTCTCGACATGAAGGCGAACGGCGAGCCGGTCGGCGGACATGGCGCGCTCGGCATAGGCCCTCTCGCCATCGGCGACGTGAAATACAGGACCGAGTCGGGCCTGTTCAAAGCCATGATCGCGGCGGAGAAGGCGGTGGCCTTCGATTTCCGCGACGCCTTCGAACGCGCCCGCCAGATCGTCGGCGGGAATGGCTGAGGTTCTGGTGGTGGGACTTTCCGTGCGCGCGCTTGCTCAATCGGCCCGGTCGGCCGGCTACGCGCCGCTCGCGGCGGATATTTTCCACGACCTCGACACGCGAGACGCGGCGGAGGAGAGCGTTCGGATCGAGTGCGACCTCGGGCGCGGCCTGCAATGGCCGGCGCTTTCGGACGCGCTGGAGGCGCTTTCGACGAGACGCGCGCCGATCGGAATCGTCTGCGGCTCAGGCTTCGAGGACCGCACGGACCTGCTCGACCGCCTCGCCGGACGCTGGACGCTGCTCGGGAATAGCGGCGCGACGGTCGCAAGCGTGGGGGACCCGGCAAAGTTGGCGGAGCTCTGCGCGCGTTGCGGCATCCCGCATCCGAGCTGGAGCGCGACACCGCGGGGCGAGGGCTGGCTCTCCAAGATGGTGGGCGGGGCGGGGGGATCGCATGTCGCGGCCGACGCCCCGGCGGCGGGCCGCTACTGGCAGCAGCGCGTCGAGGGCGAGCCGGTGTCAGCACTTGTGCTTGCCGACGGGACCGCCGCGATCGTGCTCGGTCTCAGCACGCAATGGCCCGACCTGACTCCGACCGCGCCGTTCCGCTATGGCGGCGCGGTGCGTCCGGCGCATGTGACGCCCGCGACCGCGGCGGCGCTTTCCGAATCCGCGCAACGCGTCGCCGAGGCGGCGGGGCTGGTGGGCCTGAACAGCGTCGATTTTCTTGTCGGCGCGGAAGGCTGGCACCTGATCGAGATCAATCCCCGGCCCGGCGCGACGCTCGACATTTTCCGTCCCGCCGAGGCGAGCCTCTTCGCGCTGCACGTCGAGGCCTGCCACGGACGGCTTCCGGGCAAAGCGCCGGAAGTCACCGGCGCGGCGGCGGCGCGGATCGTTTACGCCAGCCGCGACGTGGCGAGCGTCCCCGAATTCGCATGGCCCGAATGGAGCGCCGATCGCCAGCCGCCGGGAGCCGGCCTCCGCGCCGGCGCGCCGCTCTGCACGGTTCTGGCAGAGGCCGCGACGGCGGCGGAAGCGCGCGATTTGATCGAAGCCCGGGGCAGGGTGATTGCCGCCGCGCTGGGAGCGGGCTGATGGCGACCTTCAGCCTGAACGATCGGGCGGGAGAGATCGTCGACCACATGGTCGAGGAGGCGGCGGAGCTTCGGATCGGCGTGACACGCGGCGCCCGCGGCGAGACCCTCATCGATTGCGGCGCGAAATCTTCGGGCGGCATCGAGGCGGGCCTCCGCATGGCGCGGGTCTGCATGGGCGGGCTCGGCACGGTCGATCTCGTTCCCTCGGAGGCCATTCCGCGCTGGCCGTGGCAAATCGTCGTGCGCAGCTCGCAGCCCGTCACCGCCTGCCTCGCCAGCCAATATGCCGGCTGGTCGCTGCGGCATGAGGCGGGAGCACAGAAATTCTCGGCGCTCGGCTCCGGCCCGGCGCGCGCGCTCGCCCGCCGGGAGCCGCTCTTTGCCGAGCTCGATCACAAGGATGTCTCGGATCGCGCGGTGCTGGTAGTGGAAGCGGATTCCGCCCCGCCCCCCGCGATCCTCGAGAAGGTCGCCGCCGAGTGCGGTGTGTCATCCGAGCGGCTGGCGGTCCTCTTTGCGCCGGTCAGGAGCCTCGCCGGCTCTTTCCAGATCGTCGCGCGCGTCATCGAGGTGGCGCTGCACAAGGCGCACGCGCTGAAGTTCCCGCTTGCACGCATCCTCGATGCGGTCGGGACGGCGCCGCTCAGTCCGCCGCACCCGGATCTGGTGACGGGGATGGGCCGCACCAACGACGCGATC
>JBBQVL010000159.1:0-3944 GCA_038211615.1 Hyphomicrobiales bacterium
CGGCCAGATCGCCATGTCGCGGTCGGTAATCGGGCCAAGGTCGATATGCGGGCCTTCGCCGGGAACCGGCACCCAGGTGTCGCGGGCGCGAACCAGCGCGCCGACCCCCAGTCCGGTGCCGGGACCGAGCACGACCCGCACCGCATCAGGACGGGAAACGCCGTTGCCGATCGGATCGAGGTCGCCCGGGCCGAGGTCGGGCAGGGCGAGGGCCTGCGCCTCGAAGTCGTTAAGCAGGATCATCTCGGCCAGCCCGAAGCGCTCGACCGATTTTCGCGGCTCGACCACCCAGTCGGAATTGGTGAGTTGCACCCGGTCGCCCGCAATCGGCCCGGCGAGCGCCAGGATCGCCGACCGCGGCTGAGCGCCTCCCCGCGCGATCACCGTCGCCGCGATGGCGTCGTCGATCGTCGGAAAGGAACCGGTATGCACGTTGGGCAGCCGCTGCAGCGCCGCCGAGGCATCGTTGATGAGGGCGAAGCGCGCGTTGGTGCCGCCGATGTCGCCGATCAGGATCGGGAAGGGCAGGTTGTCGAGATAGGCACTCATCCGGTTGTCCCCCTGGAACCGAGCGATGACGGCTGCGCGAGCAGGATGTCCGCCGTCCGCCGGTTGAGCGCCATCGGAATATCATAGACCACCGCCAGCCGCGTCAGCGCCTTGACGTCGACATCGTGAGGATGCGGCGAGAGCGGGTCGATGAAGAAGATCAGCGCGGCGATCCGGCCTTCGGCGATGAGCGCGCCGATCTGCTGGTCGCCGCCGAGCGGGCCGCTCTTCAGGCTGGTGATCTTCAGGCGCGGCAAGGCGGCGCTGACGCGCGCGCCGGTGGTGCCGGTGGCGTACAGATCGAAGGTCAGCAGCCGGACGAGGTGATCGCGCGCAAACGCGATCATCTCCTCCTTCTTGCGGTCGTGGGCGACGAGGGCAATCGCCGGCCGGGCAGCGACAGGTTGCCGTTTGGCCGGGCGAACCGCCACGTGGCTAGTCCTTGATGTAGGGCTTGCCGTCCGCGGCCGGCGCACGGGCGCGCCCGACGATGCCGGCAACGAGGACGATGGTCGCGATGTAGGGCGCCATCGCCAGGAACTCCGAGGGGATCGGCGTCTGCAGGATGGCGAGCTTCTGCTGCAGCGAGTCGGCGAAGCCGAAGACGAGCGCGGCGAGCAGCGCACCGACCGGATGCCAGCGTCCGAAGATCATCGCGGCGAGGCCGATGAAGCCGCGCCCGTTGGTCATGTTGATGTCGAAGCGCCCGACCGAGCCGAGCGTGAACCACGCCCCCGCGAAGCCGGCCACCATCCCGCCGATGGTCACGTTGATGTAGCGCACGCGGTAGACATTGATGCCGAGCGTGTCCGCCGCTTCCGGGTGCTCGCCGACGGCGCGGGCGCGCAGTCCCCAGCGCGTGTGGAAGAGATAGTAGGTGGCGAGCGCGATGATCAGCGCCGCGCCGTAGACGAAGATGTTCTGCTGGAAGAGCACGCGCCCGACGATCGGCAGCGTGCTGAGGAAGGGGATATCGATGCCGCGGAAGATCGGCGCCTGGTTCAGCGCCGGGTGGACGGTCAGCACCTGACTGGTGACGTAGGAGGTGAGGCCAAGAACGAAGAGGTTGATCGCTACCCCGGCGATGATCTGGTCGACGCGGTAGGTGACCACCAGGACCGCGAGGAGCAGGCCGAACAGGCCGCCGACGGTGATCGCTGCGACGAGGCCGATGATCCCGCCGAGCAGCGAGCCGACGATCGCCCCGGTGAAGGCGCCGGAGAGCAGCATGCCCTCGATGCCGATATTGACCACGGCAACTCGTTCGGAGAGCACGCCGACCAAGCCGCCGAGCGCGATCGGCACGGCCCTCACCACAGTCGCCTCAAGCATGCCGGTCAATGAAAACTGCTTGCCGGCCGTCGCCCAGACAAGAAACACGGTCACCGCCAGGAAAAGGCCGATGCCGAGGAAGAGGCTCGAACGCCGGGCAGCGCCGCGCATGAACTGGCGTCCGGCGAAGAACGCGAGGAGCACCGCGACGACATAGGCATAGGGCGCCGCCGGCACGATCAGGTCGGGGAGGGCAACCACGTCCCCGGCGAGGGCAAGGCGGAAGGTCGCGTCGCCCGAGGCGCCGAGGCCGAATACCGCCGCGACGAAGATTGCGAGGCCACCGAGGATCCAGCCGCTTACCAGCGTCTGGCGGCGCTTGACCAGGTCGAGGCTGGCGGGATGGGCGGCTTCGACGAGGGTCATCGATCACCCCGCCGGCTTGTGGGCGCGCTTGCAGAAGGCAAACGGGAAGGCCGCGCGCATAAGCAGCGGCGCCGCGACGAACACGATGATCAGCGCCTGGATGATGGAGATGAGGTCGATGCGCACGCCGGCCGTCACCTGCATCTGGCGCCCGCCGGCCTGCAGCGCGCCGAAGAGGATGCCGGCGAGCAGGACGCCGATCGGGTGGGAGCGGCCGAGAAGCGCCACGGCGATGGCGTCGAACCCGGCGCCGCCGGAGAAGCCCGGAGAGGCGCGTCCGAGGACGCCGAGCACCTGGTTGGCGCCGGCGAGCCCGGCCAGCCCGCCGGCGGTCGCCATCACCGCAACGGTGATGAGGCCTGAACGCATGCCGCCATAGCGCGCCGCAAACGGATTGAGGCCGCTGGCGCGGAATTCGTAGCCGATGGTCGTGCGGAAGAGTAGCCAGTAGATCAGCGCCACCATGACGACGACAAGGATGATGCCGGCGTTCACGCGGAGGTTCGGGTCGAGCCAGGTGAGCAGCCGCGGCAGCTCGGCGGTCGGCAGGATCGACTGTGATATCGGATCGTGGCGGCCGGGCTTCTGTATCGGCGGATTGCGGAGAAGATAGCTGGTCAGCTGGACCGCGATCAGGTTCAGCATGATCGTGGTGATGACCTCATGGGCGCCGGTTGCCGCCTTCAGCCAGCCGGCGAGCGCCGCCCAAAGCGCCCCGACTAGTGCGCCGGCAAGAAGCGCCAGAGTCAGGTGGATGACGGTAGGCGCCCCGGTAACGGCGAAGCCGACGGCGACCGATGCCATGCCGCCCAGCAGCATCTGTCCCTCGGCGCCGATGTTGAAGAGCCCGGCGCGGAAGCCGAGCGCGATGCCAAGGGCGGCCAGCGTCACCGGCGCGGCAGCGGTCAGCGTCTCCGAGATGGCATTGAGCGAGCCCAGCGAGCCCGTGAACAGGGCACCGTACGAAAGGCCGACATTCTGGAGGGTCACGCCGGTCGCGAGCATGACCAGCCCGCCCAGTATGAGCGCGGTGATCACCGCGATCACCGGGACGATCACCATCTGCTCGATGTCGAAGTGGCGGGAGCTGCGCGCCTCCTTTTCGGAGGTGACTTCCTGCCGCAGGTAGTCGCTCATGCGGTGGCTCCCGCCATGGCAAGCCCGATCTCGCGGATGCTCGCGCGGCCGGCGGCGAATTCGCCGGCGATGCGTCCGCGGAACATCACCAGGATACGGTCGGACAGGGCGAGGATCTCGTCGAGTTCGGTCGACACGATGAGGATGCCGACGCCGGCGTCGCGCGCCTGCATGATGCGCTTGTGGATGTACTCGATCGAACCGACATCGACGCCGCGCGTCGGCTGCGAGGCGATCATCAGCTTGATCTCGCGCGACAGCTCGCGGCCGACGACGAGCTTCTGCTGGTTGCCGCCCGACAGGTGGTCGGCGAGGCTGAAGATCGATTCGGTGCGCACGTCGAAATCATGGACGGTCTTCGTCGCCTCGGCATGGACGTAGGGCCAGCGCATGACCACGCCGGAGGAGAAGCGGGGCTCGTAATAGCTGTCGAGGATGCAGTTCTCGGCTACCGAAAATTCGGCGATCATGCCGGAGCGCTGGCGGTCCTCGGGAACGTGGGCGATGCCGAGCTTGTGGCGCTCGCGCGCCGACGCCTTGGTGATGTCGGCGCCGAGGAA
>JBBQVL010000160.1:0-3426 GCA_038211615.1 Hyphomicrobiales bacterium
GCCCGTCATCCAGCATCTGAAGGACGGCACGGTGATCGGCATCGCCCGCGCCGCCCTGACCAATCGACCAAACCTGCGCGGGCTGACCGCGCTGCACAGCGAAGGAGCTGACATGGAATTGCTTGCCAAGCTGCGGGAGGCACTCGGCCTCGCCGCGGACGCCGACGAAGCGGCGGTGATGGCCGCCATCACGAAGCTGAAGGGCGGCACCGCCACCGCCATGCAGTCGGCGCTTGCGCCGATCGCGAAGGCAGCCGGCTTGAAGGATGACGCCGACGCAGCCGCGATCCTCGGCGTGGTCACGACGCTCGCCGCGGCTGGCGCGCGCGCCTCCGGCGATGTCGTGACATCCCTGCAGGCAGAGCTCACGACCGTCACCACCCGGCTCAACGAGCTCACTGCCGCCACCGCCAAGGACAAAGCGAGCGCCTTCGTCGACGACGCGATCAAGGCGGGCCGCGTCGGCGTGAAGCCGCTCCGCGACCACTACATCGCCATGCACACCGTCGATCCGGCGCGCGTCGAGAAGGAGATCGGCGCCATGCCGATCCTCGGCGGATCGGGCGCGCTCACCGCTGCGCCGAAGGACCAGGACGGCAAGCCGTCGCTGACCGAGGCCGACCGCGCCGTCGTGTCGCTGATGGGCATCGACCCTGAGGCGATGAAGAAAACCCGCGCGGCCGAGGCCGCCCATCAGGAGGCACGCCTTTGACCCAGCTCGCCGCTGACCGCAACACGCAACGCGCCGACGTCGAGCGCGGCGTCAGATCGCTCGGCCTCGCCGCCAGCCAAAAGATCTTCGGCGGCGCGATGGTCATGCGCAACGCCTCGGGCTACGCGGTCGAGGCCTCGACCGCGCTCGGCCTGGTCGGCGTCGGCCGCGCCGAAGAGCAGGTCGACAATTCCTCGGGCTCGAACGGCGACAAGGCGATCAAGGTGCGCTTCGACACCTTCCGCTACGGCAATTCGTCCGCCGGCGACGCCATCACGATCGCCGACATCGGCAAGGTCTGCTACGCGGTCGACGACCAGACGGTCGCCAAGACGCATGGCACCAATACCCGTTCGCCAGCCGGCTTCATCCGCGATGTCGACGCGATCGGCGTCTGGGTGGAATTCGACGAGGCGAAGCTCGGCGACTACCTCGCGAACAACAAGGTCTATGTGCAGGCGCGCGTCGAAACGCTGGTCGGCACCAACACCTATTACGCGCTGGCGCCGGTCGCCGGCCGGGTGACGAAGATCTGGTCGGTGATCGAGGGCGTGCTGACCACCGGCGACGCCACCCTCACCGCCAAGATTGGCGCGACCGCGATCACCAACGGCGTCCTTACTGTGACCCAGGCGGGCTCCGCAGCGGGCGACGTGGACGTCGCGACGCCGACCGCGCTCAACGTGGTCGCCGCCGGCGGCACGCTCGCCGTGACGGTCGGCGGCACCAACGCCACCGCCTCCAAGGCGCAGGTGGTCTTCGAGATCACGCGCGACTGACCGTCGCGCGTCCCCCTTCAGGAAAGGAACTCCTCCCATGCTCGTGAATGCCGCCAACCTCGACAGCCTGCGCGTCGGGTTCAAGACCAACTACCAGAAGGGCCTTGGCTCGGCACCGTCGCTCTACACGCGGGTCGCGACGGTCGTTCCCTCCTCCGCAAAGGAGGAGAAGTACGGGTGGCTGGGCAGGCTACCGCAAGTGCGCGAGTGGCTCGGACCACGGGCTGTGCAGAACCTGCAGCAGTACGACTATTCGATCAAGAACAGGCATTTCGAACTCACGATCGGCGTCGATCGCAACGACATGGAAGATGACAACCTCGGGATCTACGGACCCCTGTTCGAGGAGATGGGACGCTCAACCGGAGCGCATCCCGATGTGCTCACCTTCGGTCTGCTGAAGACCGGTTTCGGCGCGGGGGGCGAGTGCTACGACGGCCAGTACTTCTTCGACACTGACCATCCCGTGCTGGACGCGAACGGCATCCCCCAGAACGTTGCGAACACCGACGGAGGCGGCAGCGCATCCTGGTTCCTGATGGATGTGAGCCGCGCCCTGAAGCCCCTCATCTTCCAGAATCGCAAGCCCTTCGAGTTCGTGTCGAAGGACCGGGTGACCGACGACAACGTCTTCAGCAACCGGGAATTCATCTACGGCAGCGACGGGCGCAATAACGTGGGCTTCGGCTTCTGGCAGTTCGCCTGGGGTTCCAAGCAGACCTTGGATGGCGCCCACTATGCGACGGCGCGTGCCGCCCTCGCCGGAATGAAGGGCGATTACGGCCTTCCGCTCGGCCTGATGCCGAACCTCCTGGTCGTGCCGCCCTCGCTCGAAAGCGCCGGCCGGCAGATCCTCAACAGCGAATACGGCACCGGTGGCGTGACCAACGAGTGGAAGGGCACCGCCGAGCTCCTCGTCGTGCCGTGGCTCGCCTGAGCCGCATCGCAGCGAACAGCAGATAGGCGATCCCGATGGCGAAAAGGCTCACCAACTCGCGCGCGGCCAGGGCCGCCGCTGCCGCCAAGGCCAAGGCGGACACCAATCCCGAGGCCGAGGCGGGGGCTGCCCCGGCTCGGTCTGAGGCCGGGCCGGAGGGCAGCTCCTCCAACCCGGCCAGCCCGGCGACCACGAACCCGGTCGCCGGGAATTTTTCTGACTCGCCGGATGGGGATCGCCCGGCCGAGACCGCCGGGGCGGAGCGTGGCGACATGCCCGCCCCGGCGACTGACGCGTTCGGCGCGGTAGCCGGGCTCCGCATCGCTGCGAAGCGCGACGGCTTCCGCCGCGCCGGGGTCGCGCACTCGAAGACGCCGGTGCTGCATCCGCCCTTCTTCTTCAGCGCGGAACAGATCCTGGCGCTCCTCCATGAGCCGATGCTTTCGGTCGTGGAATTCGTTCTTCCCGATGGGGAGGTGATCTCCCGTGAGCGGATGCTTGCGGGGCGCGAGCAGCTGCTCGCCGAAACTGAACAAGGAGTGACAATGCACGACGCCAAGGGCCGCGAGCTCAAGGTCGGGGACATCGTCCTGATCCCCGCCGTGATCTCCATTCTCTCCGCCACCGAAGACTACTGCAACGTCTCTGCGAAGAGCTCCTACGGGCGGCGCCCCGATGGTGAGCGCGAAAGTTTCAACGCGATCAACACCGGCGTGCTGATCCGCGCGAACCGCGACGACCGGGCCGACCTCCTCGCGGAGCTCGACGAGCTCCCGGCGCGAAGTTCGATCGGCTAGCCGCCGCAGAGTTCAGAGCCGGAGGCGGGCGCGAGCCCGCCTCCTTCACCACCCGAAAGCGACAGACGATCCCCATGTCCAACGGCAATCCCTTCACCGGAAAACTCCCCGCCGGCTTCCCCGGCGACAAGTCGCCCGACGAGCTGCCGTTCGACCAGGTCCTCGCCTACCTCGCGGAGCCGCTCTGGGATCAGCTCGACA
>JBBQVL010000161.1:0-3401 GCA_038211615.1 Hyphomicrobiales bacterium
GTGATCCAGACATCCGCGACGATGCCGAGAAGCAGCAGCACCGCCAGCGGCGGACTCATCCACGAGAGCACCGCCATGACAATTAGGCCGCGCACTGCAAATGCCGGATCGCGCGTGAGCATCTCGACCAGGCTGTAGGCGACGGCGCGTCCCTCCTGCGCGATGGGGGCGCGTCGCCCGGAGAGTTCGGGATGGTTCACCCCGCCCGACTGGTTCTGCTGCAGGCAGAGCAGGCCGACATGCTTCTCAAACGCCGGCCGGACAAACCACAGCGTGTACATGTCGCGCAGCAGCGGCAGGACGATGCCGTGCGGGATCGCGATCGTCAGGATCGGATAGACGGTGATGGCGATGATCTCGATGAACGGCGCCTTGGCCTCGAAGGTGTCGATGCCCCAGGAGAGGATCAGCGGCTGGATCGTCTCCCACGCCGCGATGCAGGCGTTGAAGCCGAGCAGGGCAAGCAGATGCCAGCGGAAGGGGCGGGCAAGCGCATAGAGCCCGCGGACGAGGCAAGGAAATTCCCGCATCCATTCGCGGCTGCGCGCGAGGACGTCGCCAATCGACCGGTCATCAGACGCAATCCGCGGGACGCCCGGCACGGGCGCCGCGGATTCGTAGAGCCCCATTGGTCCCCCTCGCGGCCTTGCCCAAGCCTGCGACGATTTTATTGGCTGCTCTTAACCGGCAGCGAATCGGAGACTAACGCCATTGGCGCGCGAGGGGCAAAGAAAAGTGTAACCGCGAGTTTAGCCGGGAAGCGAGCGCCCGGGCGTCTCCCCGCCGTTGATCAGGCGAGACGGATCAAGAGGTCCTTCGCGTCGATCTGGTCGCCGGCCTTGACCAGCACCTCGGCGATCTTGCCGTCGCGGTCGGCGTGGAGGGCGGTCTCCATCTTCATCGCCTCGATGGAGAGGAGCACATCGCCGGCATGGATTTCCTGTCCCGCGCTGACGGAGACACCCGAGATCACGCCCGGCATCGGGGCGGCGACGTGCGCCGGATTTTCCGGCTCGGCCTTCGGTCGCCGCGCCTTCGAGCTCGCGCCGTGCGAGCGGTCGGGCACCTTGGCGATGCGCGGCTGGCCGTTCAGCTCGAAGAAGACGCGCACTTGGCCTTCTTCGTCGGGCTCGCCGATCGCCTGGCAGCGGACGACCAGGATCTTGCCCTTCTCCAGCTCGACGGAAATCTCCTCGCCGGCGGGAAGCCCGTAGAAATAGGTGGGGGTCGGGAGCACCTCGGCCGGTCCGTAGCTCTCCTGCGCGGCGGCGAAGTCGGTGAAGACCTTCGGATACATCAGGTAGGAGGCAAGCTCGCGGTCATCAGGCGGATGGCCGATCTTCGCCGCCGCGTTGGCGCGCTCGGCGTCGAGATCGGCCTCGCCGAGCAGCGAGCCGGGTCGCACGACGATCGGCGCGGCGCCCTTCAGCACCTTCTTCTGGATCGCCGCCGGCCATCCGCCGGGCGGCTGCCCAAGCTCGCCCTTCATCATCTGCAGGACGGAATCGGGGAAGGCGATGTCGCGCGCCGGATCGAGCACGTCGGCGGCCGACAGCTCCTGCGTCACCATCATCAGCGCCATGTCGCCGACCACCTTGGACGAGGGCGTGACCTTGACGATGTCGCCGAAGAGCTGGTTCGCCTCGGCGTAGGCGCGCGCCACGTCGTGCCAGCGGCTTTCGAGGCCGAGCGAGCGCGCCTGCTCCTTGAGGTTGGTGAACTGCCCGCCCGGCATTTCGTGCAGGTAGACCTCCGAGGCGCCGGAGCGGAGGTCGCTCTCGAAGGCGGCATACTGGAAGCGCACGGCCTCCCAGTAGAGCGAGATCCTGCGGATCGCATCGAGGTCGAGGCCGGTGCCGCGTTCCGTCTGGTCGAGCGCCGCGACGAGCGAGCCGAGGCAGGGCTGCGAGGTGAGCCCGGAGAGTGAATCCATCGCCGCATCGACGGCGTCGACGCCCGCATCGACCGCCGCGAGGACGGTGGCGGCGGCAAGCCCCGACGTATCGTGGGTGTGGAAGTGCAGCGGCGCGGCGATCTCCTGCCGCAGCGCGGAGAAGAGCGCGCGCGCCGCGGCGGGCTTCATCACGCCCGCCATGTCCTTCACCGCGATGACATGCGCGCCGGCCTTCTCCAGCTCGCGCGCGAGCTTCACGTAATAGGCGAGATCGTATTTCGGCCGCGCCGCGTCGAGGACGTCGCCGGTGTAGCAGATCGCCGCCTCGCAGAGCTTTCCCGATTCCAGCACGGCGTCGATCGCGACGCGCATGTTCTCGACCCAGTTCAGACAGTCGAAGACGCGGAAGAGATCGATGCCGGCCTTCGCCGCCTCGGCCACGAAGAAGCGCACGACGTTGTCGGGATAGTTGGTGTAGCCGACGCCGTTCGCGCCGCGCAGCAGCATCTGCAGGAGAATGTTCGGCACGCGCGCGCGGATCGTCGCAAGGCGCTCCCACGGGTCCTCGGTGAGGAAGCGCATCGCAACGTCGAAGGTCGCGCCGCCCCAGCATTCGAGCGACAGAAGCTGCGGCAGCGCCACGGCATAGGCCGGTGCGACCGCGACGATGTCATGCGTGCGCATGCGGGTCGCGAGCAGCGACTGGTGCGCGTCGCGCATCGTCGTGTCGGTGACGAGGACGCGCGGCTCGTCGCGCATCCACTTCGCGAATTTCTCCGCCCCGTCGCGGTCGAGCCGCTGCTTCGTGCCATCCGCCGGCCGACCCTCGAAGACGGGCGCGACCGGGCGCAGCGCATGCGGATCGGGGCGGGCGCGGCCGCGCGTCTCGGGATGGCCGTTCACCGTCACGTCGGCGACGTAGTTCAGGAGCTTCGTGGCGCGGTCGCGTCGGCGCACCAGCGCGGTCAGCTCCGGCGTCTCGTCGATGAAGCGCGTCGTGTAGCTCAGGTCGCGGAAACGCGGATGCGTGATGACGTTCTCGAGGAACGCGAGGTTCGTCGCGACGCCGCGAATGCGGAATTCCCGGATGGCGCGATCCATCCGCGCGATCACCTCCTCCGGCGACGGCGCCCAGGCGGTGACCTTCTCGAGCAGGGGATCGTAGAAGCGGGTGATGACAGCGCCGGAATAGGCGGTGCCGCCGTCGAGGCGGATGCCGAACCCGGTCGCGCCGCGATAGGCGGTGATGCGGCCGTAGTCGGGGATGAAGTTCTGCTCCGGGTCCTCGGTGGTGATGCGGCACTGCAGGGCGTGGCCGTTCAGCCGGATCTCCTCCTGCGGCGGCACGCCGGAATCCGGCTCGCCGATGCGCTTCCCCTCGATCATGTGGATCTGCGCCTTGACGATATCGATGCCCGTCACCTCCTCGGTGACGGTGTGCTCGACCTGGATGCGCGGATTGACCTCGATGAAGTAGAATTTCCCGGTCGTGGCATCCTGCAGGAAC
>JBBQVL010000162.1:0-3105 GCA_038211615.1 Hyphomicrobiales bacterium
GGAGAAGAACTTCGCGCCGGCGATGATGGGGGCGGTGAACTACACGCTGCGCTGGACGCTGGAGGAACTCGGCGAGGACTTCTTCAAGCCCGGCGACGTGATCGTCCACAACGATCCCTACCGCGGCAACTGCCACATCCCTGAGCACATGCTGATGAAGCCGATCTTCCGGGGCGCGGAGCTGATTGGCTTCGCCGGCACCATCGGACATCTGGCCGAAGTCGGCGGCAAGGCGCCGGGCAGCTTCGCGGCTGATGCCACCGACGTCTACCAGGAAGGACTGCGGCTCCCGCCGGTGAAGCTCATCGAGGGCGGCGAGTACAACAAGCAGCTCTGGCGCGTCATCATGGCGAACCACCGCACGCCGCGGAACACCTGGGGCGATTTCCACGCCATGATCGGCGCGCTCAACATCGGCGAGCGGCGTCTGCTCGAGTTGGTTGACCGTTACGATCTGCACACCGTCGTCGATGGCGCGCGGCAGCTCATCGACTATTCTGACCGGCGGCTGCGGGCGGAGATTGACGAGCTGCCCGAGGGAGAATTCTCCGCCTCGATGATGGTGGAGGACGACGGCGTCGGCGACGAGCCGTTCGAGGTGAAGGTCAAGGTGGTCGTCAAGAACAGCCGCGTGATCGCGGACTTCACGGGATCGAGCCCGCAGGTGCAGGGGCCGATGAACTGCACCTTCGTGGTCGCGGCCTCAGCGCTCTATAATGCCGTCTTCAGCATCACCGATCCGCAGGAGCTTATCCCGCGCAATTCCGGCTGCTACCGGCCGGTGCAGGTCATCGCGCCGCCCGGCTCGGTCGTGAACGTCCGCCATCCCGGTCCCTCGGTCGGCGGCAATACGGATCTCCAGCCGAAGCTGATCGACCTTTTGCTCGCGGCGTTCTCCAAGGCGGTTCCGGACCGCGTCGCGGCGGGCACCGGCGGGTCGAGCAGCAATCTTCTCTTCGGCGGCGTGCACCCCGAGACCGGCCGCTACTACAGCAACTATCACTTCGACGGCATGGGGGCGGGGGCGACACCGCGCAAGGACGGCAACAGCGGCGAGATCACCCGCCACTCGAATTGCCGCAACACGCCGGTCGAGGTGTTCGAGCACCGCTATCCGCTGCTCACGCTGAACTATGGCATGGCGCGCGACTCCGGTGGCGCGGGCAAGCATCGCGGCGGGCTCGGCACGGAGCGCACCTTCCGCATCACGGCGCCCTCGATCACCTTCAGCGCGCTCTTCGACCGCTGCAAGCTGACCTCGACCGGTCTCTTCGACGGCGGCCCGGGTGTCGGATCGACGCTGCTTGTGAAGCTTGCGGGCACGACGGAGTTCAAGAGCTTCCCGGACCTCTTCGGGGTGCATTCGCCGACGAAATTCACCAACGTCGTGCTGCACGCCGGCGACGAGCTCTATTACCGCACCCCGGGCGGCGCCGGCTTCGGCCCGCCGGGCGAACGCGATCCGGCGGCGATCCGCGAGGACATCCTGGAAGGCTACGTCAGCGCCGAAGCGGCGGCGCGCGACTACGGGCCGCTCGCGGGAGCAGCGTCATGAGCATCGCGAGAAAGGGCAAATGGGTCGATCCGGCCCGCGCCTGGCACGACACGAATGTCAGCTATTGCGACGTTTGCGGCCGGCTGATCCCGCGCCGCTCCTGGGTCTTCGAAGGCGGCGGCGGACAGCTCGTCGCCTGCAGCCCGGAGTGCGAGGACCTTTACGAGAGCTACTGGAAACCAAGTTACGGAGTGATGGTGAAACATGAAAATCACCAAGGTTGAGGCGATCAAGATCCGGGCGCCCTCGGCGATCAACGCGGCGATCGCGGATGGCAGCCAGGACGGGCTCATCGTCCGCGTGCATACCGATGCCGGCATCGTCGGAATCGGCGAGATCGATTCCTCGCCGTCGGTCGCGAAGGCGGTGATCGACGCGCCGGCTTCGCACAAGATCGCCTCGGGCCTCGGCGTACTCCTGCAGGGCGAGGACCCGTTCGCCGTCGGCCGGCTCTGGCAGAAGATGTACGACGGCACGGTCTATTTCGGCCGGCGCGGCGTCGTCCTGCACGCGATCAGCGGCATTGAAATTGCATTGTGGGATATCGTCGGCAAGGCGACCGGCAAGCCGATCCATGCGCTCGTCGGCGGCGCGCGGCGGACCAAGGTCAAGGCATATGCGAGCACGCTGATGCCGGAGACGCCGGATGAAGTGGAGAAGACCGTCATCGCGCAGCGACGCGCCGGCTTCAACGCCATCAAGCTCGGCTGGGGTCCGCTCGGCCGTGATGCCGAGCTTGACGTGGCGCTGGTGGCGGCGGCGCGCCGCGCCGGGGGCGACGACTTCGACCTGATGATCGATGTGGGCTTCGGCTTCCCGAGCGCGCGCCAGGCGATCGAGCGCGTGCGCCGCATGGAGGAGCACCGGCCGTTCTGGATCGAAGAGCCGTTCCCGCCGGACGAGTACGGCAAGTACGCGGAGCTCGCGGCCAACGTCGACACCCCGATCGCCGGCGGCGAGGAGGAGACGACGCTGGCGGATTTCGAGCGACTGGTGACGGAGGGCGGAGTCGAGATCGTGCAGCCCGACGTGACGCGCGCCGGCGGCATTGTCGAATGCCTGAAGATCGCGACCTACGCCAAGCGCATGGGCAAGCGATGCGTGCTGCACGCCTGGAGCACCGGCATCATCAAGGCCGCCACGCTGCATGTTCTGGCCGCCATGGAAGAGGCCGAATACATGGAGTACTGCGTCCAGACCACCGAGCTTAACCAGCGGCTCGTCCCGGAGCGCTTCCCGGTCGTCGACGGCTACGTCGATATCCTCGACGCCCCGGGCCTCGGCGTCGAGATGGACGAGGCAGCGCTGAACGAATTCAGGGTGGACTAGCTTTCGGCCCCGGCCGCCCGGGCCGGGTTCGCGGTCTGGTCTGCCATACCGGATTGGGGATCATCTCGCGTGGCAACGATCGAGTTCGACCGGGTCTCGAAGCGCTACAACGATACGATCATCGCCGTCGACGATCTTTCCCTGAAGATCGAGGACGGCGAGTTCATGATCTTCGTCGGGCCTTCCGGCTGCGGCAAGACGACGGCGCTCCGCATGGTGGC
>JBBQVL010000163.1:0-3071 GCA_038211615.1 Hyphomicrobiales bacterium
GCGCCCATGCCGGGCTTCTCCGGCTTCGGCTCGTCGAGGACCACGAGGATCAGGTATTTCGGATCGTCCATGGGAAATGCGGCCAAAAACGCGTTGCGGCGCTTATTGCCGGAATAGCGCCCGGCTTCCACCTTTTCCGCCGTTCCGGTCTTGCCGCCGACATTGTAGCCCGGAACGTCGGCGCGCTTGCCGGAACCCTTCAGCACGTTCAGGCGGAAGATCTGGCGCAGAGCAAGGCTCGTCTCGGGCTTCAGGATCGGCCGGGCGATCTGCGCTGCCTCTTCGGCGCTCCGCGGCAGGAAGGTCGGGGTGATGAGGAAGCCGCCATTGACGAGCGAGGCGCCGGCCATTGCCGTCTGCATCGGCGAAACGGAAATGCCGTGTCCGAAAGCCATGGTGATCGACGAAACCTTCGCCCACGGCATCTTCGGAACGATCGGCGCTCCGGACTCCGGCAGTTCGGTCTTCAGTTCGTCGAGGAGGCCGAAACGCTGCAGGTAATCGTGCTGGCCCTGCATGCCGACGGCCAGCGCCTCGCGCGCCGAGCCGACGTTGGAGGAATAGATGAAGATCTCCGGCACCGTCAGCCAGCGGTGCTTGCCGTGGAAATCGGTGATCGTGAACTTTCCGACTGTCAGCCCGTGCGTGGCATCGAAGGAATCGGTGAGCTTCACCGCGCCGGAATCAAGCGCCATCGCCGTCGTGAAGCCCTTGAAGGTGGACCCCATCTCGAAGACGCCGACCGTGGCGCGGTTCATCCTGTCCTTGTCGAGCGCCTCGTCGCGATTGTTGGAATCGTAGTCGGGCACCGAGCTCATGCCGAGCACTTCGCCGGTCTTCACATCGAGCACGATGCCGACCGCCGCGATCGCGTCATAACGGGTCATCGCCTGCACGATTTCGTCGCGCACCACGTGCTGGACACGGAGGTCGAGCGAGAGCCTGACCGGCTCCAGCGAGCTGCCGGTGGCAAAGCCCGCGTCGTGCAGATCGTTGAGGAAAGCCCCGTCGATATACTTCTCCATCCCGGCAATGCCGTGGTTGTCGACATTGACGGTGCCGAGCACATGCGAGGCGGCGTCGCCGCCGGGGTAGAAGCGGCGGTTCTCAACGCGGAAGCCAATGCCGGGGATGCCGAGCTTGTGGATCGCCTGCTGCTGGCGCGGGGTGATCTCGCGCTTGATGTAGGCGAACTTCGAGTTGCTCGCGAGGAGCTGGCGAAGGCGCCCGCGGTCGAGGTCGGGGAGGACAGTGGCGATGAGCTCCGTCGCCTCGTCCGGGTCAATCACATAGCGCGGCTCTGCATAGAGCGCGGCGGTGCGGATGTCGGTCGCGAGCGTCTCGCCATTGCGGTCGACGATGTCGGGGCGCGCCTGCGAGGCCGGCCGGGTAAAGCTCGCGCTGTCTTCCTCCACGCCCTGCGCGCCGATCCCGAGAATGACCAGCCGGACGGCGAGCGTGCCGTAGAGAAGCCCGAAGCCGAGCATCGCGAGCAGCACGCGCAGCCGGCCAGCGCGCTCCGGGTCGCCGCTGGTCACGATGCGCTCGGCGCGCTGATGGCGCCAGACCGAGGCCGGTATGACGGCGGTCATCGTGCGGCCTCCGGCAGCGTCTCGCTCGGGGCGTCGAGGATCGCCGAGAGCGCCGAGGCGTCCTCCGGCGCGGGTCCAGTCGGACGCATCGGAAGGTTTTCGATCTTGGTGATCTGGACCGGATCAAGCGGCTGCAGTTTCAGCAGGTCGTCGTGCCGGGCGACCAGCTCCTGCACGCGCGCCGGCTGGATCAGAAGGCTCCATTCCGCCGCCAGCAGCGACTTCGCCTCGTTCTCCTGATCGAGCTCGCGCTGCAACTGGGTGGCATGTTCGGCAACCGTTTCGGCGCGATACTTGATCTGAAACACGAAGATCGCGGAGCTCACCGCCGCAATCACCGAAAGAACCTGCAGCCAGCGGATCATTGATAGGCCTCCGGGCCGGCGACGCCGGAAAGGGTCGGCACGCCGAGAGCCGCGAAATCGAGCGCACGGCCCGGCGCGGCGGTGCGGACCGCCGCCCTGAGACGCGCCGAGCGGGCGCGCGGGTTGCTCGCGACCTCCGCATCGCCAGGCTCGACCGCGCCGCGCGCGACGAGCGCGAAGGTTGGCGGCGCGACTTGCGTCAGCGGCTGATGACGTGATCCGTGCGTGACTTGCGCGCGATCCTGCAGGAAGCGCTTCACCACGCGGTCCTCGAGCGAATGGAAAGCGACAACGACCAGCCGGCCGCCGTCCCGCAGCACCGCCTCGGCGGCGCCCAGCGCGCGGGCAAGCTCTTCCAGCTCGCGGTTGATGAAGATGCGCAGCGCCTGAAATGTGCGCGTCGCGGGGTGGATGCGCGAGGCGCCCTGAGGGCCGGCAGCGCTCGCGATGATCTGCGCCAGCCGTGCAGTGCCGAGGATCGGCTCTTCGGTGCGGGCACGCTCGATGGCGCGGGCGATGCGCCCGGCTTTCCGCTCCTCGCCGTAGATGCGGATGATGGCGGCAAGGTCGCGGGCGGAGGCGCGGTTCACCAGCGTCGCGGCGTCGGTTCCGCTGCGGCCCATGCGCATGTCAAGCGGGCCGTCGAGGCGAAAGGAAAAGCCGCGCTCCGCCTGGTCGAGCTGCATCGAGGAGACGCCGACGTCGAGGACGACACCGTCGACCGGGGCGAAGTCCGCGGCCTGCGCATGCAGGTCGAGATCGCCGAAGCCGCCTTCGACAAGCTTGAGCCGGCCGCCGGATTCCGCCACCAGCGCCGCCCCGGCCTCGATGGCGCTCGGATCGCGGTCGATGCCGAGGACGCGCCCACCCCGCTCCAGGATGGCGCGGCTGTAGCCGCCGCCGCCGAAGGTCCCGTCGATGTAACGGCCGCCTTCGACGACGGCGAGGTGCTCCAGCATCTCGGGCAACAGGACCGGCACGTGGCGGGCCAGTCCGCCATCACGCTCCGAAGAGGTGCGGCCCGCGCTCATGCCGGATCCCCGTTGCCCGGATCGGATCTCGCCGTGGGATTGGAGCGACCGAGCCCGCGCGTCACCGAGATCAGGTGTCCGCG
>JBBQVL010000164.1:0-3033 GCA_038211615.1 Hyphomicrobiales bacterium
GCCGCAGCGCCTCGGACAGCTCGAACTCGGCGCGCGCCCGCGCGATCGCGCCGGCCTGCGCGATGCGCAGTTCCGCTTCCTCGGCGGTCAGCGCCTGGCCGGTGAGGGAGATGCGCTCCTTTAGCGCGGCTGCGGCTTCCCGGTCGGCCGGCGATCGGGCGCCGATCGCGATCAGGTCTCCGTCGAAGCCTTGGCGGATACGCTCGATCTGCGCCTTCTGCTGTAGCGCGAAGGCGAGCTCGTCCTTCATGCTCTGTCGATCGGACGCGCCCGCCTGCAGTCTCAGAAGGACGTTGCTGTCGCCTCCGAACGCTGCGCCGCCCATGGCCTCCAGGGCGCGATGGGCCTGATCAGCGTTCTGAAATATCTTCAACAGCTCGTCGGCAACCTTTCGGAGCTCTGAGTTCGCCTCGTCCGACCGACCGATCGTCACGAGCAGGCTTTGGAATTTCGCAAGGTTGGGAACGCCGCCCTGAAGCTCTGCGTCGAGGCCCTTTAGAGCCGCCTGAAACGGACGGATCTCGGGAGGCGTGACGTTCGGGTCGGGAATCAGGCTTAGCTTGTTGCCCTCCATCTGTTTGAAGATGAGGAGCTGGCCCTTGATCTCGTCCAGAAGCTTCGCCCGAAGCGCGGCGACGTCCTGCTCGCTTTCGAACTGCAGCACCTGCTTCGACTCGACCCCGTAGGCTCTGGCGCTGTTTGCGGCGTCGCCGTAGGCCTCCTTCACGCGCTTGATCAGATCCTCGTGCTTTTCGAGGACCGCGTTCGCGTCCTGGCCGCCTGACCCGATGGCCGAGAACAGCAGCTGCGCAGCCACGCCTGCGGCGGTGAAGCCGAGAAGCGCCAGGTTGAGGGGATTCGTGACGAAGGATACGACGCCGGCGCCGACGGCCTTCAATGCGCCGAGCACGCCTTGCCCTGGCCCGAACGCCTGGACGATCTGTGAGCCCTGCTGCAGCATCACGCGGCCGAAGCCCTGACCGGATGACAAACCGACGACCACGTCCTGCAGCTGGAATTGCAGGTTCTGGATCTGCTGCGCGGATAGCTTCGCGGTTGAGCCGACGCCGGCGACCGCCGCCTGCGCCGCGGCAGCCCCGGAGGAGGCCGCGACCTGCGCGGCGCCGGCTGTCGAGGCGATCGTGCTTTGGACGGCCGATGCCGCCGCGGTAGAGCTCTGCTTTGCCGCCGCTCCGACTTCGGTGATTGCGCCCTTCGTCTCGGACGCCGCTTTCTTGGCGCCGGACGCATCGCCGCTGATGACGAGCGAGAGGTTCAGCGTCATGGCGCCACCCCGTTCAGTGCGTCGCGCGCCGCAGCTTCGATGATCGTCACGCCGTCCCAGATCTCGGGCGTAAGCGCGATGCCGGCCGCCCCGAGCCCGGCGATCGCTCCGGAATAGTCGAGCCCGAGGTAGAGAAGCTGCGCCGGCATCATGCCGCCACCGACCGTCGCAACGCGCCATTGCGTGGCGACAGCGAGGAAGGCCGCAAGCGCCGGCATGTTCTCCGCCCACACGCCGTCGTCGCCGTCATCGCCGGATTGAAGCGATTCCAGGACGGCGGCGATCGACGCATCGTCCATCCCGAAGCGGCGGGCATCGCTGACGGCCTCCGGCTCGGCCTGGCTTAGTGCCGGGCCGCCGCGCGCCCAGACGCGGGCAGCCCATCGGAGTTTCCCGTTCGCGCCGCCGTCACGCCCTCGAAGTAGGCGCTGGCCAGGGCGAGCCGCGTGAAGGGCCAGTCGAGCACCTGCTCGAAGATCTCGGCGTTGCACTTCAACGGTTCGCCGGCGGCGTCGGCGAGATCGCCGAGATCCTTGGTGACGGCCCGCAGAAACTCCTTTGTGCCGGCTTCGGTGCCGAGGTCGAACCTCGCGACCTCGGAAGACGGAATCGCCTTGAAGGTTGCGCTGAAGGTATCGTCGCGCGTGCCGCCTCCCTCGGGGACGTGCACCGTCACGGGGCGGGTGAAGATCGGTGACTGCTGGACCTTGAACATGGGGATCGTCTTCCTTCTCTTGCGTCAGGTGCACACGATGGAAAGCTGGTCGTTGCCGGACGTCGGCAGCGGCGTCGCGCTGAGCGGCCATTCGAGGACGTCGTCCTGGTTCTCGTAGCCGGAGAGCCGGTTGAGCTGCGCGGTCGGCGCCGCGACGGCGACGATCGACCCCGCGGCCGTGCCGTGCGTGAGCGCGATCGCGACCGACGTTTGCGCCTTCGCCAGGGTGAAGGGGTTCAGCGTGGAGACCGGCACCGCCTCGACGCGCGCCGTGATCGACTCCGCGATATCGACGATGGCGATCTCTTCGCGTCCGATCAGCAGCCGCGGCGTGACCTTGTTGCCGAAGGCGAGCTCGAAGCTGCGCATGACCAGGCTCACGGCGTTGACCGTGAAGACCGGGGTGTTGGCGTTCGTCGCCACGGACGGCTTCTTGAAGGAGGTCAGCGTCGGGACGATCCGCGTCACCTCGGCCGGATCGGCGTAAAGGCCGGTCAGCGTCCAGTGCACCATCGGAATGCCTTGCGCGTTGACGGTAAGCCTGCCGTCGCCGCGGATGCCCTTGATGACCTGCTTCGTGCCGGCGCCCGTGCCGGAGCCGCCGATCCAGAAATAGGCGGTGCCGCTCTCGTGGTTGTCGGAGACGCGCGCATAGGTGACCGACGTCACGGCGACGATGGTTTCCGAGAACGCGCAGCACCGCATCAGCACGCCCCAGCCAGGCGCGGTGCCGGCGGTGCCGGAGCCGACGAGCTCGGTGTCGAACTCCATCACGACGCGGAGGCCGGTCGGGATCGTCCCCTGCGCGGCGAGGTAGGGGAATTCGAGATCGCGCGAGACATCCTCGCCCTCCATGGGGCGGATGGAGAAGTTCTTGCAGAGGATGCCGTTCGCCGCGATCGGCGTCGGATCAGTGCCGTAGACGCTCTCCATCTTCAGGAGCAGGATCTTCGAGCGCCATTTGAGGGCGTTAGGCATTGTCGGTCTCCTTCACGCCGCGCTTCGCTTTCGGCAGCGAGCCGCCGGGCTTGCC
>JBBQVL010000165.1:0-2988 GCA_038211615.1 Hyphomicrobiales bacterium
TCCATCATGTTCATCTTGGAGCCGATCCGGTCGATGAACGGAACGATCAGGTTGAGGCCCGGCTTTATCGTGTTCGTGTAACGGCCGAAGCGCTCGACGGTGTAATTATAGCCCTGCGGCACCTGCTTGATGGACGAAAAGACTACCAGGATCGCCAGGACGACTATCGCAACGATCAACCAATCGAAGCCGGTCATTGCTTTCCCTCCACGGAGGGCGCTCGGCATTCTGCCGAGCCGCCCAGCCAGGCAGATATATGAGGGTGCCCCCGAGTCGGCGCAATCCAGTGCCCGTGCCGGCTGGTGAAGGATCCGTTCACAGCCAGCCGGACAGCTCGCGCCGGACCAGTGCCTCGATCATGCGCATGCCCGGATCGCCGTCGTTCAGGCAGGGCAGCGCGGCGAAGGAAGTGCCGCCATTCTCGTGAAACGCCTCCGCCGCCCGGATGCCGATCTCCTCCAGCGTCTCCAGGCAATCGGCGGAGAAGCCCGGCATGACCACGGCCAGGCGTTTGACGCCGCTCTTCGCCAGTTCGGCGATGGTGATGTCGGTATAGGGCTGCAGCCATTCCGCCGGCCCGAAGCGCGACTGGAAGGTCAGGCGGAGCCGTCCCTCAGGCCAGCCGAGCTGCTGGCGGAGCAGCCGCGTCGTCTTGTGGCAATGGCAATAGTACGGGTCGCCCTTGTCGAGATATTCGCGCGGCAGGCCGTGGAACGAGGCGAGCACCACGTCCGGCTCGAAATCGAGACGCCCGATGTCCGCCACCATCGCCTCGGCGAGGGCCGCGATGTAGGCGGGATCGTCGTGATAGGGCGGGAGCGTCCGCAGAGCCGGCTGCCAGCGCATCCCCGCCAGTGCCGCGAACGCCTCGTCGTTTGCGGTGGCCGTGGTCGCCGCGCTGTACTGCGGGTAGAGCGGAGCGATCAGGACGCGTTCGGCCCCGGCTTTCTTCAGCGCGGCCAGCCGCTCGGCGACGGCCGGCTCGCCGTAGCGCATGGCCCAATCCACCAGAACGCCGTCGCCGGCCAGCCGTGCCGCGAGCTTCTCCGACTGTGCGCGGGTTATCGTGACCAGCGGCGCCTCGTTGCGATCATGGTTCCACACCTGTTCGTAGGCTTCGCCGGACTTGCGCGGGCGGACGGTGAGGACGATGCCGTTGAGGATCAGCCACCACAGCGGCCGCCACGTCTCGATGACGCGACGATCGGAGAGGAACTGCTTCAGGTATCGGCGTACCGACCAGTAGTCGGTGCCCGACGGCGAGCCGAGGTTGACCAGGAGAACCCCAACGCGCCCGTATTTGACCGGTGGATGATCCCCCGGCGCGTGCGGAGGGCGTAGCCCTTCATCGGAATTCATCGGCATAGATCCCGGACCTATTCCGCGGCTTCTACGGTGCGGGCCCGGACGCCGAGCAGGAAAGCCTCGCGCCGCGCCTCCGCTTCCGGAGCGACCCGCGCTGCGGCAGCCCGCCGCACATGACCGTAGCCCCGGATCTTTTCAGGGTATTGGGCGAGGGCGAGGGCATGCAGGTGGTTGGCGCCGGACAGCTGCGCCACGATAAGCTCGACCGTCTCCTCATACTCGGCCAGCAGCTTCCGCTCAAAGCGCCGCTCGTCGGAATAGCGGAAGACATCGAAGATGGTGCCGCGGACGCGGCGCATCGCCGCGAGGATCCTGAACAGGCGCATCGCCCACGGCCCGTAGGTCGACTTCTTCGCGTGGCCAGTCCGCTCGTCATGATGGGCCAGGATCGGCGGCGCCAGATGGAACTCGAGGCGCTCCCAGCCGCCGAACTCGGCCTGCAACTGCCTCAGGAACGATCCGTCGGTAAAGAGCCGCGCGACTTCGTATTCGTCCTTGATCGCCATCAGCCTGAAGAGATTGCGCGCCACCGCCTCGGCGATCTCGCTCCGCCCGGGGGCCGCTTTCCGCTCCGCCTCGCGGACGACCGCCACCGAGGCGGCATAGCGGCCCGCGTACTCGGCATCCTGATAATCGGTGAGGAAAGCGACCCGGCGCGCGACGATCTCGTCCAGCGTTTCGGCCTTCCGCTCCGCCGGCCGCGGCGAACGCCGTGCCGCGACCTGCGCGACCTCGTCGGGCTCAACGGCGGCGCGGCGACCCCACGCGAACGCAGCCTTGTTCATGGCCACATCGACGCCGTTCAGCTCGATCGCGCGCTCGATCGCCGCCGAGGAGAGCGGTATCGCTCCCGCCTGCCAGGCGAGGCCGAGCATGAACATGTTGGTCGCGATCGAATCGCCGAGGAGTGCCGTCGCGAGCCGGGTCGCCTCGACGACCCGCGTGCGCTCGGTCCCTGCGCGCAGCTGGACCGCCTGCAGCAGCCGCCGGCCGGGCAGCGTGAAGTCCGCGTCGCGCGTGAACTCCCCGGTCAGCGTCTCGTGTGAATTGACGAAGGCGCGCGTCCGTCCCGGATCGACGGTACGCAGCACCTTGGCCGAGGCGGCAACCACCAGGTCGCAGCCGAGGATCAGATCGGCTTGCCCCGCCGACACGCGAATCGCCTTGATGTCGGCCGGGGTCGGCGCGAGGCGCACATGGGTCGTCACGGCGCCGCCCTTCTGGGCGAGGCCGGCCATATCGATCACCGCGGCGCCCTTCCCTTCCAGATGCGCCGCCATTGCCAGCAAGGCCCCGATCGTCACCACCCCGGTGCCGCCGACGCCGGTGACCAGGATGGCATAGTTCTTCGCCAGCACCGGCTGCTTCGGCTCCGGCAGGGTGCCGGCATTTTCGCCGACGGCGCTCCGCTTGTGCGGCACGGCGCCGTGGACCGTGACGAAGCTCGGGCAAAATCCCTTGAGGCAGGAAAAGTCCTTGTTGCAGCTCGACTGGTCGATGGCGCGCTTGCGGCCGAACTCGGTTTCGACCGGAATCACCGCGACGCAGTTCGACTGCACGCTGCAATCGCCGCAGCCCTCGCACACGAGTTCGTTGATGACGACGCGCTTGTCGGGATCGGGA
>JBBQVL010000166.1:0-2966 GCA_038211615.1 Hyphomicrobiales bacterium
CAAGCAGCGCATCAAGCGCCACGAACACCGGCGTCCTGTTGTTCTTGCCGGCCTTGATCGCAAGCACGCGGCTCGCGGCGGCCTCGACGGTGAAGCCCATCACAGTCTCGTAGACCGAACCGATCTGCCCGACGTCAAGTCTCCTGTAGGACAGCCGCTCGCGCTCCATTCCGCGCAGCTTCAGTGTCATCAGCCCTTCGAGGATGCGCAGCAGGCATCCATCGGACACGGCCAGTATCCGGGCCGGAGCGTCCTTTGCGGCGCGTCCTTCAAGGAAAGGGAACTCGTTCGGGTCGAAGAGCTTGCCGCCGCGCGCCTGCACAAAGCCGGTCGCGTGCCCCCTATGGATCAGGCGAAACAGCGCCAGCAGCCCGCCCCAGCCGCCGCGCCGCTCGTCCATCGTGTCGGGATTGAGCGCGGCATCTTCCGTGAGCTTCGCGTAAAGTCCGCGCACCGAATAGCTCGTTTCATATATCTCCCGCGCCCGCGCATCGGAGCGCGACGGAAGCAGGTTGCGGTCCTCGGCATAGAGCACAAACACCAGGCGCATCAGGACGGCGAGCAGGCCTTCGTACAGATGATCCGGACGGCCTGCGGCGAGCTCGCGGATGAGCTCCGGCTCGGCGCTGTCGAGACCCCGCAGCAGCTCGTGGAGCGCACCGAGCACCTGTTCGGCCAGCGCGGTCGACACCAGCGCCTGCGCATCGCGGCTGCGCTTCAGAAGCGCGGGCAAGCGGCGATCGTCGGAATCCGAAAACAGCCGGAAGCGGTCGAGCAGGAGCTTCAAGCCACCGAGCATCGGCCGACCGGCGACCAATCCCATCGGGCGGACCGGAAAACTCTGATGTCCCGATGTCTCGCCACGCGGCGCGTAGATCAGCCGGATTTCGGGCTGGTACCGAAGCTCGCCGTCGCTGCGGTCTTCCCGCTCCGAAATCAGCAGACCTGCAAAGACGCCGGTGTCGCGCAGCAGCCGCTCGAAACGCTGGTGCGGCGTCGCCTCCCAGCCGTCCAAGGCATTGCGGGCATCCGGATCCACCCCGGTCGCCTCGATCCGCACCAGAAGCTGCCAATGGCGATCCCCCTCCCCGAGCTCGGCGACAGCCCAGGTCGGACGAAGCGTGGTGGCGTGTTCGGGAAGGGCAACGAGCAGCTCATCAGGGATGGGCGGGCCGCCCGGCGCCCCGGCGACATGGCGTGCCTCCCAGCCGAGAACTTGCTCGAAGAAGGCCCAGGGGTCGGCGAGGACAGGCCTGGAAGCATCCGTCCCGACAAGCTCCCCGACCAGGCCGCTGTCGATCGGCGTTTGCCGCAGTGGAGAAAGCCCCAGCTCCTTGAGCAGCGTCGGAGCAACCACGAGGCCGACCGGCGGGATATGGTCGAGCCATTCCAGGTCAGGGTCGCGATTGACATCCATCGCCATCGCATTCACCCGGATACAGGCCAGAGATAGACGAGCCCGACCGGTTCCAGCCGATGCGCGCGCACCTCATACGAGTCGCGCAGGCGCTGCGGCTCGTCGCGCAGCTCTTTTTCGAGGCGCGTCAGCCGACCCTCCCAATGTCGCCGGTCGGCCTCGCGCTCGCGCCGTTCCTCGGGCACCAGGTCAAGCCTGAGCTGGTCTGGATTGAACTCCTTCGCCGCCCTGGCGATCCGCGACCGCTGCAATTCGAGCAGATCGGACAGGGACCGCGCTTCCTCCTCGCCACGCTTCACAAGCTGCGCGGCAACGGTCACCAGTCTCTCGGCGGCGAGCTTTTCCAGCGTCGGGACGAGGTCGGCGATGTCTTTCTCGATCAACGCCTGGATGCGGGCGACGGCCGTGCCCGGCGCTTCCCGCGCATCGCGCAACGCCGCCTCGAGCTGATTGAGGGTCTTTTCCTCGCCGCTCTCGCCCAGCGCCCGCAACGGCTTGCGGTCGCGCTCGGATTCCGTCCAGATCGCCGCAACGGGGATCACCTCCTCATGCAGCCGCGCCGCCTCGGCGCCGTAGACCGCCAGGCGGCCCATCAGCACCACACGCGGTTGCGCGCCCGGTCCGTAGACCACGGATACGCGCGACAGCTTCGATTGGAAGCCCTGGCTGAGGAATCGGGACAGAAGCCGACGGACAAGCCGATGCTCGAGATGCACCTGGACGACGTCCGAGGCATCGCGGCCGTCGCTCATGACAGGCGGCCTGAAGGCGATCGACCGGATCGGTGCATCGCGCCGCCAGTCCGACAGGCGCTCGCCGCGCTTGCGCGGTCGAACCCGCAGATCGTCGAAGGCGTCTTCCCAGCCAGCATCCCTGGTGAAGGCTGGATCGCCGGGGTCGAGCCGGAAGGTCGCCACGTTGCCGACGGGTGCCCCGTGAGCATCGTCAAGCGAATAGCCGGCGCGCGACAGGGCGGCGGCGGCGACGCGACGCAGATCTTCCGGATCGACGCCGACGCGCTCCCGCGACCGTTCGAGCGCGCGCTGCAGATCCGCCTGCTCCTTCAACAAGCGCTCGTGGCGTGCGCGTTCGTCGTCGTCCATCTCGGCGCGAGCACGGTTGAGTCTTTCGGCATCGCTCTCGTCCGAGATCGCGCGGGCGATCGCCGCGGCCTGGCCATGCGCGATTCCGCCTTCGGCGAGCCGCCTGGCAATGCGGTCTTCGATCACCCGGCCAACGGAACCGAGTTGCTCGCGGATGGTCTCGGTCTTGCGCACCAGTGCTTCGAGCACAATGTCCGCCTCGCGCTGCTCATAGCGAAAATAGCGGCAGACAATCGTCCTGGCCGGCTGAAGCTTTCGATCGATGCGACCGTTGCGCTGTTCCAGCCGCGAAGGGTTCCACGGCAAATCGAAGTGAATGAGATCGGAGCAATAGGACTGCAGGTTGATCCCCTCCCGCGCCGCGTCGGTGCAGATGAGAATGCGCAAGGGCTCGACATCCGGGTCGGTATTGAAGGCCCGCTTGACCGCTTCCCTCCGATCCGACC
>JBBQVL010000167.1:0-2950 GCA_038211615.1 Hyphomicrobiales bacterium
GGTCGAATCGCCTGCGATCGAGATTCTCGAGATATGGTCCATCTGGACCGCGACGTTCAGCGTCATGTCTTCTGCCTTCTTCCGCGCCGTGTGCGTAGCGCGATCAAGCAACCTTGTCGAAGCCCGGGCGGAAAGCGTCGGCGAGGTGCACCGGCAACCGCCAGGGCACTACGACGACCATGTCGTAGCGGAGGTCAAGGCCGGCGGCGTGCGGATGCCGCGCGAGCCAGAGATCGGCGGCGTCGACGATGCGGCGCTCCGACTGGCGTCCGACCGATTGCAGCGCATCGCTCGTCGAAGCGCGCGCCTTTACCTCGACGAAGGCGATCGTGCGACCGCGCTTGACGACGAGGTCGATCTCGCCGAGCGGCGTCTTGTAGCGTCGCGCGATCGGGCGATAGCCCTTGGCTAGAAGCAGGACCATCGCCGCCGCCTCGGCGACATGGCCGTGGCGGTAGGCGGCAACGCGGCTCCGGCTGCGCGCCGGCATCTCAGTCTTCCGCCTTGATCGCGAGCGCGCGCTGATAGAGTTCTCGCCGCGAGAGTCCGGTCGCCGCCGCCACGGCCTGCGCCGCTTCCTTGACGCCGGCGGAACCGAGCGCCGCACGGAGCGCTGCGTCGACATCCGCCTGCGCCGGAGGCTCCGCCGCGTCGGGCGGTGCGATGACGAGCACGATCTCGCCCTTCACGTCGCGCCCGGCATAGCGCGCCGCCAGCTCCGCAAGCGTGCCGCGATCGAAGGTCTCGTGGATCTTCGTGAGCTCGCGGCAGATCGACGCCTGCCGTTTGCCGCCGAGCGTCTCCGCGGCGTCGACAAGCAGCGCCGCGATGCGGTTCGGCGATTCGAACAGCACGAGCGTCGCGGCAGCAGCGGCGACCTCGGCGAGCGAAGACTTTCGCGCCATTGCCTTCGACGGCGGGAAGCCGAGGAAGAGAATCCGCTCGCTCGGCAGCCCGCTCGCCGACAGCGCGGCGGCGAAGGAGGTCGGGCCGGGGATCGGCAGGACACGAATCCCCGCCGCGATGGCGTCGGCGACGAGCGCCGCGCCCGGATCGGAGACGAGCGGCGTGCCCGCGTCGGAAACGAGCGCCACCGAGCCGCCCGCCGCCAGCGCCTCGAGCAGCCGCCGGTGCGCGTTCGCTCCGCTGTGCTCGTGGTATGAGGCAACCTTCGCGGCGATCGCATAGCGGTCGAGCAGGCGCTTCGTGACGCGCGTGTCCTCGCAGGCGAGGATGTCGGCGCCGGCGAGCGTATCGAGGGCGCGGAGCGTCACGTCGGAAAGATTGCCGATCGGCGTCGCCACCACGTAGAGGCCCGGTGCGAGCGGCGCGGCGGGAAAGAACTGGCCGCGGATGCGGTAGCCGCGCCGCGTCTCCCTCTCCTCGCCTCCCTCCGCCATCGTGCGCTGCCCGGCGTTCGCGGCGCAGGGGTTCTGCTTGCCGCAGGATGCAATTCTCCCTAGGTTCGTAGTCCGCGATCCGAGGCTTGGAAAGGAGCGTGTGCGTGTCACGCCTGAGCCCCTCGCTCGAACCCGTCCGAGCCTTTCGCCTGCCCGCCGCCCGCTTTCTCGTGCGCGCCCTCGGGTGCCTGGCGGCGCTTGTGCTGCTCTCCGCCTGCAGCAGCCTGCACATGTTCGGCAGCCGCGCGCCCGAGGCGGCGGCAATACCGACCGCTGCTCCGACAGCGACCGGCGAGCTGCTCGGCACGGGCAGCGTCCGCGTCGCGCTGCTCCTGCCGCGCTCGGCGACCGGCAACGGGGCGACGACCGCGCTGGCCTTCCGCAACGCCGCTGAGCTTGCGATCCACGACTTTCCGAACGCCGGCATCCAGGTCGCCGTCTACGACACCAAGGGGACTCCGGCCGGCGCGCAGGCCGCAGTCGCCCTGGCCTTACAGGAACAGGCCGAGATCATTCTCGGTCCGGTCTTCTCCAGCGAGGTCGCCGCCATCGCGCAGACGGCGCGGCAGGCCGGCGTCCCGGTCGTGGCATTTTCATCCGACGCGGCGGTCGCCGGCCCGGGAATCTATCTCCTGAGCTTCCTGCCCGCCGACGACGTGAACCGCATCGTCTCCTATTCGGCGGCGGAGGGGAGGAAGTCCTTCGCCGCACTGCTGCCGGCCAACACTTATGGGGCGGTGACCGAGGCTGCGTTCCGCGGCGCCGTCGCGGCGGCCGGGGGTCGGATCGTCTCGATCCAGTCCTACCAGAAGAACGATGCCGACATCCACGCCAAGGCGGCGGCGATCGCGAGCGTCGCGCCGCAGATCGACGCGCTCCTGATGCCCGATGCCGGCGACGTGGTGCCGGCGCTCGCGGCCGAGCTTTCGCGCAGCGGCGTCACCCGCGACCGGGTGCACCTGCTCGGCTCCGGCCAGTGGGACGATGCGCGCATCCTGACCAACCAGGATCTGGTCGGGAGCTGGTTTCCCGCGCCGACCGAGGAAGGCTTCCAGAGTCTCGCGCGAAGGTATCAGGCGGCCTACGGAAGCGCGCCGCCGCGCAACGCCACGCTCGCCTATGACGCGACGGTGCTCGCCGCCGGCCTCGTGCGCCAGTATGGGGCGAACCGCTTCGAGACCTCGGTGCTGACCAGCCCCAACGGCTTCGCCGGCATCGACGGCATCTTCCGCTTCCTGCCCTCGGGGCTGAGCGAGCGGCGCTACGCGGTCTATGAAGTGACAGGCTCCGGCGCCCGGCTCGTCGACCCGGCCGCACGCAGGTTCGCCGCAGGCGGCACCTGAGTTTGCAGGCATCGCGGCACCACTTCATAAGGCATAGTTCGCGCAACGGCTTGCCAAATCGGCCGTAAAGGTCCATCTAGCGCGCTATCGACTTTGGCCGGACGACCTGGGCCGTATCGCCTTCGCTCTTGCGGGCGCACGTTCAGAACTCTCTTCCAAAATCGACTGAGCCGGACAGGCGCAAGGAAAGCGCGCCTGTTCAACGTG
>JBBQVL010000168.1:0-2883 GCA_038211615.1 Hyphomicrobiales bacterium
CCAGACGCTGGTCGGTCGAGGCTATCTGTCGCAGGATCCCCGCGACAGCCGGATTTCACCCGGATATTCATTTCTGCAGCTCGCCGCGAACCTGCTCGACACCGACCGAGTACGGCTCGAGTCGCTCCCTCATCTCGAGAATCTGGCCCGCGACAGTGGCGAGCGCGTCAGCCTCGGGATTCTGCATCGGCATCAGATGCTGTATCTTGCCGGTGTCGAAAAGCCCTCGCTTCCTACAATCTACAGTCGGTTCGGCAAGACGGCGCCTGCCTACTGCTCCGCCCTCGGCAAATCGATCCTCGCGCACCTCCCGGAGGCGGAGCTCAGCGACTATCTGCGACAGGTCGAGCTGGTCCGCTACACGGATACGACGATTACGGACGAGGCGGCCCTGCGCGCCGAGCTTGCGGAAATTCGGCGAAATGGCATCGCCCTCGACCGCGAGGAGCACACCGGCGGCACGGCGTGTCTCGGCGCGCCGATTCTGCTGCGCGGCAAGGCCGCCGCCTCCGTGTCGGTGGTCGGCCGTTCCCTCGATCCCCTGCTGCAGCATGCGGAACTGGTCCGCCATACCGCCGAGGTTATTTCCCACGTGTTAAGTCGAGGCGTTTGACACGGCTCGGCCGGCAGCGCGCTGCGGCCCCGACGCCGGCTCGCCATCGCGGGCGCATCTGCTATGAAGCGCTGCCGCGGGTGGCAGCACGCGGCAGCGAGGACAATCCGAAAATGCACGTCAACGAACTCGATACACCCGCCGTGACGATCGACCTCGATCGCTTGGATGCCAATATCCGTCGGGTGCAGGCGATGGTGGCCGGCGCCGGTATCGGCAACCGTCCGCACATCAAGACGCACAAGATCCCGGCAATCGCGAAGATGCAGATGGCGGCCGGCGCGATCGGCATCACCTGCCAGAAGCTCGGGGAGGTGGAGGTCTTCATCGACGCCGGCGCGGCCGACGACATCCTCATCTCCTTCAATATCGTCGGCGAGGCGAAGACCGACCGGCTGATGGAGCTTTCGTCGCGCGTGAAACGGCTCGCCGTGGTCGCCGACAACGAGACCGTGGTGCGCGGCCTGTCGGAAGCCGGCGTCCGCCACGGCCGCGACGTGCCGATCCTGATCGAATGCGACGTGGGCTTCGGCCGCAACGGCGTCCAGAGCCCGGAGGCGGCGCTCTCGCTTGCCCGCTTCGCCATGAACATGCCGCGCATCCGCTTCGAGGGGCTGATGGCTTTTCCGACCACCGGGCCGAACGCGGCCGAATACCTGTCGCGCGCCATTGCGCTGTTCGAGGCCGACGGCATTCCGCTCCCCGTCATTTCGGGTGGCGGCACGCCGGCGCTGAAGACGCTCGGCGATTTCCCCATGCTGACCGAGCATCGCGCCGGGACCTACGTCTACAACGACGTGATGATGGTGTCGTCCGGCATCGCCACATGGGACGATTGCGCGTTGCAGGTGCGCGCGACCGTGGTGAGCGTGCCGACGCCCGACCGCGCCATCGTCGACGCCGGCTCCAAGGTGCTTACCCGCGAGCAGTACTACGTGAAGGATTTCGGGCGGATCGTAGAATATCCCGAGGCGGTGGTGGGGAACGTCTCGGAGGAGCACGGCGTGCTCGACCTGTCACGCTCGGCGGCCAAGCCGAAGGTGGGCGAGGTCGTCAGCATCATTCCCAACCATTGCTGCGTCGTCTCCAACATGATGGACGAGGTGCATGGCGTCCGCGACGGCAGGGTGGAGGTGACCTGGCCGGTGGCGGCGCGGGGGAGGGTGCGCTAGCGGAGCGTTCCGCGGCGCTTGCGCGCCGCGATCTGCTTCAGGTCGGTCAGCCCGTAGCCGTCCTTCTGCTGCTTCATGGAGACGCGCGTCTCCTCGATCGCCGAGGCAGGAAGGAGGAAGGGGCCGCCGATCAGCAGCGTGTGGTAGTACTGCTTGGCGATCGTCTCCAGCTCCACCGCCAGCCACATCGCCTTGTCGAGATTGTCGCCGACTGCCAGCATGCCGTGGTTGGAGAGCAGGCAGCCGTTGCGGTCCTTCAGCGCCTTGACGGCGTTCTCGGCGAGCGCCTTCGTCCCGAAGGTCGCGTAGTCGGCAAGCCTGATGTCGGTGCCGCCGAAGACGGCGATCATGTAGTGGCAGGAGGGGATCGCCTTGCGCGCGATCGAGAGGATCGTCGCATAGGTCGCGTGCGTGTGGACGATCGCGCCGACGTCGGGGCGCTCCTTCATGATGTCGAGGTGGAAACGCCACTCGGTCGACGGCCGGTGCAGGCCCTCCCAGGCGCCGTACTCGCCCTCGATCGGCATCGACGCGATCATCGCCCCGGTCATGATGTCATAGGGAATTCCGCTCGGCGTGATGAGCATGCGGTCGCCGTAGCGCGCGGAGATGTTGCCGGACACGCCCTGGTTAAGGCCGATCGCGTTCATCCAACGGCACTTCTCCACGATCGCCTCGCGGAGCGCCTTCTCCTGCTTGTCCAATGCTGGCTCCTGAAGTTCGGGTCGATTGTACCGACGGGCGGCAGGGACCTTTCCCAAGCGTGTCGGCCGACATCCTTTACCGCCGAAGCGGCGTGGCGGGTCAATAGTCTGTCGCGCCGCGACGCCCTTCGTGGTCGCAGGCGGACGGCGGCGTCGGCCCGTCGCGGGCTACCGGCGGACGAGAACCGCGGATTTGGCGGGTGCGAGGTGGATGGGGGAAACGGCGCGTGGGTGGAGGAGGGGCTGCGGCTGCACGCTGTCGACGTCCATGCGTTGCAGTGCGCCGTCGATTGCGAGGGTCAGGCCGGCTTCGGTGAAGAAGGCACCGTTGACCTGGGCGCGGGTGAGGACGACCTTGCGGAAGGCGTTGAAGAGTTCCGGGTCGGGCGGCGTC
>JBBQVL010000169.1:0-2803 GCA_038211615.1 Hyphomicrobiales bacterium
AGCTCCTTCGCTGTGCAGCGCGGTCAGCCCGCGCAGGTTTGGTCGATTGGTCAGGGCGGCGCGGGCGATGCCGATCACCGTGCCGTCCTTCAGATGCTGGATGACGGGCGAGATGAAGCGGTAGGCGCGGTCGGCCATCAGGGCCTTGCCGGCGTCGGTCCAGTCGACCTGGCCCCAGATGCCGTCGGCGCGCGCTTCGAGCTTCTTGATCCAGCCGCGCGCCGGCGAAGGCTCGCCCTTCGGCGCGGCGAGGTCGGTCGAGTGGTTCTCGTCGAGCGGGGCCTGGCCGCCGATCGCCTGCAGGCTCTCCGCCACGAGCTTCGCGGCGTCGGCGACGCGGTAGGGACCGCGGTTGTCGACGGTGGTGATCCCGCCGGCCGGGAGCAGGTGCACCCATTCCGGCGCGGCGCCGCCTTCGATCGAAGGGAGGGCCACGGCCTGGCAGAGGGCGGTGTGGAAAGCGGGATCGTGCATCGGCCGGCAAACTGGGCGAGCCGGCCTTCACGAAATAGACCCGCACCTGCGGGTCCGAAGCTGACAACGGTGAGGGGAGGGTGCGCGCCCCGACCGGGAGCCGGCGGCCACGTTCCGAAGCAGCGAAGGTAGCAGGAGAAACCCGGATCGCCAACGTGGAGCGGAAACGCGTCCTTCGAGCAGGCGAGGAAGGCTCGCTTAAAGCCGTTTTAAAGCCCGTCAAAGCCTGTTGGCGGGATTTCCGGGGCGCTGGTAGCCGGGACGGGCTCTCGGCGCGCCACGGCCCGCCTGGCGCATCGCTTCCCTACGGCAACGGCGGCGCGGTCTTGCCGGGGTGGTAGGCGAAGCCCGGATCGATGCCCTCGGGCACCTCGATCGTGCGGCCCTGCACGACGCGCGGGACGAGTGGGGAGGGCGGCGCCTGCCCCGAGAGCTTCAGTCCGTAGCGCGCGAGGTCGCGCTCGTTGAGGCTCTGGACGCTGCAGCGGCAGTTCCAGCCGTTCGGCGGGAAATGCGTATCCCACCACGGATCGTCGACCGGCAGCACCGTGTTGTGCCAGGCGGCATGCAGGGGCCGGGTGCGCCCGTCCATCACCGCGACATAGCGGAGATAGGGCCGCACCGCCTTCAGCCGCTCGATCTGATGCGAGCGGCCGGCCGCCATGGCGGTCCTGAGGTTGGTCTGGAAGATCACTTTGCTGCGCCAGTTGCGCGAGCCGTTGTAGGACCAGCCGTGCTCCGCGACGATGCGGTCGAATTCCTTCCGGAACTGCTCCAGCGTCCAGCCTTCCGAGATCGCCTTCAGCACCGCCTGGTGAAAGTCCTCGACCAGGTCGTCGGCCTGCGCTCCGGCGACCATGAAGGCCCGATCGTGCATCTCCTGCCAGACGTCGGTCCACCTGCGTGTCGGCACGTTGAGCTTGCGCCGCAGGAAGTCGATCGCTTCGACCGGGTCGACGGCGAAGGGCTTTGCGTCAGCCATCGGCCGCCGCCCGATTGGCTTCGTGCTCGCGGCTCCAGACGACGCGTTCGGCTCGCGGCACGCAGCATCGGCCGCGCACGCAATAGAGGAAGCCGAACGGCATCAGCCGCCGCTCACGCATTGGCGCTCGCCGCGATCTCGCTTCTGCCCAGGAGCTCGGCAAACGCCAGCGCCTGGCCGAGCGCCTGCGCGAGATCCGCCGCGGGCAGCTGCGGCGCGAACTTCAGGAGCTTGTCGCGCAGCTCCTCCATCGAACTCACGCTGCCGACGAGCTCGCGCACCTTGTCGATCAGCGCGTCGGCCGAGGGCTCCGCCAGATCCTCGGCCTGGCTCGCGAGCAGGTCGGCCGCGTCGGCCGCGCGCCTGAGCTCCGCGGCGTGCAGGGAAAGATGCTTCGGCGTCTCGCCAGGCCCGGGCGTGGAGAAGTCCGGAAGCGGACTGGCCGCGGCCGGCGCCGTCAGCACCTCGGCCCCTTCGTCGGGCTCGGGCAGGCCGAGCAGGTCGCGCATGACGCTCGCCTGCACCCTCAAGCCCATCGGCACCAGATCCTTCAGCGCCTCGACCACGAGCTTGACGTCGGTCTCCTCCGCCCGCCCGATCGAGAGCTTCGGATATTGCTGCTGCGGCCCGTATTCGAGGTCGACCCACGGCCGCACCAGGTCGCGGTTCAGGATCGCGGCGAGCGTCCTCGCGTCGGCGCGCTCGATATCCTCCTGCACCTGCCGGTGCTCCTGGCCAACGGCGTGCCCGCCGGCGATCGCATCGGTTGTCGCGGTCTGGCCGAGCACCGCCTTCGAGACCTGCTGGTCGAGCCAGTCGGCGCGTTCCTTGTAGAGCCCTGCCGCCGCCCCGACGTTGGCGCTCTCGACGAACTCGATCAGCATCGACTGCGGCACGATCGCCGCGCAGTCGCCGGCGATATTGGCGACGGCGCGGAAGAGGGTGTCCTTGTCCTCTTCCGTGGCGCCCGGTCCGTATTTGCCGATCCTGACCGGCTGGCCGTATGTCTGCGTGAAGATCGCCCAGTCGCGCTGCGTGAACGCCTTGAACATCCACGACCAGCTCGCGAGCCGAGCGATGCCGGAGCGGACCGGCAGGCCGGACTTGGCGCGGATCGTCGCCGCGATGAACTTGAAGGGCGGCAGCTCCGCGTCGCCATGGTCGGTGCGCAGCAGCGGCGTGCGTCCGTCCTCGCGGCGGAAGCGGAACCAGCGCGGGTCGCGCCATTCGAGACGCGCCGGGCGCCATTGCCCGGTGCTCGTGTCCCAGATGATCTCCGTCATCGAGACGCCCTTGCCGATGGCGTCGAGGATGTCGAAGACTTCATCCTGCAGCTCGTCGCGCGCG
>JBBQVL010000170.1:0-2779 GCA_038211615.1 Hyphomicrobiales bacterium
CGTGCAGAAGGTCGAGGGCAACATGACCTTCCACACGGCGCGCTCGACCGCGTTCCCGCAGCCGGCGCCGGGCACCGCCCCGGCGCCCGGCCCGATGACGGTGCCGGCGGAGAAACTGCGCACGCTTCTCGGCATCACCAGCGTCGCGGTGAAGGTCGGCGACCGCGCGCTCGCGATTACCGACACCGCCCTTGCGTCGGCGTAACCGGTGGGAGACGAAACGATGATGGGGATTTTTGTCCGCAGCCCGTCGCGAGTGCGCCGGTTGGCCAGCGTCGCCCTGGCGGCGGTCGTGGCGGGGTTCATGGCCGCCGGCGCCGCCGCTGCCGCCGACATGACGGTGAAGATCGCGAACTTCACCTTCGATCCGCCGACGCTGACCGTGCCGGCGGGAACCACCGTGATCTGGATCAACGACGACGACATTCCGCACGTCGTCGCCGAGAAGGACGGCAAGTTCCGTTCGAAGGCCCTCGATACCGGTGACACCTTCAGCCGGCAGTTCACGGTTGCCGGAACCGTGGAGTATTATTGCGCTATCCACCCGCACATGACGGGCAAGATCGTCGTGAGGCCCTGAAACTGGCGTCGCGGATGTCTTTGACCCGGGGCGCGGCGGGCGGAGGCGCGGCATCGGCATGGCGGCCGGTCGAGGCCGCCATTGAGCCGGTGGCGGCGCGGGCAGGGGCTCGGAATGGACCTCGCGTGGTAGGGACAGCGCCGCAGGCGCGGTTTGCCGAGGTGTTCCTGCCGCACCTCGCGGACGCCTATCGCCTGGCGCGCTGGCTCGGCGGCAGCCGGGCCGATGCCGACGACATCGTGCAGGAAGCATCGCTGCGCGCCTTTCGCGGCATCGCCGGGTTCAGTGGCGTCAATGCGCGCGGCTGGGTGCTGAGCATCGTGCGCAATGCTGCCTTCACCTGGCTGGCGCGCAACCGGCCGGCGTCGCTGGTCCTCGCGGACGATCTCAAGGACGACGAGCGCGCTCGCCTGGAGGGCGGAAAGATGGAGGAGGGAGGAGGGAGGAGAGGAGACGCCGGAGACCGCTCTGATCGCCCGGGGCAATGCGGCCGAGGTGCGTGCCCGGATGGCGGAGTTGCCGGTCAACCTGCGCGAGGTCCTCGTGCTCCGCGAGATCCACGAACTGCGCTACCGGGAAATCGCCGAGATCATCGAGGCACCGATCGGCACCGTGATGTCGCGTCTCGCCCGCGCCCGCCGGATGATGATCGCGGCATTGCAAAGGAACAGCGAATGACCGCCGGTCGCGACGACGAGACCGAGATTCTTCTCAACGCCTATGTCGATGGCGAACTCGACGCCGTCGCGGCCAGCCGCTTCGAGGAGCGCCTTGCCGCCGAGCCCGGGCTCGCTGCGGCCCGTGCGCGGCTGATCACCCTCCGCCAAAAACTCCGCGACGACATGGCCGAGGATGTTCCGCCGCCCGCCCTCCGCCAGGCGATCGTCGCGCAATTCGCGCGGCCGGTGCGGAGCCGGCTTGCCGGCTGGGGCGCGCTTGCGGCGGCGCTGCTCGTCGGGATCGTGCTTGGTAGCGCGGCGGCCGTCGGGTTCCTCAACTTCAATCGTGCCGATCCGATTGCCGGGCAGATCGTCGCCGCGCATATCCGCGCCTTGATGGCGCCGCAGCCAATCGATGTCGCCTCGTCGGACCGGCACACCGTCAAGCCCTGGTTCGACGGCAGGATCGCCTTTGCGCCGGTGGTGGTCGATCTCGCCGCGCAAGGCTTCCCGCTGGTCGGCGGGCGCGTCGATGTTGTGGACCTCCAGCCGGTGCCGGCCCTGGTCTACCGCGCCGGCAAGCACCTGATCAGCGTCGTCGAGATTCCCGCCGAGTCCGCAGCCGCCAGCGCGCCGGCGGAAAGCACCGATCGCGGCTACGAGACCATCCGCTGGAGCGATGGCAAGGCGACGTGGTGGGCCGTTTCGGATGCGAGCGATGCCGAGATGCGGGCGTTCGTCGGCGCGCTGATCGGCGCGGCGGGCTGACTCGCGTCGTCAGGCCGCGGCCAAGGCCGCCAGCTTCAGGACAGTGTTCCAGTTGCGGCCGGTGCCGGTGGTGGCGAGCTTCTTTTCGATGACATTGATCGTCAGCTTCGAGCGCCCGATGCCGTCGGGATAGACGAGGTAGGCGGTCCGGTCGGCGACGACCGCCGTTTCCCTCCCGCCGATCGCGGCGCGGAGGGCATCGGCGGCCGCCGCGGTCGGCGCGTCCTTCAGCACCATGGCGACCAGGTGGGACGGATCGTCCCGTGCGGCTTCGGGAAACGGGTTGGCGGCGATCATCGCCGCCCATTCCGCCGGACTGCGCAGGAAGAAACGGGTCGTCAGGCCGAGCTGCTTTTCGGCCGCGGCCTCGAGCAGGGCTTCCAGCGCCGGCCCGCGCTTCGGGCTGGCGAAAACGAGATTGCCGCTGCTGAGGAGCGTGCGCACGTCGCCGGCCCCGAGATCCTCGGCGAGCTTGCGCAGCGCCGTCATGGCGACCAGCTTGCCGCCGACATTGACGCCGCGGAGCAGCGCGATATGGACGGCCACGGCTACGGGCTCAGAGGTCGCGCTGCTCGCCGGCTTCCCAGGCGATGACCTCGCGCCCGAGCACGCCGATTTCCTTCAGCGCGTTCCGCCAGGCCGCCATGTGCGGCACGCCGCCGTGGGCCTTCAGCGTCTCCCAGCTTGTCCAGCGTTCGGCGATGCGGATCACGCCGGGTTCGAGCACATCCTCGGAGAAGGCATAGAGCAGGCACCCGTCCTCCTTCCGCGT
>JBBQVL010000171.1:0-2761 GCA_038211615.1 Hyphomicrobiales bacterium
CCGGCCCCCCCCCCCCCCCCCCCCCCCCCGCGCCGAGGCCTCCGATTTCGGCGCGCCATTCAGCCCGGAATTCCGCGCCCAGGCATCGGCCGCCCGCCGCCGCGAGGCCGACGCGCTGGCCCGCCGGCTCGACATCGAGCACGCGACAGCGCTGATGCGCGGCCGCGGCATGCCGGCATGGGCGCGCGCCATCGTGCTCGCCTGCGCCGGGGAGCACGGACTCTCGCCGCTGGCGATCGTCACGCGCAGCCAGCGGCGCGCCGTCGTCAAGGCTCGCAACGCCGCCATCTGGCAGGTCAAGGATGCCCGCCCCGTGCTGTCTGCCTCGCAGCTCGCCAGATGGTTCAACCGCGACCACACCACCATCATCCGCGCGCTCGCCGTGCATGCCGAGGCCACCGACGCCCGCCGCTATTCCGCCTTCAACGTCGCCGGCAAGCGCCGCCGCAGCGCCGCCTGCTACCGCGCGCTACATCGGGAGGAGCCACCGCAATGATCGGTATCGACGATCTCTACCGCGCCCTCGAAGGCGCCGACCATCCCGACGAAGACGATGTGCCGCTCGCCGCACGGCGGCAATGGGGTCCAGTCGAGATACTCCTGATGACAGTGCTCGCCCTCGCCGGCTTGGTCGGCCTCGCGGCGCTGCTGTGGGTGTTCTGAGATGGCCGACGGCACCGCGATCGAATGGACGCACCGGCCCGGCAGCAAGGGCGAGACCTGGAACCCGCTTGCCGGCTGTTCCGTCTATTCGCCCGGCTGCACGCACTGCTACGCCATGCGCATGGCGGCGCGGATCGAAGCGATCAACGCCGCGGCCGGCACGCCGACGCACTATGCCGGCACGACCCGCAAGGTGAAGGGCATCCCGGTCTGGACCGGCAAGGTTGCGCTGGCGCCTGACCACATCCTGACCGCCCCGCTGCGCTGGAAATCGCCGCGCACCGTCTTCGTCAATTCGATGTCGGACCTCTTCCACGAGGACGTTCCAGACGCATGGATCGACCAGGTCTTCGCCGTCATGGCGCTGGCGCCGCAGCATACTTTTCAAGTGCTGACCAAGCGCGCCAAGCGCATGCGGAAATACGTGACAGACGCTGGCGCCTACCAACGCATCCTTCGCGCTGCTGAACCGCTCCGCCGCGAACGACCCTTGCTAGGATCGATTCCGATATCGGACCCAAGACATTCGGCATTCTGGCCGCAGTTGTGGCTCGGCGTCTCGGCCGAGGATCAGACCCGAGCCGACGAGCGCATCCCCGACCTGCTGGCGACTCCCGCCGCCATCCGCTTCGTCTCGGCCGAGCCGCTGCTCGGGCGGCTCGACATGGGATGGGCGCTCTCGCGGAATCGACTGGAGATAGCTGCCGGGCTGCTGGAGCGCGGCCACTTCGCTCCCGGCCTCGAGAGGCTGCGGCCTCTCAACTGGATCATCGCCGGCGGCGAGAGCGGCCCCAACGCCCGGCCGATGCATCCAGACTGGCCCCGCTCGATCCGCGACCAATGCGCCGCAGCCGGCGTGCCGTTCTTCTTCAAGCAATGGGGCGCCCACCGACCGCTGACCGGGGCGGAGCACGGCCAGGCCTGCGGCGCGACCCTGATAGGCTCCGATTCCTACGACACGAAAGCCTACGTCCAGCGCGTCGGCAAGAAAGCCGCCGGCCTCCTGCTCGACTGCATCGAGCACAACGCCTTCCAGGAGGTGCGTCATGGAGCGTGACCAGAAGGCGGGGAGATCCTCACAAGCACCAGATGACGGTCGGGATGAAACCCGGCTGTCGCTGTCCCCTGAGGATGCGCGAGCAGCCGAGACCAGGTCACGCTCCGACGAATTGCAAACGGGAGGCCGCCGCCTCTACACCCTCGTCAACCCTTCCGACAGCATCACCTTCCGGGCGACGCCGCTCGAGGCCTGCTTTATCGCCGACCGGATGCTTGCCGGCCCCTATTTCGTCAACGACGCCGAGACCGAGGAAGCGCCGGAAGCGCCTGACGATCTCAAGGCCTCCTATGAAGCGCTCTGGTCTGACGCCGAACGGATCAAGTCTTACGCCGAGGCCTACGCCTCGTTTCTCGTGGCCTCGCCGGGCGACCGTGCTCTCTACGAGGAGATCATCGCCAGCCTGCCCGACGACCAGCGCCGCGCCAGGCGCGACAAGTGGCATGACGAACGCTGCACGTCGATGAACGACATATGCCGGCAGTGCTGGGAGACCGCCAACAAGCTAGCCGCCTATAAGCCGGAGGTTGCAGCGTGACCTTCGACCTCCCCCGCCTCGCCCTCTTCGGTCTTGAGCTGGGAAGCCGCGAAGTACCACAGCCCGCCGATCGCCACTGAGAACAGCGGCGGGATCTTGTAGAGGATGTCGTTCATCGCTCTGAAATGAGCGTATTGCTCTTTGTAGATTTCGTTGACGCTGACTTCTTTGCCATCGGGCATAGGATGCGCATCTCCTGTTCGGCCGGTACTCTCTATCAGCAAATTGCCTGGGCCTCGACGTGGCCTGACTTCGAATTTTCGCCTTTCCAGATTAGGGTGAGCCTGATCCGACGACAGAGTCACATGCGTCTATGCCGATATATCTTGATGGTCACTCGACAACACCGCTAGCGCCAGAGGAATACAGAGACGGACGCCATGGACGCGGCAGTCGTGCTGTCGGAAATAGTCGGCACCTAGGGATTGCCGCTGGCAGAGGGCTCCAGTAGCATCCGCTCCCATGTTGAACGACCTTTACGATCCGGCCACTGCGATTCGCGT
>JBBQVL010000172.1:0-2331 GCA_038211615.1 Hyphomicrobiales bacterium
GCCCGTCATCCAGCATCTGAAGGACGGCACGGTGATCGGCATCGCCCGCGCCGCCCTGACCAATCGACCAAACCTGCGCGGGCTGACCGCGCTGCACAGCGAAGGAGCTGACATGGAATTGCTTGCCAAGCTGCGGGAGGCGCTCGGCCTCGCCGCGGACGCCGACGAAGCGGCGGTGATGACCGCCATCACGAAGCTGAAGGGCGGCACTGCCACCGCCATGCAGTCGGCGCTTGCGCCGATCGCGAAGGCAGCCGGCCTGAAGGATGACGCCGACGCAACCGCGATTCTCGGCGTGGTCACCACGCTCGCGGCGGCGGGCGCGCGCGCCTCCGGCGATGTCGTGATCTCGCTGCAGGCGGAGCTCGCGGCGGTCACCACCAAGCTCAACGACCTCACGGCCTTGGGCGCCAAGGACAAGGCGACCGCCTTCGTCGACGACGCGATCAAGGCCGGCCGCGTCGGCGTGAAGCCGCTCCGCGACCACTACATCGCCATGCACGCCGTCGACCCGGCGCGCGTCGAGAAGGAGATCGGCGCCATGCCGATCCTCGGCGCGGCGGGCGCTCTCGCCGCGGCTCCGAACGACCAGGACGGCAAGCCGTCGCTGACCGAGGCCGACCGCGCCGTCGTGTCGCTGATGGGTATCGACCCTGAGGCGATGAAGAAAACCCGCGCGGCCGAGGCCGCCCATCAGGAGGCACGCCTTTGACCCAGCTCGCCGCTGACCGCAACACGCCCCGCGCCGAGGGCGACGTCAAATCGCTCGGCCTCGCCGCCAGCCAGAAGATCTTCGGCGGCGCGATGGTCATGCGCAATGCCTCCGGCTACGGCGTCGAGGCTGCGACCGCACTTGCCCTGGTCGGGGTCGGCCGCGCCGACGAGCAGGTCGACAATTCCTCCGGCTCTGCAGGCGACAAGGCGATCAAGGTTCGCGTCGGCATTTTCCGCTACGGGAACTCGTCCGCCGGCGACGCCATCACGATCGCCGACATCGGCAAGGTCTGCTACGCGGTCGACGACCAGACGGTCGCAAAGACGCACGGCTCCAACACCCGCTCGCCAGCCGGCTTCATTCGCGATGTCGACACCACCGGCGTCTGGGTGGAATTCGACGAGGCGAAGCTCGGCGACTACCTCGCCAACAACAAGGTCTACGTCCAGGCGCGCGTCGAGACGCTCGTTGGCGCCAACGTCTACTACGCGCTCGCCCCGGTCGCCGGCCGGGTGACGAAGATCTGGTCTGTGATCGAGGGCGTGCTGACCACCGGCGACGCCACGCTGACCGCCAAGATCGGCGCAACCGCCATCACCACCGGCGTCCTCACCATCACGCAGGCGGGCTCGGCCGCCGGCGACGTCGACGTCGCGACGCCGACCGCCCTCAACGTGGTTGCCGCCGGCTCCACGCTCTCCGCCACGGTCGGCGGCACCAACGCCACCGCCTCCAAGGCGCAGGTGGTCTTCGAGATCACGCGCGACTGACCGTCGCGCGTCCCTCTTCAGAAAAGGAACTCCTCCCATGCTCGTGAATGCCGCCAACCTCGACAGCCTGCGCGTCGGGTTCAAGACCAGCTTCCAGAACGGCCTCGGCATCGCGCCGAAGCAGTGGGAGCGCGTCGCAACGCGCGTGAACTCGACCCAGCGCAAGGAGAAATACGGCTGGCTCGGCCAGGTGCCCGGCATGCGCGAATGGATCGGCCCGCGCGCCGTGCAGAACCTGCAGCAGTACGACTACGAGGTCGCCAACAAGCCCTTCGAGCAGACGATCGGCGTCGACCGCGACGATGTCGAGGACGATAACCTCGGCGTCTACGCGCCGCTCTTCGTGGAGCAGGGCCGCGCCGCGGGCGCCGAATACGATGTCGGCACCTTCACGCTGCTGAAGGCCGGCTTCGCCACCCTCTGCTACGACGGCCAGTACTTCTTCGACACCGACCATCCCGTGCTCGACGCGACGGGCGCCCCGCAGAACGTCGCCAACACCGACGGAGGCGGCGGCACGCCCTGGTTCCTGCTCGACGTGAGCCGCGCCATCAAGCCGCTCATCCTGCAGGTCCGCAAGGAGCCGATGTTCGTGGCGATGGACCAGCCGACCGATGAGCGGGTCTTCAGCCACAAGGAATTCCGCTACGGCGTCGACATGCGCTACGCCAACGGCTTCGGCTTCTGGCAGATGGCGTGGGGCTCGAAGCAGACGCTGAACGCCGCGAACTACGCGATCGCCCGCGCGGGGCTGGCGGGCATGAAGGGCGACTACGGGCGCCCGCTCGGCCTGATGCCGAACCTCCTGGTCGTGCCGCCATCGCTCGAAAGCGCCGGCCGGCAGAT
>JBBQVL010000173.1:0-2311 GCA_038211615.1 Hyphomicrobiales bacterium
CTCCGGCACGGTCGTCCCATAGGCGCGCGTCTGCACGATCGCCGTGTGGAGGTAGAGATTGTGCGGCATGACGGTCGCGCCGAGGATGCCGAGCGCGAGATAGAGCATGTCGGGATTGGTGATGATCTCGGCGCGCGGCACGAAGCCGCCGAGGATCCCCGAGAGCTCGGGCCGCGCCAGCACGATCTGCGCGACGAAGCAGACGGCGATGATCAGGAGCAGCGTGATGATGAACGCCTCGATCCAGCGAAAACCCTTGTTCTGCAGATAGAGCACGAGGAAGACGTCGAGCGCGGTGATGATGACGCCGTATTCGAGCGGCACGCCGAGCAGCAGTTTGAGGCCGATCGCGGTGCCGATCACCTCGGCAAGGTCGGTCGCGACGATGGCGAGCTCGGCCAGCACCCAGAGACCGAAGGAGACCGGGCGCGGATAGGAATCCCGGCAGGCCTGCGCGAGATCGCGGTCGGTGGCGACGGCGAGCCGCGCGCAAAGGGATTGCAGGACGATCGCCATCAGGCTGGAGACGAGCGCGGCGAAAAGCAGCGTGTAGCCGAAGCGCGACCCCCCGGCGAGCGAGGTCGCCCAGTTGCCTGGGTCCATGTAGCCGACCGCGACGAGATAGCCGGGGCCGAGAAAGACCAGCGCCCGCTGCCATATCGGCGCGCCGGCCCGAACCCCGATCGAATGATGCACCTCGGCAAGCGCCGGCGCGCCGCGCTCTTCGCGCCAGCCGGAAAGGGCCGCGGCTCGTGCCGGAGTCGATGGATCGCCGCGCATGACCTTCCTGCAAATGCGAATTATTCGCATCTAAGAGAAGGGCGGGGCGCTGTCAATCGGCGGCAACCGGGTGATCGTTGCGTTGTAGCGGGACACTTGGTTTTGGAGCGCGGGACACTTGATTCTGTAGCAATCGCCCCGACCTAAGCGTCCATGGGACCGAAAGCGATCGTTGTGGCCGCCCTCTTGATGGTGAACCAGGCAGAAGCCTCGTTCGGAACGGCTACCACTTCACCCGACTTTGACGTCGCCTCGTCCCTTCGGAATGGCGCGGTGAGCACAGCCACTACCAGTGGCTTTTATGTCTTCGAGAACACGTCAACCGACGCAGAACTTGGCCCATTCCCAGCGTACTACATCCGGATTTCCGACCGGCGAGGGACTATCCCGCGGGCGTGACGATGAACTCGCCAGCAGGCTTGCCGTGCTCCCCGATGAAGTAGCTCACCTCAGCGGCCTCGATCGAGAAGGCGCGGAAGGTGCGACGGAGTTCCGGCGCGTCGTCCACGGTCATGATAAAGCGCCCTTGAAGCCATCTTAAGCGCTTGGCGAGGAGGGCGTAATGGAGAACATTCCCCGGCCGTAATAGTGCTAGGAGCCCTGATAGGGCGGGTCGAGGAAGAAGCGCGCTTGCGGGCGATCCCAGCGGTCCAGGAACGCCTCCCAAGGCAGTCATCTGATCCACACGCCGGCAAGCCGGTAATTCGCGGCCTCAAGGAGCGGCGCGCGGCTTGGCCAAGTCAAAGGGGCGCCGGCTCGATGGTTGCGTGCCCGCGGAGGAGATCGCCCGGCGTTGCCCTCCGCGGACGAATGTTATTTTGCTTTCAGGCCGTCGCGGAAGGCCATCGCTTCGAGTTCGACGCGCACCGCGTCCATCACTGGGACGACCGGACGCGCCTCGAAGACGAAGGATGGCAGCATCGAGCAGAACTTGTGCACCGCCAGTGGCTCATCGCAGTCGAGCAGCATGTAGCCGCCCCAGTCGCCGACGCGGATGACGAACGCCTCGATCTTGAAGCTGTCGGGCGCCTTCCACTGCGTGAAGACCTCGAGAATCCGCTTCTGCGCATTCTCGTATTCGATCGGCGATCCTTGCGGACGTTCATTCCAGCTGAGCATGTATTTCACGGGCTTTTTCCTTCGCTGCTTGAGTTGAATTGGTGCGTTCGACCGGATTTCTGCGAGGTGGCTTCGCGGCAGGTTCTACGACCAGAATTCGTCCCAGGTGTGGAGGTCAAAGACGTGCTCCCTGCCGGAGACGCAGCGGCCGTTCTCGACCTTGAAGACGATCGCGCACATTACATCGAGCCGCCTGCCGCCCCGCTCTCCGGCGTTCCGATGCACGCCGACGACGTGGCCTTCGGCGTCGGCGAGGACGTAGTGCAATTCCGCCCTGAAACTGCCCGCCGTCTCGCGCCCGTATCTTTCGAGATGCGCGAGAATCGCGTCGCGGCCCTCTCTGGAACCGGCGAACGGGGAACGCCCGGGTGTATGCCACGCGGCGTTCTTGTCGAAGAGTTCGGTGAGCAGG
>JBBQVL010000174.1:0-1822 GCA_038211615.1 Hyphomicrobiales bacterium
GGGAAGCCGCAGCCGCGCTAAAGGAGCGCATCTCCCTCACCGGCCAGGCGCTGACCGCCGAGGAAGCGGAACTGCGCATCGCGCAGGCCGGCGCGATCGCGCGGGCGCGCGCCGAGTTCGAGCTGTCCGAGGCGCTGCGGCGTCGTGTCAGCGCCTACGACGAGGCGGGCGCCTCCGCCCAGCTCGATCTCGACGTGATCGGCAAGAGTGCCGGCGAGGTGGCGCGGCTGCGCTTCGAGCATCAGCAGCTGGCGGCCGTCCGCCGTGCCGCCGCTGATGCGGGCGTGGCCGTCGACGAGCGGGAGATCGCGCTCATCCACGAGAAGGCTGCCGAGATCGGCAAGCTGATCCAGCTGCAAGCCGGCGCGAACCTTCGCAGCGACATAGGTTTCGAGCGGTCGCAGATCTTCCGTTCCGGCGCGGATCAGGACATCGCCTCCCGGCTCCGCGGCATCTACGGCGACGACGTCGCCGCCCACATGCAGGACTTCGAAGCGCGGCAGCTGCGCATCAACGAAGGACTGCGCACCGCCGGCGATCTCGCCCACGAGTTCGGCAGTTCGCTCCTGCGCGATCTGCAGAACGGCGTGAAGCCGATCGACGCCGTCACCAATGCGTTCGGCCGCCTGGCCGAGAGGCTCGAAGGGATGGCGCTCGATGCCGCCATCAACAAGCTCCTCAGCATGCTAGCTTCGGCGTTCGGCTCCGGCTTCGGGGGAAGCGTCCTGCCGGGAGGCGCGCCGCTTGGGCATGGCGGCATCGGGCATTTCGATACCGGCGGCTGGACGGGCAGCGGCCCGCGTCACGAAGTGGCGGGCGTCGTGCACCGCGAGGAATACGTTGTGAACGCCGCCGCGACGCGCCGCTACCGGCCGCTGCTCGAAGCGATCAATGGCGGCGGCGCCCCGCGCGGCTTCATGGCGGGCGGCTACGCCGGCCCCGTCGCGTGGCGCCCTCCCGCGGGATCACCAGACGCCCCGGCCATCCACTTCGCCCCGACGACCCACATCAACGTCGCCGGCAACGCCGACAGCTCAACCGTAAGCGCGCTCAATGCCGAGCTCGAGCGCCGCGACCAGCGCATTCGCGACCAGCTTCCCGATCTGATCCGGCGCGCCAGGCAGGATGGGCTGGTCTGATGCCCTCCACCGACCTCATGAACGCGCTGCCGGTGACGAGCGTACGCTTCATTCTGCAGCGGGGCCGCGAACAGTCCGGCCAGGCTAACGGCGTCATCCGAACCAAGGACCTCCGGCCGGCGCTCTGGCGGGCGCGCATCCAGTGCGCGGCGCTGACGCACCTGGAGGACCGCAAGGCGATGGCGCTCATCGGCGACATCGAAGACCAGATCGGGAGCTTCTACGTCTGGAAGCCGAACGCGCCCTATCCCTACGCTGACCCAAGCGGCGCGGTGCTCGGCGCGAGCGCGGTGAAGATCAACTCGCTCAACGCCGACAACCGGCGGCTTTCGCTGAAGGGGCTCCCGGTGGGCTACGTGCTGACGCGTGGAGACTTCCTCGCCTTCGACTATGGCAGCGGACCAAGCCGAGCGCTGCACCAGGTCATCGACGCCACGGTGACCGCGAACGGGAGCGGGATCACGCCGCAATTCTTCGTCACGCCCCAGATCCGTCCCGGCGCGGCGGCGAACAATGTCGTGAGCCTCGCGCTACCGGCCGCGGAGATGCGCATCGTGCCGGGCGGCTACGACCCGAACACGCAGGGCTCGACCACGTCGGTCAGTATCGACGCGGTGCAGGTCATCTGATGCGCGCCGCCGATCCCGCGGTCGTTGCGGCGCTGCAGGCGCGCGAGCTCGTGG
>JBBQVL010000175.1:0-1819 GCA_038211615.1 Hyphomicrobiales bacterium
GGGAAGCCGCAGCCGCGCTAAAGGAGCGCATCTCCCTCACCGGCCAGGCGCTGACCGCCGAGGAAGCGGAACTGCGCATCGCGCAGGCCGGCGCGATCGCGCGGGCGCGCGCCGAGTTCGAGCTGTCCGAGGCGCTGCGGCACCGCGTCAGCGCCTACGACGAGGCGGTCGCCTCTGCTCAGCTCGACCTCGACGTGATCGGCAAGAGCGCCGGCGAGGTGGCGCGGCTGCGCTTCGAACATCAGCAGCTCGCGGCCGTCCGCCGCGCTGCGGCTGACGCCGGCGTGGCCGTCGACGAGCGTGAGATCGCGCTCATCCAGCAGAAGGCTGCTGAGATCGGCAAGCTGATCCAGCTGCAGGCCACCGCGAGCCTTCGCAACGACATCGGCTTCGAGCGGTCGCAGATCTTCCGCTCCGGCGCCGATCAGGACATCGCCTCCCGGCTCCGCGGCATCTACGGCGACGATCTCGCCGCCCACATGCAGGACTTCGAGGCGCGGCAGCTGCGCATCAACGAAGGACTGCGCACCGCCGGCGATCTCGCGCATGAGTTCGGCAACTCCCTCCTTCGCGACCTGCAGAACGGCGTGAAGCCGATCGACGCCGTCACCAACGCGTTCGGCCGCCTGGCGGAGCGGCTCGAAGGCATGGCGCTCGATGCTGCCATCAACAAGCTCCTCAGCATGCTGACCTCGGCATTCGGCTCCGGCTTCGGCGGCGTCTTGCCGGGCGGCGCACCGCTCGGGCATGGCGGCATCGGACACTTCGATACAGGCGGATGGACCGGGAGCGGACCTCACCACCAGGTGGCCGGCGTAGTGCATCGCGAGGAGTACGTAGTGAACGCCGCCGCGACGCGTCGCTATCGGCCGCTGCTGGAAGCGATCAACGGTGGCGGAAGCCCTCGTGGTTTCATGGCAGGCGGCTACGCCGGGCCGGTCGCCTGGCGCACATCCGCGGGATCGTCCGACGCGGCTCCGGTTCACTTCGCTCCGACGACCCACATCAACGTCGCCGGCAACGCCGACAGCTCGACCGTCGCCGCGCTCGACGCCGAACTCGATCGCCGCGACCAGCGCTGGCGCGAACAGCTCCCCGACCTGATCCGGCGCGCCAGGCAGGACAGGCTGCTCTGATGCCCACGACCGACCTCATGAACGCGCTGCCGGTGACGAGCGTCCGGTTCGTCCTGGAACGGGGGCGCGAGCAGTCCGGCCAGGCCAACGGCGTGATCCGGGTGAAGGATCTGCGGCCAGCCCTCTGGCGGGCGCGCATCCAGTGCGCGGCGCTAACACACCGCGAGGATCGCCAGGCGATGGCGCTGATCGGCGACATCGAAGACCAGATCGGCACGTTCTACGTCTGGAAGCCGAACGCGCCCTATCCCTACGCCGATCCCACCGGCGCCGTCCTCGGCGCGAGCGCGGTGAAGATCAACTCGGTCAACGCCGACAACCGGCGGCTTTCGTTGAAGTGGCTGCCGGCGGGCTACGTGCTGACCCGCGGGGACTTCGTCGCCTTCGACTACGGCAGCGCCCCGAGCCGCGCCCTGCACCAGGTCGTCGACGCGACGGTGACGGCGAACGGGAGCGGCGTCACCCCGCAGTTCTTCGTCACCCCGCAGATCCGTCCCGGCGCGGCGGCGAACAATGTCGTGAGCCTGGCGCTGCCAGCCGCCGAGATGCGCATCGTGCCGGGCGGCTACGACCCGAACACGCAGGGCTCGACCACGTCGGTCAGTATCGACGCGGTGCAGGTCATCTGATGCGCGCCGCCGATCCCGCGGTCGTTGCGGCGCTGCAGGCGCGCGAGCTCGTGG
>JBBQVL010000176.1:0-1667 GCA_038211615.1 Hyphomicrobiales bacterium
TTCATCGTCACGCTCGCCTTCCTCTTCATCCTGCGCGGGCTGACGCTGGCGGTGACGCGCGGCATCACCGGGCGGACGCAGATCCCCTACATCGTCGCGGACGACATGAAGGGGAGCTTCATCGTGAGCCTCTTCGCCGGCAACGCCTTCGGCGGATTCTTCCAGTGGCTCGGCAATGTCGGCGTGATCGGGCTTCGGCCCGACGGCCTGCCGGACGTGCCGGGCGTACCGGCGTCGGTGCTCTGGTGGCTCGGCATTACTGCCGTCGCCACCTGGGTGCTGCTCAACACGCGCTTCGGCAACTGGATCTTCGCGGTCGGCGGCGATCCGAACGCGGCGCGCAACATCGGCGTGCCAGTGGCGCGGGTGAAGATCATCCTCTTCATCCTGACCGCTTTCGCAGCGACTCTTTTCGCCACGATCCAGGTTCTGAGCGTCGGCTCCGCCGACACGCTGCGCGGCACGCAGAAGGAGTTCGAGGCGATCATCGCCGCGGTCATCGGCGGCTGCCTCTTGACCGGCGGCTACGGCTCGGCGATCGGCGCCGCCTTCGGCGCGCTGATCTTCGGCCTCGTGCAGATGGGCATCTTCTACACCGGCATCGACACGGACTGGTTCAAGGTCTTCCTCGGCTCGATGGTGCTGATTGCGGTGCTCTTCAACAATTTCATCCGGCGCAAGGTGACGGAGGCGAGATGAGCGCCGAGGCGCAGCCGATCGTCGAGCTTCGCAACGTCTCCAAGCATTTCGGCTCGGTGATCGCGCTGGAAGGCATTTCGCTCGAGGTGCGGGCGGGCGAGGTCTGCTGCCTGCTCGGCGACAATGGCGCGGGCAAGTCGACGCTGATCAAGATTCTTTCCGGCGTGCACCGTCCCGACAACGGAGAGATGTTCCTCGACGGGCAGCCGGTGCATTTCTCCAGCCCGCGCGACGCGCTGGATCGCGGCATCGCCACCGTCTACCAGGACCTCGCGACGGTGCCGCTGATGTCGATCATGCGGAACTTCTTCATGGGCCGCGAGCCGGTGCTCGGCTGGGGTCCGTGGCAGCGCTTCAACAAGAAGTTCGCGGAGGCCGCCACGCGCGAGGAGATGGCGCGGATCGGCATCCGCATCCGCGATCCGCACCAGGCGGTGGGCACGCTCTCGGGCGGCGAGCGGCAGTGCGTGGCGATCGCCCGCGCTGTCTATTTTGGGGCGCGCGTGCTGATCCTCGACGAGCCGACCTCGGCGCTCGGCGTGAAGCAGGCCTCGATGGTGCTCCGCTACGTGGCGCAGGCGCGCGCCGACGGGTTGGCGGTGATCCTCATCACGCACAACGTCCAGCACGCCTTCCCGGTCGGCGACCGCTTCCTGCTCCTCAATCGCGGGCGCTCGATGGGGTTCTTCTCGAAGGGCGACGTCACACGCGAAGAGGTCACCAACATGATGGCCGGCGGGACGGAAATGCAGGATCTCGAGGAGGAGTTGGCGAAGATCACCAGGTCGCCGGCCGGCACGCGCGCCGGCGCGCCTTAGGAGCCCTCAACCTCTGTCATCCCGGTATGGCCGGCAGGCAGAGAGGCGGGGGACCAAGGGCTCGTGAGCGGGCGCGCGGGCCCGCCCGCCGCGCCTCGCCTCGGCGCCCCACTGAGACTAGCCGGAACGGGCGGCCGCGAGCGTGTCCGG
>JBBQVL010000177.1:0-1535 GCA_038211615.1 Hyphomicrobiales bacterium
AGCAGGCCCTGCACGACAGCGAGGTCGCCGAGCGTCACGTAGGCGATGCTGAGCGCAAGCAGCACGGCGAAGCCGGGGAGCACGAAGAGCACGCCAGCCGCGATGCCTCCCCGCACCCCGTGCAGCAGCCAGCCGACATAGGTCGCGAGCTGCTGCGCCTCGGGTCCGGGGAGGAGCATGCAGTAGTTGAGCGCGTGCATGAAGCGCGCCTCGTCGATCCAGCGCTTCTCCTCCACGAGGACGCGGTGCATGAGCGCGATCTGCCCCGCCGGCCCGCCGAAATTGACAAGGCCGATCTTCAGCCAGACGCGCAGCGCCTCGCGAAACGAAACCTCTGGAATCGAATCGCGCGGCGCGGGCGGGATCGGAGCGGTCGGCCCGGCGGAGGTTTTGTCCATCTCAGGCGGCGGGACGCCGGTTCGGCCAGTTGTGAGTCTCGCCGGTCGCATCGCGGCACCAGCGGTAAAATGCGTCGTAGAGCAGGAGACCAGCCTTGAGCTGCTCGAGGTCATCCGCAAACATCCGCGATAGCCCAAGCGAGACGGCGAGCAACCCGGCCGCCTCCGGTGCAAGGTCGAGCCGCGCCGTGTCTGCGCCGCGCACCAGCGTCGCGAGACGGCGGAGCGCATCGGTGCCCAGTCCGAATTCCTCGACCATGAGGTCGAAAGTGCAGGAAGCATCGCGATGCGACCAGTGGACATTCTCCACGTCGAACGGCGTTGCGGAGAAGCGCTCGGCGACCGCCGTCACCTCCGCCGGCGCAACGAAGAGAAAGACCGCGTCAGGATCGACGAACCGACGGATGAGCCACGGGCAGGCGATGCGGTCGATCTTGGGCCGCTCGCGCGTAACCCAAACCGTACGCCCCACGGGGTCACGCGGCGGCAACTTGTCGGCGGGAATGACGGGCAGGCCGGCGCCCACCCAGGCCAGATACCCGCCTTCGAGACTTTCGGCCGCATGCCCCGCGTGCCGCAGCCAGGCGGCAACCCCGTGGCTGAGCTTCAGGCCTTTCTGGCAGATGATGATGGCAGAGCGGACCCCGACATCGCCCTCCCAGCGCCACGGTTCTACAGACGGACGCCGCAGCGAAGCCGGAACCAATCGCGGATCGGCGGCAAAGTCATCGTCGTCGCGTACGTCTACGATCACAGGACAATGCGGGGTGCCGATGAGGCGAGCGAGCTTTTCGGGCGAAATAGTATTGATTGACGACATGCGTGCGTCCTCCTTGGGAGTGGGACGCGATTCTTGGGCATGTCGCCTCGTGGGGAGATCGCATTCCCCATGCCGCATTTAGGCTGGACAGCCTCCTCGTTGTCAATCCGGCGGCCGGGTGCGAGGGCGCCTGCGTGGCATTTGCGTTTTTCCGCTGGCTCCCCTATAAGCCGGCCCGTGCGCCAGACACCCTTGGAGGCGGCGCACGATCTGGCCGCTTCGGCGGCCTTTTCGCTTTTTCACTCAGGAGTGCGACCGATGGCTCAGACGAGCGTTCTGAAAGCCGAGGCGCGCGACCGGGGCGGCAAGGGGGCCGC